>JAFDZO010000009.1:252-148977 GCA_018266845.1 Bacteroidota bacterium | reverse complement strand
ATCATTGAATGCAAGCGAGTCTTTCAATCTGGCAATATCAAGAATTTCCTCTCTCGAAACCGAAACATTTCCCTTTACAGTAATTTTATCATACTTGCTATCCGATTTCCATTTATTAGCAAGCACTACTGACGAGACAACAATCAGCGCTATTAAAATCAGCATGCTAAAAATTCTGTATTTTCGGAAAATTGCCATTGTGAATTAGTATTTATTTTTAACTATTGAAACATATTCATCACAGTAATTAGTAATCGTTCCCGCCCCTTGAAAAATCACAATATCGTTATCTCTTACTATTTCTTTCAGCTTCTTAAAAATTTCCGATTTGTCATTATATGAGTATGCTTCCTTAGGATAATTTTTATGAAACTCTTTAAAGATTAAATCACTTGTAACACCTTCAATCGGCTGCTCCCTTGCCGGATAAATTTTATCAAGAATAAGAATATCCGTTTCAGAAAAAGCGTTACTGAATTCTTTATAAAAATCTTTCGTGCGCGAGTAAAGGTGCGGTTGAAAAACCGTTATAACTCTTCCAAGACTAATAGAGCGCGCTGCATCTAAAGTTGCCCTTACTTCAGTCGGGTGATGGGCATAATCATCATATACTCTTATGCCGTTTGTAAATTTTAATTCAAATCTTCTTTTCACACCGCCGAAAGTCTCAAGTGATTTTGCAATTGAGTTATCATCCAATCCTGTATCTTTAGAAGCAATAAATGCTGCAGAAGAATTCATCATATTGTGCTTGCCTATTACTGAAAGATTTATCTTAGCTCCATTCAATTCATAGGAGCAGGTTTTTTCAGAATAAGTAATGTTATCAATCACGAAATTATTTTCATCATCAAATCCGAAAAATATTTTTTCTTTCTGAATTTTATCTGCAATAGCTCTTACGTTTTCATCATCGCCGTTCATTATTACTTTGCAGTTTTCTTTTCCGAGATTGCAAAACTCCGCAAAATTATTTTGTATGTCTTGCAAATCCTTATAAATATCCAGATGGTCCGCTTCTATATTATTGATGATAACAACATCCGCTTTCAGAGTTAAAAAACTTCTGTCATATTCATCAGCTTCCACCACTGCAAATTTTCCATTGCCGATTCTTGAAGAACTTCCGTCAAGGAAAGAAAGATTGCCTCCCACAAAGACCGTCGGGTCTAAGTTATTATCAACAAGAATTTTTGCAATCATCGAAGTGGTAGTTGTCTTGCCATGCGTTCCGCTTACTGCAATTAAAAATTTATCGTTTACAATTTCGCCAAGAGCTTTAGCTCTTTTTATAGCAGGTATTCCAAGCTCTATCGCTTTTGCAAACTCAGGATTATCTTCTTTCACCGCCGCAGAATAAATTACAAGCTCCGTATCGCTATCAAGATAATCTGAACTATGCCCTTCAAAAATTTTTATTCCGAAAGTTTTCAGTCTTTCGGTTATATCGGTCTTATAGGCATCGCTTCCCGAAACAACATAATTGTTCTTTGCGAGATACTCCGCGATACCGCTCATACCTATCCCCCCTATACCTATAAAATGCACCTTCTTAATATTTTTAAACACTTCGCTCCGCATTATATTTTATTTTGAAGACCTCTTCTCAATGTTTGAAACTCTGAAATTAATTTTGTTTCATTATGAAAATCACTTAATCTTATTCTCAAAAGCCTTTTCCTGTTTAACAATTTCAGCTTAACTAATCTCACACTGCTTTTTTCTTTATTACTAAATTTTTTCTCTCTGGAAAATTTTATCCCGACAATTTCATTGTAAGGAATTTCTCTCTGCCCGAACCTGTTTTTTATTGTTAACTTTCTGCCATTAAAAACTAAATACCTTGCCCTGATTGAATTTGATAAAAGAACTATCAGAAAAAAAACTATGAACACTGTTATTACATAAATAATCGGATCCTGAAATACTACCTGAAATTTTTCATTTGAAAAACTTCCTCTTAAAAGAACGTATGCAATGAACGCAACAAGATAAATCACTAAGGAGATATAATAAAAATCCAGCCTGTATTTATATATTCTTTCATTCATAGCTTTGCAAGTTTTATAACTTCATCTGCTATTTTTGATGCTGCGTTTATATCTGAAAATTTTGAAACGTTTGTTCTCAGTTCACTCAATAACTCTTCGTTGTACAAGTATTTTTCAATAGTGCTATACATTTCGTCATCTAAATCTTTTTGCAAAAGCATTACAGCAGCTTTTTTATTCATCATGCTTCTTGCATTCATCTCCTGATGATTTTCAGCCGAAGTCGGAAGCGGTATCAAAATCGCAGGTAATTCCAAATAAGCAATTTCCATTATACTAGTAATTCCTGAACGGCATATCACCAAATCAGCAGCAGAAAAAGCGTAAGCAATGCTCTGAATGAAATCTAAAATTTTTATTTTATCCGAGTACTGCGCATACTTTTCAGAGTAATGTTTGAAATCAGGAACACCCGTCTGCCAAATGAGATTAATATTTTTTTCATACAGCTTAAGAGCGATTTTATCCAATGCAATATTAATGCCTCTCGCCCCCTGGCTTGCGCCGAAAATAAAAATTGTTTTGTTCTCTATAGGAAGATTGAAAGATTTCAGTGCTTCCTTTTTATCAATCAGCTTCAATGATGTTCTTATGGGATGCGCAATATTCATCACGTTATCCTGACGCTTAACATATTTATTGCTCTCTTCAAAAGTTAAAATTACTTTTTCCGCTTTCTTAGAGTGAAACTGAATCGTTCTTCCCGGATAAGAATTTCCTTCCTGTAAAAGAACTGGAACATTAAGTTTGTTCGCTGCATAAACAACAGGTCCGCAGACAAATCCTCCTGTGCCGACAACTACATTGGGCTTAAACTCTTTAATTATTTTTTTACTCTTCAGAACAGAACCTATAACTTTCATAGGAAGAGTGGCATTCAACCAGAATTTTTCCCTGTTGAATCCTGCAATTTCAATGAGCTTAATATTGTAATTATTTTGCGGCACTATTTTTTCTTCTATTCTTCCTTTTGCTCCGATAAACAAAATTTCCGTATCGGCAATTTTCTTTTTTATCTCGTCAGCAATAGCGATGGCGGGAAAAATATGTCCGCCGGTTCCGCCCGCTGCAAATATCACTTTAAGCGTTGGCAAATTTAAACTCTTTCACTTCACTCTTCTGCGAAGCAAAAGAGGATATATTCAATAAAATTCCTATGGCAATTGAATTAAAAAATAACGCTGTACCGCCGTAGCTTATAAAAGGAAGCGGCACTCCCGTTGTCGGCATCACACCTGTGGCAACACACATATTTATTACTGCATAAAATGAAAGTACAGTCGTAATTCCAAACGCAACATATCTCCCAAAATCATCCTGAATATTTTTTACAACTCTGTAACCTCTGAACATAAACAATGCGAACATACAAATTATGAGCGATGTACCAATGAAGCCGTACTCTTCGCCGACGATGGAAAAAATAAAATCGCCATAAGCTTCCGGCAGATAAAAATCTCTCTGCACTGAATTGCCGGGACCGATACCTGTAATGCCGCCGTTACCGAAACCGATAATCGCCTGCATAAGCTGGTAATTTGAATTTCCTCCCGAAGTATATTCGGAGTGAGAGGAAAGGCGGTTCATTATGTAACTCTTTGAAAGAACGAACAGAACTGCGAATGGCAATATTATTAATCCTGTGAATACTAAATGCTTCAGCTTTACTTCAGACAAAAATAGCATTAAGAACGAAGTAGAAAGAATTATCATCGAGACAGAAAAGTTCGGTTGAAACGCAACGAGTGTGCACACAAACAAAATGTAAAAAACTATTACCAGATAACTTTTGTAAAGCATGTGCAGGTAATCTTTTTTTCTTGCCAGTAATGCGGCAACATAAATTATCAAAGTATATTTTGCAAAATCAGACGGCTGAAAACTTAATAGTCCTAAACTAATCCATCGGCTTGCGCCTTTCATCCCTACGCCTCCGAAGAAAATATAGACAAGCAATACTATTGAAAGCCAGATTAAATATTTTGAATATTTCTGAATCAATCTGTAATCAATTTTAGCGAAAGCAAAAATTAAAATTATACCGAACAAAACTCTAAGAGTATGCTGACGAAATAAAAAGTTCGGGTCTGAAAATTTATCCTGAGCGAAAGACGAACTTGCGCTGTAAACTGCGCCGATGCTGAAGAAAAGCAGCAGCAGCACAGGAATCAAAATCCAGATGTCAATTTTATGTTTCGCTGTTTCGTTCAATTATAAACTGTTTACAAGTTCTTTAAATTTTTGCCCGCGCTCTTCAAAGTTATTGAACATATCAAAACTTTTGCACGCAGGTGAAAGCAGAACTACATCACCGGTAACTCCAACTTCGTTTGCATATTTTACCATTTCATCATATGTTTCAACCTTATGAACTTTTTTAAATCCACTGAAAAAATTATAAACTTTATCTTTGCTTGAGCCAACTGCGATAATTTCCTTCACTCTGTCATTCACTAAATCTTTCACGATATTATAATCGTTGCCGCCATCTTTACCGCCGAGAACGAGAATTATATTTTTATCAAAAGATTGCAAAGCTACAATTAACGCATCAATGTTCGTTGCCTTGGAATCATTGTAATATGAAACGCCGTTTACCTCGCGCACAAATTCAATCCTGTGCTCAACACCTTTAAAACTCATCAATGTCTTCTCTATATCATCACACGAAATTCCGAATTTTTTAGCAGCAATGATAGAAGCCAGAACATTATAAACATTATGATTGCCTTTGAGGTACACATCCTTTCGCATAACAACATCATCAAGCTGGTTTTTCGATTTGTCGAAATAATAAAGCATACCGTCCGCTAAATATGCTCCTGTGTTAAAATTCGTCTCGTATAGATTTTGATTTACACTTATACCTGCAATATTTCCTTTATATCCTTTTAAAGAATTTCTTAACGTCTCGTCATCAAAGTTATATACAAGCAAATCGTTTTCATTATGATTTTGTGAAATCTTCAGCTTTGCCTCCAAATAATTTTCAAATGAACCATGCCAGTCAATATGGTCAGGAGTTATATTCAAAATAATAGAAACTAAAGGATTTAACTCATCAATATCTTCCAATTGAAAACTGCTTAGCTCAAGAACAACAACAGAATCTTTTGTAACATCACCTACTATTTCAGAAAAAGCCGTGCCTACATTTCCGCAGACAAATGTTTTATAACCTGCATCTTTGAAAATTTCCCCTATGAGAACTGTAGTTGTTGTCTTACCGTTCGTGCCTGTAATTCCTACAATTGGAGCAGAACAAAACCAGCTTGCGGCTTCAACCTCAGAGAAAATTTTCTTACCCAGATTTCTTGCCTTTACTAAAATTTCATTTGAAGGCGGAATACCCGGGCTTTTCACAATTGCATCGTAATCTAAAAGCGAATCGGAAAATTTTCCTGATTCAATTTTAAAATTTTCTGCTTCAATATTTATTGCGCTTTTATTCACTTCTTTTTCATCTGCCAGGAGAACTCCCTTTGCTCCATGCAATAGCAAAAGTTTTGTAATAGCAACACCGCTTTTTCCTGCGCCAAGCACTGCGAACTTAGTATTTTTTATCTCTTCCGTTTTCAAAAATTTTATCTGATTTTAAATGTAGCTAATGCCATGATTGCTAAAATTACTGCGATTATATAAAAACGAACGACTATCTTCGGTTCGGGAATCCCCTTCATTTCAAAATGATGATGCAACGGAGCCATTTTAAAAATTCTTTTTCCCTCGCCGTATTTTCTCTTCGTATATTTAAAATAATATCTTTGCAAAATCACCGATACAGTTTCAACAAAAAATATTCCGCCTAACAGTGGAAGTAAAAATTCTTTTTTTACTAATATACAAAGTGTGCCGATTGCGCCGCCCAATGCTAACGAGCCGGTATCTCCCATGAAAACCTGCGCGGGATATGAATTATACCATAAAAATCCGAGCGATGCCCCAGCAAGAGCCGTGCAATATATCGCCAGTTCGCCGTTTCCTTTCAGATAAATTATGTTCAAATATTTTGCTGCTTCAACGTTACCTGAGACATAAGCAATCACTCCGAGTGTAAGCGCAACAATTCCAACTGTACCGGTCGCAAGTCCATCAAGACCGTCTGTTAAGTTTACTGCATTCGATGTTGCAATTATTATGAAGACAACAATCGGAATATAGAAATAAGAAAAATCAAATTCGTAATTTTTCAAAAAAGGAATTGTTGTAATCGAATTTATCTTATGAAACTCGGGCAGAAAATAGACAAGAGCTGCGACAACCAAGCCTACAAGTAACTGAAACAATAGTTTGTATTTTTCAACTAAACCCTTTTTGTATTTCTTAATCACTTTTAAGTAGTCATCTAAAAACCCTACGCTTCCCAATGAAATCGTAACAAACAACATTATAAGAACATAAGTATTACTCAAATCTCCCCATAGAATCACCGGAATCAAAACAGAAAGCAAAATAATAAATCCTCCCATTGTAGGCGTACCTGCTTTTGACCAGTGAAACTTCGGTCCGTCTTCTTTTTTTGCTTCGCCGATTTGTTTCTTCTTCAAAACATTAATTATCTTCGGACCTATGATAAAGCAAAACAACAGCGCAGTAATTGCAGCCATCGCAGAACGGAATGTCAGGAAACGGAAAACATCAAATCCCGGAGGATTGAATTTTGCGTTGATGTACTCAGCTAATTTATAAAGCATTATCTGGGGTTTTTAAATTAAGCTTTCTACTACTTCTTCCATTTTCATTCCGCGTGAACCCTTTACATAAATTACATCATTTTTTTTCACTGCGTTTTTTAAATGAGAGATTAAATCTGATTTTTTTTCAAAGTAAAAATTGTTCTTTACTCCTCTTGCAGACTTAAACGTATTATATGATTCTTTTCCTGTCGTAAATAAATTTTCCAATTTCAACTTTCCTGCAAGCTCTCCTATGTAACTGTGCTCTTTTTTACTTGCCCTGCCAAGCTCAAGCATATCGGAAAGAGCAACAAATTTTTTTCCTTTAGTCTTAAATTCTTTCATAGTCTCCAGACCCATTTTTACCGAATCAGGATTACTGTTATAAGTATCATTAATAATAGTTAAACCATTTTTCTTAACTAATTCCATTCTCTTTGAACTTGTGGGTTTAAAATCCTTCAAAGATTTTCTAATTTTCGCAGGAGAAACTCCGAAAAAAATTCCCGCGCTTGCCGCTGCCAGACCGTTTACAATCGAGTGTTTTCCAAATGTCGCCACTGTTACTTCAAAAGAATTTTTACCATACTTAATTTTTAGAACCGGCTGAAAATCTTTATTAAACTTTATAAACTTCCCCTGAACATCGGCGCTTTTAGTATTTGAATAGTTGAACTTAAAATCCTTTTTAACTTTCTCTGAGTATTTTTTCAGAAACTCATCGTCGAGATTAAAGAAACATAAGCCGTCATTTTTCCTAAGATAATCGTACAATTCAAACTCGGCTTTTGCAACTCCTCTTACTGTTTTAAAAAATTCCAGATGCTCTCTGCCTATGTTAGTAATCAAACCGAATTGGGGCTTAGCAATTTCGCAAAGATATTTTATTTCTCCAAAGTGATTACATCCTACTTCAAGCACTGCAAAATCGTGCGTATCGTTCAGCCTTAAAAGAGTTAGAGGTAATCCGATATGATTATTAAAGTTTCCTTCTGTCTTTAAAACATTATACTTTTGTGAAAGAACGCTTGCCACTAAATCTTTCGTAGTTGTTTTTCCATTGCTGCCTCCGATGCAAAGCACAGGAATAGAAAATTTTTCAAGATGCTTCTGGGCAAATAATCCGAGGAAGCGGATTGTATCTTCAACAACTATAAAAGAACTTTTTTGAAAATCTTTTTTATTTTTTGCAAACCATTTTTTTTCAACAACCGCTAATCTTATACCTTTTTTGAAAACATCTTTTAAGTATCTATGCCCGTCCGTGTTTTCTCCTTTGATGGCAAAAAAAATCTGTTCCTTTTTTATTCTTCGTGAATCTATTTCGGCAGAATCAAAATCATGATTTTTTATCTTATCAATATTGTAAAGAGCCTCAGTTTCTATTTTTAAAAAATCCGATACTTTAATCACTTTTTCTCCGCTAGATATGAAAATTTTTGAACCATTTCTTTATCGTCAAAATGGCTGCGCACTCCGTTTATCTCCTGATATGTTTCATGCCCTTTGCCGCAGATTAAAATTATATCTCCTGCTTTGCTCAACTTAATTCCCTTTTCTATTGCAGTCTCTCTGTTCTCATCAACTTCATAATTTTTATTCGCAACTCCTTTTAAAATATCTTTTATAATATCCATTGGATTTTCATAACGCGGATTATCTGAAGTAATTATAGAGTAATCCGAAAGCGAAGTTGCAAATTCTCCCATCACGGGACGCTTTGTCGTATCTTTATTCCCGCCGCACCCGAAAATTGTAATCACCCTTCCGTTTTTATTTTCGTTGTTCACAATTTCTCTCGCAGATTCAATTGCATTCTTTAATGAATCCGATGTATGGGAATAATCAATCACTGCGTAAGCTCCGTTAGGTAATTCAATTTTATTAAATCTTCCGCTTACTCCTTCAAAATTCCTTAAAGCATTATTTATTGAATCGTAGCTCACATTATAATTTCTAACCGTTGCAATCGAAGCAAGCATATTATAGATATTAAACTTTCCCGTAATATTGGAATTAACTCTTTCACCGTTTACATCGAAGCTCAATCCCTTCAAATCGAAATTTGCATTTATAGCTTTGTAATCTGAATTTTCATTTACGCTATAAGTGATTTTTTTTGCTTTAGTACCTGAAACGATTTTCTTTCCATAAATATCATCTAAATTTGTTATTGCAAAAGAATTTTCGGAAAGATTATCGAATAAAATTTTCTTTGCTTCAAAGTAATTTTCCATGTTATGATGAAAATCCAGATGCTCGCTTGTAAGATTTGTAAAAATTGCGCTATCAAAATTCAAACTGTAAACTCTGTTCATCACCAGGGCAATAGAAGAAACTTCCATCACGCAATATTGATAACCCTGTCTGACCATTTCTCCAAGCATAGAGCAAATTTCAACTGATTCAGGTGTAGTAAGTTTCGATTCGATTTTCTTATCGCCTATCTGATAATCAATTGTTCCAAGCAAACCTGTTTTATATCCTGAGCTTTCCAAAAAAGATTTTATTAAATATGTTGTCGTTGTTTTTCCGTTTGTTCCTGTTACGCCGATTAACTTCAGCTTTTCAGAGGGCAGATGATTATAAATATTTGCAAAGAGCGCCATGGTTTTTCTTGCATCATCTACCAATAAAATATTTGTATCTAATTCATCATTCAATTTTACATCTGTGATAACGGCTTTCGCTCCTGATTCAATTGCCTGCCTTATATATTTTGTGCCGTCGTCTTTCAAACCTTTTAACGCAAAGAAAACAAAATTATCTTTTACCTTCCTTGAATCATAAGCGAGTCCTTCAACAAAAAAATCAGATTTAAATTCATCATGTTTTCCTGCGATATTTAAAAGTTCGGAGTAGTTCAATTAGTTAATCTGTTTACAGAATAAAGTAATTTTTGAATTTGGAAGCTGTGAGCTGCCCGATTTGGGCATCTGGTCAATCACTTCACCGCTTCCGTTAATATCAATATCAAATCCGCTTGCAGAAAGCACATTGATTGCTTTTCTCAGACTGTAGCCTTTCACATCAGGGACAAGCAAAACATTTTTTACATCAGTATTTTTATTTTTTACAACAAGCTTTACAGTAGTCTTTGAATTAATATCTACTTTTGTGTTCGGCTCCGGCTGCTGAGATTCAACAACTAAAAAATCTCCCGGATTAAAATTTTCAGGGTAAATAATTTCATAGGTTAACTTTACTTCTCTCAAAATATCTTTTGCATCCTGAAGCTTCAGGTTTTGTAAATTTGGAATTACAATAGAATTATTAGAAACATTAATAACATCACTGCCATTAGTTTTGCTTTCAAACTTAGGCTCATTCAAATTAAGATTTCCAGAAAAGCCGATAATTCTCTCGGCAACTCTTTTAAAAACAGGAGCAGCAATTTTTCCGCCGTAAAACTGCCCGCCTTTGGGGTCATCAAGAATTACCGTAATTAAAAATTGCGGGTTATCAGCAGGAAAAAATCCAACGAACGAACCTGTATGCGAACCAGATGAATGCTTTCCGTCAACAACTCTCTGCGCAGTTCCTGTTTTGCCTGCGATTTTCACACCGCCAATTTGCGCATCAGTAGCTGTGCCTGTTTCAACTACGCCAATCATTAAAGTAGAAAGCAGCTTTGCAGTATTCTGCGAAATCACCTGACGAATTTCTACAGGAGAATTTTCAAAAATTGTTTGCCCGTCTAAACCGGTTTCCTTTTTAATTATATATGGCTTTAAAAGAACGCCGTTGTTTGCAACGGTCGAGTAAGCGCTCGTCAACTGCATTGCATTAATTAAAACTTCGTAACCAATCGCCATGTATGGCAAAGAAATCGGAGAGAAATCAATTGGTCTTTTTAAGATTCCTTTATTTTCCCCCGGTAATTCTATTCCTGTCGAAATTCCAAAACCAAAATCACGCGCATATTTATAAAATCTTTCAGGTCCGATTTTCTGTGAAATTTTCATAAAGCCGATATTACTCGACTGCTCAAGCGCCTGCTGGAATGTCATCGTCGCGGCTTTATGCTCATCTTCCATCGTAACATCGTTTGCCAATGAGTAATGACCGTTTTCAGTATTAATCAAACTCATTTTATCCATAAGCTTTTCTTCAAGCGCAGCGGATGCTGCAACAACCTTGAATGTTGAACCCGGCTCATATACATCGCTGATTGTTCTGTTCATAAATCCCGCTGTATCTGAAATCAAAATGTTATTCGGATCATAGGAAGGATATGAAGCCATTCCTAAAATTTCTCCAGTCTTTACATTGGTTACAATAACTTTTCCACTGAGCGAGCTTGTTTCTTTAACACCTCTTTCAAGTTCTTCCTCTGCAAATTTTTGTATATTTATATCAAGCGTAAGAACAATGTTATTTCCGTTCACAGGCTCCTTCTTGGGAATATCCATGTTCGGTTTGTACTGCCCTTTGCCATCGCGCTGCATTATTACAAATCCGTCTTTTCCGGCAAGCTCAGTTTCCATTGACTGTTCAATACCGCTCAAGCCCGCGCCTTCCATATTTGTATAGCCGAGCACCTGAGATGCTAAACGTCCGTAGTTGTAAACCCTCTTCGGTTCTTTTAAGATAATTAAGCCGTCAAAATCGGCGCTATCAAGTCCCTGAATGTTTGCAACATCAGCTTTTCTTTCGAGGTAAACAAACGAAGTATTCTTATTGGTAATCTTGCTTAAGTATTCGCTCTTATCTTTTTTGAAAATTCTTGCAAACATATTTGCAATCGAATCCGGCTTTGTTACCATAGTCGGGTCAACTGCAAAAGAATATTGAAGCGAATTGGAGACAAGAACGTTCATGTTCCTGTCATAAATAAGCCCGCGCGAAGGAGTAATTTTTATTTTCTCCTCATACTGCTTCCTTGCCGCAATTTTGTATTTTGCGGAATTTATAATCTGAACGTTTACTAATTTGTAAAGAATAACCGAGAAAATGAGAAGGAATACGAGTGAAATGAATCCTACTTTCGCCCGGAAGCTTGCACAAAAACTCAGAATTTTTTTAAGCGACTCCAATAAGGTAGATTATTTTTTAATACAGTTCAGATTTATTTACTATAATTTTGTTTTTCTCTGTGTAAGAGCCTTCTCTTACATCAAGGTTCAGCTTTTCATTTGAAATTGATTTCACCCTGTCAAAGCTGCTCAGCCGTTCTATTTCCGTTCTTAATATATCGTTAGCCTGTGAAGTCTTTTTTATTTCCTCTTTAAGCTCAATATTTTTCACGGCAAGATTATTCACATAAATGATGTTGTTGATGTATAGCACAAGCAAAATTGAAATCACTGCAAACGCGATAAGCGTATTAAATAGTGAAAGTTTTCTTTTTGCCTGATTACTTTTCATTCTACATTCTTTCAGCGCATCTTAGCTTTGCGCTTCTTGCCCGTGAATTATTTTTTATTTCTTCAAAAGCGGGCACAACTGATTTTTTTGTTAAAATTTTTATTTTAGGGGTTACAGTTTCATCGTAAAACGGATTATCGGTCTTCTTAGTAGTTGCCGACATTTCTTTAAAAAAATTCTTTACTATCCTGTCTTCAAGCGAGTGATAAGAAACCATCACTATTCTCCCGCCTTCTTCAACCATATCTATCGAATCATTCAGAACTTTTTTCAGGTTATCCATTTCGTTGTTCACTTCTATTCGCAGCGCCTGAAAAATTTTCGATAGAAATTTTATCATATTCTTTTTATCAATCCTGTATTCATCTTCTATCAGCCTCACAACATCGAAAGTTGTTTTGAACTTGTTAACTTTTCTCTTCTCTATTATTGCATCTGCCAGTCTTCTTTCGTTTCCCGTCTCGCCGTAATCTTCAAACATTTTCATAAGCTCTTCTTTTGAGTACGAGTTCAGAACATCTCCTGCAGTCTTAGCATCCTTTTTAAAAGCTCTCATATCGAGCTTTGTATCTTTCAGATAGCTGAAACCATCTTCGTTTTCTATCTGGTGAGATGAAAGCCCGAGATCAAGAACGAGTCCCGTGATTTTTTTCATTCCGTTTTGTAAAAGAACTGTTTTTATATCGGCGAAATTGTTGTTGAAAAATTTCACCTTGCTGCCAAATTTCTCTAATCTTTTTTTTGAGTGCTCAAGAGCTTCTAAATCTTTATCAAGGGCAATCAGTAAATCATTTTCATTTAATCTTTTCAGTATTGCCTCGGAGTATCCTCCGCCGCCAAGTGTGCCGTCAACTATAATCTGCTTTTCTAATTTGTCATTGAAAAGATATTCGAGCACTTCATTTAAAAGAACGGGTGTGTGGAAAAATTTATTTTCCGCCGCATCACTCATCACAGACGTATATCAATATTCAGTTCGGAAATTTTTTCAGCAAGCTCGTTATACGATACAGGTTCTGCTTCATCATATTTTTCCTTCGTCTTCGGATTCCAGATTTCAATACTTTCTATTGTTCCAATCAATTCTATTTCTTTATCGAAATTTGCAAACTGCATTAGCTGAGGCGGAACTAAAATTCTTCCCTGTGAATCAATCTCAACTTCGTTTACAAAATAAAGCATCTCTCTTACAAATTTTCTTGCATTGCCCTGCATTGTGTTCAACTGCATAAGTCCGCTTAAAACTTTTTCATCCCAAATATTTTTTGGATATAACTTCACGCACTCATCAATTCCTCTTGTGAGAATTAATTGACTGTTACATTCGATAGGAACATTCTTCCTGAACTTCGCAGGAAGTATGAACCTAGATTTAGCATCAAGACTTATTTTTGAATACCCTTGAAACAATGATTTTTGCGTATTTTTAGTGATTTTTCATGGGTAAATTGGATACACCACTTCCCTCCACTTTACTCCACTTATATACAAAAATAGGCAAAATAAATGAAAAGTCAAATAAAATTATTATGCAGAAAAAAATAATAATTTTAAGTTGTTGAATTGTCGGTAATTTCTAATTCGCAGATTTTTTATTGCGAGGTGGGTATGGATTTATAGCGTTTTATAACTTATATTAAATGCCCATAAATTGAAAGGGCATTATTTGGATAATTTGATTTTATGGTCTGTTTTCATCTATTAAAAAGAAAACCGTGTCCTTCGTTTTAATTTTTTTCAAATCATAACTTTCTTCCCATAATTCAAGTAATACTTCGCCGCTCTCTCCTTTATTAATGCACACTTCATTATCCTTTTTTTCAAAAATATATTTTTTCTTTATTAGTTCACCTTCCTGATGCTCTATAGAATAAACGTCTTTTTCAAGTTTAACACCGTCTTCTGAACTAACAAAAAACATATAATTGTAAAAATCAAATATCGGATTTAATCCGTCGAGCAAAAATTTTTCACTTTTCTCTGTTTCAATTATTTCTTTCAAAACTGAATTACGATAAATCTCCACTTTGTTTTCACCGATTTTTCTTAATCTTAATGAAGACTCTTTACCGTTTCCGTTAAAGTTTATTTGAACTCTGATATAACCCTCTGGAGAGATTGTAAAAGTACACTCCTCTCTGAAATCCTTTTCTTCCGCACGTATAAAAATGCTTTCCATAAATACTGTGATTACTCTATCAGAGGATGTACCGGTAAATTTTAAAGTTTTAATATGCTCATCCTTTAAAAATAATTTACCTGTAAACGTTTTAATATTTTCTTCCAAAATAAATTCTATTGCTTTTACAATGTATCGGAATTTTTTAACAAAAAAAAAGGCGGAACAAACGTCCCGCCTTTAATTATAGATTACTATGTATATCTTATGCTTTTACTTTTTCTTCAGTTTCTTCTTCTACTTCTTCAGAAGAATCAGATTTTTCAGTATAAGACTGCTTGCTTGAAACCACTAATTCTTTGTATTTCCTTAATCCTGTTCCTGCCGGTATCAACTGACCGATAATCACGTTTTCTTTTAATCCTAATAAGCCGTCAACTTTACCTTTTATAGAAGCATCTGTAAGAACCTTAGTTGTTTCCTGGAATGAAGCCGCAGAGATAAAGCTATCGGTTGTAAGCGAAGTTTGTGTAATTCCGAGCAATACCGGCTCTGCCGTTGCGGGAATTGCCTCTCTTGTTTTCACCTGAGCTTTTTCTTTCTTCTTCAGAGCAGAATTGATTTCTTTCAATTCTTTCTTGTTGATTAACTGACCAAGGTAAACTTCTTTGCTGTCACCCATTTCAGTTACGACAACCATTCCTTTAAGCGATTCATTTTCATCAGAGAACACATTCTTGTGAATTACATCACCTTCGAGAATTCTTGTATCACCCGGGTCTGTAACTTTAACTTTCTGAAGCATCTGGCGAACTATTACTTCGATATGCTTATCGTTAATTTTTACACCCTGAATTCTATAAACTTCCTGAATTTCGTTTACAAGATATTCCTGAACTTCAGATACACCCTTAATCTTTAGAATGTCAATCGGGTCGTAAGCTCCGCCTGTAAGCTGCTCGCCGGCTTTTACAATATCGCCGTGTCTTACAAGAATGTGCTTACCGATTGGAATTTTATAATCTCTTTGTTCAGAGCCATCGAGAGAAATAATTTTCAGCTCTCTGCTTCCTCTTGAGATTTTTCCGATTTCAACTTTACCGTCAATCTCGGCAATCTTTGCAGGGTCATTGGGGCTTCTTGCTTCAAATAACTCAGTTACTCTCGGCAGACCGCCTGTAATATCCCTTGTTTTACCTGATTCTTTAGGAATCTTAACGATAATCGTTCCCGCTTTTACTTCCTCGCCGTCATTGACAAGCAAGTTAGCTTTTACAGGAATCAAATATGTTGAAAGAAGCTTTTCATTCTTCGGATTCTTAATTTGAAGTGTCGGAGATTTTGTTTTATCTCTTGACTCGATAACTATTTTTTGATAGTGTCCTGTCTGGTCATCACGCACCTGCTCATATTGCTTTCCTTCTTCAAGGTCAGCGTATGAAATAATACCGTCATCTTCTGCAACGATAACCGTGTTATACGGATCGCTTTCATAAAGGATGGTATTCTTCTTAACTTCTTCTTTATTTCTTACCATCAATACTGCGCCGTAAGGAACTGAGTATCTTGCAAGCTGATTATTATGGTCATCCAATACAACGATGAAACCGTTTCTGCTTAAAGATACAAGTGAAACTCCCGCAACGCCCTTGTATTCAACGAGCTTTAAGTTTTCAAACTTAACTTTACCGTCGAACTTAGTCGGAGTTTGCGACTGTGTAATAATTTTAGAAGCAGTACCACCGATGTGGAACGTTCTGAGTGTAAGCTGCGTTCCCGGCTCACCGATTGACTGCGCAGCGATAATACCTACTGCTTCGCCAACCTCTACCATCTTACCTGTAGCAAGGTTTCTTCCGTAACATTTTACGCATACGCCTCTCTTAGATTCGCATGTAAGCACTGAACGGATTTCAACCCCTGTAATAGGAGATTCTTCAATTGCATCTGCAACTTCTTCAGTGATTTCATCACCCGCTTTTACAAGTATTTCATTGTTAATCGGATTTATTACATCGTGCGCAACAACTCTTCCTAATATTCTTTCTTTCAACGGCTCTTTAATTTCTTCGCCGTCTTTAAGGGCTTCGGTATAAACACCTCTTTGTGTTCCGCAGTCAATTTCATTAATAATAACATCCTGCGCAACGTCAACAAGCCTTCTTGTTAAGTATCCTGCATCAGCAGTTTTCAAAGCTGTATCTGCAAGACCTTTTCTTGCTCCGTGAGTGGAGATAAAGTATTCAAGAATTGAAAGACCCTCTTTGAAGTTAGCGATAATCGGGTTTTCGATAATTTCACCCGCTTGTCCTGTTAAGGATTTTTGCGGCTTCTGCATAAGACCTCTCATACCTGCAAGCTGTGAAACCTGCTCAACAGAACCTCTCGCGCCGGAATCAATCATCATGTGTAATGAATTGAATCCGCTCTTCGAGCGTTTCAGATTGAACATAAGCTCGTTTCTGATGTGGTCGCGGACGTGAGTCCAAATATCAATTACCTTATTATATCTTTCGTTCTCTGAAATGATACCTCTTTGTTTCGATTTTTCAATCGTATCTACTCTCTTGTAAGCATCTTCGATAATCTTTGTCTTATTAGCCGGAACTTCGATGTCATCAATGTTTACGGATAAGCCGCCCATTGTAGCAAACTTAAATCCGATTTCCTTCAGGTTATCGAGGAACTTTGCAGTTTCAAGATTACCGACGGTTTTATAAATGTTGCCGATGATTTCAATGATTTTTTTCTTTTTGAGCAAATCATTGATGTAAGGCATTCCTTTAGGAACGATTTGGTTAAAGATTACTCTTCCTGTTGTGGTTTCGATAATCTTTCCGTTTATTCTTACCTTTATCTGCGCATGAAGCCCTAACTTCTTAGCTTCGTAAGCCATAATAACTTCTTCAGGTGAAGAGAATATTTTTCCGTGTCCTACGTCATTTGTTAATTCCTTTGTTAAGTAGTAAGCGCCTAAAATTAATTCCTGATTAGGAATACATGTAGGATTACCATGCTGCGGCGAAAGAATATTGTGCGACGAAAGCATTAAGATAGATGCTTCCAACTGAGCTTCCGCTGAAAGCGGAACGTGCACAGCCATCTGGTCGCCGTCGAAGTCTGCGTTGAACGCTATACAAACAAACGGATGAAGCCTGATAGCTTTGCCTTCTACAAGTACCGGCTGGAATGCCTGAATAGAAAGCCTGTGAAGCGTTGGCGCTCTGTTTAGCAGTACAGGATGCCCGTCAATGACGTTTTCAAGAATATCCCATACTTCAGGTGTTCTCTTATCAATTAATTTCTTCGCGCTCTTTACTGTCTTTACATAGTCTCTGTCAATAAGTCTTCTGATAACGAAAGGCTTGAATAATTCAAGAGCCATATCTTTAGGAAGACCGCACTCATGAAGCTTCAGTTCAGGACCAACAACGATAACCGAACGACCTGAATAGTCAACTCTCTTACCGAGCAGGTTTTGTCTGAATCTTCCCTGTTTTCCTTTGAGAATATCTGAAAGAGATTTTAACGCTCTATTCTCTGATTTTACCGCTGTTACTCTTCTTGAGTTATCAAGCAGAGCATCAACAGCTTCCTGAAGCATTCTCTTTTCGTTTCTTAAAATAACTTCGGGAGCTTTAATATCGAGAAGTCTTTTTAATCTGTTATTTCTGATTATAACTCTTCTGTATAAATCGTTTAAGTCCGATGTTGCAAAGCGTCCGCCTTCCAATGGCACAAGCGGTCTTAGCTCCGGCGGAATAACCGGAATTACATCAAGCACCATCCATTCGGGCTTATTCGGCTTTGCGCCTTCTTTAGGTCTGAAAGCTTCGAGCACTCTCAATCTCTTAATATTCTCTGCCTTCTTTAATGCCGAAGGGTCTTCTTTCAATTCCTGTCTTAATCTTGCAATGTCTTCTAATATAGCTACTCTTCTCAAAAGCTCTTTTATGGCTTCACCGCCCTGACCGTAAATAAATTTTTTCGGGTCATCATCATCCAGATTCATTTCATCTTCGGAAACTCTGTCCAAAGCGTCGTTCAACTCTTCTTCACTGATAAGCTGCTGCTTTTTAAAGCCGGTGCTTCCGGGATTAATTACAACGTAGCTTTCATAGTAGATAATTCTTTCAAGGTCTTTTGATGAAAGCCCGAGAACGTGACCGATTTTAGAAGGAAGCGAACGGAAGAACCAGATATGAACAACAGGAACGCACAATGTAATGTGTCCCATTCTTTCTCTTCTTACGCTCTTAAGATTTACTTCTACTCCGCATCTGTCGCAGACTATACCTTTATATCTAATGCCTTTATATTTACCGCAGTGACATTCCCAATCTCTTACAGGACCGAAAATTTTCTCGCAGAACAAACCGTCTTTATCGGGTTTGAATGTTCTGTAGTTAATTGTTTCCGGCTTTAATACTTCTCCGAATGATTTAGAGATTATCGAATCGGTAGAAGATAAATTGATAGAGATTTTGGTAAATCTTTTTCTCCTGTTGTCCGGTTTAAAAGCCATTTTATTTAACCTCTTTTTTTAAATTTTTTATTCAGGCAGATTTTTCTAAACCTGCGAAATTTTTAATTTATTACTCCGGTACAATATCTAAGCATAATCCCTGTAACTCTTTCATAAGCACGTTAAAGGATTCCGGCACACCTGCCTCAGGCAGATTTTCCCCTTTAATAATAGCTTCATATACTCTGCTTCTTCCGTTAACGTCATCGGATTTGTATGTGAGCATTTCCTGCAATACGTGCGATGCGCCGTATCCCTGAAGCGCCCAGCATTCCATCTCTCCGAACCTCTGACCGCCGAACTGCGCTTTACCACCGAGCGGCTGCTGTGTGATGAGAGAGTATGGTCCGATAGACCTTGCGTGAATCTTATCATCAACTAAGTGAGAAAGCTTCAGCATATAAATTTGTCCGCATGTAACCTGCTGGTCAAATTTTTCGCCTGTTCTTCCGTCGTATAAATCTGTTCTTGAGTTTGATGCAAGACCTGACTTAACTAGAATTTCCTGAATCTGTTCTACTGATGCGCCGTCGAAAATCGGAGTAGCGAACTTCACGCCCATTTTCTTTGCTGCCCATCCTAAAGCTGTTTCATAAAGCTGACCGAGATTCATTCTCGAAGGTACGCCGAGCGGATTTAATACTATATCAACCGGTGTGCCGTCAGGCAAGAATGGCATATCTTCCGGTGGTACGATTTTAGCAACGACACCTTTGTTTCCGTGTCTTCCTGCCATCTTATCACCGACGGAAAGTTTTCTCTTCTTAGCAACATATACTTTAGCAAGCTTTACAACACCTGTAGGTAATTCATCACCAAGCGTAACTTTTACTTTCAGTCTCTTGTATCTCTCTTCTATTTCGTTGTGCTTATAAGTATAGTTCTTATAAATATCAGGAATCAAAGCAGCAGCTTTTTTGTTCGATGTCCATTCGTTTTCATAATCAAAATTATTTACATCAAACCCTTTGTTTTCAATTAAGTCAACAAATGTATCTCTTTTGAAAACAAATCCTGCTTTGAATATTACATTTCCTTTTTTATCTCTTACTGTTGCAGCTTCTTTATCTTCAAGAAGAATTCCGAGCTTATCAGCATACTTTATATTAAGGTCTTTTATTTCTTTCTTTCTGTCCGCTTCGTATTTATCAATTTTCTTTTTCTCTTCGCGTTTGCTTTCGGTATCTCTTGTCTTTCTTGAGAATAATTTTTTGTTAATTACAATTCCTTTTAATCCCGGAGTAGCTTTTAACGAAGCATCTTTTACATCACCTGCTTTATCACCGAAGATAGCTCTTAAAAGTTTTTCTTCAGGTGTCGGCTCTGTTTCACCTTTCGGAGTAACTTTACCGATTAAAATATCGCCTTCTTTTACTTCTGCGCCGATTCTTACAATTCCGTTTTCATCTAAATCTTTTGTCGCTTCTTCGCTTACGTTCGGAATTTCTTTTGTTAATTCTTCCTCACCTCTCTTAGTATCTCTTACTTCAAGCGAGAACTCTTCGATGTGAATAGACGTGTAAATATCTTCAGATACAACTTTCTCACTGATAACAATAGCGTCCTCAAAGTTATAACCGTTCCAAGGCATAAATGCTACAAGAACGTTTCTTCCAAGAGCAAGCTCTCCGTTTTGAGTGGATGAGCCGTCAGCAAGAACATCACCTTTCTTAACTTTTTGCCCTTCTGTTACTAAAGGTCTTTGGTTAATCGAAGTATCCTGGTTTGTTCTTAAGAACTTAACAAGCTGATGCTCGACTGTTCTCTTATCATCGAAACTGAGTAAGTTTTCTTCAGAATCTTCTCTGATATTGTATCTTACTATTATTTTATCGCCTGTTACGTATTCAACAACTCCGTCTGCTTCGGCGGTAATCATTGTTCTGGAATCTCTTGCCACAATTTCTTCAAATCCTGTTCCGACAAGCGGAGCTTCAGGTCTGAGAAGCGGTACAGCCTGACGCTGCATATTGCTGCCCATGAGCGCTCTGTTAGCATCGTCGTGTTCCAGGAACGGAATCAATGCCGCTGCTGCAGATACAATCTGGTTTGTAGCAACATCCATATACTGAACTTCTTCGGGTTTCAATACCGGGAAGTCCCCTTTAAATCTTGATTTTACTTTTGCATTAACGAAATCACCATTACTTTTCACACCTTCGTTTGCCTGCGCAATAATAAACTGGTCTTCTTTTTCTGCTGAAAGGTATTCTATTTCATCCTGTACTTTTCCTTTTGCAACTTTTCTGTAAGGTGTTTCTATAAAGCCAAGCTCATTTACTCTTGAGTGAATACACAATGAAGAAATAAGACCGATGTTCGGACCTTCAGGCGTTTCAATCGGGCAAAGACGTCCGTAGTGAGTATAGTGAACGTCACGGACTTCAAAGCCGGCTCTTTCTCTCGAAAGACCGCCCGGTCCAAGAGCACTGATTCTTCTCTTATGTGTCATTTCAGACAAAGGATTTGTCTGGTCCATGAACTGAGAAAGCTGCGAAGTTCCGAAGAACGATGCAAGCGCGCTTGTAATAGGACGTGAGCTGATTAATTTCGACGGAGTTAAATTTTCTTCGTCGTGAATGCTCATCTTATCTCTGATTGTTCTTGCCATTCTTGAAAGACCGAGCGAGAACTGCGATGCCAACTGCTCAGCAACTGTTCTTACTCTTCTGTTTCCAAGGTGGTCAATGTCATCAACTTCTTTTCTGTTATCAACTAAATCTCTTATGTATTCGATGATTGATACGATGTCTTCTTTCGTTAAAATCGTAATGTGCTCATCTATGTTTAATCCGAGCTTGTAATTAATTTTGTATCTTCCAACGTCTCCTAAATCATATTTCTTCGGGTTGAAGAATAATTTTTCGATGTATGATTTCGCGCTTTCCGCTTCATCGGAAAGTGAAACATCTGATTTTCTTCTTCTTCCGCCTTCAGGTTTTTCTTCATCTACAACTCTTTCTACTAAGCTGTCGCTTTCCTCATCATCACTGATTATAGTATTATAAATGATTTTCTCCCCTTCAGTCGGGTCGGCTTTAAGGAGAGGAACATTTTTCAGTTTGGTATTTACAATTAAGCTTAAGTGGTCTTCGTTAAGCTTTGTATTTGCGGGAATGCCTAAGTCATCCCCTGTGTTTTTATCAACAACGTTTTCAAGAACTATTCTTCCAATATAATCTGCATAGTTTGCATCGGTGATATGGGCATATTCTACTAAGTTAAAAAGTTCGAGCATCTTTGAATGCTCATTAAGTCCGAGGGCTTTTAATAAAGTCGAGAAATAGAATTTCTTTTTTCTGTCAATGTATGCAAACAATAAGTCATTAATATCAGTGGTGAATTCAACCCAAGAACCTTTGTAAGGGATTACCCTTGCAGAATATAATTTTGTTCCGTTTGCGTGAATAGACTCGCTGAATACAACACCGGGCGACCTGTGAAGCTGGCTGACAATAACTCGCTCCGCTCCATTGATAATAAATGAACCTCTGTGTGTCATATACGGCAGATTGCCGAGATAAACTTCCTGCTCAATGAAGTACGTATAGTCTTTTGCGGAAGCTGTCGGTTTAGTTGAAAGACGCAGCTTTGCCTTTACAGGAACAGCATAGGTTAAACCCTGCTCCTGACATTCAATCATGTTGTAAGGCGGTTTTTCGATATTGTACTCGATAAACTCAAGCAATGCAGTCTCACGTGAATCTGAAATAGGAAAGTTATCCTCAAAAACTTTTTGCAGACCGACGGATTTTCTCCTGCTGACAGGTATTTCTTCCTGAAGAAAATCTTTATATGACTGTACCTGAACGTTCAAGAGATCCGGCGGATCGCTTTGAAGGTCCATTTTTGAAAATGTTAATCTGTTGTTCTTATGATTTAAAGGTCTAAGGTTAAGATCTTTATAATCCATCTGGGTTTTTCCTCCGGATATATTTAGCAAATAATCCCGGCATGATGTTTACCGGGATTATTTGTGTTAATTTTATATGAATGAACTGATAAAACTAAGTAACGCCAAATTATTTTACTTCTACTTTAGCGCCTGCTGCTTCTAATTCAGCTTTTAATTTATCAGCATCTGCTTTTGAGATGTTTTCTTTTACTGGTTTCGGTGCGCCTTCAACTAAAGCTTTTGCTTCGGTTAAACCTAAACCGGTAGCATTTTTAACTGCTTTAATTACGTTGATTTTTTGTGCGCCTGCTTCTACTAACATAACTGTGAATTCAGTCTGCTCTTCAGCAGGAGCTGCCGGTGCGCCTGCGCCCGGACCTGCTGCCATCATCATTGGTGCTGCAGCGGTTACTCCAAATTTTTCTTCTAATGCTTTTTTAAGTTCAGAAGCTTCTAAAAGTGTAAGAGCTTCAATCTTTTCTACTAATTCTGCTACTTTAGACATTGTATTTATTATTATTTTTAATTTTTAAAATTGGTTAGCGACGCCTTGAAAGCGCCGGATAAATTAAGCTGCTTTTTTCTTCGCGGCTTCTTCAATAACGCTTGCTAAGTCTCTCATTACTGCATTGATAGAACCTACTATGCCGGATACAGGAGCATCTAAGCTGCCAAGTATTGAGGCAATAATTTCAGGTTTGCTTTGCAGCGCTGCAATTTGATTCAATGATTTATCTCCGTAAATCTCATTCTCGATTACTGCAAGTTTGAGCTTCGGTTTTTCAATTTTATCAAAATGCTTTTTAAGAATCTTCGCCGGCTCTACAGGGTCGGCTCCGGCAAATACTATTCCGGTAGTGCCTTTTAAAGCTGGTGAAATTGATTCTTTATGAGAGGAATACTTTTGCGAATCGGAAAGAGCCCTGTTAACAAGTGTATTCTTTACAACTTTGTATCTGATACCGGACTTTTTGAAATCTTTGCGGAGATTATTAACCTGCTCTACCGTTATTCCGGCAAAATCGGTTAAATAAATCGCAGAAGAGCTATCCAGCATCTCAAGAATTTCACCCTGTAACTCAGCTTTTTGATCTCTGTTCATTCTCTCTTAAGTAAATGTTGTTTAAGATTTTTTTTAAATGTAGAAGCATTTAAAAAGGCTGACTAATCCCCTCACAATGAGATTAATCGAGTGCGTAAAACTTTTTTATATAAATAAGACAGCCCGATAAATAAACGCTATTTACCGGGTGTTTAAATTCTTGGTATTGTTAATTTTAATGGAAATTTTCTAACCTATAAAATTAAGCCGCAGCTTTCATATCATTCAAAGCCCTGTCAATTTTGATTCCGGGACCCATAGTGCTGGAAAGAGTAATGCTCTTAATGTAAGTTCCTTTTGCAGCAGCGGGTTTTAATCTGATGATAGTATTTAAGAAAGTTACGATGTTTTCCTTTAATTTGCCGTTATCGAACGAAATCTTCCCTATTATTGAGTGCACAATACCTGTTTTATCTACTCTGAAATCAATCTTACCTGCTTTTACTTCTTTAACTGCCGTGCCTACATCCATTGTAACGGTACCGCTTTTCGGATTCGGCATCAAACCTCTTGGTCCTAAAATTTTTGCAATCTTACCAAGCTCCATCATAGAGTCAGGTGTAGCAATAATTACATCAATATCTGTCCATCCCTCAGCGATTTGCTTTAGATAGTCATCAAAACCTGCATGGTCTGCGCCCGCAGCCTTTGCTTCTTCCTGTTTATCGGGATTCTTAGCAATAACTAACACCTTCACGCTTTTTCCCGTTCCATTCGGAAGAGAAACCGTACCTCTGACAACCTGGTCAGCGTGCTTCGGGTCAACTCCGAGGCGAACCGCAATATCAACAGACTCGTCAAACTTTGCAGTTTTTGCCTTTTTTAATAATTCAACAGCTTCGGCGATACCATATTCTTTGGATACGTCTATCTTTGAATTTTCTTTTTGTCTTTTTGTAAGTTTCATTTTGCTTTCGGTTTTTTAAATTAACCTTCCACTGTAATACCCATACTGCGGGCAGTACCTTTGATTAAATTTATAGCCGACTCAATTGTGGTAGCATTGAGATCTGGCATTTTTGTTGTGGCAATTTCCGTTACCTGTTTTAAAGTAACTTTGCCCACTTTATTCTTATTAGGAACACCTGAACCTTTTTCAATTCCTGCTGCCTTAATAAGTAATGTTGCAGCCGGAGGAGTCTTTGTAATAAACGTAAAAGACTTGTCCGAAAAAACAGTAATAACAACGGGAATGATTAATCCTTTTTTATCCTGAGTTCTTGCATTAAACTGTTTGCAGAATTCCATACCGTTCACACCTCTTTGACCGAGAGCGGGCCCTACGGGAGGAGCCATTGTTGCGCCGCCTGCCGGAATCTGAAGTTTAACGTATCCTGTTATTTTTTTTGCCATAGTATTATATAATTAAACTCTTTTATTCTCTTTCTATTTGCGTTAGCTCAAGCTCGATAGGAGTCTTTCTTCCGAAAATACTTACCATCACTTTTACTTTCATCTTCTCAGGATTTATTTCAAGAATATTTCCGTTGAAGTTATTGAAAGGACCGCTTGTAACCTTTACAGCATCGCCGACATTAAAGTTAATGTCAATTTTTTCCGTTTCGTTCTCTTCCGAAAGAAGCGCTTTAATTCTCTTTACTTCATTTGCGCTGAGAGGAATCGGGTCAAGCTTCTTGCCTTTTTTCACACCTACCATATTAATAATGGAAGGGGTTTTAGCAATGAAGTCTCTGATACTGTCGTTTAAAATCGCATTTATTAGAATATATCCGGGAAGAAAATTTTTCAGTTTTACTCTTTTCTTTCCGTTTTTTACTTCGTAAACTTTTTCGTAAGGAATAACAACGAGCTTTATTCTTTCTTCAAGCCCTTCAGCTTTAATTTCATTTTCAAGATAAAGCTTTACCTTATTTTCATGACCTGAAACAATTCTGACTGCATACCACTTGTAAGGACTATTGGCATCGTCTTCGATTTCAACTGCGCTTTTTACTTCTTCAGCCGAAATAGTTTCTTCCGTATTCTGTTCTTCTATATTTAAGTTTTCTTCTGTCATTATTGCTGCGGAGGCGTTGTTGTTGACGAACCGCCAAAAATTAACATTAATACCCAGCTAATCAGTTTATCTATACCATAGACAAAAGCAGCCGAAATAACCATTGTAACAAGAGTAATTATTGTGGAGCCTCTCAACTCAGTTTTTTTGGGCCAGGAAACTTTTTTCATTTCCTTTAGCATGTCATCGAAAAAACCTACAATTTTTTCTTTCATTGTTGTATTCGTTTAAAATGAAACGGGCACGGGAGGAGGGACTCGAACCCCCAACCAACGGTTTTGGAGACCGCTACTCTACCAATTGAGCTACACCCGTAGAATTATTTAGTCTCCTTGTGAAGTATATGCTTCTTAGTCCACCTGCAATACTTCTTTCTTTCAAGTCTGTCTTTTGTGTTATTTCTGTTCTTAGTTGTAACGTAAACTGATTTGCCTTTATGAGGACCTTCAGCGCTCACCAACTTTATTTTTATTCTTGCACCTTCTTTTGCCATGATGAAAATTATTTATTATCTATTTTTTCTAAACCTCTCAGAGTGAATTTGGAGGGAGTAGTACTTAAAAAACTTGTAAAACTTGTAACTTTAGAGCGGGAGACGGGACTCGAACCCGCGACCAACAGCTTGGAAGGCTGTGACTCTACCAACTGAGTTACTCCCGCAGTAAAAACCTACAGTAACTTAGAGCTGATGACCGGGATTGAACCGGTGACCTCTTCCTTACCAAGGAAGTGCTCTACCAACTGAGCTACATCAGCGTAAAAAAAATTTTTCTTAAAGAACTTTACAAACTAATTTGTAACTCGTAATTCCTAACTGTATGAAGTGGGTAGGGAAGGATTCGAACCTCCGAAGACCTAAGTCGACAGATTTACAGTCTGTTGCGTTTGACCGCTTCGCTACCTACCCGAAACTTTTTGTGCGAATTTTAGACAAAACTTTAAAATAATAAGAATATGAAAATTAATCAATACAATTCTTTAAGGAGTTTAGTATATTTTTAAAATCTTGCTCCGTCTTTATAAACTCTTACATTACAATAATTTACCGGCAGCCCATCTCACGCTTTCTACAATCTTAGCTTCAAATTAAGCACACTATCGGCTTTTTCTTTTTGCGATTTCAAATATTTCAGCCGTTGAAGCATAGTTTCTTTATCCGAAGGGAATGAAGAATCACTTCCCGGCTCCTTCGCTGCCTGCTCGTAATACGGCACCGAAAACCCGTCGCCGTCGTCCTGAGAGTTTATATACCCCTTATCGGTGCATGTGAAATTCACCAATTCTCCCTGCCTGTATTTTTTCCCGTCGGTAATTTTAACTGCAACTATCTTCTCAGGATTTATTGTTTTTAAGGAATATACATCGGGTTTTATCATCTCGTTAATAATACCGAATATATCGGTTTGGTTTTTATTATTCAGAGCGCTGCCTGAATACTTCAGCTTGTCAATAGTCTCGTCAATTTCTTTATCTATATTTTTTACTTTTATCTGAAGCGAGATTTTCTTGTTTAATATTCCGATATTATCTTTCACAAGATTAAACTCCTTCATAAAAGTCTCTCCTGGGAAATAATCAATTAGCTTTAGGGCATTTTCAAGTTCATCTTTTGCTTCGGTAAACTTTCCCAGAGAGTTCATTTTCTTCGAAATCACTATCATCCCGCCCAGCTCGCTCTCTGCATTTTCATAAATCGCTTTATACAAGTCATCCAGAGACTTGGAATCTTTTACATGATTAATTTTATTGTAATACTTCAAAGCATTCCGCCAGTCTGTATCTAAAATCTTGTTAGCAAGCGAGTATGAGATAAGATTTATTTTATCTAACGCTTTCTCATTCAAATGACCCTCTTTAAATCTGTTCGCAAATTTTTCATACCTCTCTATACTTAGCTCCATCGAACGAATATCATTATACGATTCGCTTTTCTCTATTTCGGCAAATTCTCTATCCTCTTCAAGATAGTAAAAATAATAGAATGCAAATCCGCAGACTCCTATAATCAAAAAAACTAAAAAAGTTATAACCGATTTTCTTACTAAAGCGCTCCTCTTTTGTTCAGGAATTTTTCTCCCTAATATTTCCAGCTTAGTGTTTACAATGTTCTTCTCATCTTCATCGCAGTACTGCAAAGCGTTTTTATAAAAAACCTCCGCTGAGCTGAAATCTTTTTCAAGATAGGCGTTATCCCCTCCCTCAAGAAGTTTGTGCTTATTGTTTATTAGAGTTACAGCTTTGTTATAAAGCACTTTCAGCTCTGTGCTGTTATCATCCGTGCGGAGATACTTTCTCGCAAGAGCTAATGCTTCAGTGTATTTATTTTGATTAATAAGATACTCTGCATTTACAAGCGTATCACGCAGATTAATCTCATAGGAGTTGACTGATTTTTGGTTACACCCGTAAACTGCGCAGCCGCCGTTTTCAAACCAGCACTCTTTGTGATAAGGAGAATTGCACGAAGGGCAGAAGAATAATTCATCCTCATTTTTTACAGGAGTTTGACAATATGAGCAAACTTCTTTTTGCAATAAAATTATTCAGAGAAAATTTTTAGATGTTGATTTTATGGAAGAACATAAAATCTATTGCCTTATACAATAATAAAACACCAAGGATGATTAAAAAAATCCCGGTGAAAAGATTCAGCTTATTTAAGGTAGAGGGTTTTATTTTATGAGAATTAGACGAAACAAATTTTCCGAGAAGGTAAAACCAGAATGTCGTTCCGACAAGCACACCAATTGCAAGCAGAAACCCGCTGATAAACGAATCATCAATAATCCCGAAACCTTTCAAATAACTGACGATTGCAAACCATGACGCAGGCAGCGTAACCGATGAAAGGCACAGCAGCACACCTGCAAGAAAATCTGCGAATAATCCTTTTCTTTCCTCTTCAATTTTTTTCGAGTGAAGAATTTTACTAAGCTCATGCTCCGTTTTGTGCATACGCTCTTCAGCCATACGGCTTCGCTCTTCAATTTCTTTTGATGAGCCTGATTCCATAGCTCCTGCAATATCAACGCTCTTCGTCTTCATAATTTTTACTCCGTAAATTATAACGACTGCGCAGCCTAAAAGCGTGAGAGCGACACTAAAAACTTTCTGATTCGTAACGAAAAAATTTTCAATTGCTGCCGGAAGAAAACTTGTAATTATAGTTACTCCGCCATAAGCGATTAAGATGTAAAACATATCCATAAATCCCGCGCCTGCCCCTATAGTAACTGCGCCCTTAACATCTTTTTTAAGTCCCCTTGCAAGAATGGCAAAATAGGTTGGACCTAAAGGCGGAACCGATATTATAAAACCCGTAACGAATCCGGCAATTAAACTTAAAATCAATAAGAGAGAATTTTGTTTTCAGATTTTCAAGTTACCAAATGAAGCTAAGATATTCAATGAAGTCAGTTTAAGATAAAATTACCGGAATATTTTAAATTGAAATTTATTTCCCCCTCCTTACTAAGGAGGGGGTAGGGGGTGGTTTAAAGTAAAAACTTACTAGTTAGGTTAGGCTTGTTTTTGATAGTACAAATTGAACTCCACATTGTTGGGACTTTCACTATATAGATTTCCTTCAAGAATTCTTCCTGCTTGTTTTTTATTTCTTCCGCCCCACTGTTTAAAGAAGAAACCTACATTTTGTTCTTCGCATTGATCTTTAATTTCAATGACCCATTCTTTTAACATTTGTCTTGATTTAGGACCTGATTCACCTCCGACAATCGCCCAGTTTATATTTGTTAAATCGAGATTTGATAATGGTCCAATAAGCGGTTCTAAAGAAAGAAATTTTACAAATGCACCTGTTTCTCTCAAGTAGTCAATTCTATCAATAACCTTTTCATCTTCAACAGAAACACCCATCCAAATATTATTTGTCCAAGTTAATTTATTTGATAATTTATGTAATCTATCTGCTCTTTTTGTCAAAACTTGAAATGTATGTTGTGGACATTCATTCATCGTTTTAAAAACTTTTTTTATAAAGCTAAGTGGAACGCCAGGATGGAATAAATCACTCATTGAATTCACAAAAATCAATCGAGGTTTTTTCCATTTTCTAGGAATATCTAAAGTTTCCGGATGTATCGCTATCTTAAAACCCTTTTTATATTTTTCTATCCCCATTGCTGTAAGTCTTTTTGTCATAACTTCAGCATAACAAAATTTACAACCTTGAGAAATTTTATTGCAACCCGTTGTTGGATTCCAAGTCATTTCAGTCCATTCAATTGTTGAGAAAGACATAATAGATTTTTTTATAATTGGAGATAGTTAATATAAACTTTTTTCTCGTCAGGATTAATATAGAAATATTTAGATGTTTCTTTATTTTCGATTTTTATTACTTCAATCTGCTTTTCATTTAGCAATTCTTTCAAAATTTCATTACAAATTCTAGGAATAATTCCAATCTTTAGCGCAAAAAAATACATCTCTATATTAGACATTGTCCGCTTTATTTTTAAATTTTCAATAATTCTATCCTTGTAAATTTTTGCTGATTTTTCTTGAAAAAGACTCAGTTGTAAATTATCTAATTTTGATTTTATTCCAGTAACCTTATCAATATTCCATTTAACTTCCAAAAACTTTTGCAGTCCATAATGTTCATGGGATATAAAGAATAAAGCATTATAATTTTGCTTATTTCTTTCTATCAGTTGGAAAGCTGTAAAATATGTATCAAAAAAAGAAAAACCTTCTTTAATTTTTTCACAAAACTCTAAAACTGATACATCTCTATCTTTAAAAAAAGAATCATTTTCAGGAACAAACTCATAAAGAAAATTTCTTAAGGCAATATATTGTGGGCTTTCATAATCATCTTCGATTGCAACTTCTTTAAATCTGTGCATATGTGAAATTGGAAGAAACAAAATAATTTCCGATTTTTTATTTTCCAATAAACCCTTTAATATTTCTTCTGTTATACTTTTATAACCATATGGATCTATAAAGAACAAATTTCGTACTGAATCGTTGTGTGCTTTTAAAGCGGTAATAATTTTTTCATTAATTAATTTAGTGAAATCTTCATTAAACGCATGGAGTTTTACTCCTACAGGTACAGTTATTTTTTCAAGGTGCTCTTTGGTTGAACTATATGCTTCTTTATTTTCATCATTATAAATGAAATTAATTTCACAATTAAAATTCTTTTTTACTGCATATTCTTCATAATTATGAATAATAGATTTTAATGCTAGTACAGGACTTCCATCTTTTTGATTTTTATCGTAAAAACCTTTTCCGCAACACAAATCATAGACATTTATTCTTTTAAATTTTTTAGAGAGAAGTAAAACTGGTAAAAATATATTGAGATAATCTTCATACAATGCCAATTTTAATTGGCTGTGTAAAGGTAAATTTTCGTTATCTTTAGCTTTCATAATCAAAATATTAATTATTAAAATACATATATTATCTCGCAATGATAATTTCTCAAACATAATCATAATAAATTATTACTTCAATAGTGTTTTAATTTTCATTATTTTACATAAATGCTGATAAAAAATTCATAATAATATTTCTTCTAGCTTTCACTTTGAACGTAGGATTGCAGAATCAGAGGATTTTAAATAATTCTCCCCGCCACATTTTAGTAAATGTAGTCGGGAAGAATTATACGAAGGATAATGAGGAATTTATAAAAAGAGTTGAGAAGAAACGCTTTGCCGAAATGATAAAGCTCTATATAAATATTTTGGAAGTAAATAAGCACACATACTATTACAACACATCATAATTCATAACTCATAATTCATAACTCATAACTCATAATTCATAATTAAAAATGGTAATCTTCCCCTTCCTTAACGCGTATTCAGGAAGAGGAAAAACAGATTATACTAAATTCAGTTGATTGAAATTCCCGCCGAGAATTTTCTTATCGTTCACATTCAGCCACTTGCTTAAAATTTCTGCATAAATATTTCTGAAGTCAATCTCATACTTTAAATCGCCGTTATCCAAGCTCGTCAAATCCGGTGCGCTATTATAAAATCCGGGTTTCTTCAGATTGCCGTTAATCACAAAAATATTGTTCGCCGTACCGTGGTCAGTGCCGCCGCTGGCATTTTGTTTCACGCGCCTGCCGAACTCCGAAAACGTTAAGACAAAAACATCGCCGAGCTTGTCATTGGTTTTCAAATCTTCCGTAAATGAAAATAGCCCTTCCGATAATTCCTTTAGCAAAGAATCCTGCTTGCCGTTTTGATTTATATGCGTATCAAATCCGCCAAGCGAAACATAAAATACCTGTGTATCTATACCCGAAACAATAAGCTCGGCAATTGTTTTTAAGTTCGACGAAAATTGTCCCTTAGGATACTCAGTTTTTGATTTGTAAATTTTTGAAGTCTTGTAAACATATTCAGCAGAGCTTGTAGCCTCTACAATTGTTTTGTATAAATAGCTTACGTTTTCATCGTTGTGTTTATCTTTATTTGCGTTCGCAATATCAGTAAAATATTGTTCAGATGCGCTCATAAAAAATTTTTCAGGATTTTCCACAGCTATACCGTTGTACTTATCCCCTTTCAATGCAAGGCTCAATGTATCGCTCACCTCAATTGCGTTGTATGGATTTTTACAGTCAGGGCATTCCGAATCAAGATAGCGACCTATCCATCCGCTTGTTACATATTTATCGGATGCAGATGCGCTCTGCCAAATATCCATCGAGCGAAAATGCGAGCGGTCGGGATTGGGATAACCGACATTATTTATTATAGATAAATATCCGCTTTCATAAAGCGATTTGAATTTCGGCATTGCAGGATTAAAGCCAAGCTCATCAGTAATTTTTAAAACATCTTTCTCGGCTATGGCAATGGAATTTCGCGAGCTGTAATATATATCATTTTTATAGGGAATGACAGTGTTAAGTCCGTCATTGCCGCCGGATAGCTGAACTATGACGAGCTTCTTCGCTCCGCTTGCAAGAAATTTTTCCGTGATTTCTTTCGCCTGCAGCGGGCGGACGAAATTTGGAATCATCATAGAAGCCGAGGCAAGCGCCGAAAGTTTAAAAAAATCTCTTCGTGTTACTTTAGTCATATTGTGTGGTTTAATTTTAGCAAAGCTGGTATTCGGGCAGAGACATCAGCCTCATTATCATGCTCTCTATATAATTTTCTTTTGATGAAATATCTGAGTAAGTCATCGCAAGTTTTTTGGTTTTAGAATCAATATTTTTTTGCAGCACAAAATCCGAAAGATTATTTGCAAGCTCTTCTTTATCATACATTCCGAAGGCTTTGTGGTACTCGCTTAAATTTATATCCGTTCTTATCTGCTTAAAAAATTTCTTTTCTTTGGATGAGCCGTCTTTATTTTTCTTATTCGGTTTATCTGTCATTTTTTCGTTTTCCATTTTCATAGCTTCGTTCTCTTCATCAGGCATATCTTTCACACTGAACTCAAGCTCCGATGATTTAAACAAAACCTCCGGCAGCTTCATTCTAAACATCAGCGACGAAGTATCAATCCAGCTTTTGCCTCCTGACCATCCGGCAACATTCGGCGGATTTAGCAGCATCTGCCCCAAAGATTTCTCTATATATAATATCGGTAAATCATTTTCAAATTTAATATTGTAAACCCTCATCATCCCCGAAATCAACTCAGCAGGTGATTTTATTTTCGCTCCTATATTTTTCTCATCGTAAAACCAATCCGATGTAAATATCTTCCGCATCAGTTTTTCTATATCGTAATCTGAATTATAAAAATCATCTGCAAGCTCCTTCGCTACAGATTTACCAATGTTGGTTTCATTTACAAAAAATTTATAAATTTTATTCGTAATAAATTCCGCCGTCTTCTTATTTTCAAGAATCATTTTTATAATATCTTCACCGGTGAAATTCCCCTTCTTCCCGAAGAAAATTTTCTCGCCGTCATCGTGCTGCCTCTCGCGGAAAACAAATTCGCCAGTTTCATCGAATCCCCACCCCGTGAATGCGCGCGCGGAATTTTTTATATCATCCTCCGTATAATTCCCTCTGCCCAGCGTAAAAAGCTCCATCAATTCCCTTGCAAAATTTTCATTGGGGCTTTTTTTTCTGTTCTGCTGATTGTTAAGGAACTGAAGCATTGCCGGGTCTTTTGAAACTGCCATAAGCAAATCGCTGAATTTACCCAGCGCATATTTTCGCAGGGTATTATTTTGATTCATATTAAAAGCAGGCACGGGACTTTTGCATGCGAAATGCCCGTGCCAGAATAATGTCATCTTTTCCCTTAGCTGCGCGTTCTCGTTAGCGAGCTTGTTTATCCATTTTACATTCAGCTTTACTATGTCATCACGAAAACTCTTCTGAATTTTTTGCTTTTCTTCTTTGGTAAGTTTTTCCCTCGCCTCTTTCTTCAGCTTATAGCTGCCGGAGTATTCGCCGAAATCTATCTTTAAATCATTGTAATTTTTTGATGCCGAAAAAATTCCGCTTACAATATCATTGAGGGATTTATTTTCAATATTATTTAAGTCCGAGATGCTTATTCCAAATCCTGCCCGTAAAAATAAATGCTGTATCTTTCTTCTATTATTTGAGTTCATATTTCTTTTAACTATTCATAAGACATCTCCGGCTCAATTTGGTTTAATGAAGAAAAAATTTGTGTTTCTTTTAAAAGAATTTTCTTAACTTTAAATATGCTTACAAGAAAATATAATATCAGATTTATAATTTTCCTTCTATGTTCCTCTCTTTTTTGTCTGATATTTTTTCAATACAAGCCCTCATTAAAACCGGCAGAGCCAAAAAAAACAAACCTCTATGGAGTGAAAGACAAAACCGTCGAGGTTGATTTGGAAAAAGGCGATAAAAAATTTTGTATTTCCTATGAAGGAACTGAAATGGATTTAGACCTCACGGATAACTCCGGCAAGCGATGCGAGCTTGCCGTGAATAATTGGTTTGAAGATTATCCCGGTGAAAAAATCACCGAGATAAAAAATTCTGGAAAGTATTATTTAGATGTAAAAGCGCCGGGCTTCTGGCAGGTTATTATTATTGAAAACTAAGCTCTCCTTCAATTGTAATCTTCGCATTGCAAATCACCTCAATAGAATTCTCTCCCGTGATTTTCAGATTAAGGTAGCCGCCTCTTTTTGAAAGCTGATATGCCTTCATTTCTTTTTTGCCGAGAATATCTCCCCAGTATCTTGCAAGCATAGAGTGCGCCGAACCAGTAACAGGGTCTTCGTTTATTCCCACAGCAGGCGCAAAGTAGCGGGAATAAAAATCGTACTCAGCGTCATCTGATTTTGCAGTAACACTCACTCCCCTGTATTCACTTGCTGCGGATTTCAATTTTTCAAAATCCGGCTTTATAGAAAGCAAAGTTTCTTTATCCTTCACTCTTAAAATCACACCAAGTTTTTCATCGCAATATCTTAAATCTTCACAGGAAGAAATATTCAGAGCATCTAGTAAGCCTTGAGATGAATAAGGCACAGTACCGAACAACGGAAAAATAACTTTTATTTTTTCTCCGTGCTTATAAGCAGATAGTTTCAGTCCTGAATATGTTTCAAACTCCGTTTCTTCACAATTAAATTTTTCAAAAAGAACTTTAGCAGATGCAACTGTTGCATGTCCGCAGAAAGCAATCTCTACCATAGGAGAAAAATATCTGATGGAGTACTTTCCTTCCCCTGTTTTTTCTACAAAAGCCGTCTCCGCAGCATTTACTTCCATTGCGATATTCTGCATAAGCTCTTCGCTTATTTTTTCGTGAAGGATACAGACTCCCGCCGGATTGCCTTTGAATGCCTCATCTGTAAATGAATCAACTAAATAAAATTTTATTTTCATGTTATTTTTTATTGGAATATATTTCTGTTAACGTATCAGAATCGAAAATGTTATTACAAAACCTAACCACAGATTACATAGAATTTTCACATCTGTTCCTACGCAGGAGCATAGGAACGAGGGAAAGAACTCTTTTACCGGTTACTACGCTCTAGCGTAGTAACCACATCCATTCCCACGCAGAAGCGTAGAAACGAGGGAAAACTCAATACTCAACAAATCTAAAAAACTCTTCCAGCTTTTTTAAATCGAGATTGCCGTTAGTCCTCACTCCGCTGCATAAATCTACTGCAAAGGGCTGCACTTCTTCTATCGCCTTTCTTATGTTAGAAGAATTTAATCCTCCTGCGAGAAATACAGGCACGTGCGAGCGCTCAACAATTTTTCTGCTTAGTTTCCAGTCGTGAACTCTTCCCGTTCCGCCAAGCTCTTTAACAGCTTTGTTGGGATTTCCGCTATCCAAAAGCAAGCCGTCAGCCATAGCAAAAATTCTTTCAGCTTCCTCTACAGAGCTTTCATCAATCACATGAATCACCTGAACGATTTTTACTCCGGGAAGTTTTTCCTTCAGTTCTTTATAACTTTCATTTTCGAGCCCATCTACAAGCTGAATCGTATTTGTATTAACTCTCCTATGATGATTAACAATTTCATCTACTTTCGTTTCACTTGTTAGTAGAAAAGTCGCAATCGGCGGCGGCGTGTATGATGTAATTATTTTTATTTCTTCATCCGTTATAGGACCCGGTCCGCTTGGCATCCTCCCCACTAATCCTATTGCAGATGCGCCGAAGTTAATCGCAGATTTCGCCTCTTCGATATTTTTTATGCAGCATATTTTTACCCGTGTCTTACTCATTTCCTTCTCTCTCCTTCTTCATATATTCGGCGATTAATTTTTCGTTCATGTCTTCACTTTTTTCAAAAGCGTTAATAATATTGTTTCTTTCGTTTTCAGTTTTATTCTGGCTGAGTTTTTTCTTCGCCTGAATTTCGCTTACCTCAATTTCAAAAGCCGTTATCCCACCGATTAATCCGTCGCGGTATTTTTTATCAAGACTTTCCCACTGATTTTTATAAGAAGCATCAAAAAAATCTATACTCTTTTCCAATACATTTAGCGCATCATCGAAGTTGTGTAAAATTTTTCCTTTTCCGTAACAGTGAACGGAAATGTAATTCCATGTGGGAACGTTTTGCAGTTTTTCGTAAAACTTCGGTGTAATGTAAGCATGCGGCTCGCTGAAAATTACAAGAACGTTTTCGGCAATATCCTGCCACTGCTTGTTTGCTTTCGCAAAATGAGAGATAAGAAAAATTTTCTCGCCCCTTTCTTCAATCAAAAAAGGCAGATGACTTGCTGAGGGAAAATTATCTTTTGCAGTAACAATCGTTCCGAAATTAAAGCGTTTAATAAAATTTAAAATTTTATTTCTGTCGGTTTCAAGTGTATGATTTGGAATGTACATATATTTGAATGAAGAAATAAATTAAATCATAAATAAAAAATATTATATGTATTTTAAAATCATTTAGTTTATCCTTCGGTGTGGAAGAACTCTGAATAAAGAAGCGCAAGACTTATTCCCCGCTGCAATGCTCCGGCACTACGTAGAAACGCAATACATTGCGTCTCTATAAATACATTGCGCACGTTGGTAAGATTCTTGCTGATATTTCGATTGGTTACAACGCAGGAGCGTTGTAATCGGAATAAGAAGGTTTTTCTCGCTGCAATACTCGGCACTAAGTAGAGACGCAATACATTGCGTCTCTATAAATACATTGCACACGGCGGCAAGATTCTTGCTGAAATTCGATTAGTTACAACGCAGGAGCGTCGTAACCAGAATAAATAGTTTTCCCGCTGCAATGCTCCGGTATTACGTAGAGACGCAATACATTGCGTCTCTATAAATACATTGCGCACGTTGACAAGATTCTTGCTGAAATTTCGATTGGCTGCAACGCAGCAGCGTTATATGCAGAATAAATAGTTTTCCCACTGCAATGCTCCGGCACTAGGTAGAGACGCAATACATTGCGTCTCTATAAATACATTACACACGGCGGCAAGATTCTTGCTGAAATTTCGATTGGCTGCAACGCAGCAGCGTTATATGCAGAATAAATAGTTTTCCCAGTGCAATGCTCTGGTATTACGTAGAGACGCAATACATTGCGTCTCTATAAATACATTGCACACGGCGGCAAGATTCTTGCTGAAATTTCGATTGGTTACAACGTAGGAGAGTCGTAACCGAAATAAAGTTACATTGCGTCTCTATAAACACATTGAACACAATAGCAAGCTTATCTCCAAGATAAAGACACTATGCAACATTTTGTACTATCTAAGGTAAAATAGAAAATACACTATGCAAAATTTTTTTGGATGCAATATGTACGAGCTGGCATTTGTTGATGATGAAACATCGGAGCTGATGCTGCGCGATGCCGCGAAGGCAGGATTTGAAACTGTAAGATTCTGGTGCTTTTACGGAGTGAGTGATACAAAGCTTCAATTTATTATAAGCTCGGCTAAAAAATATAATCTGAAACTGATTCCCGTACTTGCCGACAGGTGGGGATACAATCAAAGTTTTATAATTGATTCTGAGTGGTATAAAGAAAATTACAAAAAGGAATACCTTCCGTTTGTTCTGAATCTCACAGGAAAATTTAAAAACTATGAAGAAATTTTATTGTGGGAATTAATCAATGAACCGGCTTCAGAAAAATTTGAATATATTTATAACTTTGTAAAAGATACGGCAAAGAAAATAAAAGTAGTAAATTGCAGGCATGCAATTTCGCTCGGGACAATCGGAGGCATAGGAGATAAATTCGGAAGTCATTTTTCAAGATTTAATTCTTCCCTGTTTGAAAAGCTTTATTCGATTGATGAGCTTGACGCAATTTCGATTCATGATTACAGTTACGATGCAACACTAATGGATAGAATTGAAATTCATTATTATTTTTCGGGAAAAGAAAAGCAGGCAAAATTTTTCAAAGCATTAAATTCACCTGTTACAGCTATCAGAAATTTGTGGGATAGGTTTTGCATAAAAACTTTCGGAAAAATTTTTTCAAATCCCGTAAGTGTGAGATGGCTTTGGAGATACTACATAAGAAAAAATATTGCATCGGCAAAAAAGCTCGGTAAGCCGGTTTACATAGGAGAAATCGGGTATAAAGCGGGCAGCGGAAAATTCAGAAAAGACTTAATTGAATACGATAGAAAAAGATACAGTAAAGCAGGCGTAAGCGGATACATGTTGTGGTCGTTCGAGGCGCAGGGAAAATCAAAAGACGGGCACGGCTACGGATTTACAGAAAATTTTCTTAGTTAGCGCCTCCGTATTTTTTGGCGTATATCTTTGAATACTCCTCTATCAAAAATTTCACGCATCTTATAGTTTCTTTTTTCCTTTTTAGAGACAGTTTAAATTCAGTCCTGTTGTTTTTTCGAATTATGATTGCTTCCGAAATTATTTCACTGAACCTTTCCGGTAGAATTTTCAGTATATACTCACCGGCATACCGCTTTGAAACAATTCTGTTTTCATTCAAAGTACACAGCATTCTTCCAGCGCCTAAAATCCCCCATTCGGTTAACCGCGGAATACACATCAGGGTTGATGACTTCAAGAAATTTTTTTCATGTGAGTGAAGCCAGTTTTTCCAGTATGAATTTATATTTTCAAAATTATTTTTATGAACATCTTCGAAGCTGATTTCAAAATCAATTTTTTCATTTTCAAAAAGTGGAATTGAATTATGCTTTAATTCAAACAGATTTGTTTCCAAAAGATTAAGAGGGAAACTTTCAACAAAAGATTTCCCGTCAAAATAAGCCGGCGCTGTTCTGAAGGTGCGTTTTAAATTTTCGGGAGTAAAATAAAAACCGTTAATGTAAGGTCTTCCAAATTTCCGGGCAAATTGTTTGTGAAAAGAGGCAAGCTGAGAGAGCTGCTTTTTATCAAAGTTTTCCTTAGCAATAATAATTAAATCAATATCGCTTTTGTTGGGGTAAAAATCGCCGCTGACAAGCGAACCTGTAATGTATGCGTTTAAAAAAACTTCAGGGAATAACTTAACAATATTTGAAAAAAATAAATTGAGAGAGTTATTTATTTCGGGAGGGATTTTTCCGGCGATATTCACTTAATAAAATAGGAAACTATTATGGTGGTATCAACTCGAAATTTAATAGCAAAGAATACGCATGGAGTCCTAATTTGAAGCCGAACTCGTTACTAGCGGAATTTATCCCGATTTATCAGGTGCTTCGTAACGTTTGTTCTTCAAAAAGGTGCTTTAGAAACAAACATAAATCAGAATTGGACATTAAAGCGAACAAAAAAGGAATGCCCAAGATTTGAGGTAGAATTGTATTTTTAGTGGAGATTAAAAGAGCAAGAAGCACTTAAATTTTTGTTTTTACAAATTATTCAGTGTTTCGCACCAACTCTTAAACTTGTTTTAACAATAATTTATCGCAAAACTTACGAGGGGGCGTAAGTTTTGGTATAGGTTTTTTCAGCAATTTAAGGGCATAAAAAAACCCGTTTTGTTCAAACGGGTTTGGAAGCAGAGAGAGAGGGATTCGAACCCCCGGATACCAGAGGCATCAACGGTTTTCAAGACCGCCGCTTTCAACCACTCAGCCATCTCTCTAAACGAACTACAAAATTACAAAATTTTACTGATAAATTTTATGTAAAATTTCGGTACTAATCTTTTAAAATTTTATATTTTACGCCTTTTGTTTCATCGGCAAATTCTTCCAGCTTATATTTCCCTATTCTTGTCCTTTGCAGCGTCTTTAGGTAGCCCCCAACACCGAGTTCAGCGCCTATATCATTGGCAAGAGTTCTTATGTATGTTCCCTTTGAACAGCTTACATTGAAAAATATTTCAGTATCGGATATTCTCTTTAGATATAACTCGCTTATAGTAATCTGCCTTGGCTTTCTTTCAATTGTCTCACCCTTACGCGCCATTTTATACAGCGGTTTTCCTTTATGCTTTACGGCGGAGTGCATCGGCGGAATTTGCTCAATATCCCCAGTGAATTTTTCCTTTATCTTTTCTATCATTTCATCCGTAACGCTTTCTGTTTCCGTTAAATTTTCTTCTTCAGACTCGGTATCAAAAGTGGGGGTTGTTGCCCCAATTCTTATTATGCCGTTATACTCCTTATCGTAATCAATGAACTCATTTATCAGCTTAGTTTTTTTCCCCGAGCACAAAATCAAAAGCCCCGTTGCCTTAGGGTCGAGTGTTCCCGAATGTCCGATTTTCTTTAACTGAAATTCCCGTTTGAATAAAGCAACAATATCAAAACTGGTCTTATCCAGAGGTTTGTCTGCGAGAAAAATGCTATCTTGATGAATCATTAGAGAATTTAAAATGGGAATTTATTCCGGGCGGGTATCCTTGTCCTTTATTTCCTTCAAAAGCTTTTCGATTTTATCCGCATACTCAATTGTATCGTCATGAAAAAAAAGCAAATCGGGCGTATATCTGAAAGTAATTTGCTTGCCAAGCAGAAATCTTATATGCCCTTTCCTGTCTGAAATTTTTTTCAGGCAGGTTTCTATAGGCTCTCTGTTACCCAAAAAGCTTAAATATACTTTGGCTATTTTTAAATCGGGCGAGACTATAACTTTTGATATGGTTACAAGCCCGAGATTTAGTTCCTGCAAATCCCGGGACATTGCTGTATTCAATTTATGTTTTATTTCTTCAGCGACTTTTTCTGTTCGTATTGACATAAAATCCCTCTCACTTTTCTAATATTATGCTGTTGTAAGCTTTCGCTTTGTTTCAACAATTCTGTAGCCTTCAATAACATCTCCGACCTTAACATCGTTGAAGTTCTCAAGTCCGATACCGCACTCGTATCCTGCTTCTACTTCTCTTACATCATCTTTAATTCTCTTTAATGACGCAATATTACCGTCAAAAATAACAAGACCTTCCCTCAACAAGCGAACCTTTGTATTTCTTGTAACTTTACCGTCCTGAACATAGCATCCTGCAATGTTTCCGATTTTCGGCACCTTAAATACATCTCTGACTTCAACAGTACAAGTAACTTCTTCCGATTTCTCCGGCTCAAGCAATCCCTCAAGAGCAGATTTCACTTCTTCTATTGCCTGATAAATGATGTTGTATAATCTAATATCAACATTATTCTTCTCTGCTAATTTTCTTGCATTGAGGTTTGGTCTGACATTGAAGCCGATTATAATAGCATTCGATGCTTCTGCAAGCAATACGTCTGATTCGGAAATCTGACCTATCGCCTTATGAATAACAGTAACTTTTGCTTCGGCTGTTGTAAGCTTTTGCAATGAGTCTGCAATAGCTTCGGCAGAACCGTCAAAGTCAGCCTTGAGAATAATCTTAAGCTCGACCTGCTTTCCTTCCTGAATTTGTTTCGAAATATCGTCGAGAGTAATAAACTTAACCTGTCTAAAATCCTGTTCGCGTTTAAGCTGCTGCCTCTTAATAGAAATTTCCTTTGCATGTCTTTCGGAATCCATTACAATAAATGTATCACCTGCCTGAGGCACTCCGTCAAATCCTAATATCTGCGCGGGTGATGATGGACCAACCTGCTCAAGCTTGTGCTCTCTTTCATCAAACATCGCTTTTACTTTACCGCTGAAAACTCCGGCAATAAATATATCTCCGACTTTTAATGTGCCTTTTTGAACGAGAACAGTTGCAACAGAACCTTTTCCTTTATCAAGCTTTGCTTCAAGCACGACTCCGCGTGCATTTCTGTCAGGATTTGCCTTCAGGTCAAGCAGTTCTGCCTCAAGGAGAATTTTTTCTAAAAGCTGGTCAACATTCTTTCCATGCTTTGCGGAAATTTCCACTGACTGATATTTACCGCCCCATTCTTCAACAAGAATATTTTTATCGGCAAGCTGCTGCTTGATTCTGTCAGGGTTTGCTTCCGGCTTATCAACTTTATTTATTGCAATTATAATCGGAACGTTAGCTGCAAGCGCGTGATTTATAGCTTCAACAGTTTGCGGCATAACACTGTCATCAGCAGCGACAACGAGCACAACCATATCGGCTGCCTGACCGCCTCTAGCTCTCATAGCAGTAAATGCTTCGTGCCCCGGAGTATCAAGGAATGCAATTTCTTTTCCTGATTCAAGCGTAACTTTGTAAGCGCCGATGTGCTGCGTTATTCCGCCAGCTTCACCTGCAACAACATTTGCTTTTCTGATGTAATCAAGCAAAGACGTTTTTCCATGGTCAACGTGTCCCATGATTGTAACAACCGGTGAACGGTGTTTCAGTGTTTCCGGCGCATCTTCTGCTTCCTCAAGAGCTTCCTCTTCATATTCAGATTGGAATTCTATCTTAAAGCCAAATTCTTCAGCAAGGAGAATTATCAAATCTTTTTCGAGACGCTGGTTAATTGATACCATCATTCCAAGCTTGAATGTTGCTTTAATAAGCTCATTCACTTCCATTCCCATTAGATTGGCAAGCTCGGCTGTTGATAAAAATTCAGTTACCTTGATTACATTCTTTGAAGCTTCGGCTCTTTCCTGAATTTTCTTTTCTTCAATTTCTCTTTCTTTCTTCTTTCTCTTTCTTGCAAGACTTCTTGAAGACGGACCTCCATCTTCACCTATTTTGGCAAATGTATCCCTGATTGCTTCATCTATTTCCTTCTGGCTTATATCTTTTGCGCGATGTCCCTTTTCTAATCTTATTTTTCTTTTTCTTTCCTGTTCAGCCTCAAATTTCTTCTTATCTCTTTCTTTATCTCTTCTGCGTTTATCGTCCTCAAATTTTGGCTTAGAAGCATCTGTCCGCGGAGTAAAAACCTTCCTTGTTAAAGAGCCGTCGCCCTTTGCAGGCGGAGCAGTATCAGAAGGTTTAGAAAAAGTTTTTCTTTTATCTTTTAAATCGCTAATGGAAACTTTTTGGAATTTATTATCTTTTCCGTCCCTTCTTCTGTCATCACCATGTCTTGGCTTATCAAATCCCTGTTTGTTTCTATCAAACGGCTTTCTTTCAAAGGGTTTCTTTTCAGAGTGTCCGCGCTGTTTATCAAACGGCTTCTTTTCATGAGTCTGCGGCTTATTTTTTTCCGGCGTACGTTTATCGGTTTTAAGAATTTCAGTTATAGGCTTATTAAGCTTGAACTTATCTTTCAACAACGATGAAACCTTGACTTCCGTTTCTTCAGATGGCTTTTCCAGCTTTTCACCTTCAACCTTTTCAGTCGCAGTTTTTTGCTCCTGAACGCCTTGCTCAGCTGCGACCGCTTTTGATTTTTTCTCTTCCTTTTCGCGCTTCTTTCTTTCTTTAGCTTCTTCAAGCGCTTTTTCTCTTTCAAGGTGCGCCTTCAGCTCCTGCTTTTTCCTTTCGGCTTCTTTGGCTTTCAGCTCTTCCTCAATATTTTTTCTGATTCTCTCCTCTTCCTCTTTCAGCCTCTTATCTTCTTCATCCTTTTCTATTTTTTCCTTCGCCTCGGAAATGCCTACGTGAAATTTTTCTTCAAAAGAAACAGTCTTGTTTACTCTCTGCTCTTCCTTTTCAACTTCTTTTCTGAATTTCGCATATACCTTTGCCACAACATCCGGCTCCAGCGATGTATTAATAGATGCTTCAATACCGATGGTGCCAAGGAATCCGATTAAATCTTCTTTTGAGATGTTAATCTTCTTGACTAACGAAATAACTTTTTCTTTTTTTGCTTTTGCTTCGGGCATTAATTAAGATTATTAATAAATTCTGTTTGAATTATTTTTCTTCTGATTCGTTTACTTCTTCTACTTTATCGTCCTCTGCTGCTACTTCAGACGAATCTTCATTTGTGAGTTCTTCCGAATCTTCTATATCATCTTCTTCTGAATCTTCCTCTTCGTTATTTAACCGGTCAACATCAATTTGGAATCCGGTCAGCTTGGAGGCAAGTTTAATATTTTGTCCGTCTTTACCTATTATCAGTCTTATCTGATCTTCTTCTGCATAAATTTTCGCAACTTTGTTTTCATTATCTATATCAATATCGAGAAGCTTTGCCGGGGCAAGCGCTTTAGAAATAAATGTTGCCGGGTCTTCAAAAAAATTTATTACATCAATATTTTCATTATTAAGCTCTCTCACAATTGAGTGGATTCTGATACCCTTCATGCCTACACATGCGCCTACTGCATCAATTCTGTCATCATTTGATGTAACGGCAATTTTTGCTCTCTCGCCGGCAAATCTTGCAATTCCTTTTACTTCAATTATTCCATCGTATATTTCCGGGATTTCAAGTTCAAATAGTTTGTAAAGAAACTGCTCATCCGCTCTTGATGCAATCACAACGGGAGGACCTGATTGTCTTTTCTCAACACTTTTGATAATAGCTCTTATCGTATCCCCTTTTTTATAACGCTCTTTTGCAATCTGTTCGTTCTTCGGAAAAATAACCTCATTGCCGTTGTGGATTAACAAAATTGATTTTGGTTTTAACTGATAAATTTCACCGACAACTATTTCACCGACTAAATCTTTATAGTAATTGAAAGTAATTTCTTTTTCTATTTCTCTTATCTTCTGATTAAGATTTTGCTTTAAGTTAATAACATTTCTTCTGCCGAAATCCTCAATCGGGATTTCCTCAACGAAATCATCTCCGATTTCAAAATCTTCGCCTGATTTTGCCTTTGCCGATTCCACATCAATTTCTTTTGCCGGGTCAATAATTTCTTCGACAACCGTTTTATAAAGAAAAATTTCTATATCGCCTTTTTCCATATTTACAATAACCTCAAAATTTGCATCCAGTCCGTATTTCTTTTCCATCATTTTTATGAAAGAATCTTTTATAACTGAAGCAAGAATATCCCTATCGATATTTTTTTCTTTTGCCATTTGAGAAAAGGCATCAACTATCAGACTTCTCATTTTTGTTAATTATTTAAAAAGTAATTTTGCTTTAATTTCTGAAATATCTTTAAAAGAAAATATTTTAGTTTGTGTTAAGCTTTTTTTATGAGCATCTCGAATCTCAAGCTCGAAAGATTCATCTTCGGAGTTACAGCTAATCAGTTTTCCCGTTTCAGTCGTCCCGTCAGCAAGCGCTGCCTCCATTGTTCTTCCTTTGTGCTTTTCAAGCTGCCAAAAGAATTTATAAGGTCTATCGGCTCCGGGTGAAGAAACAGAAATCTTTGCAATATCATTTTCCGTGTAGTGTTCATCGAAAGCATTGTTTAAACCTCTATTGACCTCTGCAATTTCGTCAATCGAAAAACTCTGCTCTCTGTCTATATAAATTTCAATAATTTTATTGCTCTTGTCGCCTTTTTTGAGAATCTCAATTATCTCAAAGTCAGAATCTCTGAAAAAATTCTCAATAATAGTATTAATCATAAAATAAAAGCTGTATAAAAAAAAAGTGGGTTTGTGACCCACTCATAAAATAATCATCTAAACTTGGATTCCTAAAGTTAGTAAAACTATATATTAATTTCAATGGATATTATTATCATAAATATAAAGCACTTCTTAATCCTTCATGGACGACAATATTCTCATTGATGTCTAGTTCACTACTGTAACTGCTATGCTTAAATATAATATGATTATTTTTTTTCTGATTTCCTATTATACTATACTCAAAAAGAGTTGTTAGAAATGCTTCCTCATGAGATGCCGCAAGTTTACCCTGAGAAACAAATTGTTCAATTTTTTCAAAAAACTCAGTAAACTTAAAAATCGGCTTTCCAATTTGTTGAATAGCGTTAAAAATTATCTTTATCTCTGGCAATACAGCTGCCAACTGCATTTCATAATCTTGTCTTAAATACTTTGAAAAATACTTGCCAGCTTCAAAAATTATTCCTGAGTCTATATTAACTTTGCCGGAAGACAAAGTAAGCTGCGCACAAGTAATTAAGTATTGAACATAATCTCTTGGTCTCCTCGTAGTTTTTTCAGTTATATAGTCAAAAATATTTTTTTGAGAGTTATAAATATTAAAATACTCTGTCTTAAATACTTTTTTCCATGCGCCGTCAAAATCCAAAGCTTTCAAATCAGGATTTATACTTTTCATCACCCTATAAGCCAACATTTTTTTTATTTTAATTTCACTCCAGCTCAGATTTACAGATAAATCCTGCCATTTAGTTTTTTCGGAATAATTAATCTGATGATAAATATCATCTCTTAAAAAAATTACAGGTAAAATTTGAAATCTTTTGTTCAAAAATTTCCCTTTTATCTCCTGAACCGCTTTAAATAAACTTGTCAACAGAGAAATATAATGCTCTCGTGAGGGATAAGCATTAAAATCATCGTCTAAAGCATCCATAATAATAAAATACTTTGAATTGTCTATATGGTGAAAAATAATATCTTCAAAAATCCTGCACTGCTCTGAAACAGTTTTAGCAAACCCTTCTTCCTTAATGTCTTGATTGTCGACATCCAAACTAAATGGTTCAAATTTTATTTTAAACCTAGTTTTAGTTAAATTGTGAAATTTTCTATCAAATGCATCTATTGAATCTATAGGGAAAGCTTCCCGTAGGCTTTTTAACAGTCTTCCATCTAGTCTTTCGTTTAAAGACATCATTCTCAATATGCTTCCATATATAATAAATTTCCATATTGTAATGTATTGATTGAAATAAGTAAAACTACTATCATAATATTGATAAATGTCATTAAAAGGGAAATTTTTAAAATCTATATTTTCAGTGTAAGTATCAAATCGATTCATATTTAATAAGTGTTTTGCAATGGCAGTTTTTCCGGCCCCTTTTCTTCCAATTACAAAACACTTATTATTATGAATTATTTCATATATCTCTTCTACATTGTAAAAATAAATTTCATTTTCAAGTTGTGCTTCAAGTTTCCATTCATTTTTAATTCTCTCTAATAGCTTTGTATTATCAACTCCAAATTCATCTTTTAATATACATACGTTAACTGCTTCCTTTTTCATATTAGCACTAGGTAAATCTAAAAATGTTACTCTGTCCTTTCTTTTTAAAACAATTTTATTTTTTACATTTTTAATGTTAAAATACCTGTCATCTCCATCATCCCCTCTGATAAATCCAAACCCTTTATCCTCTCTATAAACTTTTACAGTTCCTTTCTTATTTGAAATATCGTCCATTACAATGTTTTTAATTTACACAATATATTGAAATTATTTATATAAAACTAACAAAATTTTGCTAATGTGTCAACAATAAAGACACACTCTTTTTCAAAAATATCCTTTTAAGAAAGCCTATTTTGCTTCTAATATTTTTCCGATTTTTACGAAAACATAATTGTAACTTGAATAAAACAAATTTGTTAATATCACTACTCATCACATTCGTCACAATTCAGGGCTGTAAAAAAGAAAACACTGAACTAACAACATCTTCAGGACTAAAGTACACTGATGTAAAAGAGGGTGAAGGAAAACCCGCAGCTAAAGGAAGCTCTGTTTCCCTTAAATATATCGGGACACTGCAAGACGGAAAAGTTTTTGACAGCTCGCTTAAAGAGCGCCCGCTCAAATTCACAATCGGCAATGGAGAAGTAGTAGCCGGACTGGAAGAGGGAGTTACCGGAATGAAGCCCGGTGGAAGAAGAAAAATCACAATTCCGCCACAGCTTGCTTATGGAACTGACGGCGCGGGGGAGTAATTCCCCCGAATGCAACACTAATTTTTGATGTTGAAATGCTTGATGTTAAATAATAAATGAAGTTTAAAAAAATCCCTATAAAATATTTCCAACGAAGCGCGCTCGATGTTGCTCCGTTTCTTCTGGGAAAACTGCTTGTTCGCAGAATAAATAATAATTTTTTAGTAACGAGAATTGTTGAAACCGAAGCATACCTTAACGACGACCCTGCTTCGCATTCGTTCGGAAGAATCACAGAACGCAACAAAGCAATGTACGATGCAGGCGGACAATTTTATGTTTATTTTATCTATGGAAATTATTTCTGCGTGAACGTAGTTACCAATGTAAAAGGACATGGTGAAGCAGTACTTGTGAGAGCAGTTGAGCCTGTTTCAGGAATTGGGGAAATGATTAAAAATAGAAGGAATATTAAGAACGAACATGATTTAACTAACGGACCCGGAAAACTGTGCATGGCGTTGAATATAGACAAGACATTCTATGGCGCAAGAACTGACGGGGAAGATTTATTTATTGCTTATGATGAAAATCCGGGTGATTTTGAAATCGGAATTTCAAAACGAATAGGTTTATCTGTAAGCAAAGAAATCGAACACAGATTTTTTATAAAAGGAAATATATTTGTAACGAAGCATAAATTTAATAACTAAAAATTTTTTACCACTATAGCACAAAAAGCTCTAAAACACACAAAAGAAAAAATAGAATATATAAAAATTTAGTGAAGTTTTGTGTCATTCGTGCTTTTGTGGTAAAATTCCAAAACTATGAAAATAAAATTTTGCGGAGCAGCCCGCACCGTTACCGGCTCGCAGCACCTGCTTCAAATCAACGGAAAGAAAATCCTTCTCGATTGCGGACTCTATCAAGGAAGACGGGAAGAAGCCTATGAGGTAAATAAAAATTTTTTATTCGACCCGCAGGACGTGCACGCCGTTGTTCTTTCGCACGCACATATTGACCACTCAGGAAACCTGCCTCAGCTTGTAAAGCAAGGATTCAGCGGAAGCATTTATTCTACTCCGGCAACGCGCGACTTGTGCGCTATAATGCTGCAGGACTCCGCCCACATTCAGGTAAAAGATACGGAGTTTGCAAACAAAAAAAGAAAGCAAAAAAACCTCTATCCGTTTAAACCGCTTTATGACGAGAAAGATGTTATTAACACACTTTCAAAATTCAAGACCACCGGTTATCATCAGGATTTTTATATTGACGGTTTAGGCGATGCAATGCAGGTTAGATTTATAGACGCAGGGCATATTCTCGGTTCTGCCGAAGTTATTCTTACAATAAAAGAGAAAGGCAAAGAATATAAATTTGCTTTTACGGGAGATTTAGGCAGACCGCACCTTCCCATTCTTCGCGACCCTGAGTTTATGGGAAATGTGAACTTCCTCATTTCAGAATCCACCTATGGAGGAAAGTTTCACGATAACCCGACGGAAATGGAATCGCAGCTTGCGCGCGTAATTACCGAGGCTATTTCCCGCGGGGGAAAAATTATTGTTCCCGCTTTCAGTGTCGGTAGAACGCAGGAGCTTATTTATGCTCTTTCACAACTTTGGAGCAGAAAAGAAATTCCATCATTTCCTGTATATATAGATAGCCCGCTTTCATCTTCCGCTACAAATATTTTTAAGCTTCATCCCGAATGCTACGATTCTGAAACGGCTGAATTAATTTCGAACGGTACAAATATTTTTGAGCTTCCTATGATAAAGTATATTACAAAAGTTGAGGATTCAAAAAAATTGAACTCCATGAAAGAATGCGCTATGATTATTTCGGCATCTGGTATGGCGGAGTCAGGCAGAGTGCTACATCACCTTGCAAATAATATTGAAGATGAAAAAGCGACGGTTCTTATTGTGGGATTTATGGCAGAACATACTCTGGGCAGAAGATTAGTTGAAGCAAAAGATGCTCCGGGAACTGAAGTAAATATCTTCGGCGAGCCGTACAAAGCGAATGCAAAAATTATTGTGCTTAATTCTTTCTCCGCTCACGCAGATAGAAGGGAGTTATTGGATTACTTTAACAAATTTGACAGGAACGAACTGCAACAGGTTTATTTAGTCCACGGAGAGCTTGACCAGCAGGAAGCATTGAAACAAGGTTTAGGTGAATTGAATATTAAGAATGTGATTATTCCTAGTAAAGGAATGGGGGTTCAAATTTAGAATTAATCTATTAATTTCTTAATCTATAAATAAAATTTAGTTTATATGAATTGTTTTACTTTCATTTCACAACCATTATCATATAATGGTTGGAAAAAAACATCTCAAGAAGGAATAAATTACATAGATTTAATTAGAACCTCTTATACAAAGTATAATCCCGAATTAATACGGCAAACTGAAGAGTTATACGGGATAATATATTATTTCCATAAAAGGAAAACAGGTACAGATGCTGACAATATAAGTAAACCAATATGGGATTGCTTAACTGGTTATACTTACAAAGATGATAGAATTATTAAAATGAGGATTGCTGGATGTTTCGCAATTAAAGATGATAGTTTTCAAGAATTAGATATAACCAATATTCCTAAAGAAGTAAGTTTTGATTTAATAAATGCGATTGCAAGTGAGGATAGAGATAATTTGCATGTTGTTTATGTAGAGTTTGGTTTGTTAAAAAAAGATTTTTATAAATTTTGTCTTGAGGTAAGCAATGGAAATTAGAAAAGATTTAATTCAAAAATACTTACACGAAATAGCAATCGAACAGCTTAAAGAAACTTATACAAAAAAAGGCTATATGGTTTCAACAGATATGAAATTTGGTAATTATACAGCTGACATTGTTGTTCAAAATATAGACGAGATGATTGTATTTGAAGTAAACACAACTAAGATGAATGATCTACAAAAGGAAAAATTTTATAAGCTTAGTGAAGAAGTAAAAAAGATAAAAAATTGTAAATTTAAAGTTATAATTGCTAAACCCCCAAAAGAAAAGTTACTTGAAGTATATGGATTAGAGAACGTGCTTGATGTATTTTTAATTGATATAGAAGACATTTCTGCTATAAGTTCATTGTGCCACCATTACACTATTGATGAAGTTGCAGATATAGAATTGGAATCACTAATTATCGAAAATAATGAAATTAAAGTTACTGGGTCAACTTCCCTTGGGATTTACTTATTCTATTCCCAAGAAAAAGAAGATGAAGGCTTATATGACAGGATATATCTTCCCATGACCTTCGATATGATTTTAAACTTAGTTGGTGGAGAATTAAAAATGCAAGAAATGATTTCATGGTCAATTGACACTTCATCACTTTAAGTAATATATTTACTTCACTAAATTCTCGTAGATATCATAATACTCTTTCGCGGATTTATCCCATGAGAAATCTGCTTTCATTCCGCGGAGCATAATTTTTTTCCATTCCTTCTTATCCTGATAAACGTGCAAAGCGCGCTTGACTGTTTCCAATAATACATACGGCTGCGCATCTTCAAAAGAAAATCCGTTGCCTTCATTGTTATGCTCGTGATAATCATGCACAGTATCTGCAAGCCCGCCTGTCTTTCTTACAATCGGAACGGTACCGTATCGCAAGCTGTACATCTGATTCAGTCCGCAAGGCTCATATAGCGAAGGCATTAGAAACATATCTGCTGCCGCTGTAATTAAATGTGAAAGCTCATTATTATAACCGACGTATTCAATAAATTTATCAGTATAAGCATCTGCAGCTCTTTCAATAAACTCCTCATATTTTTTTTCACCGCTGCCAAGCACCATCATATAAATAGGAAGCTGCATTAGTTCATGAAATACCGGCATAATTAAATCCAATCCCTTTTGCCCTGTTAATCTTGTAATCAAACCTATTACAGGAATATTCTCATCATACTTAAAGCCCGCTTCTTTTATGAGATGCTTTTTTATTTTATACTTTGCATCAACTTTATCTGCGGAGTAATTATAAGGGATGTAAATATCTTTTTCGGGATTCCATATATCAACATCTATTCCGTTCAAAATTCCATAAAGGTCTTTACTTCTCATCTGAAGCACGCCTTCAAGTCCTGCGCCGTATTCTTCAGTTTGAATTTCTTTTGCATAGTTAGGGCTTACTGTAGTCAGCAAATCAGCAAACCAGATTCCGGCTTTTAAAAAACTGAATGCGCTATCAAGCTCATAAGGTCCTTCGGGATAAAAATTATCATAGTTAAGCCCTGCTTTCTGCAAAGTGGAAGGAGCAAATCTTCCCTGATAACCAATATTATGAATCGAAAGAATTGTCCTTGTATTTTTAAAAAGCTCATCCCAATTGTAATTGAATTTTATATAGGAGGGAATAAGCCCTGTCTGCCAGTCATTGCAATTGATTATCGCCGGAGACCATTTAAGCCGCTGCATTGTTTCAAGGCAGGCAATTTGAAAGAAAATAAATCTTTCATCTTCATCCTTATCATCGGTATAGGGTTTTCCCCTATGAAAATAATGCGGGCAGTCTATAAAATAAACTGTTACATCGGAATCTGGAAGAGTTCCTTCCCAGAAATTGAATGTAAATGTGTTATCACCAACCTGGACGGGAATATCTTTAAACTCCTCATTTACATATAAACCATTATCAATAGTTTTGATTGTATCGTAAAGAGGAAGAAAAACCTTCATATCGCAGCCAAGCTTTTGCAAAGCTTTTGGCAGCGAACCTGAAACGTCAGCAAGTCCCCCTGTTTTCACATAAGGAAAACACTCTGTAGTTAAAAAAGCTACATTCATCCAGTAAAATTTTGAGATTAGAAAACTACCCGTCTTTATTAAAGCTTTGCTTCGATAAAGTAAGGAAGCATTTTTCTCCAAGTGGGCCAGTCGTGAGGCATATCATATCCCCATAAATCCAGCAGATGAGGTACCTGTTTGGCATCTAAAATTGAAGAAAGTTTTTTTGAAGCATCGGGGTCCTCATAGTTTCCCTGACCTGTTGTGATAATAATTTTTTTATTATCTCTCATCTGGTCGAGGATATTTTCGTCAGTTAAGTTTGATAGGTAATCTACAGGTGAATTGAAATAACAGTTATCATCAAAGTAACCTTTGCTGTATGTTCTCAATGAATATGCGCCGCTCATTGCAATAGTTCCTGCAATTAAATCAGGTCGCTTAAAGAAAATATTTGCTGCATGGAGCGCGCCGAGCGATGCTCCCGTTGTATAAATTGGGGCTTCACTGTTACAGTCATTATTTATGAAAGGAACTACTTCATTGTAAACATATTCATTGTACTGCTGATGTCTCGATGCTTTGTGCTGAGGAGCCATCTCATCGTTCAGCCAGCTTTCGTTATTGATACTATTGATAGAAAAAACCTTTATCTTTCCGCTTTCTATGAGAGGAGTGATAGATTCGATAAGATGAAATCTTTCGTATTCTAAAAAATCTGCTGCGGCTGTAGGAAACATCAAAAGCGCATCGCCAAAATCGCCATATACAACTAAGTCCATTTCTTTGTTAAGGTTCGGACTGAACCATTTGTGAATTTCTCTTCTCATTATGAAAGGAATTTATAAAAGGTTTGGTAATTTATAAATATACAAAATATACTTCTATTTTTTAATTCAAAAAAATAGGATATAATTTCTAAGTGAGTACTATTTTAAATCAAACTTGTGCCTAAATTGTATTTGAAAAATTAGACTAATTAATTTCACTATTATCGCAAAAAACTTAATTTTCTTCAAATTTTGCAGTAAAGTGCCTCAAAAATTCCGGTTCTTCTATTATCTTCAATCCTTTTAACGAATTTTTATCCTTGCTGATTTCAATCAACACTTCCGCAACATAATCAAAATGGCTTTGTGTATAAACTCTTCGCGGGAATGCCATTCTCACAAGCTCCATATCGGCTGGAATTAATTTTCCGTTTGCATCGTACTTGCCGAACATCACGCTTCCAATTTCTACAGCGCGGATTCCGCCTTCTCTATATAAAGCGCATACTAATGCTTGACCCGGATATTGTTCGGGAGAAATGTGAGGGAGAAATTCTTTAGCATCAAGATATAGCGCATGACCTCCCGTCGGCTTTATGAAAGGGATATTATTTTTATCCAGCTTCTCTCCTATGTATTCAACTGAGCGGATTCTGTAATGCAGATAATCCTCATCCATTATTTCCTTCAATCCCTGAGCAATTGCCTCTAAATCTCTTCCGGCAAGTCCTCCGTATGTTTCAAATCCTTCAGTAATAATTAAAAGATTTTTGCATTTTTCATAGAGAGCTTTATCATTCATCGCAAGAAAACCGCCTATGTTCGCAAATGCGTCTTTCTTCGCGCTCATTGTGCAGCCATCGGCATAAGAGAACATTTCAGCAACAATTTCAGGTATCGTTTTATCTTTATATCCCGCTTCTCTCTGCTGAATGAAGTAAGCGTTTTCCGCGAAACGGCAAGCATCAAGAAAGAACGGCAGATGATACTTCACGCAGATTTTTTTTGTCTCACGGATATTTTCCATTGAAACAGGCTGCCCGCCATTTGTATTATCCGTAATAGTAAGCATTACAAGCGGAATATTTTCAGCGCCTATTTCATTAATTTTGCTTTCGAGCTTTTGTAAATCAATATTGCCTTTAAAAGGATGAATTAGCGACGGGTGTTTGCCTTCCTCGATGTTCAAATCAAGCGCATCGCCGGAATTAAATTCGATGTTCGCGCGAGTAGTATCAAAGTGATTATTATTAATAATACATTTTTTCTTTGTATGGTCTTCAAGCAGAATGGAAAATAAAATTCTCTCGGCTGCCCTGCCTTGGTGAACGGGAATCACATAATCAAATCCGAAAATATTTTTTACAGTATCTTTAAATCTGTAATAGCTTTTTGAGCCTGCATACGACTCATCGCCGTCCATTATTCCTGCCCATTGCAGTGAACTCATTGCAGATGTTCCGCTATCGGTAAGAAGGTCAATAATTACATCATCGGCTTTTATAAGAAAGGGATTAAAGAACGCTTCCCTTAAAATTACTTCACGCTGCTCTTTTGTTGTGAAATTTATCTTTTCGACTGATTTTATTTTGAACGGTTCTATTATGGTTTTCATTACTTTTTTATTTTTTTGATATTCAAAAATAATGAAATATTCAGAGGTGAAATATGATTTAGGTCATAATTAACTGCCGGTAGTTAGTTATTAGTTGTCAGTCAATATTTTTTAGTTTTCAGATAGGAAATCTTTACTTCTATCTCAAAAAATATACTCCTGAAAACCGGCAACCGACAACCAATAACAATCAATTATTATCTTCAGTGTCAAAATCCAATCCGTTGCCTAATAGGTTAACTGCATCGGATGAAGGAAGCTCCTGCACATCCCTTAATTTTCTTTCGATAGCGCGGGAACGGGTTCCGATATTATCAAGAACAGTTGCTGCTTCGGAAATTTTCTTTCTGGATTTTTCTACAAGAGTTCCGTAATTGCTGAATTCTGTTTTCACAGCGCCAAGCAGCTGCCATACTTCGCTTGAGCGTTTTCCAATGGCGAGAGTTTTGAATCCCATCTGCAAACTATTCAGCAATGCAGAAATAGTTGTGGGACCTGTAATTGTAATTTTATACTCACGCTGTACCTGCTCAAATAATCCCGGTATGCGAAGTACTTCAGCATATAAACTTTCAAACGGAAGAAACATAATACCGAAGTCAGTTGTATTGGGCGGGTCAATGTATTTATCTGCTATATATTTTGCGTTCCTTTTAATGTTATTAGTCAGCTCTTTCTTTGCAGCTTCTAAAATAGCTGTATCTCCGCTATCATAAGCTGCGCTTAATGCCTGATAAACTTCTGTCGGAAACTTGGCATCAATGGGAAGCCATAGCACACCATTAGTATCATCTTTGCCGGGCATCTTGATTGCAAACTCTACGCTGTCATTGCTGCCCGCTTTTGTTTTCACATTTTTTGCATATTGTTCAGGAGTTAAAAGCTGCTCAAGAATGTTTTCAAGCTGATACTCGCCGAATACACCGCGCGTTTTTACATTTGAAAGAACTTTCTTTAAATCCCCTACTCCTGAAGCAAGATTTTGCATTTCACCGAGTCCCTGATGAACTTTCTCAAGGCGCTCACTTACAATTTTAAACGAATCACCGAGTCTCTTTTCCAGAGTTGATTGAAGTTTTTCGTCAACAGTGGCTCTCATTTTCTCAAGCTGAGTTGTATTATCTTCCTGAATGGATTTTAATTTTGATTCAACCGTCTCGCGCATTTTTTCCAAACGCTTTTCGGTTACATCAGAAAGCTCTTTTTGTTTGCCCGTCAGTTCATCGAATTTCTCTTTTATAGTTATATTAAATTCGCTGAACGAATTGTTCAGCTCGGTTCTATTATCTTTTGAAAGTTTGTTAAACTCTTCCCTGTTCCTGCTTATCTCATCTTTAACTGAGTTTTCCACACGGGTAATATATTCATTAGTAAAACTGAGAGAGTTTTTTATATCAGCATCTATACCCGAATTTCCTTTTGAAGATTTCAGCAGCAAAATAATCTGAAAAGCAATTACAAGAACAACTAATATTATTAAAATTATATCCATCAGCGGTTTTAGGTGTGAAGAAATTAAAGCAAATCGAATTATAGATTAAAGTCCATTACTAAAGGAAAAATTTCTTTGCAAAGTCTCATCACTTGTTACTAACGAAAAAAAAATATAAATTTGTTTCATACTAACCTCTAAGATAATCACAAAAAATTTCTAAATTTTTCCTTTTGCAATAAAAGACTTGCTGAAATAATATTTATTGCTGCGAGTCATTATATATTCATAATAATTTAAAAATTACCCGTTAGAAATTTCTTTGAGATTTTTATAACTCTTTCATCAAACAAATTCAAACATCATGAAAACTTCATTTTTGTTTTTGCTATTCTTTATTTTTGCCTGCTCAAACGTAAACTTCGGGCAAGGTGTCGGTGTAAACTCTTCTTCAGCTGCTGCGGATACATCTGCAATGCTTGATGTAAGTTCAACTACCAAAGGAATGCTCGTTCCCAGAATGACATCTGCGCAGCGCACGGCAATTTCTTTACCTGCAACAGGCTTAATCGTTTATCAAACTGACGGCACAGCCGGATTTTATTACAATTCCGGGACTCCGGCAGCTCCAAGCTGGGTTATTCTTCTAAACGGAACTACATCAAATGTAACCACTCAGGGAAATACATTTAATGGAACAAACCAACTGGTAAAAACCGATGGTTCGGGAAAACTGCCCGCAATTGACGGCTCACAACTTACAAATATTTCCGCAGGCGCTTCGCCGATGCAAAAATTTGATATGTCTTCAGCTACTACATTAACTCTGACTGATCTATCGGTAAGGACTATTATCGCTGCCTGTAACGGAAGAAACGGAAGTTTAGTAAGTGCATTTACTTTTGTTTTCCCGTCGGCATCTTCATACTCTGCCGGAACAATACTACGTTTTGCTGTTGCCGAGCATGTTACCGGTATTATTCCCACCACGATTCAATCGGCTAATAGTTTCTTCAGCTCATTTGGCGCAAACAAAGTGAGCATCAATAGCGCTTATGTTACAGGAAGCTCGCTTTCATTTTTTGCAGTAATGAGCGATGGAGTAAATACATGGTATAGGGTTCAATAAAATTTTAAGTAAAAATTAAATGAAAATAAAAATTTTATTAATAGCATTTATTGCACTCCCCTTTGCTTCATCATTTTCTCAAATGAATGTAAAAGGCGGGACATCAGTAAATTTGAAATCATCAACTTCTGTAAACCTTACCGGAAATTTTGTAAACAACGGAACAGTAAACGCAGCCGGCTCAGCAAATGTTCTATTCAGCGGAAGCGCGCCGCAGACCTTATCAGGGCAATCATCTTTCCAGAATTTTACAAAATCGGGAACGGGCGACCTGACTCTTTCAAGCAGTATAACCGTTAACGGCACTTTAGATTTTCAGGGAGGGAAAATAGTTCTGGGGAGTAATAATCTTACTATCGGTTCAGGCGGAAGCATTACAAATGCAAGCTCCACAAAATACGTTTCTACAACAGGCACAGGTACTTTGCAGCGAACCGTAGGGGGCAGCAGTGTTACCTATCCCATAGGAAACGGGACATATAATCCCGTAACACTTAGCAATGCAGGAGTTACTGATGTTTTCTCCGTCCGCGTGCAAAATACTTTTGATAACCCGATTAACGGAAATGCAAAAGTAAACAAGCAATGGACTATTAATGAGCAAAATGCCGGAGGCAGCAGTGTTACAATTACCCTGCAATGGAATGCAGCAGACGAGGATGCTTCCTTTATTAGAACAAACAACGTTTATATAGGAAGATGGAACGGAAGCGCATGGCTGGACGGCTCACCCCTTACTGTTTCCGGCGCAAATCCGTACACAGTATCTCAAAGCGGGTTTACATCTTTTTCTCCTTTTGGAATTGCAAACCAAGATGTCCTTCCTGTTGAGCTGGCTTCTTTTGTATCTTCCGTTCAAAAAAATATTGTAACTCTGAAGTGGAAAACCGTTTCTGAACAAAATAATTCAGGCTTTGATATTGAGCGTAAAAGAACAAATGATGCAGAATGGAATAAAATAGGATTTGTAACAGGCAATGGCAGTTCAACAAATGAAAATGAATACTCATTGATTGATAACAAATTGAGCACGGGAAAATACAATTACAGACTGAAACAAATTGACTTCAATGGCAATTACAGTTACTACGATTTAAAAAATGAAGTAGAAGTAGGATTGCCGGATAAATTTAGCGTGTCGCAAAATTACCCTAATCCTTTCAATCCTTCTTCTAAAATTGATGTTGAATTTGCAGGTGATGTAAAAGCAGATTTAACAATTTATGATTTAACAGGAAGAGAAGTTATGACTGTATTTAAAAATCAGACATTCAGCGCGGGATACTATACGTTTAATCTTAACGGCTTTAATCTCTCAACAGGAGCTTACTTCTATAGGTTATCTACCGATAAATTTACAGCAATAAAGAAAATGATGTTAATAAAGTAAACTAACTGATACCAATATTTATTATCCCCCTAAACAAAAAGCCCTGAGAGAATTTTTCTCAAAGGGCATTTTAAATAAAAATAAATATTGAATTTACTTCGTTGTAGAGTATCTGACTTTTGCCAATCCTAAAAATTTTAGGATTGAAATATACATCCAGCCAATATCGAATTCAAACCACTTTCTTGAAAATTTCGGAGATGCCGGATTAGAATGATGGTTATTATGAAGCTCCTCACCCGAAATAATTACACCAATAGGAATAATGTTTGTCGAGTGGTCATCAACTTCAGTATTTCTGTAACCAATTGCATGACCTATGCCGTTAACAACATGCCCTATGAAAATCATCCACAAAACCTGTCCCAGCCAGACGAACGGACCCCAAAGAAAACCAAATAACAAAAGATTAATTGCCAGCAGAAGATAAATGCCATACTGTCTGTACTTAGTAAAGAAGTTTCTTTCAAGCCAGTCATTCGGGCAGCCCTTGCCGAACTTCTCAACCATTTCCTTATCTGAAACGGCTTTTCTGTAATGAAAAACTCCCGCAATTAATACTGACCAAAGCCCTTTTTGGACAGGTGAATGCGGGTCTTCCGGCTCATCAGGAAAAGCATGATGCTTCCTATGGCAGGCAACCCATTCTTTAGTGCTCATTCCTGTAGCAAGCCAAAGCCACATTCTCATTAAAAAGCTAACCGGTGCTGCAAACTCAACGCCCTTGTGAGTAATAGAACGGTGTAAATAAAGTGATGCCGAAATACTTGTAAAATGCCCCGTGATAAGTATAAAGGCAATCGGAACCCAAATGGATTCGGGTAAAAAATGAAATATCATTTATGAGTTTATAATAGTTTTTACCATCATATAAATTCAAAATCTCTAAACAGTAAAAACTTTATTAGAAACAGTAAATATAAAAGATATGAGGCTAAAAAGGGTAAAACTCAATTTACTAATTTTTTCGGGAGCGAAAAATGCAAAGGAAATGCACAACTTCCGGCTTTAGCTTTTTACAAAATAAAAATCGTAAACGTTTTTTATGTAGGTGTGGAAATATTTATCCCTGAAATAGGAGTGCATCAATTCCTCATACATTTCTTTTATCACTCCGTAAAACTCCTCTATCTTACCGTTGCTAAACATTACAACCAAAAGCTCTTCCTTCTCATCATATACAATATCTGAAATAGTATAAGAAAACGGATTTATTAAATTTTCGGGCAGCATTGATTTGGATTGAACAATAAAATTACGAAGAATGAATTGCGCAGTCAATTAAAGGAATTGTAAAATTTCTGCGAATTAAGGGGGGATAAAAAATTTTCCCTTCCGAATTATTGCTTCATTCCGAAGCTCATATCCCGTTACGGGATAACCGCTTTTGTTTCAAAAGCTTAATCTCATTCCGAGATTAACATCCGTTAATGCGGATAATGTTCGGAAGGGAAATTTTTAAAAAACTATTTTACTAACATCATTTTCTTTACAGAGCTATACCTGCTGCCGCTTTCACCTGTAATTACAATTGAATAAAAATATATTCCGCTTGAAAGCGCTGAAGCATTAAAGCTATGGGAGTAATATCCTGCTGTTTTATTTCCGTTCAGCAAAGTTTTCACTTCTTTGCCTGTCAAATCATAAATTTTTAGCGTAACATTTCCGTTTTCAGGCATATCGAAATCAATCTTTGTAGAAGGATTGAAAGGATTCGGATAATTCTGATACAAAGCAAATTTTGACGGAACGCCAACCTGAACCTCAGTTCCTAAATCATAGTACTTATAGTTTCCGTTGTAGTCTATCTGCTTCAGTCTGTAATTATATTTTCCTGATTCAATTTTTCTGTCAACAAATTCGTAATTTTTTGTAGTGTTTGAATTTCCGCTGCCTTGAACAAAGCTGATTTTCTTCCAGTCATTTCCTGCAGTCAATTTCCTTTCAATATCAAATCCTGAATTATTTTCTTCTGAAACAGTTGACCAGTTTAATCTAACATCATTCTTATTTACCGCTGAAGTAAAAGATGCAAGCTCCACAGGTAATACTGCAAATATCGTTGCAGATGATGTCTGCCCGTCAGGGTTTGTTACTGTTACAAGTCTGGTTGTATTTTGCGTAGCTCCGGTAGTTGTAACATTCAAATTGATTGTAGTTGCATTCACATAAGTAGCCGAGTTTACCACAACTCCGCCGTCAATAGCAACGCTTAAATGATTAGCAAAGCCCGAACCCGGGTCAAAAAATCCCGACCCGCTTACCGATGTTCCGGTTAGCGTAACAGATATGTTAGAACCAATCGGAACGCTTGAAGGACTTATTGAAGAAGGAGTTGCCGGAGGCGGAGCTTTTAGCTGAGCCACATAGCAGCCGTAAACATTGTTTGCGCTGCAATATTCATTTATAGCCCAAAAAGTCATGTCGTCATTCGGGTCAACTCTTATGGAAGAGTAATCACCCCATCTTCGTGATGGTCCACCGGGGTCTCCCGTTGGGTTATATGCAAAAGTTGAATTATTTGAAAGCGCTAAAGGTGTTTGCATGGTGCCTAATGCGTCAGAAGAAAGTCTTCCTACAGTACCAGTATTAATTCTGCTGTTAGCTCCTGCAAAGCTATACGAAATTGCAGTATGATTTTGTCCTGACGTAGCTATTGTAGGAATCCAATAGTTATCAACATTAGCCGTAGCGTCAAATACAGTTCCTGATTGTGTTAAAATTGGTGTAGTAGTTAAATTACTAAACTGATACCATCTTGTTCCTGTTCGAGTAGCAGAACTTGAAACACCGGTATTATTTACCCCTACGTTATGGGCAGTCCATAATGTTCCGTTTCTCATTTGAGCCATATAAAGTCTATCGTCTAATACATCAAGGCGTCCATTAGTACCGCCGGAATTGCCTAAATGGTTCACTAAAACTGGAGAAGTCGTAGTTGAGACTGTAACGTTTAAATCTCCTGAAATAGTAGGAGTTCCTCCGGGAGTTGAAATTCTTTTAATAACTATCCTGCTGAAAACTGCATTATCAACTCCTACTAAATATCCTTCCGTGGCAGCAGGGTCAGGGTTATCTACTCCCTGCGGAGTGTAAATTCCAGAACTGGTAGAAGTTGCTAAAAAATTTCCCATACTTGTTGTTACCATCGGACCGCTTGCCTGTATAGAGGATTTCCTTATTACAATAGCAGTTGTATTTGAATACGATCCGCCTGCAAGAGTAAACAAATTTCCGCCTATATATAATGCATTTGCATCAACGCCTAAAGTTGGATAATCCCAAAATGTAGTTGTGTGTTGATAGAAAAAGAACTTCATTATTGTCGAACCTGTAATAACGCTGTCAGGGCTTACGCCGACTAATACTCTGTTAGCAATTGCTCCTGTGCCAGCCGGAACATCTATTATTAAGAAATACCATTTTTTTGATAACCTATCATATTTAATTCGAGGGTCTGATGTATATGTGCCGCTATTGGATGACATTACGCTGGCAAAAAAATTGTCGGGAGTTGTATTTAATACTCCATCTGCAATACCTGTCGTTTTATTGTAAGAAATTAACTGACCGTTAACGTGCACAATATATTGAGTCGGTCCTACTTCTCCCATAACATCGGGAGGAAAAGGTCCTCCTGCGCTGGTGCCAGATGAACCATTAAACTTTATTCCGGCGGTTTGCGGTGCATCAGAAGGATTTCCGTTATTATTCACTTTTGAATCCGACGGCGGATATTGTGAAGTAAGAGGCGCATCCGGGTTTTGCTTTAGGTTAGTTCTATCAGGACCTTCTCTTTCTTCTCCCTTCTTAGGAATTCTTAATGATTTTAATGGACCATATTTTTGTTCCCTGCCCATTATTTCGGAAATAGGAACTTCAAATGCCATACTTCCGTCATGAGAAAATCTGACTTCTTTCAGATATTCTGTATTAGGATTTATTAAAGAATCTCCTGAAATTCTTGGACTGCTCTTAGTTACTTCATTACCCGAAGGCATAAATTTATAGATAAAGAAAGCAGATACTAATAGAACAGTTAGCGCAAAAACATATTTATAATTTTTCATAAATAAGGATTACTCAATACATCTGATGAATATTACTCAAGATGGCAGGTATTCGAAATAGTTCTAGAGATGATTGAAGTTTAGTGAATCAAATTGCAAATATAACTTGTTTTTGGCATTTTATAAATGAACTTATGCAAAATGAAGCACTATTTTTATTTGAAATCGTGAGGAATAATACTAAACTAATTTTTTCAAACCGGTGGCATTCTTGTTATAAAACAACTGTAAACAAAAAGCCCGTTTCATCAACTGAAAACGGGCTTCTGACTTTTACACCTATATTATGGCTTATTATTTAATTAGCATCATTCTTTTTGTATCGCTATATGAAGCAGATTCAAATTTATAGTAATAAACACCGCTTGATAACGAAGATGCGTTTAATTCTGTTTCATAAGTTCCAGCCGATAAGTTGCCGTTTACAAGCTGGCTGACAACTTTTCCGCTGTTATCAAAAATTCTTAATGTAACATATTCAGATTTCGGAACACTGAACTTAATCTTTGTCGAAGGATTGAAAGGATTCGGATAATTATTAAACAACTTAAATTCTTTTGGAACTTCCGAACTGATTAAGTTTACACCAACAGCTAATGTAAAGAAACTGAATGATGTTGACCATGCGCCCGTACCGCTCGCGTTGATAGCCCTTACTCTCCAGTTATAGTTTGTCGCTAATCCTAATCTTCCGGCAGGCACATTATAAATATTTAAGTTACCGGCAACAGTAGCTGAATCAGTTATAGTTGAGAAATTGGTTTGGGTTGAAACCTGAACTTGGAATGAAGTTACACCCGATAGAGAATTCCAAATTAAACTTGGTGTTAATGATACTCCTGATTGACCGTTAGGCGGAGAAACAAGCGTCGGAGTAGGCGGTAAATTCAATACCGTAGAAAAATTAAATGTGGTAGAATATGCGCTTGTGCCGATAGCATTTGACGCATTTACTCTCCAGAAATATCCTGTTGCCGGCTGAAGTATGCCTGCTGCGATTGTATATGAGTTTGTTGCAACAATTGCAGAGTCAACTATCACCGCAAAGTTAGAAACTGTAGATACCTGAATTTTATACGAAGTAGCTCCTGTTACTGCGCTCCATTGAAACGTAGGTGTTACAACAACATTAGATGCTCCGTTTGCCGGAGACTGCAAGGTTGGTGCAGAAGGAACTGTTAAGCCGCCGGTAGTAGTTTTTAAGACAGTTGCGCCGTCTCCGACAATCCATCCGGTTGTTCCATTTACCATGAAAATACCGTTGTAATTATTAAATCCGCCGCCGCCTGCTGTTTGAGTTCCCCATGCAGTGCCGCCATTTACAGTATAGTTTATTCTGGCGCCTTGACCTACTGCATAACCCGTATTCGCATCTAAAAAGAAAACACATGTAACATTTGTTCCGCCGCCGCCGCCCGGTAAGGTTTGGGCTGCCCAGTTAGTTCCGCTGTTAGTAGTCTTTCGCATAGTAGCATTAGCTCCGCAAATCCATCCGTTAGTTGAAACAAAGTTTGCTGATGTTAAAGCATTTGTAGTTCCTGATGTTAAAGTTATCCAGTTAGTTCCGCCGTTTGTGGTTTTTAAAACTGTTCCGTTAGCGCCGACAACATAACCTTCTGTTACACTTGTAAAATTTATACCTGTAAAGTTCACTGTAGAACCTGTGGTAAGCGCAGACCAGTTAACACCTGCATTTGTAGATTTTAAAACTGTTCCTGTCGAACCGCAGGCATAGCCTACAGTTGCGCTCGGGAAAAATACTCCTGTAAGATTTGTTCCGGTAGTTTGGTTGTTCCAGGTTTCACCTGCGTTTGTCGAATATAAAATTATCCCAAACTGACCAACGGCAATTGCGTTGTTAGCATCAATGAACTTTACTGATGTTAAAGCGTTTGCGGTTAAACTGGTTTTCGTAACCCAGTTAGTTCCGCCGTTAGTCGTTTTGATAATAGAACCACCTGAACCAACAGCAAGTCCCGTTGTGGCAGAGATAAAATGCACGCTGCTCAAATTTACCGAACCAGCAAGACCTGTGGTTTGAGTTGTCCAACCCTGTGAAAACGCATTATTGACCCAAAAAAGCGTAATCACTGCAAATAGCGTAATTAATTTTTTCATAAAGAATAGTTAAATTAAAATTTAAGTGAATCGCCGAATTCAAAACCTGCCGGTTTTGAGAGAATTTCAAGAAACCTACTTATATTAATAATAAAAATCAATAGTTATAATTAATTCGCAGAAGATAGTTAATAGACTATTATCATATAAAAAAAGCTTCTTCAATTAATTAATTGAAGAAGCTTTTTTTATATGATTACAAATACTAAATGATTTTAATTACATTTTCGCCAGTACATCAATTGATTGCCGGATGCACCATTTGAAACCGAAAAGGAACCCCCAACGTACAGATTTCCCTGAAAAGAAATAAGCGCGTTTCCAACAGAAGCATTAGAAGAAGCATTATTAGGAATCCCTACCGAGTTTAGTTTGTACCAAGTTGGGAGAGAATTGCAATCGCAAGTAGATAGTCTGGCAATCCCTTTATAGCCAGTAACTGTTCCTATTGTATATACAGGACCCACCACAACTATATCTCCGTTATAGTCTGTCATTTTATTTATCATTCCCAGAGGTGTTACACCATAAGTTAATGATGTTGTATTACTTTTAACGGCATACCACATATTTCCTGTTCCAAGATAAGCAATATGGTTTACATCATTAGTTAGAGAACCCGTACCACTATATAAAGTTTTGAAATCACCTGCCATATATAAAATGCCACCTTTAATCATAAAATCAGTTACTGAAGGCGAATTTCCACTGACATTGGTAAAATACGAGGGAGTCCATAAAACATTGCCGTCATATTTAATTAACAAATTTGAATTTATTCCATTAAATTTTTCAAATTTTCCACCAACATATAATTCGTTGCCGAAAGCTTTTAGAGCAAAAACACCTGGACAATCCCCGGCACTCCCAAAATTACCCTTTGCGCCCGATGTAAAAGGTTCGAGTATATCTGAAGGTTTTAGTCTAATCAAACCATTCACTAGAGTTAAACTTGATGCGATGGAATTGTTTCCTAGATAAGTGAAAGTGCCGCCAATATATAGAAATCCTTTATAAGACTCTAAGGCGCAAACTTCTCCGTCCTCACTTCCAGAATTGCACCTTCCATGAAGTCCATTATTAATTTGGGCATAACCCGATGCGTTCCAACCACTTAAATACTTCCATTGTGTGCCTTCAACTCTGGCTAAATTTTCATGTGAACCACCAATATAAAGCCTGCCGTTAAAAAAACAAGCTGTAAATATACATGCTCCTAAATGCCAGTTAAGCTGCACAGGAATCAAAGCTTCAAATTTTGTACCATCCCAAACTGCAATGTGCCTTGTATTAGCAACATCTAAACCATTATTTCTTGCAGTTTCAAACCTGCCAAAAACGATAATTTTATCTCCATAGTTTAAGAACCCTCTAACAGTAACACCATCTGTTGCGCTTGAAGTAAAAAGTCCAGTACCTGTAGATAACGCTATCCAGTTATTTTCATTAGTCAGACATGGAGGCAAATTTGAAGGACCTGTTCCTAAACCAGGTTGGCAAAAAACTAATTTTGCAGATAAAAGCAAAATAATAGTCAAAAGCTTAATTTTTTTCATGGGGGTTAATATAGTTAAGTTTTAAAATAACATCTAATATACTTTATCATTTTTTTAAGAAACTGCCCGCAGCACTTGGCGAAATGCAAAAACGCGGGCAGTAAGTGGATGTGGAGTTTATGTAGAAGATTTGCAGAGGAAGATTCCACATATTACTTCTTATATATGGAACAATTTTTCCGGCAATGCTTTAATATCTTCCCGCCTGCAAAAAAAGGCGGGAGATAACAGCATTTTAAAATCAAAACGGAGTTGGCTCTTTTTCCGGGATGATTTTTAATGTTAATGCATTGGCAAAAACTTTATTTTTGATATTTTTTCCGTAGTGAAAAATATTCTCTCCGGTCAGGTCTTCAAATATTCCCGGATTGCATCCTTGAATACTTACAAGAAAATCTTCAACTGAATCATAAAATGCCTGCTGATGCGGATCATTGATATGGAAAGCAAGAATTTTCGAGTTATACCTTATCAGCCTTATTTTCTTTCTTATATTTCCGTGCTCATCAAGCGAGATTGAGTAATTAAAATTTTTCATTTTATTTTAATTTAATATATTCCTGCCGTATAGGGGGTAACGGCAGGAGGCTTAAATCTCAGCTGAACGGACTATATTCACTGAGCGGTTTTTAGTCTTTATATTTTTACTATCAAATTCTTTTATGATTATTTCTTTCCTTAGTTTCTCTCCTTCGGGCGAATCGTTAATAAATAAAGGGTTTTCGCATATTATAGAAACTTCGTTTTGCGTTACAATTGTTAAATGTGTCATTGAAAATTAGTTTTAAACAAAATTACGTTTAAAAACCTGCCCGAACAAAAAAAAATTTGCCTTATTGTTATATGCTTTTAAGAGATAAATTCAAAAAACTTTAAAAATGAGTTGATTTTAAATGTTTTATTCTGAAAATTGTTATACATAACCCGAAAATGATTAATTCAAACGTAGTAGATTTAATAAAAACTTTTTCTAAAGAAGAAGTTGAGGAGTTTGAAAGCTTTGTGAAATCTGAATTTTTTAATACTCACAAGCCAGTTATACAATGCTTTGAGTTCTTTAAAAAATTCTACCCCGATTTTGAGAGAGATGACTTCAGCAAGGAAAATCTTTTTAATAAAATTTACCCCGGTAAAAAATATAACGACACGAATGTGCGGGTTAACTTATCCGAGCTTCTTAAACTCGCGGAAAAATTTCTTTCATACAAAAACTACAGGAACAATGAATTTGAAAGCTCTTTATCGCTCGCGCGTGAGTCTTACAAAAGAAGCCTCGGGAAATTTGAAGAGAGATATTTAAAAAACTGCGAGAGGATATTATCGGAAAGACAATTTTTAGATGAGAGTTATTTTTATGATAAGTTTACACTTGAAAATACGAAAACGCAGCAGCGGAAAACCTGTGACCAATATCAATACATAGGCTCGGTTGAAACTGCAAACCAAAATCTTACAAATTTTTACTTTTCAAAACTCCTTAGAAATTACGTATTAATTTTAAATGAGCAATCCGCTGTTGAAGTCGAATACAACATGAACTCAATAAAAATTGTTATTGAGTTTGCCAATATGTTCGACTTTTCCGAGTACCCTGCCATTATGATTTATCTCCACATGTTAAAAATGTTTTTGAACTCTGAAATAAATTATTATCACGAAGCAAAAAAGCTTTTTTTCGAGAAAGGAAATGAAATGGATGAAAACGAAAAATTCAACATATACGTATATCTTACAAACTTTATATTTAGAAAATACCTCGAAAACAGAAGTGAGGAATACATAAAGGAATACCTTGAAGTCTTGCTCCATCAAATAGATAACCGGGTTTTCGGAGAAAAATATCTCTCCTACACGATTTATACAAACCTCGTTTCAATGGCAACCCGCTTGAAAAAATATGAATATGCTGAAGAGCTTATCCATAAATATAAAGACCTGCTATCGCCCCTAAATCGTGAAAGTTTTTACGAATATGCCCTTGCAAGAAACTATCTGATAAGAAAGAACTTTTCAGGCGCAATGGAAATTCTGATAAAAACGAAACCAATAGATATTTTTTACGAACTTGCAATAAAAGGAATGCTTTTAACAATTTTTTACGAGCTTTCTTACTACGAAAACGCATTTGCGCTGATTAATACATACAAGCATACATTAAAATCTCCATTATTAAAAGCCTCCGATAAAGCATTCTTCACAGCATTTATTAAGCTGTACAACAAACTGCTTAAATTAAAAACATCAGCCGGCAGCTCTCAAAAAGATGAAATTCAATTTTTAATATCAAAAGAAGAAGATTTTCCGCATAAAGCATGGATGCTCGAAAAAGTTCAAAATCTGAACTGATATATTAAGGCAATAATTTCTACTATATATTTTAAAAAAGGTTTAATATATTATTTTAACTTCATCTCAAATCTAAAACCTAAATATATTTTCTATGGCAGGAAAACGTTACAAAACGAAATTCTCTCTCGTTTTATTATCTTTAATTATTTTGACATTCAGCACAGTTGTATTTTATTCTTGCGGAAACGACAAGCCGAAGACGAAAACTGTTGACACCAAACCTATCTCAATTAAAAAATTTGACACTCCTCCCGGGGCAGACCCTTCAGTACCGGCTGATAAAGGCGGTAACGGGTTTACGGGTGAAGGATGGACTACAAATACAAAGCTTGTAGGATACGGAGATCCTAAAGCTGTTAAAGGCGGAAGCATTTCCTGGTCAATCCCGGATTTTCCGGCAACTCTTAGACCTATTGGAAAAGACGAAAATTCCTATTACACAAGAATGGCTCAGAATATGCTATATGAAAGACTTCTTCAGGAAGATCCTGTTACAGGAGAATTTGCGCCTTTGCTTGCGACCCACTGGAAGATTTCTGAAGATAAACTAACATTCACTTTCAGAATTAACCCTAATGCCAGATGGGCAGACGGTAAGCCTGTAACAACAGATGACTACCTTGCAACATGGAAGATGATGCTTGACCCGGAACTTTTAACAGGAAATGATGAATTTTATAAAGAGAACTTTGAAATGCCGGTTGCAGAATCAAAGTACATAGTATCCGTTAAAGCAAAAAAATTAGGATGGTTTTACTTTGATGTAGCCGGAGGAATCAAAATACTTCCTGCGCACTATCTGCAAGATGATAAAGGCAATATGATGAAAGGAAGAGATTTCCTTGATAAATATAACTACGACCCGATTCCCGGAAGCGGACCATACTATATCAGAAAAGAAGACGTTGAAAAAGGAAGAAGTATCACAATGAGAAGACGTTCAGACTATTGGGCAGAAAAGGAAAACTGGGCTGTTGGCATGAACAACTTTGACGTATTCAAAACTGATGTTATACAGGACGATAACCTTGAATTTGAGAAATTCAAAAAGGGTGAAATTGATGTTTACCAATTCAGCAGAGCGCAGTGGTGGGCTGAAAAGAGCGACTTTGATGATGTAAAAAGAGGCTTAGTTGTTAAAAAAGCAATCTATAACCAGAAACCTCTCGGTACATCCGGTATCGCTCTCAACATGAGAAAAGAGCCTTTCAACGACATCAAAATGCGTGAAGCGGTTAACAAACTCATTGATTTCGATAAGTGGAATGAAAAATTATTCTTTAAACAATACAAAAGAATGAAGTCGTTCTTCGGAGGCACTCCGTATGAAGATCCTGCAAATAAGGAATTCAAATATGATTTAGATGGAGCCATAAAATTACTCGAAGAATCTGGATATACGGAAAAAAATGCTGAGGGCTATAGAACAAAAGGCGGCAAAGTATTGCAATTGGAACTTCCCTACTCAAATAAGTCACAGGAAAGATATTTAACAATCCTACAGGAAGATTTCAAAAAAGCAGGTATTAAGCTTGACCTAAAAGAAGTTGACGGAACAACTAACTTCAAGATTGGTAATGAAAGAAATTTCACCATGATAATTGCAAACTGGGGCGGACAAAATCCTCCATCACTTGATTTTAACGTTGTGAGTAAAACAGCAGATGAGCCGAACAGCACCAACTGGCCCGGATATAAGAGCACAAGAGTTGATGAAATTGTAAAGCAATACACAGTTACTTTTAACAAAAAAGAAAGAATTCCGATGGTTCAGGAAATTGATAGAATTCTTTATAACATGTACCCATACGGATACTTCTGGAACTTAGACTTCATTAGAATCGAATGGCAAAACAAATTCGGAGTACCAGCATGGATACTTTCAAAAGGTGATGACTATTATGGTGGAACAGACACACCTATCTTCCAAATTTGGTGGTACGACCCTGTAAAAGCTGCTGCATATGACGAAGCAAGAAAAGACAACACTAAGAAAATTCCGACAGAAGAAGTTGAAAACAAATTCTGGATGACAAACGGTAAAAATGAAACTTTAAAACTCTCCGACTTTTACCAAAAATAAATAATAATTATTTTCTCTTTCCCTGCCGGTTTCCGGCAGGGATAAATCTATGTTTTCAATATGACCTTTTATTTTATCCGAAGATTTTTACTCATCATCCCTACCTTTTTAGGTATAACATTAATCACCTTCTTAATCCTTCAGATTGTACCCGGCGGTCCGCTTGAAATGGAAATTATGAAAATCCGTATGGGAGGACAAAAAGGAGGAGAATCAGGTTCAACATCAGGTTCAACCCAGAACATTCCTCAGTCGGCAATTGACGAGTTAAAAAAGTTTTATGGTTTCGATAAACCAATTCATGAAAGATACCTAATCTGGGTGGGCAATCTTCTTAAATTCGACTTAGGAAGGTCTTACGTTTATTCAGAACCGGTTTGGGATGTAATTAAATCCCGCTTTCCTGTTTCGATTTATTTTGGGTTAATCGGCTTTATCCTCACCTATATGGTTTGCGTACCCTTAGGGGTATATAAAGCCGTTAAAAACGGTTCTGTATTTGACTTCATATCGTCTTCCCTTGTATTTATCGGATACTCAATTCCGGGTTTTGCATTCGGAGCTTTAATGCTCGTGCTTTTTGGCGGAGGAAGCTTTTGGAACGTATTTCCGCTTGGAGGCTTCCGTTCCGACGGCTGGGATGATTTTTCATTCGGCGCTAAAATCTGGGATCAGGCAAAACACACATTTCTTCCTGTTTTATCCTATATGATAGGAAGTTTTGCCACTTTGACAATCCTGACAAAAAATACAGTAATAGATAATCTCGGACAAGATTACATTAGAACTGCATTTTCAAAAGGTATATCCGAAAAGAAAGTTATTTTCGGTCATGCGCTAAGAAATTCTATGATTCCGATTGCTACAGGACTCGGACATTTTCTCTCGCTCGTCCTTGCCGGAAGTTTCCTTATTGAGAAAGTATTTAACATTAATGGCATGGGGCTTCTCGGATACACGTCAATTGTTCAGAGAGACTACCCCGTAGTAATGGGAATACTTGTGATATCTACTTTGCTTTTACTAATCGGCAACATTCTTTCCGATATGATTTACGCAATCGTAGATCCGAGAATAAGATTTAATTAATCTAAAAGAGTTTCATTTTTATGGCTGAAAATACTACAGAAACAGTTCAAATCGAAGAAGAAAAATCCAAAAAAGTTTCTACTTCCATATTCAAAAAAAGGTGGAAAAAGTTTAAAACCCTCAAACGGGGATATATTTCTTTTTTGGCAATAGTTTTTTTATATATCTTCTCTTTCATAATTCCTCTTTTTTTCGGAAGAGATGCGCTTATGGTAAAGTATAACGATAACTATTATTTCCCCATTTTTAAATTCCGTCTCGCATCAGAGTTAGGGCAAAATATACAGGGAGAAGCTAACTACAGGCTTCTGAAACAACAATACAAGCAGGAAGATAAAGGAAACTGGGTTCTTATGCCCTTTTACCCTTACGGTCCTAACGAAAACTTATTGGATGAGCTGGGCGAAGGCAACAATCCGCCCACAAAGCCCGATTTCACTCATTGGGCGGGAACAGATAACAGAGGACGTGATGTCTTTGTAAGGCTCTTATATGGATTCCGAATAGGGCTTTCGTTCTCTCTTGTGGTAACTGCGTTCAGTTATTTGATAGCAATTATCATAGGCGCTATTTGCGGCTACTTCGGCGGGAAAGTTGATATTATTATACAACGATTTATTGAGATATGGTCCACTCTGCCGTTCCTTTACGTTATTATTATTGTCAGTTCCATTTTGCAGCCGAACTTCTTTTTACTTATCATAATTCTTACAATGTTCGGTTGGATAGGAATGACCTATTACATCAGGGGTGAGTTCCTGCGTGAAAAAGCAAGAGACTATGTTTCAGCCGCAGTTTCTATGGGCGCAAGCAACCGAAAAATTATGTTCAGACATATACTGCCTAACTCATTAACACCTTTGATTTCTTATGCGCCATTTACAATTGTAGCTAATATATTTTCTCTTGTATCGCTTGATTTCTTAGGCTTCGGTCTTCCGCCTCCCACACCAAGCTGGGGCGAGCTTATGGGACAAGGGCTTGAAGGTATTGATAACTGGTGGCTGATAGTTACTCCGCTTCTTGCAATGTTCGGCACTCTTTTGAGCATTACATTTATAGGAGAAGCAATCAGAGAGGCATTTGACCCGAAAGTATATTCAAGATTAAAATAATTTTCAATAAAAGTTTAGCTTAATAATGGCAAATAAACTTGTAGAAGTAAAAAACCTCAGAACGTACTTCTTTGTTGAAGCAACGGATAAGGCAATCAACGAGGGCAATTTTGCCCATGATGCTGACCTGAACAATCTTTATGCAAAGGACAGAAAACTGAAAAACAAAGTCCCTGCAAAAGCAGTTGACGGAGTTTCGTTTGATGTTTATGAAGGCGAAGTATTGGGAATTGTAGGAGAGTCAGGCTCCGGCAAATCCGTTACGGCATATTCTATCTCCAGATTAATCCCGGACCCTCCGGGGAAAATTGTAGGCGGAGAGATTAATTTTAAAGGCACAAACCTTTTAAATATCTCTTATGAAGCGATGAAAAAATACCGCGGCAAAGAAATCGCTATGATATTTCAGGAACCTATGACATCGCTCAATCCCGTAATGAAAATCGGCGACCAGATAATGGAAATAATTCTCCAGCATGAAAATATGACAAAGGAGGAAGCATTTAAAAAAGGCACTGAAATGCTTGAGCTTGTCGGTATTCCTGCTGCCGAAAAAAGAATGAAAGATTATCCGCATCAGTTCAGCGGAGGTATGAGGCAGCGCGTTATGATTGCAATGGCGCTTGCATGCAATCCTGCATTACTTATTGCAGATGAACCGACGACTGCTCTTGACGTTACAATTCAGGCACAGATTTTAGATTTAATGCTAAGATTAAAAAACGAAAGAAAAGAAGCCGCTATTCTCCTTATCACTCACAATCTCGGAGTTGTTGCAGAAACCTGCAACCGCGTAATTGTAATGTACGGCGGAAAAATACAGGAAGAGGCAGAAGTTCACCACCTGTTTGAAAATCCTGCGCATCCATATACAAAAGGTCTGCTTTCATCTTTACCTGACCCTGATAATCCGAAAGAGCATTTGCAGGCAATACCGGGAATTATCCCGCATATTTTAGAGCTTCCTAAGGGATGTAAATTCTGCACAAGATGCACTGAAGTAATGGATATCTGCTGGGAAACAGAACCCGACCTGAAAGAAATAAAGCCGGGACAAAAAGTAAGATGCCATCTCTACAAATAAACAAACTTTCAATTTATCTTATATAATGAAAGCTGAAAACATTTTAGAAGTAAAAAATTTAAGAGTTAAATTCCCTATACACGGAGGACTTTTTCTTAAAAAAGTTGCCGAAGTAAAAGCTGTTGACGGTGTGTCATTGGAATTAAAACGCGGTGAAACATTGGGACTTGTAGGAGAGTCCGGGTGCGGAAAATCTACCATAGGAAAAGCCATTATAAACATTCTGAAATTCTCTTCTCCCGATGTGGAAATTGAAGGAGAAGTATGGTTAAGAACGGATAAAGGCGAAGTTGACTTACTGAAGCTTGATAGAGGACAGATGCGCGAGTACCGAGGAATGATTCAGATGATTTTTCAGGACCCTTATTCCTCGCTTAACTCAAGAATGTCAGTCGGTCAGATAATCGAAGAGCCGATGCTTTATCACACGAATAAATCCAAAGCTGAAAGAATGGAAAAAGTTGCCTGGCTTATGGAAAAAGTAGGACTTCAGGCAGAGCAGTCAAAAAGATACCCGCACGAGTTTTCCGGCGGTCAAAGGCAGCGTATCGGCATTGCGCGTTCGCTTGCTACTGACCCGAAAATCATTGTGGCAGATGAACCGGTTTCTGCGCTGGACGTTTCCATTCAAGCTCAGGTAATTAATCTTCTTCAAGAGCTGCAGGAAGAGTTTGATTTAAGCCTTCTTTTCGTAGCTCATGATTTATCCGTGGTCGAGCATATCAGCTCGCGAATTGCGGTAATGTATCTCGGAAATCTTGTTGAGATTGGAAACGGAATAGATATTTATCATAATCCGATTCACCCCTATTCAAAAGCATTACTTTCGGCAGTGCCGCTTCCGAACCCCAACAAGGTGAAGAAAGAAAGAATTATTTTGAAAGGCGATGTCCCAAGCCCGATAAACAAACCGAGCGGATGCGCATTCAGGACAAGATGCCCGATTGCAAAAGCAGAATGCGCAGCAAGCATTCCTCCGCTTGAGCTGAAAAAGGAAAATCATTTTGCAGCATGTCCTTATGTTTCTTACGATACCATCATTACGGAAAGCATAGAAAATAAGGCGTAAAATTTTTTAAATATTTAAGTTAACTAAAGCCCCTTTCACAGGGGCTTTTTTGTATAACTTTGAAAATTATTGATAGATTGTTTAAGTAAATTGAATTTTAAGATAGAAAATACTCCGTCCCAAACTCTGTTTGGGACGGAAATATTGGGCGGAACTCTGTTCCGCTTTTAAATGCGAAACGAAGTTTCGCACTATATACCTTACCAAACAGAGTTTGGTAAGGAGAACAAACTTTTAGCTGTTACCTTTTGTATAACTTTACGGAATTAAATTCGTAAAATTCTCCTATGAAGCTTGCTTATTTTTCATCATTTCCTGATTACTCTGCTGATAACTTTAGCATGAACGAGTACATCAACACTTATGTAACTTCCAACGTAATAATTGATGCAGCTTCCTCCGATACATATTACGCTCCGCATAAATCCACTCTTACGATTAAATCTGTTTTCAGCGGTGAAGAATATTACTCGACCAAAGAATGCAAATACAAAGTCAAACCTGATAATTATTTAATTCTGAATGCCGGGCAGGAATACGAAAGCAGAATAGAATCCGAAAGCAAAGTCCATTCGTTTTCTGTTTTCTTCAACCCCGAATTTGTAAAGGAAGCTTATTCATCTCTGACTATATCAGAGGAGAAATTAGTAACATCTGAAAAAGGTAATACCTGCTCTCCGCGTTTCATCCAGAAGCTTTACACAAAAGATTTTTTTATTAAAAGAGCTTTATCTGAAATAAAAAATCTCTCGGAAAATTTCAACGAAAACAAATTTGAGATTGAAGAAAAATTAAGCAGTTTGATTTCCCGCATATTTTTTACTCAGGAAAATATTCACAGGGAGATTGAAAAAATTTCGGCAGCAAAAAAATCAACTAAGCTTGAGCTTTACAAAAAACTTCATCTGATAAAAGATTACATTGAATCGTGCTGCAATGAAAAAATCAGCTTGAATGACCTTGCAAAAATTTCCTGCATGTGCGAGCATTACATGCTAAGAGAATTCAAAAAATATTTCAAAGCAACTCCCTATCAATATCTTACAAATGTCCGGCTTGAAGCAGCGAAAGATATGCTTATTCATTCGGACAAAAACATCTCTGAAATTTCAACTTCGTTAAGCTTTGTTCATCAAAGCTCTTTTACCCAGCTCTTCATACAAAAATACAAAATTTCTCCTCTGAAATTCAGAAATCTTCACTCTAAAAAAGTCAATTTTAAGTAAATCCCCTCATAAAAAATTTAATACTTTTGTATAATAATACTAAAAATATTTTATGCAAAAAATTTTTCTTTTTATTTTAATTTCACTTTTCACAAACAAAATTTTTTCCCAGTCAGGCTGGGTTCAGCAGTCAAGCGGCGCAGGAAGCCAGACGCTTCTCGGAGCATCTTTTGCCGACGCAAATACGGGATACGTATGCGGCATTAACGGATTAATACTGAAAACTTCCAACGGAGGAAGTAATTGGAATCCGCTCACTACAGGCACAACAAAATTTATCCGTACAATAAAATTTGTAAACTCGCAGACAGGCTATGCGGCGGGAGAAGCGGGACTTATTTTAAAAACTACAAACGGAGGAGCTAACTGGCTCAATCAGTCGCTCAGTATTTCAAGCGCATTTGTAAATATTAATTTTGTTGACTCGGAAACCGGCACTGCCACAGGGCAAAACGGTATTATATACGGGACAACAAACGGCGGAACAAACTGGAACGCGCAAGCAAGCAATACTTCTGTTGAGATTACAGGAGTATTTTTCGTAAACGTTATAACCGGTTATTGTACGGGATTTTCAGGAACGATTCTGAAAACCACTAACGGGGGAGCTAACTGGAATGCTTTAACTTCGGGTACAACTTCCGACTTGAGGGCTGTGTATTTTACCAATGAAAATACGGGATATGTATGCGGTTACAACGGAACAATTTTGAAGACAACCGATGCAGGTTTAAATTGGAGTCAGGTATTAACTCCAACTACAAATAACCTTTTCACAATTTATTTTGCAAATCAAAATATAGGGACTGCTGCGGGAACCGGGAAAATTTTACGCACAACAGATGCAGGGGTAACATGGGAAAATCAGTCAATTAATTTTGCGAATGACTTATATAGCATCTGCTTTGTAAATGAAACTACAGGATATACATGCGGGCAGCTCGGCGCAATTTTTAAAACTATAAGAGGCGGAGTAGGTATAAGACAAACTCCAAATTTTATTTCCGAAGAATTTGCATTGAATCAGAATTATCCTAACCCTTTCAATCCCGAAACAACAATTTCGTTTAGGTTAGCTGAATACTCAAACGTTACTCTCTCCGTGCATAACGTAACGGGGAAAGAACTTGAAAAACTGTATGACGGAAATCTTTCGCAAGGAGAATATAAATTAGTATGGAACGGCGAAAATTTTCCAACCGGAATTTATTTTTATAAACTGATAACTAAAAATTTTAGCGAAACAAGAAAAATGATTTTACTCAAATAATTTCTAATGTAAAATTTTCAAAACAATTAAATCAACTATGCAGCGATTTTATTATTTTCTTACTTCCCTCTTTATCCTTTCATTCTTTATTTACAATCCATTATTCCCGCAGTCAGGGTGGATACAGCAGTCAAGCGGAATAGGAAACCAGATGCTGCTTGGAATATATTTGACCGACGCAAATACGGGTTTTGCATGCGGCGTAAACGGCATAATTTTAAAAACCACTAATGCGGGAATCAATTGGATTAATACTTTGGGCGGTGTAACAAAGCCTGTCAGAACTATAAAATTTATCAACGGCAGCACAGGAATAGCTTCTGGACCTTTAGGTTTAATTCTTACTACTTCAAACGGCGGGACCAACTGGGTTGACCGTTCAATTGCTTCCTCAAATGATTTTGAAAATATTTTTTTAATAAATTCTGTAAACTATGTCGGAGTCGGAAAAAATGGTTTGATTGCTCTAACAACAAATGCCGGAACAAACTGGAGCATACAATCCGGCGGAACAACTGTTGAGCTATCGAGTGTATTTTTTACAAGCATTAATACAGGTTATATTGCAGGCTTTTCAGGGACAATTTTAAAAACTACAAACAACGGCGCTAACTGGTTTCCGCAAAATTCAAATTTAACAACTCACCTAAGAGCAATTTCCTTTTTGAATATGAGTACAGGTGTTGCTGTCGGAATCGGAGGAAAAATTTTAAGAACTACGGACGGCGGAACAAACTGGAACCTTATTCCTTTCAGTGAGGTAAATGATTTTTATGATTTGCATTTTGTAAACAGCTCTACAGGAACGGCAGCAGGAAACGGCATTATTGCCAGAACTACAAACGGCGGAATTACCTGGCAGACTCAATCCGTAAATTTTTCAGGAGCGTTTTTTAGCATTCACTTCATTAATGAAAATACGGGAGCTGCTGCAGGAGAGCAGGGGGCAATATTTAGAACTGACAGAGGCGGAGTTGGGGTAAGGCAGACCTCCACTAAAATTCCTGAGCGGTATGCTTTGTTACAAAACTATCCCAATCCTTTTAACCCCGCTACTGTTATCAGTTACCTGCTGCCGGCTGCCGGTTATGTTTCCCTAAATCTATTTGATTTACATGGGAAAAAAGTAGCTGAACTTGTAAATCAAAGACAGTCAGCGGGAACTTATGCAGTTGATTTCAATTCCTCCGATTACAATATTTCGAGCGGAATATATTTTGTAAAAATGCAGGCGGAAGGTTTTTCCGATAGCCGCAAAATAATTCTTCTTAAATAATTTTACCTATGAAAAAAATATTTTTTGCGATTTTATTTTTACTCCTCCCCTCATATATTTTTGCATGCACTACTTTTTTTATAAGCAGTAATAACGCAAAAGTTTTCGGACGTAATTATGATTTTCAAATCGGCAAAGGACTTGTGATTATAAACAAAAAAAATGTTACGAAGGAATCTTACAAAGATAAAAACGGTAATTCAATAAAGTGGACTTCGAAATACGGCAGTGTTACGTTCAATCAATATGGAAGAGAATTTCCCACAGGAGGAATGAATGAGGCAGGACTTGTTGTAGAGCTTATGTGGCTGGACGGCAGCGAATATCCCGATGATGATTCGCGCCCTGCAATAGGGAATCTTCAGTGGATACAGTACCAGCTTGATAATGCAGAAACAGTGCAGGAAGTGATTGCGTCAGATGGAAAAATTAGAATCGGGAAAAATAATGTGCCGCTGCATTATCTCATTGCAGATAAAAGCGGAAATACTGCAGTGATAGAATTTTCAGAGGGAAAAATGAAGTATAGGGCAACTGAAGATATGCCGTTTAAAGTTTTGACGAATGATTTTTATTCTTCATCCGTTGAATATCTTTCAAAGTTTAAAGAATTCGGCGGAAGTATTGAGTTAAACAATACGCCGGGTTCGTTGGACAGATTTGCAAAAACCTGCAAGTTGATAAAAGAGTACAACGGCAAAGAGGATGCGGTAGATTATTCCTTCGGTGTGTTAAAAAGCGTTTCACAGTCCGGCGCAACTCAATGGAGCATTGTGTATGATTTGCAGAACTTGAAAATTTATTTCAGAACATTGACATCTCCTGTAATAAAAAATGTTTCTTACAATAATTTGAATTTCGACTGTGCTTCTCCGGTAAAAATTTTAGATGTGGATTATGATAAAGCAGGAGATGTTAGCTTCGCGATGGAAGATTACACGAATGGGGAAAACTACGAGTTCATAAAATTTGCTTTTGAGAATGTAGATTTTTTAAAAGGCACTTCTGATGCTGTTTTGAGAAAACGTTCAGAGTACCCGGAGAAATTTTCGTGTAACAAATAATAAAAAAGTGTAAATAAAATCTTAATGAATTGTATTTCGCTCCGTTAATTTTTATTTTTGGAATCCGGGGCATTAGCTCAGTTGGTAGAGCGTTTGAATGGCATTCAAAAGGTCAGCGGTTCGACCCCGCTATGCTCCACGAATATAAATCCCATAAAATGAAAAGGGTTGGCAGTTTTGCTAACCCTTTTGCTTTTAATGAAAGAACTTCTCGCTACGATTTGGCTACGATTTTTAAAGATTGGCTTTAAATCTCAAGGTAACATTTGTAAATATTTTTGTGTCGTTGACAAATTTGAATGACCTAATAGTAACATGATTTCCAATATCGACTTTCCTTCCTTATTCCATATGCTAGCCCGGCGATGACGTAAACTATGCCATCCCCATTTATTTTTGTGTTTTAGAATTTTAATTTTTCTTTCAAGAAATTTAGGTGTGCTGTTCCATAGAGGAAACAATCTTTCATTAGATGAAATAGAAATGTGTTTAATGCAATCCGGCTTTGGAACACTACGAGGTACGATGTTGGAATCTTTACTTTTTCTTGTATGCAGGATAACACGTTCTTCAAATATTTCGTTTCCGATAACTTTTAACGGTTCGCCTATTCTTGCGGCTGTTCCATCAACAAAATCTATTAAAAGATTCTGCTCAATATCGCATATACTTTTAACTTCTGCTATTTCATCATCTGTCGGAATATACTTTAATTTTTTCCTTACTGAAAATAAAGAGATACTAGAACAAGGATTTCTTATGTCTAGTTCATGCTCTTCAATAGCGTAATTGAATAGTGCGTTAAACGTGTTAAGCCTATAATTGACAGCATAATTATCCTGCTTAGCTTCTTTTGCTTTTTTGACCATTTCAAATAAGAAATCATTGATCATTTTTCTTTTAATAGTTGTAATCGGGACATCTCCAAATTTTTCAAGTAATTCTGAATAATAATGTTTATTGATATCGTAATAAGATGCTGAGCGTTTGTTTTGCACATAATCAAGTCTTTCATTAATTGCTTCTAAAAGCGTTAAAATTGGCTTCTCAACGATCTCTATCTGAGGTTGGCATAATTCCTTTAATTTATCTGCTTCGGCTATCCTAGCCTCATTTTTTGACAAATAAATACATTCTGAACTATATGTCTTACCATTGTAGTCAAATTTATACCACCATTTAATTCCTAACTTTAATTTTCGTTGGTACTGTGCCACTTATTAAGCCTCCTTTCTGTTATTGAATTTTTAATTTTAAAGAACTAAAATTGGATATGGTAAAAACTGGTGCGTCTGTTTTATAGTGGTTGTTGGGATTTTAAGACGAAATAAATTAGGTGAGTAGGGTCAAAAGGAGTAATTCACTATGACACCTACCCGTTATCTTTCCGTCAAGGAAGTTGGCTCAATCCTAAAGATTGATATAAAGACTGTATATAAGTTCATTTATGCCGGAGAAATACCCGGACATTTTAAACTTGGCAGTATGCACTTCATTGACGAGGAAGAATTTAGAAACGGATTAAAATCTTTGGCGACACAATCTAAAAAAACAGTTTCGCGCTTTTCAAAGTCTTTTGCTAACGATAAGCATGGACTTTTGAAATAATTCGAGCCCTGCCCTTCAATTTTGGGGCGGGCTTATTTATTTATTTTAATTTAATAGGTGAGTTTTGAATGTGCTGTTACTACGAACAGAAAAGAATGGAAATGAAAAGGAAGTTTTAGAATATTTTCCTCATCATCTAAAAAAATGAACTGAAGGTCACTCAAATTGGAATTCTTACAACATTTCACTTTTTACATATTCCATTTTACAACATAGTAATTTACAAAGTGCGAAATTTTTTCATTTGGTTTAATAATTTGATTTTCAATTTTTAGATAAATAGCAACAATAAATTTTCATGGCATTTAATAAAGGAAGGAATAATAACAAGGAAGGAAATTCGCAGACACCATTTCGGAGTGAACAACCCGGTTTTAAGGTTTCTGATAAATCTTTCAAACGGGCAGTTAGGATTTCATCTGTTAGTGTGACATTTTTTTTGTTTATACTTTTAGTATTAAAAGTAAAATACTCTGTCTCAGAAACGGATATTCAGAGTATTTGTCAGATCACTGCCGGGCTGAGTGGGTTAACTTTGGCAATTCCTTTATTTCTAAAAGATTTTAATTTTACATCAAATTTCTGGCGACAATTTTATTTAATAGCTATAACTTTTCTATTCGCAACCTTTATTGGACTTTTTTCATTTCTACAAACGAATGCAACAGAAACTAAAGATGTAACGCTTTATCTTTGGTTTTTCTTTTCCATCACAATTTCAATTAATCTCAGTAACTTTCAATTTTCTAAGAAATGGTTAAAAACAAAACTTAATATTTCTCTAAATCCAATAGTAAACTTTTGTATTTCGTATTTGATTTTAATTCTTTCGCTGTATTATGCACAAGGTGATTTTTTAATGTATGGTGTCATATTATTTACAATCTATGGATTCTATCTAACCTTATCTTTAATGTTGTCGATTTTGGTTGAACTTTTTTTTCATAGTACAAAAGATGATGATTTTAACTTGAGAATAAAAAGTGCAATAGAGTATTTAGCAATCAAATATAAATCCGAAGCCTTAGATGAACAGGGTTTAATAGATAAACTTAGGAAAGAAAAATTTTATGATAATCAATCGATAGTAAGCCGTACTAAAGTTCAAGAATTAGTTACCGAAATGGATTTAGAAATTGATCTAGCTAAACCCAAAATTACTATTTATGAAAATAATTATATTATTCCTAGGTGGTCTACTGAATTCGAAAATATTTTAATGAAGTCAAATCCAAAATTTATTTTTTTAAGTGTATTATCCCCAATTACAGAAAAGGATTTATTTAGTGATAGCTACTTTTTAAAAGAACAAGGTAAGAGCATCTACAATAAATTATCCGAAAATTCGGGTTTATCCGTTGAATTATTAACAGATAATAATTCTTTATTGAAGAAATATAAAATTGTTAAAACTATAGAAGATAATTCCTCACCGTCTTTTAGAGATATTACTCAACATTATATACTTTTGGCGAACATAAATAGTAATTTTATTCCTTCAAAAGATAAATACTTTAATCAATCGGAATACAAATACATATTAAAGAAAGATAGTTTGGGAGAGGTCTACTATGGTGATTATAATTCAATTAAAACAATCGAAAGTTTAACAAAGTAAATAAAACATTATAATATAAACTGGTTTTAATTTAATGGATGTTTCAGAATTTGTTCTCTTAGATGCTGAACACTGGCATTCAAATAAATTGTGGTTGTTTTAATATCGGAGTGTCCTAAAAACTTGGAGACTGAATATATATCACAGCCTCCTTCAAGCATTAGAGTTGCAAATGTATGTCTTAGTGGATGGCTTGTAAATTCTACTCCGGAAGCTTGTCTAATTTTCTTAACTAGCCGTTTTATTCCACTCTCAGTAAAACCCATATCGTAGGTAAAAGATGTGATAAATTCGGGGCACGTTTTCCAAGCCTTTTTTCTTGCTTCAAGATACTTTTGCAAGATTTCTGCTAACCGATAATTCATAGGAATTACACGGTCTTTATTGCCTTTTCCTCTTACAAAGATTGATAAATTTTCAATATCTACATCTGTGAACCTAAGCGTTAATACTTCGTTTTTTCTTAATCCAGCGAAAATCATAAATGCAAAAATTGCTAAATTTCTATACCGAAGGAACTGATGTTCATAGGGATAGTTATCAACAGTTTCTAATATCCGCTCAGCGTTCTGTTTTGTAAGTGCTTTTGGAAGTCGCTTTTCTTGTTTTGGAATTTCGACATCATCCATAGGATTCAATGACATCTGACTTTCCTTTATACACCATTGAAAGAAGATAGATAAAGCTCTTCGGTAGCATATATATGTATTTGCGCACCATTTCAATTCTGTTCTTCCAGTAAAGAAAAAGTGCCTGGAGTTCTCCTGCGTAATTTCTTCAACATTTGTTATATTTTCAGAATTAGCGAAATGCCGAATGGCATATTTATATGAACGGACAGTCTTGGGAGTTAAACCCTTAATATAGAGGGCATGTTCACAAAACTTTTGCGATAAAATTTGAATAGACATAAAAAATACACTTACATAGGTTGCAGTGTACTAATTCAATCCAAATTATTTTTTATTTATTTAATTTAGTTTGATAGTTCTTATTTCTTTATCCTAATTTTATATTTGTTTTATTTTTTTAATCATTTGATATACCGCTAGCAGCAAAGAATATATCTTAGCAAAAAACTTATATAATTTAATACCTAATCTTTTTTCTTATATTAGACCTGTTATTTATCAAAAAAGGTCAATTAAGAATCTTAGTTTTCCACAGCAGGAGTAGGCCTCTTTATTTCAATAGTGTCCTCTTAAAAGTACAAAAATGCTTAGTACTATCTAAGATTACGCAAATTCAAATAAATAAACAGAGGTCTACTTATTCCATATAAACAGACTCACGCAATTTAGCATAAAAGCCCCTATTTCATTGAAGAAAATGAACATTTTTATAAAAATCCTCAATGGTTAAGGTAAGTCTACTAATTGCACATTCGCACTATGAAATAAAAAAATAGTAGAAAGAATTTACTCTGCAACCTATTAATTTATTAAGCTGCTACATGACATTTTACCCCAAATATACCCTTCAGTCAAGAATAAATCATGCTAGAATTAAAATTAAATGAACTCATTCATTGTTAGTTTATTCATTTGTTCTGCTATATGCGTATCAGGTATAGAACGTAAATAACTCATAGTCATTCGCAAGTTTTTATGTCCCATTAGTTTCTTCAAACCAATAATGTCATGCGATTGCATATAATAGTTAGTTGCAAATGTGTGTCTGAATCTATGTAAGTGACAATTAATCCTTGTTGTGCAACTTAACAGATTGATTAAGTATTTAACACCGTATTCCGTAAAAGGTCGGTCAAGAGTACTAGATACCCATAAATACTGACATGCAAACTTTGATCTATAATTAAGATAATCTTGAAGATAAGGAATTAATTTAAAGGACATAGGAATTAACCTAGTCCTTTTAGATTTTGAGGTTTCGCCATTAATACAAATAATCTTTCTGCTTATATCTATGTCTGAAATTTTTACATTTAATAGCTCTTCTTTACGTACCCCGGTAAACATTAAAAACATGATAATAGCAATATTTCTCTTTTTAACAAAAAGACTCGACCATTCTAATTTAGTATTAACTGCAAAACAAATTTTTTCAAATTCTTTGGATGAAAATGCTCTTGGGTCAGAGTAAGATATTGAAGGGAATGGAATGTTTTTAAAAGGATTAGAGGATATGTATTTACGTTCCAAAAGCCATTCAAAAAAACAATTTAGCGAACACCTGACTATTGCAATGCTTGATTTCTTATAGGTACGAACAACTAGTTTTTTACCAACCTTCCGCTCCCGATTATTTAGAAAAGCAAAAAAATTTATAATTGTTTCCTCTGTTAAATCTGTAAGAGTAAGTTGTGGTTTAAAGCACAAAAGTAGATAAAAATTATAAGTATAATTTCTTATGGTAGCGTTGGATTTAAGAGAGCCATATATCTTGAATTTTATAAAAAGTTCATGGAGACTTCGTAGAGATTGTTCTTCTCTTGTGGTAGCTTTAAGAAATGAATTTTTGTTTTGATGTTTTGGAATTACTTCCTGCATGAAGAAGAAAAAAAGATAGGAACATTGGAACCTGTCAAATATATTATGACATATTTCGGATGTAAATTAAAGTTAAGAAAAAAGTTTCTGGAAATTTTAAAAGTCAAAATAGGTTTATTGATTAGAGGACATAAGAAATTGTCCTCTAATCTTTAAGAATATTTTTAATTATTTAAAAATGACCATTTTTTTAGTATCTGAAAAACTATTTGAATACATTCGATAATAATAAATACCACTCGATAAAGATTCTCCATTAAATTCCAAATTATAAATTCCGGGTTTTAAATTTTCTCGTAATAAACTTTTAACCTCTTTCCCACTTGAATCAAACACTTTTAATTGAATAAACTCATTTTTATTTATCGAGAATTTTATCTTAGTTGAAGGATTAAATGGATTAGGATAGTTTTGAAATAGTTCAAAAGATTTAGGGATTTCTGAATTTAGTGTTGTAACCCCAACGGATTGACTTTTGATAAGCAAAGAGCCGGTACTCGGTGCAAGTGCAAATATTTTAGAGTATGTTAAATTCCAATATCCAAAACTTGTAATCGTTGTATCGTTAACCCAGTTTTGTCCATAGTTAGATGTCTTCATTAAACTTGTGTACGAACTCCCCTGAAATAATAAAGTAGAATATCCGTATCCATTATTAAACATTTTTATCCAGTGGCATTCCCCGTCACCAGGGAAATTATTATAGAACTGTACATTGTTTTCATTTCCACTCCATAATACAACCGCGGGATTTGGACTTAATTTCCAACCCCCGATTATTATATGACCATTAACCGCCTCTAAAGATTGAAAAACATACCCACCAAATCCCGGGAAAGCAGTTGAAATCCAATTCTGACCATGATTAGTACTCTTAATTAAGGAACTTACATTGTAAGTAGGGCTATAGGTAATACCATATAGATTATTTCCATCTTTACTGATACTTGACACATAATATGAACTAGGAAGTGCTTCGATAGAAAAACTTGACCAGCTTAGAGCTCCATTTGTTGTTCTATATAGGGAATCATCATCAGAAACAGTTATGAATTCATTTTCTGAAAAGAAGCTAAATAAGTAGTAGCCAGTAGCTAAACTCGGGGCTACATTAATCCAATTTATACCTCCATTAGTTGTTTTATATAGCTGCCCTTGGGAATTAGACAACAAACCTACCTGCTCATTATAAAATTTGAATTGTCGTAACTCATTTGATAACTGACTAAACAAATTCATTGTCCAATTTATTCCTCCATTCGTAGTTTTATAAATTCTTTGCTTGCAAGCAATATAACCAACATTATCACTAGGAAAATCCATTATATACTGTGGAGAAGTAGTGTAAAAATTAGGAATTGTAACGATTTGAATTTGAGCAATTAATAAATTGGTCGGAAATATTAAAAGCAAAAAAATCAAAGCTAAACTGCAGTTCTTGAAAATTAAATTTAAATTTTTCATGCTCCATAAAAGTTTAGTTAATAAAAAAGGGACGCAACCCATAGTTATGCCGACAACGAGGCTCTGGTAAGCCTACAACGCAGACATAAAAAAAGGCGCGCCCCAATATACATGGAGCGACACCTTTCGTCCGTTTGCGTTGTGTGAAATTTACCAGATTTCGTTGTGCAACGAGACGAAAGCCGTCCTAAACTTTCGTTAATATTTTAACTGGAATAAAATAATCCTTTTATCTTAAAATGTAAACTCCATTGTGGTTTTAAAATTTATACGTCTTTAAATTTTTATTGTAATAAAGTATTTTTATTATTAAGTGTTTACTTTTATTTTTTTAGAGACAGAATTTTTTGTAAACGATATTTAATTTTGAATCAGATGTAAAGTAATACCGTTCAGGATAATTGGGTCTAAATCTTTGATATGACTTATCTGTATAAAACCGATATTCATCCATTAGATCATAGACAAGTACACCTGCATTATTACAAATAAATCTGTAATCAAGAATGCCATATGTAATTTGCATACCGCTCGGAACTTTAAGTGGAGTTTTATAAACAGTCTTTATAGAAATGGTTAAATATGAAGTGCCATAAGTTTTTGCAGATTCGTAAGTTATGGTTTCGAGATTATAATATGAAACAGTTAGAGAATCATCATTGAATTCTATCCATGTTTGAGCTTTTAAATTACAGAATAAAAATAACAAGACTAACAGAAAAAGAGGTTTCATGAGGTTATATTTGAATGGTGTAAAGTCTTACAAAATAATATTCCAATCTTTTAATTTTTCTTCAAAAGACTTCTTTATACTCTCCTCATCCTGATCGTCATTAATTCTTAAAGGAATAAGTTCGTTGTTATGCTTCATCGTCACAATGTAGTAATGCCTTCCATAAGCAAGAATATTTCCGCTTTCTCCCGGTTCATCATTCTCTTTATAGGAATCAACGTTCATTATAGAAATACCTTTACCATCAAAATGATTTTTAAATATATTTCTGATATTTGCTTTCATAATTTTTCAATTTTTTCAAAATTAATGTCAATTTAAATAATAGGAAAGTCATTAGATAATCAATAACTGGTGTGATAATTTAATAAAATTAAAGTACTAATTTTTTGGCTTAGTGCTATGCGATAAAGCGTGCAAGAATTTTACATAAATTTAATATAATTATCTTAAAATTACAGTTGTTATTTTAATTATAAATATATATTTTTTTTACCGAGTGGCACATCTAATAAAACCCCTATTAATCTAAATACTAGGTAAGAATATTTGTAATAGCATTTCTTGAATAGTAATAGTTGATTCACCAAATTTAAAGACTATGAAAACTTTCACCATAATATTTTTCATATTACTAAGTTATTCACAATCATTCTCTCAATGGATACAACATCCGTTAGGAACAACAGCGGCTATTGAGCGTGTAAAGTTTCTAAATAAAAATACCGGATGGTGCTGTGGAGCAGGGGGACTTTTAAGAAAAACAACTGACGGTGGCGCTAACTGGATTTCGGTAAGCAATCCCGCAGGAGGAAAGTATCTAGCTGACTTACATATTGTGGATACAAATATTGTATATGTTGCCGGATATTTTGAGACTATACTTAAAACCACTAATGGTGGAGTAAACTGGATTGAAATACGAAATGGTCCTTTTGGTATTGGAAATGTTTTTTTATCATGCTATTTCATAAATGAAAATACGGGTTGGATAGGAGGTAGGAATGAGTTTCCGCAAAAAATTTTTAAAACAACAAATGGCGGAATAACTTTTGACTCTACTTCAATAAATCAGGCTTCAGATATTACTGATATATATTTTAAAAATGAGAACGAAGGACTTGCAAGCGGCTTCATAAAAGATTTATATAAAACCACAAACGGTGGGACAAGTTGGTTTGATTCACAAATTAATCTTCCCACAAATTGGCCGAGCTTTCTCAGGATGAGCTTTGTAAATGATTTGACAGGTTATGTTCCAGCAGGTGATGGCAGGGTTTTTAAAACTACAAACTTCGGGACAAGCTGGGATACAGTTTCCAGAATTCAGGGGACAGGAAATAATTTTATGATGTGCATTGAATTTGTAAATTTAAATACCGGTTGGATAGGAGGAGAAAGCGGTCTTTTATTTAAGACATCAAATGCTGGCTTAAATTGGTTAAGGGAAGCCATTGGATTTGGTTCATATATAGATATAAATTTTGAATCTGATTCAATTGGTTTCGTATGCGGCACGCCGGGGAAAATTTTTAAAACTACTACAGCCGGACAAAGCGTAGTATTTGTAAGTAATGAAACTCAACTTACAAAAAATTTTGAATTATCTCAAAATTACCCAAACCCGTTTAACAATGAAACTGTAATCCAATTTTCACTAAAAGAAAAAGGAAATTACAAATTAGAAGTTTTTAATATACTGGGAAAAAAGGTAGAAACTTTATTTAATAAACAAATGGAAGGAGGAAATTATAAAGTGAATTTTACAGCTGATAAGCTACCATCAGGGACTTACATATACAGGCTTTCATCTGAAAAAAATTCAATTACCAAGAAGTTTCTATTGATAAAATAGTAAATTTTAATAAACAGGGCGAGCCTCTCGTAAAATAAAACCGTGCCAGGTCTTTATACAAGAGATATCTTTTTAAAAAGATATCTGCCCGCCCATTTTATTTAATTTAAACAAATTATTATGAAAAAATTAATCGTAATTTTTTCTCTGTTTTTTTGTTGTATTTTTTCTGAAACACATTCTCAAATGTTCGAATGCGGAAATGTTTCTATGACCTCATCTACTACTTTATCTCCATTTTACGGAGGAAGAGTTAAACCTAACCGAACTACTCACTCAGGAGATACGGCTATCTCCAATGCTTATTTTCCTGTAATAATTGTTTTTGTACAATTCCATGATAGCCCGGGATTTTTTGACTGGCCTGCACCAAATGTAAACAGCGGTAAACCGATTTTTCTTGATTCAATGATTGCAGGGCTTGGTGCTTATAACGGACAGACTGACTGGTGGGATGCTTACAGTCAGTACACGCAAAGATTCTCTGACCGATGGCTTGAAGTTAGTCGCGGTAAATTTCATGTTCTCGGGAAAGCATATTCAGTAGTGTTAAGTGATGTAGAATCTAAATACGATGATGAATATGAAATGAATCAGGAAATTCTTGATAGTCTAGAAGCTCAAGGGGTTGTCTGGAACTTATATGATAAGTGGGGGTACGATAACACAAATCATCGGTTTACTCATCATAGAGACGGTTATGTTGATATGATATACCGCATGACAAAAAGCCGCGCGCCGGGAATGAATCAGGACTATGGTGGATATAATACTTTTGCTTGGAATTATTCAGGCAATCATAGAATGATTCAGGGTGGTGATACTACAAGAATAAACGCAAGTGACAACTATATATGCTCGGGTGTTACAATGGCAGGCTGGCTTGGTTACAATAATTTATTTGGAGGATTCATTCACGAGCATGGTCATAATTCATTCAGCGGCGGACACTCAACTTATAGTACAGTAAGTTATGGCTTTGGTTTTGACGGCTTCTTTAGTCCGAATGATTTTGTTGCGAATGGATATATGCAGGACACGGTTTTTGATTACTCATCTTCCACTGATTTTTTATTGGAAGATTATGCAAGCCGGAATCAGAACTTTACAGGGAATCTTTTAAGGCTTCCAACAGGAGGAAGTGATTTTTTCGCTTTAGCTTTCAGAGGTCAAACTTATTGGGACAGAGTAATGACTGGCGATACGGCAATAATGAATTTTTACAAAGCGCCTGAAGAATACAATAAGGGTTTATACATTTATCATTTTTCAAAACCATATAAACTTGTAACTAGTGATACTTCTTTTGCTGATATGGAGTGTGCAGACGGCTATTACGAATGGGAAGAAGAGGGATGGCACTACCAAACTATACCTCAAACTTGTTTTCAGTCTGCCGGAACACCTTGGCCATATTATAAACCTAAAAGAGTACTTTACTTCAATGATTCTTCCAGATTAGAAAAACAATATACATTTGGAGATGGTATTAGTTTTCATCATACAAGATATGTTGATGGTCGTTGGAAAAATTTTCCAAAATGGTGGGCAATTGGAAAAAAAGAAGCTAATTCTTGTGAACTTGGAACAAACAGAATTTTTGTAAATCAAAAAGAAGTTTACACAAATAGTGATGTCGGAGGAGAAAGATATGATGCTTGGAGACCTGGTTACAACGAAGTTTTTTCACCATACTCTAGTCCTAGTAGTTGTGCGTGGAATAATAGCTATACTGGAGTTTTTGTTTGGTACTATACAGATGACCATGACAGAGCAGCACTGAAGATTTATCGAGATGTAAATGCAGGCGGTGATACAGATTTAGAAACAATTCTTGAAGAAACTCCTCCTTCTCGACCAATGGGAATAAAGCTCGATACCTGTTATAATCCTGGTTCAGGATTTAACAGGATAAAAATTACATGGAATCATAATATGGAGCCTGATATGAACAGAACAATAGGAGAAAATGTGAAAAAAAGATATAAGGTTTATCGTTCAAAAAGTGCAGATTCTGCAGGGGTTCCTATGGATGCTTTAACTTATTCGGAATATATTTACACCTTGCTTGCTACTGTAGATATTGATAGTGGTACAGTACCTTCTTATGTTGATACTGCAAATTGTTTTGCGTATTGTAATGAGCTGCCTGATCAGTCATGTCCTCCTACATGTTGGAAGAGTGTAAATGTAAGATATCGCGTTCAGGCAGTAGACGTATATGATGATGTTTCAAATTTATCCGATTTTGCTTCTTGTCGCGCATACGTAAATAATCCAAGTGGGACTCCATCTGGGGATGAAGATGGATTCGGCAGACCAAAGAATGACATAAACATACCAACAAAATTCGATTTACATCAAAATTATCCTAATCCATTTAACCCTGTAACAAATATACAATATGACTTACCGAAAGATAATTTTGTTACGATAAAAATTTATGATTTGCTTGGAAAAGAAGTTGCTTTATTAATAAATGAGTTTAAGCAAGCAGGAAGATATGTTATTTCATTTAATGCAAATAAGCTTGCAAGCGGTGTATATTTTTATAAGATTGAAGCAACAGATTTTATTGATACTAAAAGAATGGTCTTAGTGAAATAATGTAAAGGCGAAATACGTTAAGCAAACTAAGGCAATTTGAAATAGCTATCCTCGTAAAATGAGGATAGCTATTTGTTTTTTACTAAGCTTCTTACTGTTTCTGTTTTCCAAAGCTTATAAATTTCTATATATAGAGTATTTTACAGAAATAAAATATTGACTTTTATTATAGATTTTTTATCAATAAATTCACCATAACTTATTAAGCTAATTTTTATATGACACGATTAAGTCAAAATACAATTACAAACTTAGAAGAATTACGAAACGAAATTATTAAAAATTTCCCCATTGGAAGGGAGGCGGGATATCTTTTAGATGCCAAAGGCTTGCAATATAACGATTATGAAGAAGCTTTGAATAGTATATTACACAAAGGTGGCTCAGATAAAAAGTATACGGATGACAATTCCAGAGCAATAGCTCGTGACCTTTTGAATGTACTTAGAAAATTAAAACCTTTGGGAGAACTTAAAAAAGTGAAAGTTCTAGACCAATTTACTTCCAGTGGTTACACTGATACATCCGAGCCATTTAAGGAGCGTAAGCATTACTTAGTTACCTTGGAATTTTTTTCCGGGCATAATAAACCTTTCTTTATCATTTTTGAACACGAAATACCTGAAATTGAAAAATTTTTAAGACAAGAGGGCATTGCTGGTCATCGCTATCTTTTAATGTGGCTCCAAGCTAATAAGCAGGATTTTTACAATTCTGTTTTCAACGAGACAAACATTGCTATCTCAGTAAAGATTCTGGAAGCATTACAAGAGCATTTAAATATTAACACCCCGAAAACTCAATAATAATAATATTGGCAGAAAACGCAATAGACCATACTAATAAGTACAAAGAGGCATATTTGAATGCCAAAAGCGTATATGAAATGTTTAACAGTGAATACGAAAAGCTAATACAAAAAGCTACGTATTTAATCCCGGTAGCCACCTTTATTGCAGGCGGTTTTCTGATTTTGTTAAAAGACATAGTTCCAAAGATTTCCTTTGGTGATAAATACGAATTACTTTTTGTATATACAATTTTAATGGTGAGCGTTACGATAATTATCGTATGCTCTGTTGCAATCATCAATATACTTTGCGTACTAAAACTCGGAAATTTCGAGATTGTGGTTTTTAATGAACGGGATTTACTTTATGTTCAGAATGATAATATTACAGATATTAATATGTACCAGGAGTTGATTGCAAAATATATCAATGCAAATTCAAAAAACCGTGACCTTTTATCCGAGAAAGCCAAATTGATAAAAGCTCCACAACGAAAATTAATTTTTTCTGTCCAACTGATAATCGGTTTTATACTATTATATGCCGCGTATTTGATTTATAAATTTTAAATATATAAATATGGAAAACAATTTTAACAATGAGAACGAAAAAGTTTCTCAGCAGCCAATTACAGAAACCGAACCAATAGAAATCAACAAAGTAATGCCAAGCGAGGCATTCGAGCCAATGAAAAGCACTGTTCAGAATGAATTGCTAGGTTGGAGAATGTCAGACAACGAGTATATGGAAAAGAGCCTCAACTCGGATATTTCAGAAAAAAATATTTTTTAAAAAAAATGGCAGAAACAGAAGATACACAAACAGGTGCTTCCGCCGACATTCCTAATAACGGAGTTAAGCCAGTTATTCAGGTTAATTCCAAGATACAAGGTATGTCATCAAATGAGATTATTCTCAAGGGACGGGAAGACGGACGTCAAGTACTGACAGAGGCACAAAAAACCAATATAGATATTTGGAAGAATTTATCAGATAACAAAGAAAACAAAAAGTAATGAAAAATTATAAAAACCAAACAGGGACGACTCCTTCAACACCTGCACCAACTCCAGCTCCAAGTTCAGGTGGTGGTATGTCATCGAATGAGTCTATTGAAAAGGGAATAACGCCCACAAAATAGAAATTTTTAAGATTTCTAACCTTAGTTAATGTGTATACATTATTCATGATAGTTTAATATTATGAACTGAGGTGTTTTATATCAAAAAATTTCACAAGCATTTAAATTTATTTGGCAAATGCTTTAAGAAAAAAAATCTTTTAAATACGCGACTAAATAAATAGCTCTGACTAATTTAAAGCCAGAGCAATTTTTCGTACTTTTTGTCAAATAATTATTGCGAAGTATATTACACCTAATTTCTTGTTAAACTCTCGTATAGGTCAAATTTGAGCCTCTGGTGAGATCATAGCAAGCAACTCTTTCTCCGTTATCTCAGGTAATAATTTAGAATAAATCGGAGCTTTTACAAAACTTGCAGTCCTTATCCTGTTAACAATATTTTGTGGCTCTTTATGAAGCAGTAAAATACTTTTAAAACATTTCAACTCCGTCTCTTGTTCTGTTGTCATTGAGTTTGCTAATAAACACACTACTTCATTTATTCCCAGTGAGACAATTCTCAATGCTTCAAACGGATCAATCGTAACAATTACAAATTCATCGTTCTTAATTCTGTGAGCATTATAAAGTGGTCGCTTAAATCCTTTTGGGAAAAACCAAGTTCCGTCTTCAATTTTATATCCGATATAGCCTAAATTATTTTCATTAGTATCATAAATCTTAAACGCTATTCTTCCCGCCATAATGCTTCTTTGTTTTACATAACCAACTTCGTACTGCTCTGCAACTTCCTTTTTAATTCCTCTTTCAATTAAATACTGGTGATGTTCCAAAGTAAGATTGGGTATAATTCTTTTGGGTATATGGGAATTATCTTTTAAAAGAAACTCAGCTTTAAGAAGCTTTGCTGCTTCCCGTAATCCAATGCCGTTATGATTAGCAAGAAAGTTTATAACTGAACCTTTTAGATTTTCATTCTTAGGGTAGAAGAATAAATTTTTTTCTATAGATACAATGAAGTCCTCATTCTTCAGTTCCTTTTCTGTTTTAGTGAATGGAATGTTTAACCAATTAAGCATTTCCTCAAATGAAATTGCTGAACTAATTTCTTTGAAATTTAAAAATTCTTCCTTTGACAAGGTACTCTCCTTTCATTTTTTTTAATTTATTATACCATATTTAAAAAACAAAAAAGGTCAGCTGATAAAAATAGCTAACCTTTTAGAATAAAAAGTAAACTGCAAACATACATAGAAGTTTGTTTTTCGACCTACCTCCTATGAACGTCTGAGCCAGCCGAGGTCGTCTCTGAATGCCGCTTACTACGGATTACCGCTTTTCCCCAATGAGGATGCACGACATTCAAATAACAGCTGTCTTATACCATTGGACGATTGCCCTTAATCATAGTAGCAGTTTACTCTTATATTATATCAAATACATTAAATTAAAAAAGGCAATGAGTTTTTATTCTCAATGCCTTTAAGTTTTATAATTTTAGTTTCCAATTATGAAAATTGATAATTGCATTTTACAACGAACTTGAAAGCGTTTTCCGGCTTATCCATTTCTTCAATTGTTAGTCCATGCTTTTCGAGCATGAAAGCATTACGGTTTTTCTCCCATTGTTTTCCATGAAAGCACAAGATTGGTTTCATACCTTTTAAATACAGAGTACTATTGAGTTGAGGAATAGAAGTAATATACGTACAGCCTTCAAGTTTAAAATCTTGAGTAACAATGGTATTAATGAATAAATTTAGACAGTTTGATAAGATTTTTATTACGTTTTTCATGAGGAATTCTCCTTTATGTTTATTTATTATTGGTTAACCTCCGGTAACAATATGATTATTGCCAAAACTTAACCAACAAATTTTTTTAAAGAGAATTGTTATGGATATATATTAGCACGTTTTTGGAAACTTGTCAAGTATTAACAAAAAAGGCTTATTTCAGGTAATTTTTAACTAAGAGAAGATATAGGTGATTATAAAGGCATGTCATGAATTATTTACAGAGGAATCCATTTTTCCTCTAAAAAATCATAGTCTTTTACAGAAAAATTGATGTTTTCTTGAATGTAATTCTGTTTAGGCAAATCAATTTGTGGTACTTCTTTTAACTGTGGTGGATATGTTTCAATTAATATATTATCCGTCCCTAATCTAACCCATGCCTGATATTTTGGTAAGTTGAAAACATCTTGACGCTTTACGCCAAAGATAGGAGCTAAACGACTTGCCTCTTCATCACCTGAGCGAAAACAGATCTGCGTTCCAACTGTTCCAAAAATATCATTTAAAATATTCTTAGGGATTTGATGAAAAGTCTGATGAGCTAAAGTAAATCCGACTTTGGAACTTCGACTACGAGCTAACAATTCTGAAAACAAAGATGACACTACAATTTGGAACTCATCTACATACACAAGCAAAGGCTTCTCTTTTTTTTCAGCGAAATCACAGTAAGAAAGAACTGCGTAAACTATAAGATTTGAAAGATAAATTCGGCTGTTTCTATTCATTCGGGATGTATCAACTAAAATGACTTTCCCCTGTTCAACAATTTGAGAAATATCAAATTCATTCTTTCCGATAACGAAGTCTTTCATTTCACCGTTGGAAATTTCATGAAGTCTTGAGGCAACTCTCTTTGCGCATTCGATTCGGTCTTTATTTTTAAAAGACTTCACCTGTAGTTCATCAAACTCTTTCCAATATTCATATTCGCTGCTTGAAGGGTTTAATGAAAATAGGAACTTTTTACGAACCTCCGGAAATAGTAAAAATCGAGTTAAAAAATCTATATTTTTATCTTCGTCTTTAGTAATAGAACGTAGCGCCATTCCGATAATTTCTCTCATTAAAACTGTACTTTCCGGATTGGATGCAGTTAACGTAATCAGCACATCTAAAATCTGAATAAACTCCTGAATAATATTATCCAATTTGTACCCTACTTTATTCAATGGATTTATTATCATTGGCGAGTCTATTGAAATGTATCTGAGGCGGGATTTATCTTCTGTCAAATGATAGAGTTTTTTAATACTGTCTCCTTTTGGATCAATTACAATTACAGCCGAGCCAAAATTAATATCGTACAACGCCATCCTCTCCAATAATGAAGATTTACCCATTCCGGTTTTTCCTACAATATATGTATGTTCAAACCTATCATTAATATTTTTTATCTCCGGAACTTCATCTTCAAATCTCTCACTTTTACCCAGCCTTAATTTATACATCATCCTTCATCTTATTTTTTGTTTTGTATTCTTCAAGATTGGCTTTAGAGTTGTGAATTTTAGTTTCAGCTTTAGTCTGTTTCAAATTTTCATTCATCATTTTTTTTCTAAACTCTCTTAAAAATTCGTCAAATTCAAAGTCTCTATTTTCTGTATTAGATACTACAGTTTTATATCTATTCATTAAATCATGAAATAATGATACTACTGCTGCATTTGACATGTCATCATTCACTTGCACAACCATAGCTTTTAAAAGATTGGCTATTTCTTTTTCTTGATCAGTTTTAGCATTTAACAAATCTATCTCAGCTCTAAGTTTTGCTCTTTCGAGTTCTAGAACTAAAATTTCGTTCTCTCGTCTTCTTTTATCAATATCAAGTTTATGAATTTCTCCTTCATGCTGCTTTATCTTCAACTCCATCTGATTTATAAATTCTAATCTTCTATCCTCAACTAATAACCTGAGTAATTCAGAACTAAAAATTGCATCAGCCTTTAATTCTAAAAATTCTCTTCCCGTTTTACGTAGCGAATTCATTTGCTGGTATAAAAGCTCAACTTTTTCTGATTCAATTCGTATTTTTTCATTTTCACGATGCCTCATGAAAATAAACCAAGAAGGTTTTTTATCAAGATTAGTTTTGAGATTTGAAAGTAGCTGCTCCAAACTTACTTTATCTAGAGAAACATTAACTTCAGAAACAGGTAAGCTATCGTTCAGCTTTTTAAGTGTTTCAATGAAATCTGGAGGTTTCTCGTATTTTGGAACAACCGTAAATTTATTTTTATCCATAATATTCGTCCTCTATTTTTTTTAAATTATATTTATGAGTCAAGAAATCTAAGTCTGTTTTACAATGTGGGCATTGAAAATATTTCAATGGTCTTTTACATCTGGAACAACCCTCAACCAGAGTCATAAATCCGTTTGCAACACCACACGACGAACACTCTAAATCCGTCATATTCTCAGATAAAATTGCTTTCAAACAAACGGGACAAAAAAAATCATCTTCATTTTTTAAACCTGAAAGTATAATCTTTCCTAGTTCAACACCAGAACTAACGGCACCCAAAAGTGTAACAATACAAAATATAGCAAAAAATAGAGCTATACTGATTATTATGGCACCTTTAAATTCCCACGTTACCCATAATATGAAAAAGAGAATGGTGCAAAAGATAAAGGAGACTGCAAGTGTGGCGAAATAACCTTTTTCACTATCTTTTGATTTTTTCTTTGCCGATTCTTCTCTTAGTCTTTTCTTTTCTAAAAGATATTCACGAATATTTTCATACTCGAGTTTAGTAATTTCTTCTTTTTCTTCTTTAGATGTTTTTTTAGTTTCCATTTTTTGCAAAATTAAAACCTTTTCCAAAATTGCGTTCAGTTTCACAAACGAAAAGAACGTTAAATTTAAAATTCTCAATATAAGGTTTCGTTAAACCTATTTTAGGCGCAGCTTCTATCCAGTATTGGTAAAAATCAATTGACTTTGCTAAGCGCAGATAATTATCTCTTTTCTGTTCTAAATATTCATTCCATTTCGGTTTGCTAGCCTCAATTTCTAAAAATGTAAGTTTATATTTTGAATTTTCTTTATCCAACTCAACTAATAAAGCATCGGGAATAAGGTATTTGAAGTTTGGGAAAAGCAGAGTATAAAAATGTTTTCTTTTTAAAGCCTGCACGAATACATCGGTATTATTAAGCTCATTAATATCACCTATTCCCACGGGCTCGTTAGGAAGTAATTCAACATTAAAACCAGCCTCTTTTAAAATTGGCAACACTTTGTTAGTTGCGCAGTAAACGTCATTTTGAGGGCTTTTTAAATAACCTAAATCACACAAAGCTTTTAATTTCTTTTCAGTACATATTTTATTGTAACTAGATTTTATCTGAATATAATGCTTGTAAGAAACATACTTGAACAATCTGGTGTAATAGAAAATTTGCCATAGCTGGCTGAAGGTGGCACCGGATTTAGTTGGAACTAACTGAGATAATTCATCAACCTTTACTATTTTTTGATATTCAATTTTCATTACACGCTTTATACGGAACCCGTATAACTAACAGATAAAGAGAGAAGAAATTTATACGGGTATTAAAAAATAAATCTCTAAAAATTAATGATTAGAAAGTTTTATACGGTCATCAGGTAAGGCGCAGCAACTATTATAAAATGAATGTAAACTTCTATAACAGGAAACCAAATGTGTAGAACAAACAGTAATAACAGAAAGCTGATTCGGGCAGGCTACGGGTCTAATAATACATCAGCTATTAACCATAAACATATTAAATATAATAGATACAAAAATTATAACTATTTAATACTAACCAATGGAATACCATAAAAATAATAATAAAAACAAAATATCTCAATAACAATTTAGTAAGAAAAAAAACACTTGCCCCAAAAAAGAACAAGTGCTTCACCTTTCACTATTAACCGCTCACTATTAACAATGAAAAGAACTAACCAAAAAAATTAATAAAAAAGAACAGTAAAAAAATAAAAAGAACTATGTAATATTTCTCCTCTCTACAAAAACTGTCGTCTGACATCTATCGCAATAAGCAATATCCTGCTTATCATCAACATCAAGCGGATTAAAACATGAAGCGCACAAAGCCTCAGTTTCAACAATATCGTTATGTTTTAAATCCACTTCATCAATACTAAGAATTTCATCAAAGCTCTCATCAATACGTGGCTTTGATTCATCAAGTATAAAATTCGAACCACTATTAAAAACCAATTAGATTACCTCCTTTCTATCTACTTTACCTTTAAAGTCATTTAAAGGAACTGAGTATAATACAAATGTCTCCGAACGGCATAGCTTACAGAAAGCTGTTACACTTCTGCTTGAAATCTCAAGCCTCGAATAACAGCTAACACAATGAGGAATTTCCTTTTGTTCTTCATATCTAACTAATTCCGGTCTGAGTAAGTCATCCACGATCCGAGTCATCGGCTTTTCTTTCTCTTTAGAAAGCCGGTACAGAATCGGGATTAAATCTGATTTAATTTTAGGACTGTACATTACCAATTATCCTTTCCTCTTGTTCTAAAATAGAAAATGTTAATAATATAACTTGCTGCGCTGAGAGTTTAATATTCTCCCAAGGTCTTTCTGTAACTCTTAACTCTTTCAATCGGCTATCAAACGTGTAATTAACTTTGTTTATCACAATCTGTGGAAGTTCATTATAGTATCGAGTTTTATTTACCAAAGTTATTTTTGAAAAGTTCATATGATTAAATTATTTGTTAAGAATTATTGCTAAAACCTTTTCAACGTCTGTTAAAACTTTAAGGACGGCGGAATGGGGCGTAATTTTCATTTCAGATGCATATAGTTCGATATAACGATATGTGTTGCCAAAATATTTATCTCCGTCCTTACCGACAATTCGGCAAAGAGCTTGCGCTGAAAGTTCGGCTACAATTTCCTGTATTGGATCTTGTCCGTTCTTAAGTTTACCGATAATTTTTTCATGGGCGGCGTGACTTAATTCATGAAAGAATGTTTTTTCTTCGGGAGTTGCCAAAGCAATTACATTCTTGGTTGGTGAGTAATATCCGTAATACCTGTAATTTCCAGGTACTGCTGTTACAGAAATATTCCACTCCTTTGCTAAATCAAGTAATGGAAGTTCCGGAAGAGAAATGTTTTCATAATCTAACGGCTCTCCGTCCGTATCTTCAACTCTGAAAACTGGTGCACACATAAACCCAGTTAACACGCTTCGCTCTTCATCAGATTTTTCGTCCTTTAGTTTCTTGAATTTGGGAACGAGAATATCAAATGACTTAGAACCTTTCTTAACAAAGCGATGAACTAGTTTCCATTGTCGGTAGCCGCGAGCATCGTTGGTTCCGGCTAAATACATTAGGATATGGTTCATAAGACTCCATGAACCGCTTGGTATGTTCGGAATGGGAAATGATGAATAAGCTATTGCTTCAGGTATTTTAGAACCTTCTTTAAATTCTTCAATCAAGAGATCGAGAACTTTTTTTACTCTTGGTAACATATGATTTCTCCTTTCGACGGAAATTAAAAACCGAAAGCGTTCCGTCTCACGCTGTCCGGCATCTGAAAAACAGCGTCTGGGAGCCCGCCTCAGTCAAGGTGGAGTGCGAAGCAACTACCTTGACTGAGGAAGGGCTGACGCTAAAATGAAAGATGCGGATAGCGTGAGGTGAAATCTCATCTTAACTTTTTAAAGAACTTTGTTACTGCTATAAATTTAACTGAACTCTATTTCCTCGAGGAGTTAACCATACAGATTCATGAATACGATAAAAATTATGAAATCCTGTAAACCTATAGAGATTTTCCGGGAGGTACTTACAATAGTGAATTACTAGATTTCTAGTCAAATTACTAATGCGTTCAATGTGATTAATTACAACCGGGTCTGTATATTGTTGTGGTCTTAAAAAAACATCGAACCAAATATCCGCATACACAAATAAAACAATAAATTGATTTATGTTGTGAGATTTGTTTTTTCCAATTGCCTTAAACATCAATTCGTATCGCTTTATTTTTTCATTAAATACTCTATCAACCGTTTTTTTCCTTTCAATTTCTACTAGCATAAAACGTGTCGTTTGACGTGGTTCAGTGCTTTCAATTCTAACTAAAATATCGGGCTGAACACCGTAAAAACTGCTGTCATATCGAAATGTAAACTTACAATTTGGAAAATAACGCAGGAAAGATAACGCAACATCAAATTTCATACTCTCATGCATTACGTTGTGGGGGGACTTCTGATATTTTTTGTATTTGTATTCATCTGTTCTGCCTATATATCTTGCACCGTTTTTAGTTAAGCAGTAAAACACTTCCCGGCATTTGTTCATTGGCTTTCCAATGGGTTCAATCTTTTCAATCAATCCGTCCTCAATATAAGATTTAAATAGCTTACGGGTATATAATAAACCTCCTTTGTAACTTACTGCATTTGGTGAATAGAAATTATTAAGTGCTCCTACACCTCCAATATCAAGTAGGTTGTTAAGCAAAATTTTTCTAGAGTTCATATTAATAAATAATTATCCAGAGCATGAAATTTAGATATTAAAATTTTACAATGGCTATTTTTATATGAAAAGAAATGGGCTGCTTACAAATGTAAACAGCCCTTCTAGTTATTTAAAAAAACTAAATGCTAATCCGAAATAATCTGACTCTAGAAAGCCAAAACACTATTACGTATTAAAAATATTTTATTGTGTGGCTATTCGTCCGTTAAGGACGGCAAACCCCGTTTATAGCGTCCGAGAATTTTTATTACGAGGCGGTTAAATGGGGTTTGCTGTCCTTTTAAAAATACTGTTAAGTATTTTTAAAAGGACGTAATAGCCACACTATAAATACGTTCTAATTGTAACAACCAAGACATAGTAAACAATATTGTGAATAATAGTAAGAATATTAAATTTTTACATGTAATAATACTAAGTATTATCTATATTTTAATAGTTAGATTTTTGTTATATTTGTTATATCTGTCAATTTCCCTTGGTAATACTGTAATTTAAAAAGGTTTACAGTGTCTATTTTCATTTTTCAAAATAAAAAAATAAAAAATATGGACAGCACACAAGCAACAAAATCAATGGGAGGATATTTCCATATTGATTCCGAAAACGCTTCAGGAAAATGGCATTTAAGATTTGGCGTAACTCCAAATTGCAATTTCTTTTGCAGATACTGTGCGCCTGAGGGAGGTTTTCCGCAGCAGAAAGTATTGCCTTTTCAAGAAGTAGTTGAGATATTAGAGGCGGCCTATTCAAATGGAATTAATAGGGTTCACTGGACAGGAGGCGAACCCACATTACGTACAGACATTATAGAATGTATGGGAAAAGCTAAAGAAATAGGATACAAAGAGCAAATCATAACTACAAATGGTTACCGTTTGTCAAAGGATATTGATAAAATGATCGCGAACGGTTTATCAAGAGTAATTTTAAGTCTTGATACCTTAATAGCCGAGAGATTTCACGAAGTAACTGGAGTAAACATTTTTGAAAAGGTTTTATCAGGTTTAGAACAAGCTGTCAAAAAATTAAGTACACCTACGAAAATGAGTTGTTGTACTATGCGATCTACATTATCTGAATTGCGGTCATTTGTAGAGTATGCTAATATGATAAATTCAAGAAACGACAATGCTGGGAGAATGATTATAAAACTGAATCAATTCTTCCCTTCAAATCCGGCACAATTGGAAGAAAAAGGTTCTGAATATTGGAAAAATGAAGTCGTTGAAGATAGTGAAATATTGAAAAAGTTAGGTGAGATTGGAGAGTTAATTCCTATTAACAGAACGCATATTTTAGGTGATAATCCTTCATACAATTATTATAAGATTGGTAATTATGATGTAATAGTAGGAGTATTAGCAATGTATACGTGGAAATACAGGTGCGGAGGCTGCCACAAACTGAGAGTAAAACCTAATGGAAAAGTATCAATCTGTATGGACTATCCTGAAGCAGATGTTATGTTAGCAGGTAAGCCTTTAGACGATAAAATTGAATCGATAAAAAATGCTATGAACTTCAGGGAGACAGACTTGGAGAGTATTCGACCGATAGAAATTAGAAAACATTACAATAATCAGCTTGGTTCACAGCGGTTTGGAGCGATTGGAACTCCTAAACCAATGGAAGTTTTCTATCCACAAACTATTAAACATTAATATATCAATTTATGATTAGTATTAAAGAAATCCGTGACAATAAAGATGCGATATTACTATCGTTGAATAAAAGGGGCGGTGATTTTAGTGATATTCTTTCAGAAATTTTATTCATTGATTCAAGATGGAAAAAAGCCAATCAAGAATATGAGGAGTTAAGGAGCAGACAAAAACAGTTGACTAAAAATTATTCAGCAAATGAAACATTACATTCTCGACAGGAAGAATTGCAGAAACTTTCAGAAACTGTCAAATTTTTGGAAAAGCAAGCTTCTACCTTGAAAGTACAGTTGGATAGTTTGCTTATTACATTACCTAATATACCTGATGAAGATTTAAAAAATGGAGGAAAAGAGAACAATGAAATTATAAGTATATTTGGTTCTGTAAAACAGAAAGCCTTTAACCAACTGGATCATGTTTCATTATGTAGAAATTTGGGTTTAATCGACTACGATCGTGGAGTTAAATTAGCAGGTAGTGGTAACTGGTTGTATTGCGATAAAGGAGCTATATTAGAATGGGCTCTGATTAATTATTTCATTGCAGAACATATCAGCGATGGATACAAATTTATACTGCCACCTCATATTTTGAACTATGAAAGCGGAGTTGGAGCCGGGCAGTTTCCTAAATTTATTGATGATGTTTTTACTATTAACAATGACGGGAAAGAAGGGCAAAAATTTCTTTTACCTACCTCCGAAACAGCATTAGTTAATATTTATAGAGACGAAGTTATTGCTGAAAATTTGTTGCCTATAAAGTTATTTTCATATACCCCCTGTTATCGCAAAGAAGCCGGAGGGTATGGAAGTGAGGAGAAAGGTACTATTAGAGGTCACCAATTTAACAAAGTTGAAATGTTCCATTTTGCCCACCCAAACAACTGGCATCAATCTTTTGACGAACTTGTCGAAAAGGCTTCTAAATTAGTAGCTAACTTAGGGTTGCACTATAGAGTCACAAAACTTGCAGCAGGTGATGTAAGTGCTTCAATGAAACGAACATATGATATTGAAGTTTATATACCATCACTTGGATTTAAAGAAGTAAGTTCTGTTTCAAACTCAGGAACTTATCAAGCAATGCGTGCTAATATTCGTTATAAAGATACGAAAAAAGGTAAGTCAGATTTTGTTTATACCCTGAATGGCTCGGGACTCGCGACAAGCAGGCTATTTGCCGCGATTGTTGAGCAAAATCAAGATTCACAAGGTGGGATAGTGGTTCCAGAAATCTTACGTAAATGGGTTGGCCAGGAATATATTGCCAATAAATAAAAGCTTTCTATTATATTACACTCTCAACTCTCCTTTTTATTTGTATAATTTATTTTGATTTCATGAAGCCAAAATATATTATTGGAATAAATTATGGTTCACATGATGCAAGTGTGGTGCTGTATTCAAAAGGGAAAATTCTATTCGCAGCTGAAGAAGAACGTTATAATCGAGAAAAGCATACAAAGAAATTTCCTCAAAAGTCTTTAGAATATATCATAACCAAGTTTTCGCTTAATGATGAGAGTAAGGTATATGTAGTATATTTTATGAATCCTTTTGTATCTTTTATTGCCCCTCTGAAGATGTTTATACATTATCGTAATTATGTTTCTTTAAAATATGGATTGAAAAAATCTTTCAAAAGATTAAAAGAATGGTTCTATATAAAAAAATACTGCATAAATAAAAATTGGAAGGTTTTTTATGTAAATCATCATGAAGCTCACGCAGCTTCATCTTTTTTTTTATCCCCATTTCGGAAAGCAACAATTGTTACAATTGATGGTAGAGGTGAATATCTGTCCGTAGGTTTTTTTAAAGCAGAAGACAGAAAGATACAATCTTTAGGAGGAATTAGTATACCTTTTTCAGTTGGATATTTTTATTCTTATTTTACAGAATATTTAGGATTTAAACCACAATGCGATGAATATAAAGTTATGGGTTTATCGGCATTTGGAGAACCGACATACATAAATATATTATCTTCGATATTTAGTTATAGAAATAATAACAAACCCAAAGTTGACTTAAATGTTCTTGATTTTTGGAAAGTTAAAGGTGAAAATACATTTGCTGGTTTAATAGAGATATTCGGACCAAAGAGGGAAATGGGCAGCTCAATTTCACAAAACCATAAAAATATTGCATCATCTCTTCAAAAATATACTCAAACAATAATATCTAATTTAGTTTTAGAAGCAATACGAAGAGCGGGATATAAAAATGTATGTCTATCCGGTGGTGTTGGATTAAATTGTGTTGCCAATTCTTATATTGCAAAATTTAAAGAAGTAGAAAAACTATTTATTCCCCCAGCCCCAAACGATACAGGAACTGCATTAGGAGCGGCATTAATTATTGCTAATAATTTTTGCCCTCATTTTACTAAAAATATAACTTGGAATCCTTTTTTAGGAGCTGAATATTCATCCTCGGAGATATTGGCAGAAATTTCCAAATATTGTGATTTGCTTGAAGCAGAATTCGTAGAAGATCCAAGTTTGGTCGGCGCAAAGTTATTGAGTCAAGGAAAAATAATCGGTTGGTTTCAGGAAAGAATGGAGTGGGGACCTCGAGCATTAGGAAATCGTAGTATCTTTTCGCAAGCTTATCCGATATCAATAAAGGATAAATTGAATGTTCTTATAAAGGAAAGAGAGACTTTTCGTCCATTTGCTCCGATGATACTTACAGAGTACTTAAAAGATTATTTTACAATAGAAGAATCACTGGAATCAATATTGAACTATATGCTCTGCACTGGTGAAGCGAAACCTATAGCACTAAAAAATATTCCTGCAGCACTAAATGTAGATGGGACTGCCCGTATTCAAACCGTTAGTTCAAACTTTAATAAAAAATGTTGGGATTTATTAAACCATTACAAGAAATTAACTGGTATACCTGCTATAATTAATACATCATTTAATATAAAAGGAAATCCAATAGTTAATACTCCCAAAGATGCATTAGCTGATTTTATTGACAGTAGTTTGGATTATTGCATAATGGGTAGTTATTTAATAAAACGGAAGACATTAGCGTGACAAGAAATTCAATTTCAAAGATTGGCTTAGGTACTTCAATGTTATTTAATGGAAGATTAAGAAGTAATATTGATGATTTTCAGAGGGAGGTACTATTTAAAAAAATCATTAATAATGGCATAAATTTAATACACACAAATGCCAATCTTGGGACTCAAGAACGTGTATGCAAATTGCTTACCCGATTTAATAAGCAAGTTTTTCATATCACAAAACTGGAAAGCGATATTGTATCGTTATTAAAAAAAGACAGAACTCAGTTTACCGGCAGATTGAAAAATACGAAACAAAATTGCCCGCTTTATCTTCCATTTGCAGTGTGCATAGAGGTGGATCATCATAGAGAAGCTGCCTACTTAGATAATAAGCTTGCTTTGGTACAATGGGTAGAAATTGCGGCCATGAGTATTTTTGATGAATTGGGATATAAACCAAAAATAATTTTAATGTGCAAAAGTCCTACAGAATTTCGGGTTGCAATAGAGTCGAAGCATATAGATTATATCGGGGGTTACACTAATATTCTTCAGTCGGGTTTGTTAATGGAGATTTTTAGGAATAACAGTAATAAACCCATTATTGGTTTCTCACCATTCTCAAGAGGAAGAATTTTTACAATAAAAGGGAAAAATTATATTGTGAAAAAATTAATTGAAAAAAAGATGTTAGGTAATTTTGAAATTTACAAAACTAATATAAATGAATTAATAAAAGAAATTAGCTTCAAAATAGCTTTATCCTGTCCAAACATAGTTTCGCTTATAACTGGAATTTATAGTTTCCAATCTTTAGAATGGGTACAAACTAAAATTAACTTTATTCCATATGACTCTAAATTTTGTATCGATATTTTGAGAGCTGTATCTAGAGATAAATACGATTGGAATTAATTTTTTAAAAAGTTAAAACATACATACAGGGGTTTTCTTTTAAAAAAATCTTAATGCTTTATTTCATTTTGCAAAATGACATAATAAACCGTACGAAATTTTTCATAAATAACAAAAAAATTATAGAAGTGTAATTAGATTTTTTGACCTAGATCCACCTGATGTGTTATGTGATGACGTATAAAAACTAATACATTTTCGAGGTCTTTTTGAACACCTCAAAATCTACAGGAATATTTAAGTATCTTGAAGATAAGAGTTTTTCAGTAAGGTCATCCATGAATGTACAATCTATGACAATGAACTTCGCTTCGTTCTGTTTCTCTTTACCTGAAATTTTATCATTAACGAGACGGATAGAGTCATAGATAATTTCATTGGAACCTGCAAAAACAAATCCTGGCTCATAATAGTCTCTTTTAGAAAGGATTACAGTAACTTCAAAAATTCCTTTGTCGGTGAAAATATCAGCATGCTCACGAGCTTCTCCTTTTGCCTGACCTATTTTATTGATCTTATATCCATTCTTGTGAAGAAAATAAGCAAATATAACCTCGCTCCACACACCGTGAAAATCATCTTGCTTCATTGACTTTAGCTTATTCTTCGGAGTTGTAATGTAAATGTTCAAATGAGGTTCAGAGTGAAAATAAGTGAGCATTGCTTCCAGTTCGTCAAAGAAAATCTTGTGTTGTTGTTGGTAAGCAAATGCTATGAAATATGCGATAAGGTAAGCGGGTTTATTCGCATCAATACGGTTATAATATTGCTTTAGAATTTTTAACAAAAAATTCTCACCGAAATATGAATAAAGCCTAGGATAACCTTTCAAAAACAAAAGAACATTTTTTCGGATCTCTGATTCTTCATATCGAATGAACGGTACTTCTTTATTTGATTCTTCTTTCTTATGATTCACATTAAAAAAGTATGAACAAAAAATTCATAGGGTTTGTACGTTATGTCTTTAATATTATAAAAAGCCGCATAGAAATAGATTGAATATAAAATCTTTTGAGGATCTTTATGATACTCAATTGCTGATTTTAATTCATTAAGTATCAAAGAGGAATTAACTCTAGCACTAATAATGTTAGGGAAAAAATATTGATGTTCTATCATTGTCTCTACATATCTACTTCTCAAATATTGGTTGAAACCGTTGCAAAAAAATTCTTCATCCAAAAACAATAGAATTGGTATAAAGCGATAATTCACACTTTCATCTAATCCAGTAACTAAACAAAATTTCGCATAGTCATCATTTATTTCCTTAAGAATTTTTAATTGTTGGATTACTCCTTTGTTTACAAATTTGTTATCAAATCCTACTTTAAATTTATCAAGATCCTGCTCATATTTTTCAGCCAAACTTAATGTTCCTGATTTGATTTCAAACAAGAAAACCAGCTTATCCATTACAATACCGAAATCTCCATATTCTTTATTGTCATCATACTTCAAGTTTATCGTTTTGCAGGTTTCATTGCTCAGAGCTTGGCCAAGATACTCAGAAATAACTTCCTCGACTATTTTACCAAATTCATTTCCGAACTTTTGTGCATCGATCTTTCTAAGGATAAAATAAATCTTTTTCGCAATAGCTAATGTTATGAAATATTGTGAGCAAACTATGAACTGCTCATCACCCGATTTAATTATTGGCTTTTCCATAAGAAGCTTATATTCAAAAGGAATTGGTATCTTGGGAATTCGGTTACTCCAATATAAATAAGTGTCATCAAAGTCTATTTCAAAGTTTTCTTTCATAATGGATTTATCAAAATTTCCAGTTCTCATATACATAGCCTCCAAAGAATTCGTAAAATCTTTCAAACTAACATTAACTTCTTCTATCACAGCTGTATTAAACGCTTCAAAGTGCATTGATGATTCAAGCTTTCGATAAAATTTACTATAGAAATAGAAAATGTTTTGAAGGTCAAAATTATCTATGTAATCATTTGAATATTTGTAAGAATTAAAAAATACCTTAAGGTCAGAAGAATAATCTTCCCTTTCTGCTATGCTTAGAATTGTATTTGCATATAAATATAGATTCAATGTATCTGCTGTTCTCACTATAGAAGAACTATCGCTTTCAGAAAAGTCATTGTACGAATAAAACATTTGCGATAATAAATGAGTGGCTCTTCTATGTATAATGTTAATTACTCCACCCATTCGTAAATATCTAGTATGAACATATGCGAGAGCTGTTTCATCATAATTCAAAGTTCTGTCTAAATCCATTAAAACACTTGAAATGAATCTTAGAATTAATTTCTTGGAATATTTAGAAAAAATAATTCTAATTTGGTTGTAAGCTTCCTCATGTAATATGTGAATTTTGTAATAATCGGAATATGTTTGATAAACGTACAAATTATTTAGTTAAATTATGAAATAAATGAGATATAGAATTAGATAATTAACCTATTTTTTTATATTTTATTCAGCAATCAAATAGCAATGATATTCACATTAGATTCTTTCTCAAAAACTTCTTTGATATTTAATAATTGTTTCTCATATAATTCAAGCTCTCTTTCCTGATTTTCATATATCAGAAAAATAGAATAATCAACTTTGAAATTTTCCCGGTATGTAATGAAACTTTTGTATGATTTGGTATTTTCGATTTCTGAAACATTCAAATCCGCATGACTGCTTAATTTCAACTCAACCAAAACTGGCTTAATTAAACCATAACCAATAAGAAAATCCGGCTTTTTGTCATCAAGAGATTGAACTTCTCTATATATGTATATTTCTTGTGGTCTGATACCGGTTCTCAATAAAATTCTTTCTAGTTCCAATCTGATCAACATTTGCAGCTCAGTTTCTTTCGCTTCTTCCTTTTTCTTGATAGCATCTATTAATTTTCTTCCCTCTCCTTTTAACCAAATGTTCAAATCTTTCTCAATTGAATTTTTTATTAACAGGAATAAATCTTTGCTATCATATACATCAATATATTGCTTTGCTTTTAAATGATTATATTTTGTAATACAATCTTGAATATTATCTCCCTTTCCGAAATAGTCTAAATATTGGTTTTTAAGTTTTTCAAGTTGATATAAATTGGTTTGATAAAAAATTTCCGAGTCGTACTTTTTTACTTCTGATTCAAAAAGCAAGTAATATTCATAATTACTATATTTTTTCAAATTATTAAAAAAAGCAAATACTAGCTCATGTATATAATTTACATAGCTCTCATAATTTTTTCCTTTTTTGGCAATTTCAAAGGACTTGGAGTATAATTCTAAAAATAATGTAATACAATCTTCTCTAACAACCTGAATCAAAGGAGCAGCATATCGTTTGTTTGTTAACTCTTCCTCTTTTTTGTCAACTGTATGTGCACCTTTGGGTGGCTTGAATTCAAAAGCTTTTTCGGTTATGCTTTCAATTCTCCATTTTATCGCATTAAATTGTGAATATTTTTCAATAAGAAGTTTATTCGCTTCATTAGCTAAAAACTTCTTTTCAGGAATAAGCAGATATTTATCAAAAATTTTTTGCAAGAACTCCTCACTATTCATGAACTGGCTTATTAAATTCAGTTCTTCAACTTTATAATATGGGTAATGTTCTAATTCATTCTCGTCAGAATTAAATTTTTCTATTAGTTGAGGAAGGAACTGACTTAAGTTATAATGCTGAATTACTCTTATAAAATATTCAGGATTATGTTTCCATAAATCATTTTTTCTTTCCAGATAAACATTAATGACCTCTTTGGCTTCATCGAAAGAAATAATTTTTATAAGATTAAAAATAGAACTTAATTGTCCACTATAAGCAAAGGGAATATAATTAATTATATTCATTCTATAATTACGAACATTCATATTCAAAGTATCAGCACAAGCAATGGCAGGCCCGTAATGCTGAATATAAGGGTGAGTATTAAATTGAACAGAATTTGGCTCACGTTTAATGATTGTAAAATCTGCTGTTGAGGGATTAAAAAATGAAAGAAATTTTTCTGTAAAATACATCAATCTCTTTTTCTCATCCTCAGTAATATATTTTTCAATTATTTTACTCTGGTATGAATACAAATCAAACATATTCAAAGAATAATTTTGATCTGTTGAATCTTTTAAAAATTCTGAAAATTGATTATAGATTTTTTTATTCTCTTTTTCTTCCCGGTCTTTTTCTTCTTGAACATATTTGTCGTTTTCTGCATACAACAATGGATATAATGGTCTTCCCATTTCAAATAATTTTTCAGCATCTTTTCTTTTGGAATATTTAAGGCTATAAAGAGTGGCACCTACTAAAAATGTATAATCAGGAAAATACTGTTTTACTTCTGCATCAAATCTTTCAAAATTATCCAGGGTAACACAGTTTGAAAATATTGAGGAAAGCTTAGAAATAAATATGTTCTCAGAATTTTTAAATGCCTCAATTAATTCAAAAACAAAATTATCCTGTATAGAAGATATATAATCTATCAATAACGGTAAAACTTTTGAATAATATGCACTAATGTCCCTGTCATAGATATAACTACTTATAATGAACGTTTTTACTATAGTAATTAATTCCTCGTCGTCAGTACCTTTTAAAAAATCAATAAACTCTAATAATTTGTTTTCGGAATGAATACTTCTGCATATTTTATGAAAGTCATGCATTAAATTTTCGTTTCCAGAAATGTCAATAAAAAACCTTTTCAAAAAAGCTAAAGACCTTGTCTCAAAAAATGAATATAATGTATTGGAATCTTCATCTGAAATTCCATGTAACATTAATTTATATGTAACGTCACTGTCTGGATCTATTCTTTGTGCCGCTTCAAGCAAAGAATACTCTTCGTTATCAGTAATATCGGCAGTCTCTGACAAAGCCTGTATAAGAGCTAATATCTCAATGCTCTTAAAATATTTGGTCAAAATTAATATTTGATACTTCAGGTAAAAATTTTCACTGATACTATTTAATGTGAGAATTAAATTTTCTTGCCATAATTCTTTATCGCTATCTGATAATGAACCTCTTTCCAGGATTTGATAAATAACATTAAATATATTTCTTTTTAAGGCGAACGATTCACTCTCATTTTCAAAATCACTATTGAATAAATCTTTTAATAATGCTGAATTATTTTCTGTATAGTAATATGAAAGATTCCTGGCTAAAGTATAATCCATAAACATCTTATTCTGCTGATGATAAATTACTATCTCAGAGAAAATCCTATTTTTGATTTCATTAGATAAAGTATTAGCATTTATGTTTGTAAGTAAATTTAAAAAACCTTGGTTAATTATTTTTCCATTATCAAACCCGAAATCTAATAATTCTTCAAGTAAATCTGGTTTTAATTCTACTAAATAATTTAAAACATTAAACCAGGAAGGGTAAATGTCTCTGGTTTTTTCGGTTACCATTAAATCAAAAACTACTTGCTTATATTTAGGTAGCTTTGACAGTGCTTTAGCGGACAAATATTCCTGGAATTCAGTATTTTCAAACTCAATTTCACTAATATTATTCTTTAAAACACTTTTATAAAGAAATTCTTCAATACTTATATCAGAAATAATGTGTAATTTCAAATCGTTTTTTATTTCGGCAAAAAAAGTAGTTAATTCTTCTCTTGTAATGTTGTTAGTTTGGTAAATTTCCATAGTAAGAGCCAGTGTTTCTAGTATATTCTCAAATATGTTGATATCAATATTCTCTAAGATAGATTTTTCTTTTTTTAATTTATTATAAATAAATAAATCGAACAGATCGCACCTTGATATATGCGCAAGACCAGTAAAACCATTATCAAGAAGAAAGGCGGCCAAAAGGACTAAATATCTTGGGGTATGTAAGACAGAAGATTTTCCTGATTGAAAAAAATTATGAAATATAATGTCGATTTGTTCTTCTGTAAACGAGAGCTTCTTTAAGTACTGATATATTTGCTGATTATTAAACTCCTCAATTCTGAGAAACTCAAATAAATAGCCTCGAAATTCATCCTGGAAAGCATCAAAATATAGTGTGCGACATGAAACAATTACCTTTATGCTAGAAAAGTCAGTTACAAGTTCTTTAATCCTTTCTATGATTGTAGAGATTTTATTTTTTCCGACTTCATCAAGTGCATCAAGACAAATGGTAATAGAGGCATCGTTAATTAACTGAAAGTCATCAGTCTTTTTAATTTCAGGGCGAGACATTATTCTATTAATGTATTCTGCTAAGGAAAACCCACCAGTAACTTTTTTCAGATCAATGATAATAGCTTTTTCCTTATAATCATTTTTAAATTTTATTATTTGATTTAAAAATTCTGACTTTCCAAATCCTGGCTCAGCAAGCAAAAATAAGAATTGAAACTTTGATAAATCTTGAAACTTGATTCTCTTATCTTCATACCACCATTCAGAACCTAAGGTTGGTTTACTTTCTTTTAAATCTTTATATGCTTTAAAATGACTTAAATTCGGTTCAATATAGTTCATTGTTTATTTAAGGTAAATTATACAAGCAAATCCAAAAATGAGACATGTAAGATTTCTTGACTGGATTTGAGAAACTTCAAATGGTTATCTATAAAAATTGTTTTAATAATTCCGGAGTTTCAAAAAGCTTATCTAGTATATCTGTTTTAAAATATTTACATTTTTCAATATTCGAGGTGAGATGCTCATCTTTATTCACCAGTCCAAACCAATTAAAGAATTTTTGAAACACACGTAAATTATAGCAGGATATAAATTGATCATTTTTAGGGAAAAACCGAGAATCTCTGAGATGATTTTCCAGTAGAGGAAAAGCCTCCTTATACTTATGTGCATAGAAATTTGCTTCATGGCTATCTGTGCCAAAATGTTTCAGCATTGAAATAGAAAAAACAAAACCTAATTGGCCAATCAATTGACTTGTATAGCCATCTAAATACTTCCAAAGAAATTCATCAGTAAATGTTTCAAATATAACAACAAAAAGCTCTTGTCTATTTTTCTCTTCCAGAAGCTGAAAGCCATATTGAGATATTGTCAACGTATTATTCTTGCACGTTACTAGACCTCCAAGCATCAGGACAATTCTTACCGCTCTAATCGATGGCAGATAATCTTCTCTTATGATCTTTAATGTCTCATGCTCATAAATACTTTCGTTGATGATTTTTGTTTTAACTAATTCTTCGCAGTATTTAAGCGGTAAACAGCCTTTTTTAGTTAGTTTTATCTTTCTATCCCGATAGAGTATCAGTAGCAAATATTCTGCTAAAAGAAAAAAAGGGATTTTATCAAGAACATCATTATCAACTCTCTTAATTTGAAATTCAGAATCTTCTCCATATGGGTCATATATAATCCAATGCATTTCTGAAGGAGTTAACCCAAGAAATTCCTTAAGTGGATAGTTATTGAGCAATATCTGATAAGGGGCTTGGTCTTCACTGATCCTACTCAATTTTAAAAAATCTTCGTCTTCAGCACTCATATTTTTTTAATAGTAAAGTAAGAAAATAAATAATTTCTAAAATATAATGAATGCTTTATTTGAATGGTGTAATATTTATATTCATACAAAATTTGCAAGTAGTAATTGAGATTTCTCGCTACGATTTGGCTACGATTTATAGAGAAATGAATATTAATTAGAGAGAATACTCCTTTTTATAGAAAGGTAATTCTCATATATATAGAGTAGTTAATATTTTAGGATATTTTTAATTGAATGGCATTCAAAAGGTCAGCGGTTCGACCCCGCTATGCTCCACGAATATAAATCCCATAAAATGAAAAGGGTTGGCAGTTTTGCTAACCCTTTTTTGTTTAGTAGCGGAAGCTCTTTCGGACGGCTTTTTGTAAACGGCGTAAAAATCAAGCGTTGCGTTATGTAGATACATTGTAATTGCGCCGCAAAAATATTAATTTTGAATAGTAAATTTTGTTTTATATCTGCTTTTAAGTGATTTCCCCCGAAAATGATGCGAGAGATATTTATGTAGGATGTTGGAAGCCATAGACTTAAATTATTGTTTTCACAACAAAAACAACATTTTGGGCAGCTAATTGGTAATGTAATAACAGTAGTTTAAGTCAAAACTTACGAGGGGGCGTAAATTTTGGTATTAGTTTTTCAAGAATTTAACCTCTAAGAAAACAAAAAAAAAGTGCCTGCCGAAAATCAGCAGGCACCAGCGCAAGAGTTTACATAACTTATCAAACATAATAAGGCTGTAAACTCTCATTTCACCTCGCTAAAACTTTGCCTTCGGGTATTTTTTTTAAGACCTCTAAGAATTTTCCTGATCTCTAAATTTGACTCAATTAATACCATCAATTTATTATATATATATTGATGATGCAAATTAAATAATATATATTTTCTTGGGTGTTTTTTAAAAACTACCATTCCGGCTATTGAGAGAACTGACAAAAATTAAAAAAACCTCCTATCATTTTTTTGCAAATATTTCTTCTATTCCTGAAGATACGAGGAAAAAGTATTTGCAAAAAATCCTCAGAAGAAAAAACGCAGGTAAACAAAAAAATGTAAAGCTCATTAAAATTATCTTCGATTTAATTGAAAAAGATGAACAGGATGAATGGGATGACGATAAAATTTGCAAGAAGCTTGATATTACCAAGAATATGCTCTATTGGCATAAATCGATTTTGTTAGAAGATTTAAGGGACTTTTATTTCAATTGGAAAGAAATTGCAACAAAAGAGTTCAACCCCGCAAACTTCAGGGATTCAGATATTGTCTCCTATGAAAAGGCAAAAAAGATGTATGCAATCGGCATGCGGATGGAAGCAAAAACAATCCTTTTGAAATTAGCTGCGGCATATGAAAGGAAAATTAACTTACAAAGGAAACCTAAACCGGACAATGAAAAATTAATGATATTAGTTGACATCTATGGCTATCTACTGCGATACTATTTCGGATGCAGAAACACTATTAAGTTCAATCTCTACTGGGGTAAATTAAAAAAGTCAGTTGAGCTGAATAAAAAAAATCTCAGCGGCAAAGAAAATGCTTACGCTGCGATGATTTACCTCACATCCCAAAGCTTAAAAACTATCTTTAGAACTTCCGATGCCGCAAATTACCGCGAAGCAATTAACCGGCTTTATGCGGCTTTTAAACATGCTGAATCTCAAAAAACTTATGAAAACTTGTTTTTTATTACAATTCTGATTGACGATATTAACTTGCGTCTGCGAAACGAAAATCATTCAGTTGTACAAGGCTACATTGAAAAGGCATACAACATTGCTGTAGAACGAAATATTGAAATTGAAATTATTACATTCAAAGCCATTTTGGTATGCTTTAGACATGAGGTTTTAAAACCGAAAGCATATCAAAGTTACCTGAATGAAATAAATGAATGTTATCAAAAAGCAAAAAAAATCACTCCCAGAAGTTCTTATTTTACGGTTATAGAAAGAGCAATGCTTAGAATGCTATCGCATCACGGCACCGAAGAAGAATTTCTGGAGATTGTAAAATCATCCTATCATTCAAATATAATTGAATCTTCATCTTTTGAAGCCTGGTGGAGGTTGTATGCATATCAAAATTTAAAATTAGACCGGCATTCATTCACTTGGAAGTTTCATAAACTCCATAACACTAGTATTGATTTTCCTATTATTGACGAAATTAACATAGCTTCTATGAGAAAGCTAAATGAACTGGCAACTAATGCCTTAAATGACTATAAAAATATCTTTTCCTTTTACGTTTATGCCGGAATATACCAAACAATCGTTACAGCGGAGTTTTTTACTGAAGACAGAGGAAACTACAAAAGAGCAATGCTTTTTATAAAAAGAATTGAGAATATGGAAAAAACCCGACCCTTGCCGGGCAAAAAATATGTGGAATTGATAAAACTGGGAATTTCCGTTATCGAAGATGCCGTCTATAAAAACGAAGAACATTTGAGAGAAAAATATGAAAATCAGCTGGAAGAGCTATTGAATTACTTTTTAGAAACAGCACAGGGTTCAAACCTCATAGATAGGTATTCAGTTTTAGTAAGGATAGCACAGCAGTCAAACGTAAAATTTTTATGGGAGCTTGTTGAAAATTATTATACGAAGTTAAAAAATGTCATCCCTGAAATAATAGAGAAAATCAACAAAGAGATTTTAACTAAAAAAATCTGTTAAGAACTCAATTTACAGTTTAAACATAAAGTAAATCCTAAATATCTCAAGCTTTCAGATTTCCAAGTTATTCCGAGAGTAAGCCTTTATCACACAACAAATTTGATCTATTTTCAATAGTTTGTTACATTCTCTACACTTGGCTAAAAAGTAACATTATTGTAACATTTTGAATTTTAAATATTGATTATTCAATATTTTTCATTCTCTAAAATGTTACTTTGTCATATTCTTGTAACATTTCTGCAAAATAATTAACAATCCAAAATTTTGCTGCAAAATTCATGGCTGTGTTAATGCTCAAGGGGGAAATATCCCTGCTTTAATGTCCATAAAAAAATATGGTATCTTATCTATTATTTAAAGTCATTTTTTTATGCCATATTCAAAGTTTCATCACACGGCAATAATTGGCACAGTAATTATTATAAACGTAATTGCTTATACCACGCAGGAAATGATAGCAGATTTTTAAACGCAAAGAACCCTAAATTTCACAAAGCGAGTAAAACTAATTGAAAAATTGTATTTAACCGCAAAGATGCAAAGTTTTTGCAAATCACGCAAAAAAGAAAATATTTTTCCTAAATATCTCAAACATAAAATTAGCTGCGCTTTAATGTCTGTTTTGGCAGAACAGTTTCGAATTTGTGAAATCATATTTTGAGTTCGTTTTTAAGGTCTTTGCGAACTTTACTGTCATCTTTTGCGTTCTTTGCGGTTAAATACACATCATAAGTTATAAAAATTTTTTGTCGTGTAGTGAGAAAGTAAACTCGAAACAGTTTTTTATCTTGCAATCCTATTCAGATTTCAGTAGCTTTTATTTATAGTAGTTCTTTATAAAAAGCGCGAGCCGGATTTTCACTCCCTGGAAGTTCATTTCTTATACCACAAAGCAAAAAAAATCATCTCTGAAACCTTATTAAAAGTATATTAAATAAATAAAATTCATAATAGAAAAAATGCTTTTTTAGCCAAAAATAAGCGTTTTTTAAATAAAAACCACATTATTCTATATTGAATATGCCTCAAATAATAAGTATATTAAAACTTGCCTTTTTTGAACCTTATCTTGTAATGTAACAAGATTGGCGGAGCTATGGAAATTTCTGAAAACTTTCTTTGCATAGCTTAAAAGATACTACAATATTCAGCAAAATAAAAGATTATCAGATGAATTTTAAAAGGTTATTTTTTCTTACATTTTTTTCAATTACAATTATTTTCGCTTCGGGCTTAAATGCTCAGGATACTACGCTGACTATAGGTAGCAAGCTTGCAAAACAGAAGGTAAATTATTATGATTTTTCCGACCCGCTAAAAGTAAATTTTGAAGTTATAGCCTGGGGAGGATTCAAATATCCAGGAAAATATTTAGTACCTGAAGGCACTACAATGATGGATTTAATGACATTTGCCGGTCTGCCTCTTAACAGCGACCTGCTTGAGAATGTGAGACTTTTAAGAACTAAAGACATCACTGCCAAATATCAATCTGCAACTGTCGTAAAGTATAACTTTAAAAAATTCTTTCAGAAAGAAACAACTGACTTTTCAGCTGAAAACCCACTGGTGAAACCAGGAGATATACTTCTCATTCCTCTGGAACCCGAAAAAACATTTTGGGATTACTTAAAAGAAGCTTTTGTTCTAGTCGGTCCGATCGCTTCAATCTTATCATTAATTATAACCATCAACAACAGCAAAAACTAATAATAAATGAATAACATCAACGATACTGAAAAGACTAAATTAGAAAATGAATATTCGGAAGAGGTAAGGCGGTTTTTATTCTCATTAGGACAAAACAAGTATATCGTAATTGCATTAATGGTTGTAAGCTTCCTAACAACCTTTTTCTACTCAAAAACCCTGAAGGATGTTTACGAATCGAAAGTTACTATTAAAATTGATAAGCCCCAAGGAAACGTTCTTGAAGAAATAAGAGGACCGGAATTCGGCGGTCAGGGAAATTATATTTCTAACCAAATAGCCTTAATCAGGAGTTATATCGTCAGGGATTTAGCCACAAAAAGTCTTCTTGATACTTTAAAGACAGAAAAAAATCTTTCTAACTTCAATTACCTAATCAAGGTAAAGAACGAAAAAGATACTACTATTATTAGTGAGCTTGCTTTAAGAGAATTGCTGTACAAGATAGTCGAAATTACAAATCCAAAAGGAATTGATAATCTCGAAATAGCAGTTAAAGGAAATTTGTTTAAAGAGAATCAGTTAATAGCTTACACAGTTGCAAATTCCTATATCAAGTACAATCTTGATATGAGCAGAGCGCAGTTGACATCAATCAGAAAGCTCCTTGAGGAGGAAAAAAAGAAAAAATTTGACGAGTTATCATTAGCTGAAGCTTCGCTTGAGGATTATGAAAGAAGAACCGGCATTATTAGCATGGAGGATAATGTAAAAAATCTTATCCAGCGCTCATCTGAACTTGAGGCATTAAAAAATGAAAATGATATTGAAATAAAAGTAGCAGAGTCTAATCTAAACCAGCTACAGTCAGAATACAGCAAAATAGACCCTCAGTTAACCTCCTATATAAATTCACAAATAAATCAGCCGTACTTCAATAAAATACTTAGCGAGATAGCAAATGTAGAAGTTCAAAAGCAGCTGGCTCTCTCAGAAGCAACAAATCCTAAGGTAAGAACAGAGATTGAAAAAGATGCTGAGAATAAAATTTCGGCTTTAAGAAAAGATTATGACGCACAATTGCAGATATTGAAATCGGGAATAAACTCAACAACTCCCGGTGAAAAAGAAAATTTGTCAACAAAATTGTTAGAAGCGCAGGTTGAAGCAAAATCTTTAAAGAACAAGCAAAACGCAATATCAAAAATTTCAAAAGGATACGAAGCAAAATTCAGCGAGCTGCCTTCTACTGTAATAGAATACGCAAAGTTAGAAAGAAATAAAACCGCTTCCGAAAAACTTTACACAACAATTGAAGGTAAATATCAGGAAGCTTTAATCAATGAAAGATCAAGATTAGGAAATGCCTCCATAATTGACCCGGGAACAGATAATTACGGACCAATTGCTCCAAACAGAGTAAGATTAATTCTTATTGGAACTTCAGTCGGTTTAGCTCTTGGATTTTTATTTGTATTCGGCTTAGATAAGTTTGATAGAACCATTAAAACACCTGAAGACCTTGAAAATAAAGGAGTCAGCGTTCTTTGCTGGATTCCAAACATAGAAGAAGCAGATATTGAAAATTCGCCTTCGCATGAATTTCACATGCACATGAAGAACAAGTCTAATATATCAGAAGCATTCAAAGCTCTTAGAACAAGGATACAGTTTTCAAAATTAGAGGAAAAGCCTTTAAAATCCATTCTTATTACATCTTCGATTCCTTCAGAAGGTAAGACTACTGTTTCCGTAAATCTTGCCGGAAGTTTTGCGCTTGCAGGCAAGAAGACATTGATATTGGACTGCGACTTACGTAAACCAAGAGTACACTCTCTCTTTAATCTTGAAAGATACCCCGGACTAAGTGATTATCTTTTTTCAAACTGCACTTTGGAAGAAATCACAAGAAAAACCGAACTCGATAATTTATTTGTAATTTCAGCCGGAACAATCCCCCCTAATCCGTCGGAAATTCTTGGTTCTATGCAAATGAAAAAGTTTATACAAAAGCTTGAAGAGATGTATGATATACTTATTATTGACTCACCGCCTTTCCTTAGCGTAACAGATTCGGAAATTTTATACAATTTAACAGACGGAGCAATACTTATTGCGCAATCAAATAAAACAATTAAGCAGGCTTTATTTACTACGTATGCAAGGCTTACAGGCGTAAATAAACATAACCTGCTCGGTGTTGTTTTGAATAACTTTAAGTACAAGTCATCATACGGATACTATTACAATTATTACTACTATTACTACCATAACGATCAGACAAAGAAGGAATCAAAGTCATAACTTGACTCTTTCGGCGCATAGTTCTTAAATCTGCGCGTAAAATATTCTTGTCAAAGCTTCAATTATATCCCGGGGAAACATCGCAATACTCCGGGATATAAAACTCGAAAATACTCACCTTTTTTCTTTTATCCGCCGGTTAGATGTGATTTTTAAGAAATCAGCAATTGTCAATCCGGGTGAATAAAAGCAAGCATTAGCAGCGTTGAATAAATTTAAGCAGCTCATAAAAAAATACTTCACCAACTTCTCCTACTTTTTCCGCTATTTACGATTCAGGGTTTTCATCGTATTGGCTCTAAGCATTGCTGTCGGAGTACTGGACGGTTTTGGGCTTGCTATGTTTTTACCGCTGCTTCAGATGGTCAATAACAGTTCTTCAGTATCAGCAGATTCACTGGGTAATCTAAAATTTCTTGTAAATTTTGTCCAGATGCTTGGGTTTGGAGTAAACTTATTTTCAATCCTTGTTTTGATGTGCGTATTTTTTATCCTTAAAGGCATAGCCTTTTTTTATCAGGGATATTATCACGTTTCAGTTCAGCAGTTATTCATCAGAAAAATAAGACTGAACAACATAGACGGACTCAACTCAATGCGATACAAATCGTTTGTCCTCTCTGATGTCGGTCAGATTCAAAATTCTTTAACGGGTGAGGTTGAAAGAGTTGTAAAGGCATTTGACAATTATTTCATAGGTATTCAACTTGCAATTATGGTACTTGTGTATATGGGATTCGCATTTCTTATAGATGCGCAGTTTGCAATTCTTGTCAGTGTCGGGGGCGGACTTTCTAATTTTATCTATCAAAAAATCTATAAAAAAACTCATGGAGTTTCATATAAGCTTACGATAGATAACAATTTTTTTCAGGGATTAATAATTCAGTACGTAACAAATTTTAAATATTTAAAAGCTACCTCATATCTTTTTAAGTACAGCAAAAAGCTATACGAAGCTGTTTACAAAATTGAAAAGACAAATAAAAAAATCGGGGTTCTTTCTTCATTTTTAGCTGCAACCCGCGAACCGCTTATCATTATAGTTGTTGCTCTTGTAATCTTTCTTCAGACAAGCGTGCTTGGTTCTTCACTAGGACCGATACTTATCAGTTTATTATTCTTTTACCGCGCACTTTCATATCTTATGCTAATGCAGGGAACATGGAATCAGTTTCTTGCAGTATCAGGTTCACTAACGCATATGAAAGAGTTCGGCGAGAAACTAGAAAGCAATAAAGAAATTTCAGGAAAAAAAGAAATTTCAGAATTTAATTCAAAGATAGAATTAAAAAATGCAAGTTTCTCCTATAAAGATAAACCGATTCTGGAGGATGTTGATTTGATAGTTTCAAAAAACGAAGTGATTGCATTTGTGGGAGAAAGCGGCAGCGGCAAAACTACACTCGTAAATTTACTTTCAGGGCTTTTTCCTCTTGATAAAGGGTCAATGCTTATTGACGGAAGATTGCGGGAAGATTTAAACATTGCAACATACCAGAATAGAATCGGCTATATAACTCAAGACCCGGTAATTTTCAACGATACAATATTTAATAATGTAAGCTTTTGGGATACTCCTTCGGAAGAGAATAAGAAAAAATTTCAAAATGCAATAAAGAAAGCATCCGTTGACGAATTTATTAACAGTCTTCCTGAAAAAGAAAATACCGTGCTTGGTCATTTCGGAGTAAACCTAAGCGGCGGACAAAAGCAAAGAATTTCGATAGCGCGCGAGTTATATAAAAGCATTGATATACTGATTTTAGATGAAGCAACTTCAGCCCTCGATTCAGAGACAGAAAAAGCCATACAGGATAACATAGACAGCTTAAAAGGATATTACACAATTTTAATTGTAGCGCACAGGCTTTCAACTATAAAAAACGCAAACAGAATTGTCTTTATGAGCGAAGGAAAAATCGCTCAGGTAGGAGAATTCGGCGAGTTAATAAAAAAAGTTCCTAATTTTAAACGAATGGTGGAACTTCAGGATTTACAGCAATAAAAAAATAACAGAACAATAAATGAATTTACAAGACAAATCAATTCTTATCACCGGCGGCACGGGCTCTTTGGGTAAGGCTCTAACAAAATATTTTTTAAAGAATCACCCTGATATTGGGCGTCTTGTAATTTATTCAAGAGATGAGCAAAAGCAGTTTGAAATGGCTCAGGAATTTCCCGAAAGCAAATATCCGCAGATAAGATATTTTATTGGAGACGTAAGAGATATTGACAGATTAAAAAAAGCTTTACAGGGAATTCAATATGTAATTCATGCTGCAGCAATGAAGCATGTACATATTGCAGAATATAACCCAACTGAATGTGTAAAAACAAATGTACTTGGAGCAGAAAATGTTATAAATGCCTGCCTTGATTCAAAAGTAGAAAGAGTAGTTGCATTATCAACAGACAAAGCCTGCGCGCCTGTAAATTTATACGGCGCGACAAAATTAGCTTCTGACAAATTATTTATTGCTGCAAATAATATTAAAGGCTGGAATCCGATAACCTTTTCAGTTGTAAGATATGGCAATGTAATGGGTTCTAACGGTTCTGTTATTCCCTTCTTCTTAAAGAAAAGAAGTTCAGGTGTGCTTCCCATTACTGATCCGACTATGACAAGATTTAATATTTCTCTGCAAGGTGGAGTTGATATGATTATGCACGCAATGGAGCATGCTTGGGGCGGAGAAATTTTTGTTCCTAAAATTCCTTCTTACAATATCCTTGATGTTGCGGAAGCTATCGGACCTGATTGTGAAAAACCAATAGTAGGAATAAGACCCGGAGAAAAAGTTCACGAAGAAATGATTACTTCTTCAGATTCTTTCTATACATATGACTTAGGAAAATATTATACAATACTTCCCTCTTGGACAATAAGCTGGACACATGATCAATTTATGGAAAAATTTAATGCTAAAAAAGTTGAGTTCGGATTCAGATACAACTCGAAAGAAAACACTGATTGGGAATCAGTTGAATCATTAAGAAAATTAATTAAAGAACACGTAGATCCTACATTTACAGTATAACTATGAAAGCAATTCCATACGGAAGACAAAACATCACACAGGAAGATATTGATACAGTTGTTGATACACTGAAATCAGATTATCTTACACAGGGACCAAAGATTAAAGAATTTGAAGAAGCTTTTGCCAAATACATCGGCTGCAAGTATGCCGTGGCAGTTGCTAACGGAACTGCTGCATTACACTTATGCGCGCTTGCATTGGATATAAAAGAAGGTGATAAAGTTATTACTCCTCCAATTACATTTGCAGCATCTTCCAATTGCGTCAGATACTGCGGAGGTGAAGTTGTATTTGCCGATATAAATCCTGATACATATCTGATTGATATAAACAATGTAAGAAAATTATTGGAAGGCTCTCCAAAGGGAACATATAAAGGAATTGTACCGGTTGATTTTGCAGGTAGGGCGGTTAACTTAGAAGAGTTCAGAAAGCTTGCCGATGAATATAATTTATGGATTATTGAAGATGCTTGTCATGCGCCGGGCGGATATTTTGTAGATAGCAAAGGAGAAAAACAATTCTGCGGAAACGGAAAATTTGCAGAGCTTGCAATTTTTTCTTTTCATCCTGTAAAACACATTGCAGCCGGCGAGGGCGGAATGATTACAACAAATAATAAAGACCTCTATGAAAAGCTATTAATACTTAGAACCCATGGCATTGTAAAAAGTAATGATGCGTATAAAAATACGATTGAATTCGCAGCAGGAACTAGTGATGTAAAAGGAAATGATTATCCGAACTGGTATATGGAAATGCAAATGCTGGGCTTCAATTATCGCCTAACTGATTTTCAAGCTGCGTTAGGCACAAGTCAGTTAAAGAGAGCTGATGAAGGATTAGCAAGAAGAAGAGAAATTGCAGCTGTTTATGAAAAAGCATTTAATGGAAAAAACTATATTAAAGGACAATCAGGAGCCGTTGAGGGACACGCATATCATTTATATATAATCGAAGCGGAGAATAGATTAGGTCTATATAATTATCTAAGAGGAAAAAATATTTTTGCTCAGATACATTATATTCCAACTCACTTGATGCCCTATTATAAATCATTCGGTTGGAAAGAAGGTGATATGCCTCTTTCAGAAAATTATTATAGGCATTGCATCAGTCTGCCTATGTATCCTACATTAAGCAGCGATGAACAGCAGTATGTAATTGATTGCATAAATTCCTTTTATGAATCTTAATTCAAAGGTAGGATTAGGCACAGTACAGTTTGGATTAGATTATGGCATTTCAAACAAATCGGGAAGAACTAATTCAGAAGAAGTTTCAAAGATTCTTCAATATGCTTCTGAAAACGACATTGATACCTTAGACACTGCTTCAGCTTACGGTGAAGCGGAAAAGATACTCGGAGAGAATAATCTTGGTGGATTTAGAGTTATCTCAAAGTTCATGCCTCCGAATGAAAAAGAAACGATTAAAGTTCAGCTTCAACAAAGTTTAGAGAAGTTAAAGCAAAAAAATATTTACGGTTACTTAGCTCATAGACCGATGGATGTATTAGAAAATCCAAATCAATGGGATGAGCTGTTGAAAGCTAAAGAAGAAAAATTAGTAACCAAAATTGGTTTTTCTCTGAATAAACCGGAAGAGCTTACGAAACTATTAGAAAAGAATTTTATTCCTGACCTTATACAAGTCCCTTACAATTATTTCGATAACAGATTTCAAGAACAGATGATTGATTTACATTCCAAAGGATGTGAAATACATACACGTTCTGCTTTTTTACAGGGTTTGTTTTTTATGGAAAGTGAATCATTAAGTTCTCACTTTGACGAAGTAAAGCCTGAAATCAAAAATTTACAAAACTCCATAAAAAATTTATCAGGCAGTTTATTAAAATTTGTTTGCGATTGTTCTTATATAGATAGAGTGATTATCGGAGTGGAAAATCTTTCTCAGTTAAAAGATAATCTAAATGGAATTAGCACCGCTGAAAACTTACCTGTGATTACAAAAAATATTTCCGAAAATATTTTAATGCCTTCATTGTGGCAGAAAAATTAAGACTTGGTGTAATAGGAATGAGCGAAGGAAACGGACATCCGTATTCATGGAGCGCGATATTTAACGGATATAATTCTGAGTATATGAAAGATTGTCCTTTCCCTGTTATCCTTGACTATCTTTCTAAACAAAAGTTTCCTGATGACGGATTATCTCATTTAGGAAATGTTAACTATATCTGGACACAAGATAAAAGTATTTCGCAGCATATTGCAAAAGCATCAAAGATTGAAAATATTTGTGATAATATGGAAGATATGATTGACAATATTGATGCATTGTTATTGGCAAGAGATGACGGAGAAAATCATTTGGAAATGTCTCTCCCCTTTCTAAAAGCAGGGATACCGATTTTTATAGATAAACCTTTTGCAACTACAGTTTCAGATGCGCGGAAAATGATTAATGCTCAGCAAAATGAAAACCAAATATATACATGCAGTTCTCTGAGATTTGCAAAGGAATTAATTTTAACAGATGAAGACAAGGAGAAGATTGGCAATATAAAATTTGTTGAAGGCTCTGTGATGAAAAAATGGAGCACCTATTCAATTCATATTCTTGAACCTTTAATTTCGCAGCTTCCAAATAGAGGTGAGTTGTCAGATGTAAAGGCAATTAAGAATGGTGAGATTCATCAGGTTCTTGTAAATTGGGAAAATATTTCAGCTTATTTGAAAGTAACCGGGAATACGCCTGTTCCTTTAGAAATAAAATTTTTCGGAGATAAAGGTTCTGTTACAAAAACATTTCATGATTCATATAACGCATTCAAATCTTCATTGGAAAATTTTGTAAATGTTATAAAAAGGACATCAGAAAATTTTGACAGAAATGAGACACTTGAAATTGTTGATATTATAGAGAAAGGGATGAGGTGAAGATTTTAATAGCAGGCTTAGGTTCGATTGGTAAACGTCATTTAGATTCATTACTCAAAATACCCGGAGTTGAAGCTGCCGCCTTAAGAACAAACAAGGGAACTTTAAAAGATAAATCTTCAATTCAGGAGTTTTATACTATTGAAGATGCTATAGAGTACAAACCGGATGGAGTTTTAATAGCAAATCCCACTTCACTTCATGTTCAAACAGCGCTTCCATTTTTACAAAAAGGAATAAAGGTTTTAATTGAGAAACCAATTGATGATTCTATTTCTGAAAGTTTGAAATTAAAAGATTATGCCGACGACATTCTTGTTGCATATTGTATGAGATTTTATCCTATTAATACTTTTTTCAAAGAATTAATAAAAAAAGAAAATATTTTTAAAATAAGTTTTAAGCGTTCATATTATCTTCCAAAGTTTCATCCTTATGCAGACTATAGAACAGAGTATGCAGCTCAAAAAAAATTAGGCGGCGGAGTAATAAGAACTTTTTCACATGAAATTGATATGATGGTTAATTGGTTCGGAAAACCGGTAAGTATAGCTGGAGTAACCGATAAAATTTCTCACCTTGAAATGGATTGTGATGACTTTGCTTACTTTACGGCAAAAACATCCACCGGAGCCAGAATAAATTTTGAACTCGATTTCTTTTCACCTGTGAATATAAACTGCGGGGAGGCATTTACTGAAAAAGGAAAATATGCTTGGACGATGAAGTCAGTTGAATACACTCCTTACGAAAAATTAGAACCGACACAGATTATTCATTTTGATGAAAATGCGTTCAATGATATGTATGTAAATCAATTGAAAGACTTCATCGGATTTATTAATGGAGGAAAAAGTGAAAACGCAACATTTAATTCAGCAATGAAAGTATTAGAAATAATAGAAAAAATAGATGTCAGAAAATAAAAAAGTAGTAGCAATAATTCCGGCAAGGGGCGGTTCAAAAAGAATCCCCGGAAAAAACATAATAGATTTTAACGGCAAACCATTAATTGCCTGGACAATCGAAGCTGCTAAAGAAAGCGGACTTTTTTCAAAAATTATTGTAAGTACCGATTCTGATGAAATAGCAAAAGTCAGTGAAGAGTGGGGTGCTGAAGTTCCTTTCTTGAGAGATGATAAAGCTGATGATATAAGTCCTGTAAGCGAAGCAACAATACGCACTTTAACTCAGTTAGAAGAAAGAGGAGAAAAATTTGACGATGTTATGCAGTTATTTACAGTATGTCCATTACGCAATGCGCAGGATATAACCGACAGCTATAAATTTTTCAATGAGCAAAAAGCACCTTTTGTTTTATCGTGCTATAAATATGCATGGATGAATCCCTGGTGGGCAATGAAGCTGAATGATAAGTATGAGTCAACATGGATTTACCCCGAAGCAAAGACAACCCGCTCTCAAGATTTACCGGAGTTATTCTCCCCTACCGGAGCCATTTGGATTGCAAACATTGAAGCACTGAAAAAAGAAGGAACGTTCTACGGTACCGGACATGTATGGTGGGAAATAGACTGGAAGAGAGCAGTTGACGTTGATAACTATGAAGATTTAGATTTGGCAAGAGCATTGACAAAATTATAGTGCTACCAAAGTTGTATATAAGAGCTGATGGAAATTCACAAATCGGACTCGGACATTTGATAAGATGTTTTGCGTTAGCAAATATGGTAAAGGATAATTTTGAAGTTTCATTCGTTAGCAAAGAAATTCCAGAACAGACAAAAATTGAATTTGAAAATTCTTTTGCTGTAAAAAAAATTGATAACGAGAAAGATTTTTTGGATTTAGTGAAATCAAACGATACTGTTTTACTGGATGGTTATAACTTTGATACTGATTACCAAAAAGAAATAAAAAATAAAAACTGTAACCTGATTTGTATAGATGATTTACATGACAAAAAATATGAAGCTGATTTGATAATAAATCATGCTCCCGGCATAAAAGCTGAGAATTATAATTCTAATTTGTTCACACAGTTTGCACTTGGAACGGGCTATGCCTTATTAAGACCTGAATTTATTGAACAAGCTTTAAAGGAAAGACAAATTAATAGGATTGAGAAGGTTTTTATATGCTTTGGCGGTGCTGATATGAATAATTTAACGGAATCCGTTTTAAAACAAGTTTTAAACTTTACCGAATTCACAAAAATAATTGTTGTAACAGGTTCAGCTTACATACACAAAGATAAACTGAATTTATTAACTAGTTCGGATACAAGGATAGAACATTTACATTCGGTAGATTCTAAAAAAATGTGTAAATTAATGTCAGGAAGTGATTTAGCGATTGTGCCATCAAGCGGAATTTTACTGGAAGCTTTAGCATGCGGGTGTAAAGTTATTTCAGGAATGACGGCTGATAATCAAAAATATGTTTACTCAAATTACTTAATGACAGAGGCATTTATGGATGCAAAGATGTTTGAAGATGAAAATGTAAGTACTGCAATAGACAAAGCAATAAATAATTCAACGCACGGCAAAAAAATTATTGATGGGAAATCAAAGGAAAGACTTTCAAAATTATTTAACCAGATTGTATTAAAAAATACTGTTTCTCTAAAAAAAGCCACCATAGAAGATTTGCAAACAACTTACGAATGGGCTGCAGACCCTATTGTCAGAGCATTTTCTTTCAGCAAACATGAAATAAGTTTTGAAGAGCACTCAAGCTGGTTTACAAAAAAAATTAGCGATGAAAATTGTTTGTATCTTATTGCAGAAATGAATGGAGAAAAAATAGGTTCCATAAGATTTGACCTCAATAACAACGAAGCAATAATAAGCTACTTAATTGCGCCTAAGTTTCACGGTAAAGGATTGGGATTAATAATCTTAACTAACGGATTACATTTTTTGCAGAATGAAATTCAGAAAAGCTCATTGAATGTGAAAAACGTAATCGGTTTTGTAATGGAAGAAAATATTCCATCGGTAAAAGCTTTTGAAAGATTAGGTTTTAAAAAAACAATTGAAGAAGATAAAATAAAATATGAAAAGGAAGTGATATGAATAAGGGTTTTAACATAGGAAATTTTAAGATTGATAATAATTCGCCTGTGTTTATTATCGCAGAGCTTTCCGCAAATCACAACGGAAGTTTTGAAAACGCACTTGCTACGATTAAAGCAGCAAAGAGAGTAGGCGCTGATGCAATAAAATTGCAAACTTACACAGCGGATACTATAACCATTGATGCAAAGACTGATGATTTCAGATTAAAGCAAGGAACGATATGGGACGGAAAATATTTATACGATTTATATCAGGAAGCATATACGCCATGGGAATGGCATGAAAAATTATTTAAAGCTGCAGAAGAAGAAGGATTGATTTGTTTCTCTTCTCCGTTCGATAACACTGCTGTTGATTTGCTTGAGAGCTTAAATGCTCCCGCTTATAAAATAGCTTCATTTGAGATAACAGATATTCCTTTAATTGAATATGTTGCTTCTAAAGGAAAACCTGTTATAATTTCAACTGGCATTGCCGAGCTTGAGGATATAGAATTAGCTATTAACGCTTGCAAAGGACAAGGTAACACTGATATTGCTTTATTAAAATGTACATCAAGTTATCCCGCACCAATTGAAGAAGCAAATATGCTAATGATAAAAGATTTGGCAGAGAGGTTTGATGTAATCAGCGGGCTTTCAGATCATACCATGGGAATATCGGTTCCTGTAGTGGCAACATCACTTGGAGCAAAGATTATTGAAAAACATTTTATACTTGATAGAAGCATTGGCGGCCCAGATGCATCGTTCTCACTAAACGAAGAAGAATTTGCTAATATGGTAAAAGTTGTACGTGAAGCAGAAAAAGCAATAGGTGAAGTAAATTATCAACTAACCGAAAAGCAAAGTAAAGGCAGAGAATTTTCAAGATCACTTTATATTACTGAAGATGTAAAAGGCGGTGATATAATTACAGAGAAAAATGTAAGATCAATCAGACCCGGATACGGAATGCATCCGAAGCATTATAAAGAAGTTCTTGGCAGGAAATTTGCAAATAATTATCCCAAAGGAACAGCTTTAAAATGGGAGTTAATTAAATAGATTTGTATAACGCTTTAGTTATAGGATGCGGTAATATTGGTGCCGGATACGACTTTGAAAACGAACAGGTATTAACTCATGCAAAAGCTTTATCTTTAAATAAAAATTTTTCTTTCAAAGTTTTTGATGTTGATAAAATTTTAGCTAAAAAAGTAAGTGAAAGATATAAATGTGATACTGAAGAAGATATTAATGAGGCAATGCTTAAGAGTTTTGATTTAGTAAGCATTTGCTCTCCGACAAAAACACATTTTGAATACCTTACAAAATGTTTTGATGCTAAAGTAAAAGTAATCATCTGTGAAAAACCCGTTTCTTCTAATGAAAACGATTTACCCGTTTTATTAGAAAGGTATAATTTAGGTGATAGTAAGGTTCAGGTAAATTACACAAGAAGATTTCAGCCTGCTTATTCACAGTTACGGAAAAAGATTAAAACTATATCAGAGGTAGAAAAACTGACTAATATTTCTATTAGGTATCAAAGAGGATTTTTAAATAATTGCAGCCACGCAATTGATTTGATAGAATTTCTCACTGATAAAAAAATTGAGTTAAAAAATATTCAAAAGAGTAATTTCATTTATGACCATTTTGAAAATGACCCGACTTTGACATTATCAGCTAATTGGGATGAAACTAATGTAAATATATTAGGACTAAGTAATGTTCTTTTTCCCTACTTCGATATAGATTTTTATTTTGAATCATCAAAAATTGAAATAAAAGAATTAGGTAGAACAATCGAAATATTAAAATCAGAAAATCGTTTTACTACTTTAATATCTAAGGAAATTATTAAAGACGCGATGAAGGATAATATGATAAACGTATTAGTGGAAGCGAAAGAATTATTAAAGGATTCCTCAAGAAAAGATAATTTCCTTGACGCAGTACAATTAAATCAAAAAATGTTAAACTATTTAAATAATTAATATGGCAAAACTTGCAATCAACGGCGGAACACCTGTAAGAACGAATTTATTTCCCGGCTACAATACTATCGGAGAAGAAGAAAAGAAAGCAGTAATGAAAGTATTGGATAGCGGCAATCTCTCGCAATTTTTAGGAGCATGGCATAAAGATTTTTTCGGCGGACCTACGGTTCAGCAATTTGAAAAAGACTGGGCAACGGCGTTCGGCAGCAAATATGCCATAAGTGTTAACTCAAATACTTCGGGATTATTTACAGCTATTGGTGCTTTAGGTTTAAAACCGGGAGATGAAGTTATTGTTTCTCCGTACTCAATGAGTGCCAGTGCATTAGCTCCTATAATTTACGGGGCTGTTCCGGTTTTTGCCGATGTTAATTATGATAACTTCGGATTAAATCCTGAAAGCATTGAATCAAAGATTACTCCGAGAACTAAGGCAATTTTAATTGTGCATATCTTCGGTAATCCAGCAAAGATGGATGAGATAATGGCTATCGCAAAGAAACATAATTTATATGTGATTGAAGATGCGGCTCAGGCGCCGATGGCAGCTTATAAAGATAAATTAGTCGGTACGATTGGTGATGTTGGAATTTTCAGCCTTAACTATCACAAGCATATTCATACAGGTGAAGGCGGAGTGATTACAACAAACAATGATGATTTAGCAGAGAGAATTTATATGATTAGAAATCACGGTGAAAATATCGTTGAACCGAAAGGAGTAAAGGATCCATTCAATACATTCGGTTACAATTACAGAATGACTGAGATGGAAGCAGCAGTTGGAATTGAACAGCTTAAAAAACTTCCTTCATTAATTGAAGAAAGAATTAAGAATGTAAATTATTTATCTTCGGAGCTATCAAAAATAGAAGGATTAACTTTACCGAAAATCGAAGGAAACAGCAGACACGTTTATTATTTGCATGCTATTAAATTTAACAAAGAAGTTTTTGAAGTAGATAGAACAACTTTTTTAAATGCAATTAAAGCTGAGCTTCCTTCGTCAGTTGGCAGAGAAGATACTCCATTGATAGCAGGCGGATATGTAAGACCATTATACCTTGCTCCGCTTTATCAGCAGCGTGCCACTCACTGTTCATTTAATTGTGAAAAGTATAAAGGTTCGGTTGATTACAGCAAAGGAATTTGTCCTGTTGTTGAAAAACTTCACTATGAAGAACTATTCACACACGAATACATAAAGCCCGGATTAAGCAAACAGGATTTAGATGACGTGATAGACGGTTTCAAAAAGGTTGCAGAAAATGTTAATGAGCTAAAAGAAGTTGCTCTCGAAGCATAAAGGGAAAATACTTTTTGCATTCAGCGACCCTGGCGGTGCTAAACCGATACTTGCTCTTATTGAAGAATCAGAAATTGAAAATTATTTAGTTGTATCGGATAGAAGTTACCCTTTTTACAAAGACTTTAAATCAGAAGTAAAAGTAACAAGCGATAAACCGGAAGACATAATTAAATCATTTAAGCCTGATTTGATTTTTACAGGAACATCTTATCCATCAGATTTTGACAAGCAGTTTATAAAATTAGCTTTGGGAAACGGAATAGACTGTTATTCATTTGTTGACCATTGGACAAATATGAATTTGAGATTTAGAACAAATGAAACTACACAATTGCAGCCTGACCAGATATGGATGATTGATGAACGCGCAAAGAAAATAGCAGTAGAAAATAATTTTGATGAGAGTAAGATTTTTATATCGGGCAATCCTTATCATAGCTGGTTAAAGAAATGGAAACCTGTTGTTTCAAAAAATGATTTTTTGAAATCAATAAATTTAGAAAATTCTGGTTCGAAATTAATTTTATTTGCACCGGATCCGCTAACTAATATTAACGGGAAAGAAAAGTATGGATTTGATGAGTTAACAGCCTTAAATGATTTGATAAATATGTTTCGTTCGAATGAACAGGATTTAGCAGAATTCAAAGTCTTGATAAAAGCACATCCCAATCAGAAAAAAGTAGAAATCGAAAAGATAATAATAGACAAAGAAAATTTTATTTTATTGAGAGATAATGTTGAGACTAATACATCCATTTATTATTCTGACTTAGTCATGGGATTTTTCTCATCTTTTTTACTTGAAGCAGAAATTCTTAAGAAAAGAGTTTTAAGATACATTCCTGTTCCGATGAATGTTGATCCGATTGCGGAATTAAATGTTGGCAAGATTGTGGATAAAGGTAATATATTAGAAAATTTACTTGCAATAAAATATTGGAATTAAAAAAAGATATATTTTTAAAAGGCGAAACGATTTATTTAAGAGCGCTGAATGAAGACGATATAAACGGAAATTATTCACGATGGCTTAATGATTACGAAATAACTCTTTATAATTCTCACGGCAGATTTCCTGTTTCTACAGAAAACTTAATTGAATTTGTTAGAGCTGCTTCAAAGTCTAAAACCTCGCTTGTGATGGCTGTAGTCGATAATGCAAGCGATAAACATATCGGAAATATCAGCCTTCAGGGAATAAGCTGGATTGACAGAAGCGCAGAGATAGCATTCATTCTTGGTGAAAAAGATTTTTGGGGTAAAGGTGTTATGCTGGAAGCAGGTAAATTAATCATCGAGCATGGCTTTAATGTATTAAACCTTCACAGAATTCATTGCGGAACTTCAGCTGAAAATATTGGAATGCAAAAGCTTGCTTTAAAACTTGGCTTTGAACAGGAAGGTGTAAGAAAAGAAGCTCTTTTTAAAAACGGTCATTACATTGACATTATAGAATACGGAAAACTTAATAAGAAATGAAATATTGTAAAAAATGTTTACAGCCTGATACCAGACCCGGAATAAAATTTGATGCACACGGAGTTTGTCCCGCATGCAATTATCATGAAAGCTTAAAAGAAGTTGACTGGGAAGAACGCAGAAAAGAAATTGATGAAATTGTTGCATTCGGAAAGGCTAATAATCACTCGGGCTATGATTGTATTATCGGAGTAAGTGGAGGCAAGGATAGTACACGCCAAGCTTTCTATGTTAAAGATGTTTTGAAGATGAAACCTTTGTTAGTTTGTTTGGGATATCCACCGGAACAGGTAACGCAGAGGGGTGTCGATAATATTTCTAATATGATTGCTCACGGTTTCGAGTGCATTACAATTAATCCTGCGCCGCAAATATGGCGCAAAGAAATGCGCAAAGCTTTTTTTGAATTTACAAACTGGTGTAAGTCAACTGAGCTTGCTTTATTCAGCAGTGTGCCTCGTTTAGCAATAGCATACCAAATTCCTTTAATATGGTGGGGTGAAAACGTTGCGCTGCAGCTTGGTGATTTAGGTGTGCTTGGAAAAAGCGGTGCCGACGGTAATAAAATGAAACATGCAAATACTTTAAGCGGTGGAGATATAACCTGGCTTATAAGTGATGAGATAAAAAAGAATGAAATTCTCCAGTACTGCTATCCATCTGATAGAGAAATGGAACAAGCAAATTTACGCATTACATATCTTGGATATTTCTGGGATAACTGGTCATTGATAGACAATGGCGTTTTCTCTGCGTTGAGAGGATTAGAAATCAGATATGAACCGCCGGAAGATATTGGTGATACAGCCGGAGTTTCCTCTCTGGACGAAGATTGGGTTACAATGAATCAGATGATTAAATATTTAAAATTCGGATTTGGTAAAGTTACCGATTATGTAAATGAAGATATTCGTAAAGGACTTTTGACAAGAGAAGAAGGAATAAAAATTATTCAAAAATATGACGGTACTTGTTCAGATAAATATATAAAGAGCTTCAGCGATTACATTGGAATTACAGTAGAACAATACTGGGAGCAGGTAGATAAATCTGTAAATAAAAAATTATTTGAAAAAGATTCAAACGGAAGATGGAAACCTAAATTTAAGATAGGAGAAGATTTTAATGCATAAGCAAAACATTGTAATAATTGATTACGGAATTGGAAATACTCATTCAATATCCAACGCTCTATCTTATCTTGGATACAAGAAATTAAAAATTTCAGATAGCGAAGAGCATATTAAGAAAGCTGATGCTTTAATTTTACCGGGTGTAGGTGCTTACGAAGAAGCGGTTAACAATCTACGAAAAAGAAATTTAGAAGGTATCTTAAATGAAGAGGTGCTTATAAATAAAAAACCGATACTTGGTATTTGCGTAGGTATGCAAATGCTTGCAGAGGGTTCTGAAGAAAACGGATGGCATGAAGGATTAAAATGGATGAAGGGAAAAGTGAAGAAGCTTGAACTTCCTGAACAATATGCTGTTCCTCAGGTCGGCTGGAATAATATTACTATAAATAACACAGAGCCGATGTTCAGTAAAGTTGACAACGATTCAAATTTTTATTTTGACCATAGTTATTACTTTGACTGCGAAGAAAAAGTTTTGGCAGCCTGGTGTAACTATGGAATAAAAGTAACTGCTGCTGTGCAGCATGAAAATATTTTTGGAGTACAATTTCATCCCGAGAAAAGCCAAACGAACGGCTTAAAATTCTTCAGAGGATTTTTTAATTCAATAAAATAAGTGTTAAAGAAAAGAATAATAGCAAATGTTGTTGTAAAAAACGGCATTGTTGTGCAGAGCATAAATTTTAAGAAATATTTACCCGTGGGCAAACCTCCGATTGCTTTGGAGTTTTTAAATAACTGGGGCATTGATGAAATAATTTTAACAGATATTTCAGCAACAAAGAATGGTAAAGAACCGGATTTTGAAATGATCCGAAAAGCAACTGAAAGATGTTACGTACCTCTGACAGTTGGCGGCGGCATTACAAAGATTGAACACATTAAGGAACTAATGCATTGCGGTGCCGATAAAATTTCATTGAACCAATCTTCAATTAATAATCCATCATTGATAAATGAAGCTGCTCATGTTTTCGGCGATCAGTGTATAATTGTATCTGTGGATGCATTAAAAACCAAAGATGGATATAGAGTTCACGACTATATTAATAAAACTACTTTAGATATCACTCCCGATGAATTCTGTCATAAAGCGCAGGAGCTTGGTGCAGGCGAGATTTTAATTAACTCTGTAGATAGAGACGGGTCGTATGAAGGTTTTGATATAGATTTAATTAACGGCGTGTGTACAAAAGTTACCGTTCCGGTTATCTGCTGCGGAGGCGCAAAAAACGCAAATGACTTTATTGAAGTGTTAACTAAAACAAATGCCAGTGCAGCTTGTGCAGCTAACTTTTTCCATTTTACAGAGCACAGTGTGAACACAACAAAAAGAAATATTTTAAAGAGTACTGATGTAAGACTCGAAACACATGCAGATTATCACGAAAATAATTTTGATGAAGAGTTAAGATTAAAAAAGAAAGAAGATAAAACGCTTGAAGAAATGTTATTTATAAAAATTGAAAAGGAAATAATATGAGATTTTGTAAACGCTGTTTATATCCTGAAAATCATCCGCTTAATATTACTTTTGACGAAGAAGGTATTTGCAGCGGATGTAGAGTACACGAAGAAAAAGATTATCTTGACTGGAAACCAAGAGGCGAAAAGCTCAGAAAAATATTAGAAGAATACAGAAATAAATCGGGCAATAATTATGACTGTATTATTCCTGTCAGCGGAGCAAGAGATTCTCACTTTATAGTTCATACAATAAAAAATGTTTATGGAATGAATCCCCTGCTTGTTACTTATAACAAACAATACAATACAGATTTTGGAATAAGAAACTTGGCAAACCTCAGGATTAAGTTTGATTGCGATATAATGACACAGACTATTAATCCTGAAACTGTTAAAAAGATTACTCTTGCTTCTATAAGAAGAATGGGAAGTATTTACTGGCATTGTTTGGCAGGTCAAACGGTTTATCCCGTGCAGGTTGCAGTTAAGTTTAAAATTCCTTTGATTATATGGGGAGCTCATCAGGGTGTTGACCAGGTCGGTATGTTCTCTCATCTGGATGAAGTTGAAATGACAAGAAAATACAGAAAAGAACACGACTTGATGGGATATGAAGCCGAAGATTTAATTAATGATTTTGATGAGATAACTGAAAATGATATTATAGGTTATAAATATCCTGACGATAAAGAATTGGAACGTGTAGGCGTAAGAGGAATTTATCTTAATAATTATATCAGATGGGACAGTAAAGCGCAGCATGAAAAAATGATTCGCGAATTTGAATACGAAAGTAATTACCAGACAAGAACATTCGATACCTATAACGATGTTGACTGCTTTAATTATTCTGATGTGCATGATTACATAAAATACTGCAAGCACGGTTACGGAAAAGTAACTGATCATGCTTCAAGAGAGATAAGATTAAGAAGAATGACTCGCGAAGAAGGAATTGAGCTTGTTAAAAAATACAGAAACATCGAACCTAAAAATTTAAAGCTATTTTTAGACTGGATAGGTATTACAGAAAACAGCTTCAGATTTTTAATTGACCAGCATAGAAATAAGGATATATGGGAACGAGATGAAAACTGGAACTGGAAATTGAAGAACGATAATCTTCCCGGTAATGAACCAAAAGAAGAAATAGATAATGCGAGATTATCATTAGTTGAAGATAAATGTGAATTTGAGATTACTCCAAACAAACGTCCAAATTATAAAGACGACAATTACATTTTAATAGGCAAAGGATATTACGAAGATTAATTGGAGAAAAAAATTTTAACGATAGATGAATTTTATAAAAGCGAGATTTTAACTCCCGCTTTTGTAGAAAACATACGAGAATTTGAAGAGGTTGTTTATGAAATGGTAAAAGTTATGAACCATATTCATAATACAAACCGTTCATATAGATTCTGGAAACTAATAGTTATTGATTTTGTTAATTATAAGCTGCAGAGGAAAAAAGAACTTTCAGAAAAAGTTGTTTCAAGTTCTCAGGGATTTAAAACGGCTGCAGTTCAAAATTTAATTTATTCGGTTAAATCTTTTCAGAACCGTAAAAGTTTAGAAACAATTAAACATGTTCTGGAGAATTATGATAATATTGCGCACGGATTTCATGATGCAGAGTTAATTGAAAAGGAAATCGGAAAATTAATACCTTCATATTTCCCTATTATTCTGCAAAAAGGAGATGTAAGCAAAAGAGAACGCGCGAATAAACTTGCCGAAACTTACAGCAATAATTTTTATAAAAACATAATTCTTCAACTTCCAAAGGCTTTTGTTGAGCACTTTGATTACATATATAATCTTTATCCTCTTGTAAATCCTGAAAAGAAAGCATTCCATGTATCGTTCATAGTTTCAGAGTATGTAAAAATTCTCGTTGCAAAATACGTTGAGCATGGGGCAAAGCTTTTATTTTATCAGCATGGAGGTGGCGGCGGAGAAATCAAAGACCGCTCAATATTCCATGATTCAAGTGTATCGGATAACTATGTAACCTGGGGCTGGAAAATAGACCCAAATCAGATCCCGGGAAAAGCATACAGATGCCACGGTTTCAGAAAAAGATTTGAATCTTACGATAACGAAGTATTGTATGACTGCACGCTTGCTTTTAATCTCATAGGAGAAAGTGATAAAAAATTCTTTAAGCCTATTACAGATTATTTTTTAACAAATATTGACCTGAAAAAATATCCCCGCATTTTGGGCAGACCTCGTCCTGTAAGAAAACTGGGTAGTTTGAAATCACAGCTAGATTTTATTCAGCATCCAAACGTATCTATTGACTCGGGCAAGACTGATATGGCATATATCATAGCGCATTCAAAAATTTTGGTAACTTTTAAATGGGTGTGGCCTCAAACTGTTTTTACCGAAAGCGCTTACGTTGACCATCCTGCTGTTGCAATGGTGATAGATTTAGACTGTTCGACTGTTTTTAAACCTTATTATGATTTCTTCTTGGAACAGAAAGTTTTTCATGATACTATCGAATCATTGGTGGAACATTTAAACACTGTCAATATAGATGATTGGTGGGGTAAAATAATTCAGCACCCAATGTATCAAGCGTATAAAAATGAATTTTTAAGACAAGTATAAAATGATTTATATAATTAATTACGGTGTAGGTAACTTAAATTCCATTTCCAATATTATAAAAAAAGTTGGAGGTGAATCCGAGATTATTAGCGACGTTTCACTTCTGAAGCAGGCAAAAAAAATCATTTTACCGGGGGTAGGGGCATTTGATCATGCAATGAAAAAGCTTGCTGAACATGGTTGGACAGAAGAGCTTACTGACACAGTGGTGAATCGTAAGATTCCTACTTTAGGAATTTGTTTAGGAATGCAGATGCTATGCAAAAAAAGCGAGGAAGGTGTTCTACCCGGATTAGGCTGGATAGATGCGGAAGTAAAAAAATTCAATTTTCCTGAGGGTACAAATCTGAAAGTGCCTCATATGGGCTGGAATCAGGTTCATGTAAAAAAAGAAAATCCTTTGATAAAAAATCCCGAGGAAGAGCACAGATTTTATTTCGTACATTCATATCATGTAGTTTGCAAAAATGAAGCAGATATACTTGGAACAACTAATTACGGTATAGAATTTACATCAAGCGTAAGCCATGATAATATTTACGGGGCGCAATTTCATCCTGAGAAAAGCCACCGTTTCGGTATGGAATTATTGAAAAATTTTATTGACATCCCATGTTAAAAAATCGCGTAATACCATGCCTCCTCTTACGAAATGGAGGATTAGTAAAAACACTTAAATTCAGCGATCCAAAATATGTTGGTGATCCCATCAATGCTATAAGAATTTTCAATGATAAGGAAGTTGATGAATTAATGGTTCTTGATATTACGGCAAGCAAAGAAAACAAAGAGCCTAATTACGATTTGATAAATCAGTTTGCAAGCGAGTGTTTTATGCCGTTATGTTACGGGGGCGGGATTAAAACAAAAGAACAGGCACAAAGAATTTTTACATTAGGAGTAGAAAAGGTCTGCATTCAAACTGCTGCTTTAGATAATATGAAACTTGTTTCTGATTTAGCAGCGCAATATGGCAATCAAAGTATTTTAGTTTCTATTGATATAAAAAAGGACTGGCTGGGAAAAGCTAAATTATATTCTGCAGCTACGGGGAAAACTCTGAGTAAAAATTGGGTTGAGCATATGCAGGATGCCGTAAAAGCAGGAGCAGGTGAAATTGTATTAAATGCAGTTGACAGGGATGGAACATTAAAAGGAATGGATTTGGATTTAATAAAACAGGCAAGCAAAGCAATAGGAGTGCCTTTAGTAGCTGTCGGAGGCGCTGGAAGTTTGCAGGATATTAAAGCAGCGATTGACTCAGGAGCAAGCGCTGTATCCGCAGGCGCTTTCTTTGTTTTTCAGGGACCACATAGAGCTGTTTTAATTACTTATCCAAGATATAAAGAACTGGAACAATTATTTAATTAGAATTTCTAAACTGATATAATGAAAAAAGATTACCAAATCTGCACACGTTGTGTAATGGATTCGAGAGTAAAAGACATTAAATTTGATGCAAACGGAATTTGCAATTACTGTTCGGATTTTTTGAAACACACTTCTCATATTCTGGATAAAGATCCTATTGTTCAAAAAAGAGAGCTTGATATATTTGTGGATAAGGTGAAGAAAAACGGAAAAAATAAAAGATACGATTGCATTGTTGGCGTATCCGGTGGAGTTGATAGTTCATGGGCGTTAGTTCTTGCAAAAGAGTTAGGTCTTCGTCCTCTTGCTGTGCACATGGATAACGGATGGAATTCAGAACTAGCTCAAAATAATATTGAAAACCTAGTAAGAGGTCTGGGGGTAGATTTATATACACATGTTATTGATTGGGATGAGTACCGAAACTTAATGCAATCTTTTTTTGATTCGGATGTAATTGATATTGAGCTTTTATATGATAATGCTATGCTGGCTGTAATCTATCAGCTTGCTGCAAAAAACAAAGTAAAGTTTATCTTAACGGGAATTAATAAAGCTACTGAAGGAATTCCCCTTCCGCAAGGATGGGCATGGAATAAATTTGATAAGAAAAATATTTACGGTCTTGCAAAGAAGTTCGGTAATGTAAAAATAAAAACTTTTCCGTCAATCGGTACATGGGAAAGATTATGGTATTATTATATCAGACTGATTCAGCTCACACCATTTTTAGATTATTTCCCATACAATAAATTTCATGCGCTTGAAGTACTTCAGAGAGATTATGCTTATAAGCCGTACCCATATAAACACTATGAATCAATTTTCACTAGATTTTATCAGGGCTACATACTTCCAAAAAAATTTGATATAGATAAAAGAATGGTCCACCTTGCAACACTTGTTGCATCAAAACAAATGACTCGAGAAGAAGCATTAAAAGATCTTGCCGGAATTCCCTACCCTTCTGAGAAAGATTTAGAAGATGATAAAATATATTTCCTGAAAAAAATGATGTGGACTAAAGAGCAATTAGATGAGTATTTAAAGCGCCCCGAGATTCCCCATGATAATTATTCTTCAGAAAAAAAATTCTATGATACTGTGTTTAATCTTCCGAATTTATTCCCGCAGTCGTTAAGGGCAAAGATTACCAGCTTCGTTAAGAAAAACCGATAGTTTACAAAAATTTTAAATACAGATAATGAAAGTTGTTATATTAGCAGGCGGCTTAGGCACACGATTAATGGAAGAAACGGAAGCCAGACCAAAACCAATGGTAGAAATCGGCGGCAAACCGATACTCTGGCATATCATGAAAATCTATGAGCATTATGGATTTAATGAATTTGTTTTATGTCTTGGATACAAAGCCTCCTTCATTAAAGAATACTTCTATAATTATTATCTGCACAATTCAGATGTAACTATTGAATTAGAAAAAAATAAAATAGACGTTCATTATTCTAACACGGAATCATTCAAAGTTACATTGATTGATACCGGTTTAAATACAAATACAGCAGGAAGAATTAAAAGAATTCAGAAGCATGTGAACAACGAAACTTTTATGCTTACATACGGAGACGGAGTATCGGATATAAACATTAATGAACTTATTAAATTCCATAAATCACACGGGAAAATTGCCACTCTTACCAGCATTCAAACTCCGGGAAGATTTGGCAATATTTCTACTGATGATAACGGAGTAGTTAATGAATTTCAGGAGAAACCTGAGGGCGACGGAATGTGGATTAATGGTGGATTTTTTGTGCTTGAGCCGAAAATTTTTGATTATCTTCAAGGAGATGTTGACAATGTTCAATGGGAAAAAGGACCTCTTGGTGAAATTGCCCGAGACGGTCAACTCGCTGCTTATAAACATCACGGATTCTGGAAATCAATGGATGCAATGAGAGACAGATTGGAATTAGAAAGCATGTGGAGTTCCGGTAATGCACAATGGAAAATTTGGAAATAAAATGAATTATTCACACTTAGAAAAATATTTTAAAGGTAAAAAAGTTTTTCTTACAGGACACACAGGCTTTAAAGGTTCGTGGATGTTATACTGGTTTAATATGCTTGGTGCAGATGTAAAAGGGTATGCTTTAGCTCCCGAAGGTACAGCAAATCTCTTTGATTCTATAAAAGGAAATACTTTATGTAACTCCATAATTGCAGATATCCGAAATAAAGAAAAGCTCGAAAAAGAAATTTTAGATTTTAAACCTGATTATATATTTCATCTGGCTGCACAGCCTTTGGTTAGATTATCATACGAAACTCCGACTGAAACATTTGATGTAAATGCAATTGGCACGGCAAACGTTTTGAATGCTGCAAGATTTTTAAATCAGCCATGCATAATAGTTTCTATTACTACGGATAAAGTGTATGAAAATATGGAATCTCACCACAGATATAATGAAAATGACAGGCTTGGAGGATATGACCCTTACAGCGCGAGCAAAGCATGTGCAGAAATTGTAATAAGTTCATACAGAAATTCCTTTTTCAATCCAAAACAATATTCTAATCATTCGATTTCGCTTGCAAGTGCAAGAGCCGGGAATGTAATTGGCGGCGGTGATTGGTCTAAAGACAGAATTATTCCCGATATAATAAGAGCATTGCAAAGTGAAACTCCTGTAATTGTAAGAAACCCAAACGCAATTCGTCCATGGCAGCATGTACTAGAACCTTTGGGCGGGTATTTACATCTTGCCACTAGAATGTCAGATGATAAGATAAAGTATTCGGAAGCGTGGAACTTTGGTCCCGAAATAGAAGATGACTTAACTGTTGAAGAATTGGTAAAGCTTGCGATTAAATATTGGGGCAAAGGTACGTATGAAACACCTGAACTTAAAAACCAGCCTCATGAAGCCGGCTTATTAAAATTGGATATTGATAAAGCAAAAAGTGAATTGGAATGGTTTCCAAAAATGACTGCAAGTGAATCAATAAAGTTCACAATAGAGTGGTACAAAGAATTTTCTGAAGGAATAAAAGCTGCCGAACTGACCGAAAGGCAGATAAAAAAATTTACGAGTTAAAAATTAAATCTATATAATAAATGAAAGAACACGGAAATTTGATTGAAATATCTACTTGCGAAGTATGCGGAGGCACAGAGCTGCATCCGGTTTTAAATCTTGGGCTGCACCCTATGTGTGATGACTTAGTTGAAGTAGGAAATGACAGAGTTTGTAAAGAATATCCCATTGAAATATTGTATTGCAAAACTTGCAATACGGCTCATCAAAAATATCAAATACCGAAAGCTGAGCTTTTTCCGAAAACATATCACTACCGTTCCAGATTTACAGCTGACGTTTTAAACGGTATGAAAGGGTTAGTAGCTGATTGCGAAAAATATTTGGGTTCATTGCAAGGGAAAAGAGTAATTGATATAGGATGTAATGATGGCAGCTTACTTGATTTCTTCCGCGAAAAAGGCGCGGAAACAATCGGTATCGAACCTACTGACGCATATTTAGACGCTAAAGAAAAAGGACACAGAGTTTATAATGAATTTTTAACTGATGATGTTGCAAAAATAGTTGTTGCAGAGGCAGGAAAGCCGGACGTAATAACTTTTACGAATGTTTTTGCACACATTGAAAATTTAAAAGGTGTACTTGGTGCATTAAAAGTAATGCTAAAGCCTGAAACTATAATTGTAGTTGAGAATCATTATCTCGGCTCTGTTTTAAAATCAAATCAGTTTGATACATTCTATCACGAACATCCCAGAACATACAGCTACACTTCATTTGAACACATAGCAAAATCAATGGGACTTTCAGTTTTAACTGTTGAATTCCCTTCAAGATATGGCGGGAATATAAGAGTAGTTATGGGCAATAAAGATTTACATAATATTCCCAATGAAAATCAGCAGGAAGTTCTTGATAGAGAAAAAAAGTTTTTTGATGACTTCGCAAAAATGAGAGCCGATATTGAAGTATGGGAAAAGGAAATGAAGCAAACCATAAATGATGCGGTTGAAAAGAATGGAAAATTGAAAGCTAAGGCTTTTCCGGGCAGAGCAGCTATTTTGATAAAACTATTGGGATTAGATAACGACAAGATTTCTGCTGCATACGAAAAAAACGGCTCAATGAAAGTTGGACATTATTTACCCGGCACAAGAATTCCGATTTTAGCAGATGATGAATTGTTTAAAACTTTAGCTGACGAGAAAGTAATTTTAAATAATGCTTGGCATATCAAAAAAGAAATTGCTAATTATCTTGAGTCAAATGGTTTCAAAGGCACGATAATAAATATTCTGGACAACAATAATTAATGACAGGTATTATTGGCGCAGGTTTCGGGCTTTATGGTTATTTTCCGGCAGTTGTAAAAACTGAAGGCAAAGCAGTATTATTAGAAGAGGCAAAAAGTATTTTCGAAACAAGAACTGAACTTCAAAAATATAAAGAAAATATTTTATGGAGTAATAACATAGATTCGCTTTTACCTCTTGTTGACAACTTAATAGTTTCTGTTCCACCGAAAATTCAGGAAGAGTATTTTAATAAAATAATTTCAGCAGAAAATATTTTAAAAGTAATTCTTGAAAAACCCTTAGCCTCTACTCCCGAAACCTCACAAATATTTCTTTCTAAGTTATCTGATTCTAAAAAATCTTTTAGAATAGGATATACTTTTTTGTACACTAATTGGTTTGGGAATTTTGAAAAGGAAATTATTGAAAATACGAACATAGAAATTATCTGGACTTTCAAAGCGCATCACTATAAACATAATGCCAAAAATTGGAAAAGATACAATTCTGAAGGCGGCGGAGTAATTCGTTTTTTTGGAATTCATCTTTTCCCGCTTTTAATAAATTTTGGATTTAACGAAGTGGTTTCTTCTGAAACTTCCGGTGCTAATAGCAACGATTTAGAGAAATGGACTTCAGTATTTAAAAATCAGAATGGATTTGAATGCAAGCTTACAGTTGATTCAAACTCGGAAAAAGAAGTTTTTTTAGTTAAAGCGGAAAATAGACAAAACAAAATTATTGATTTTATTTCCCCTTTTGAAACAGCCAATGATGCAATCCAAAACGAAGATAATAGAGTTGTTATATTAGAAAGGCTTCTTAAATCCTTGAACGATGAAAATCAAAATAGTTCTATGAACTCTTTGTATAAAAATTCAAACGACTTATGGCTAAAAACAGAAATGATAAATAAGTTTACGGAATTATAATTTGACAGCACCTGTACTTTCCATATTAATACCAACATTTAACAGAGTAAAATATTTAAAAATTATGCTCGATTCGGTAATTCCGCAAGTCGAGCAAAACAGCTTACAGGA
>JAFDZO010000009.1:0-167 GCA_018266845.1 Bacteroidota bacterium | reverse complement strand
TACATCAGATACTCGAGAAATGAAAAGAATATCGGAGTTGTAAAAAATATTCTAAAACTGTTTGAATTAACAAACGGAAAGTACTGGATGTTTTATGGAGATGATGATATTGTATGTGAAGGGACTTTGCAAAAAGTGTTCGCGGAAATTTCTGAGAACCCGGAAAT
>JAFDZO010000008.1 GCA_018266845.1 Bacteroidota bacterium | reverse complement strand
GTTACTCCGAAGTTTTTGTATGAAAAGATTTATGTTGATGAAGCATCTGGTTTAGCGTTTGATTTAGGAGCTAATTACACAAAAGGAAATTTGAACCTTTCGTTTGTATTTGCAAACCTTGGCGAAATAAATGAGTTAAAAAATCAGATAACCAAGCTGCCGGCGTATATCAGATTCGGCGGAAGTTACAGGAATGTAAAAGGCAATGTGAGCTATTTAATCGGCGTGGACGGCTTTAACGTTACTGACGGAGGCGCTTTTCATATTCATTCCGGCGCAGAGCTGGGCTTTAAAGATGTTGTGTTTGTAAGGGCAGGTTATCAGACACAGTATGAAAACAAGAGCTTTACTGCGGGCTTAGGCATAAAATACAAAGGATTGAGCATTGATTACGCCTTAGTTCCATATAAGAATGAGTTCGGCACAAGCAATTCTTTTTCATTAGGATACACTTTCTAATTTTTCCTTCATATAAATGAAAGGATGTTCTTTACCCTTCAATCATATAAAAAGTTTTCCGCATTTGTAAATAATAAGAAAAATTTTTATATAGTTTTCTTTTCTCTTATCATTTTTTTATCTCTGTTAAAGCTGCCCCCCGTATTTTCCACTGATATTCAGCCATGGGATGAGGGCATGTATGCAGCGCGCGTTTTATCAATAGAAAAGTTCGGCGATTTTTTAGACCAGTCTGAACACTCAGTAGGGAAATTTTATTCAAGCACACACCCTCCGTTATTAATCTGGGCAGGGTATTTTGTTTCTAAAGTTACCGGATTGAATGCCGTAACGCTGAAACTGATTGTTTATTTTTTTGCTGTACTGTGCCTCCTGTACTTAATGAAAACCGGAGAGCTGCTCGGCTCAATAGAAGGGGGATTTCTTGCAGCTTTATTATTCTCCTCGAATATTATTTTTAATATTTTTTCCAAGCGTTTTCAATTCGATATTCCTTACACCTTTTTTGTAATTCTTTCGCTTTACTTTTTTATAAAATACTTAGACGTAAAAACAAAAAAGTATTTATTGTTTTGCGGAATTGCTGCGGGATTGTGTTTGCTCTCGAAGCTCCTTGTCGGAATGCTGATCCCGATGGTTTTGTTTGCAGCATATTTTGTTATAAGAAAAGAGTCAGGCTATTCTTTCAAAGATTTTGTTCTGATTACTTGTATTGCGCTTGCAATTTCTCTGCCCTGGTATTTCTATTTGATTTACAACAGCGGATATGATGCTTTAAAATACATCGTGGATTTTCACTTGTATCAAAGGGCAGCCGTAGGCATTGAGCAAAATGCAAAAGGAACAGGATATTTTTATTTTATAAATTATTTTCTTACTATCATACCTTTCGGATTTCTCGCGTTTTTTTCATTATACCACTTCATAGCGAATTATAAAAGTACGAACTGGAAAATAAAGCTTATTTTATGCTGGTTTACCGTTGCGTTTTTCATTGTAACGATGTTTAAAACAAAATTGGAATCTTACTCTTTTATGTTTTTACCGGCAGGCTGTCTTATGATTTCATTGGTTATCTTCAGGCTGAAGCAGGCATCTAAAAAAGAGAAAATGCTGATTCTAACTCTGTTTGTATTTAATCTCCTGTGGTATCTTACGGAATACTACAGGACAAACCTGAAGCAGTTTTTATCGGAAGGAATTGGGCACAAACTTGAGCTTGCCGGAATCATTTTGGGTGTGTTTGTTATTTCTTTTCTAATAATCAAATTTATCTCTAACAGAATTTATCTCCCGTCTTTTTTTACTTCATTAATTGCAGTTGTCTTTATTATAAGCAATTTCAATTTTTTAATTAATATTCCATACTGGGAAAACGGATACAAAATTTCCGGTATAAAGAAAATTATAGATGCTCAAAAGGAGAAGGGAATAGTTTACGTTGCCTCAAACTACAGGCACAACCCGCAATTATCTTTTTATTTCAATGGCGCGGATATAAATTGGGGTAAGGAAATTTCAGGATATAATTTTAAGATGCTGGATATAAAAAACGGTATGGATTCGGTTAAAACTAATCTGCAATCTTTAGACAAAAATTATTTTATTATTATCGAAAAGGATAACATTAACCGCTCTGAATATCCCGATTCAAAATTATTTGTGCCGGAGAATTTTGTTTTGTTAAGCAAAACTTCCGGTTATGAACTATATAAAAATTTTTAAATGCTCGATAAAGGTCAATCACTCGAAGTTGTAAAATGCGATATTGCGAATGATATAGAATGGAAAGAGTTCGTCAGAAATCAGTATAATCTTTTTTATGACGATAAATTCCTGAACTATCATAATGCTTTCGGCAAGCATTTTAACTGGCATCATTTAAAGATAAAAATAAAAGATACAAACAGGGTTTATGCTTTGATAACCGGAACTCTTGAAAATGACGGCAAGACATTTGTCTCATGCAATGGAGTCAGCTTCGGCGGATTTCTATGGAAGCACAAAATTAATGTGGTCGAATTTTTTCAAATCATTGATGCGTTTAAAAATTATTTGCGGGAAAACAAAATAGCTCAGTGCCGGTTAACCGTTCCCCCTTTCATTTACATGACAAGCCGGAACGAAGAAAATGATTACGCGCTGTATAAAAGCGGTTTTGAAATTAAGAATGTTTCTATTACAAATATTGTTGACCTTGATGATTTCAATCATAACAAAATATCCTACACAGTTTATAAGCAGGTTGTGAAGCAGCAGGCAGATGAAATTGAGTATGAGTTGATTGAAAACGTTGAACCGGACGGATTGGTTGATATGTACGACCTTTTAAAAAAAGACCGCGAGCTGAAAAATGCCGTCCCTACTCATACAAGAGAAGAATTGATTTATCTAAAAATTAATCTGCCCGAAAGCATTAAAATATTTCAGGCAAAAATCAACGGGAAACTGGCAGGCATTTGTGTATTATTTGTCATAAATAAAAATATTATTTTGAATTTTTATCTTGCCGCCGGTGAAGAATATAAAGATTCAACCGTTATGAAAAATTTGCTGCTACGCACTATAGAGTGGAGCGCGGAAAATGGCTACAAGTTCTATGATATAGGCACTTCAGATGTTAACGGAAAGCTGCTGGAAGGATTGTTTAAATTTAAAAAGCGTTTTTCAGCGCATGGTTTCCTGAGAAAAAATTTTGAAATTAATTTATAGAGTTTGAATTTAAAAAATAAAAGAATTTTGCTTACCGGCGGCGCAGGGTTTATTGGCAGCACGCTGGTTTCAAAGCTGTACAAGGATAATGAAATTTTAGTTTACGATAATTTTTCGAGAGATTCGCTAACGTATAAAAATCTCAAGTCAAAACATCTTTCTATTGTTAAAGGCGATGTGCTTGATTCGGATTTACTGGCAAGAACAGTTGAAGATTTTCGCCCGCAGATTGCCGTTCACCTTGCCTCTATTGCAGGGGTTGATACTGTGATAAAAAACCCCGTTAAAACACTTGAAATAATTTTACTCGGCACATTCAATTTTTTAAGAAGTTTAAAAAAATATTCGGGTGATTTAGAAAGGGTGATGGATTTTTCCACCAGTGAAGTTCTTGGCTCTTATGCGTACAAATCAACAGAATTATCCAATACAAATTTTGCTCCCGTAGGAGAAGCTCGCTGGACTTATTCAATCGGCAAAGTTGCAGGCGAGCACTTAATGCACGCATTTTCCAAAGAGCATGGCTACCCCTCTGTTACAATAAGACCTTTTAATATCTACGGAGTGGGGCAGGTGGGCGAAGGAGCAATTCACGTTTTTATTAAAAGAGCAATTAAAAATCAGACTATTGAAATTCACGGCGACGGCGATCAGATACGCTCCTGGTGTTATATTGATGATATGACGGATGGAATACTTTTATGCCTCAAAAAAAAAGAAGCTATAGGCGAAATTTTTAATATAGGAAATCCTAAAGGCACTATTACAATTTCGTCGCTTGCCGAAAAGATAGTTTCGATTTGTAAATCAAAGTCCAAAATAAAATACGTTCCGAAAAATTATGTTGATGTGGAGTTGAGAATTCCAAGCATCGAAAAAGCTAAAGAACTGCTGGGATTTAACCCGAAGGTTGATTTGAATGAAGGAATAAAACGAACGAGCCAATTTTACCGAAAGATTCTCAAATGAATTTTTTTTTAATCATCCATTCTGTCTCAAGTCTTGTATGCCTAAAAAAACTTGTTGAAAAAGGGTTTAAGCCGGAACTGGTGATTGCTCATGATAAATATGAAATTGAAAAATACGGAAAAATTTTTTACACTCCTCTTGAGAAGTTTTGCAAATCAAAAAAGATAAGGTTAGTTAGAACGGATAACCCCGGTTCATGCAGCGAGATTATAAAAAATTTTGATATAGGTTTTTGTATCGGATATATGAAAATTCTGAGGGAAAATTTTTTTGAAACTCCTAAGTATGGGGTTTTTAATCTTCACTGCGGAAAACTTCCAGAGTACAGAGGAAGAGCGCCAATATCGCGAACTTTAATGAATGGTGATAAGTATTTATACATCACCCTGCATAAGATTGACGAAGGGGTTGATTCGGGACCTATTGCAATTGAGAATAAAATGAAAATTACAAGTAAGGATGATGTAAATTCTTTGTATGAAAAATTTAGCGAAAGTTCTTTCAAACCGATAGTAGAGTTTTTGACAAATTTCCCGAAAGGTAAAGTAAAACTAAAAAAACAAAAAAAATTAAACCGTACAGCAAATAAAATTATCAGCGAAGACGAATGCAAAATTGACTGGCGAAGAAGGGATTCGGATATTTTTAACAAGATACGGGCGTTGAAAAAACCTTACCCGCAGGCGTTCTCTGTTTTAGCTGACAAAATTTATAAAATTAATGATGCGCAGATGACAGCAGTACAATCTAGAGGAAAAGCAGGTTCTATCGGAAAAATCGTGAAAGGAACTCTTTGGGTAAATGCTAAAAACAGAATGCTGAAAATTTCAGAACTACATAGAGATGAAAAAAAAATAAACTGCGGAATGGAATTTAGAATAGGGGATAGGTTTAGCTAATGAAAATAATAGATGCGCATATTCATATTGGTAAGTGGAGTGAAATTTTTCTGAATCTTTCCACGACTGTTGATGAGGCTGTCAACGAAATGAAAAAATCGGGGATAGACGAGGCAGTATGTATGCCGACAGACAGAACTTCCAATGGTGAACTTTTTGCTGAAGTAAAGAATAGAAAAGATTTTAAATTTTATTTTAATGCGTGGATAAACCCGCTGGATGAGAGCCTCGGTGAGTTTCTTGAAAAAAACCTCAAGGAAATTTCTTTTTTTAAAATTCATCCTTCTATAGATAAAAGAAAAATCACTGACGGGGAATTTGAAAAATATCTTGAGATTGCTTCAGACAACAAAATCCCTGTAGTTGTTCATTGCGGCAGGTGGAAAGAAATGGCTGGATATGAAATTTGTCTGGAAGCTGCTAAAAAATTTCCTGCGTTAAGATTAATTCTCGCTCACTTAGGAGGGGACCAGCCCGCAATTTGCACTCAGTGCGCTAAAGATGTTAGAGATGGCGGATTTGAAAATGTTTACCTCGGCACTGAATCTGTGCGTGAGTTTTATTTTGTAAATGAAGTTGTTAAAACTTTAGGAGCGGAAAAAATTATTTTTGGAAGTGATTACAATCTTGGGTTGCCCGCATCATACCTTCCTATTATTGATAGGCTACAAGTCAGCAATGAAGAAAAAGAGCTGATATATTCGGGCAATGCGCTTCGTCTGATAAATAAATTGTAAAACTTTACAGGCGGAAATTGACTAAAATTCTCCACATAGCGCCTCAAAATACTGCGGGAATGCCTATGGATTTTGTAAAAATGCACAGGCAGTTCGGCTTTGAATCAAATCTCATTACAATTTACAAAAATAAGCTTAATTTTGAAGAAGATATTTCTTTAAATCTTGAGCTTCCTCAAAACAAGCTTGCGAAAAAATGGCGGGATAAAAAAATTTCCTCTGATGTTACTCCCGCGCTTAAAGTTTATAAGCCGAAAAATATTGCAGAGGAAGTTTTTTTTGCATTACGCGATTTGAAGAATAAGAAAAAAATTTCCAGTCTTATTGATGAGTATAGTTTATTCGATTACGATATATATCACTTCGATGGCGGAATGGATTTTTTCAGGAATATTAGCTTTGCTAAAGAACTAAAAAAAAGAAAGAAAAAAATCGTCTGCTGTTATTTTGGCAGTGATTTGAGAACAAGGGGAATATTTAAAGAGCTTGAAGAAATTTCAGACTTACTATTAACAGTTGAATACGACCACCTTTTTATCCACAAAAACGTAAACTACATTTTTTTTCCTTTTGATGTAAACGGGTTTCAGTTCAGAATAAATTCAAATAAGGTAAAAAAAATTGTTCATTCCCCGACAAACCGCGCTTTTAAAGGGACAGATAAAATATTGAAAGTAATAGATGAAGCTCAAAAAGAAGCCAAGTTTGAGTTTCTGCTTCTTGAAAATATTGACAGGGAAAAGCTTTTAGAAATAAAATCACAATGCGCTTTGGCTATTGATCAGGTAGGCGGAGAAATGGGGGGCAGCGGTTACGGCAAAAATTCTATTGAGAACCTTTCTATGGGAATTCCGACTTTTACGGAATTTTTTGACGATTATTATAATTTTATTAAAGATAATCCTTTTATAAATTCAAATATTAAAAATCTTAAGAGCAATATATTACGTTTTGTAAGGGATGAAAAACTTATAGAAGAATTTGCCAATAAAGGCAGGAAATGGGTTGAAACAACTCATTCTTTTGAAGCCGTTAATGATAAGCTTTTGGAATATTACAGAAATTTTAAAATTCTCTGATGGCGAAGTCTCCGGTTAAAATACTACTCTCTCATACGGCAGTATATGGAATCGGGCTTGTTCTGAATAAATCCATCGGGTTCCTGCTCCTTCCTGTTTACACAAATTACTTCACGCCTTCCGATTGGGGAGTGTTTAATATTGTCTGGTCGTTGTGGATTTTCCTTTCAGTAATTTACAGCCTTGGATTTGAAAATTCCTTTATGAAGTATTTCATAGAGGAAAAAGATGCGAAAAAAAAATCTGAAATATATTCCACGGTTCTTTTTACTTTGCTGATTTCTTCCGCTTTATTTTCGTTTATTATTTTTAATCTTTCCGGTGTTATTTCTTCTTTGCTTCAGTTTGATGATTCTGCAAAAGGTGTCTTTTTGATAAAAGTTCTTTCTGTGCTTTTATTTGCTGATACTCTTTACCGCTTTCCGCTTCTGCTCCTGCGGGCAGAGCTAAATACCAAAGTCTATACTTATCTCACCTTAGTAACTTTGGTAATAAATTTAGGTTTAAATCTTTTTTTGATAGTTGCGCAGAAGTATGGTATAGAAGCCATCTTTTACAGCTATATCATTTCAGTTGTTGTTACAACTATAATCTGCCTTTATGTAACAAGTCCTTACATTACATCAAAAATTTCTATAAGAGAGGTGAAGCGCCAGCTCCGTTTCGGCTTGAAGTTTATTTTGATAGGATTATTTATTCTCGTTATTGATATTTCCGACAGATTTTTTTTAAAATACTATTTCAATGAAAGCGTAGTTGGTATTTACAGCGCAAATTACAGATTAGGAACAGTGATGATCCTCATAATTGCCGCATACAAATTTTCATGGACTCCTGACTTTATGAA
>JAFDZO010000007.1:1916-95833 GCA_018266845.1 Bacteroidota bacterium | reverse complement strand
AGCGCTACGTTCGATGGAAGTGTCCAAGGAGTAGTTGTCCAGACGAGAAAATCACTTCCGGCATATTCACCTGATTTTATCTTAAACTTCACATATACGGAAGGGTCTTTCAAATCCTCATACCCTTGAGCAACTTCATGAGATGAAAGCGAGGATTCGCACTTTGGGCAGAATGGAAGGATTTTGTATCCTTTATATATTAAACCTTTTTCAAAATAATTTTTTAATGCCCACCAGACGGATTCTATATATGAGTTGTGGTAAGTAACATATGCTTCATCAAGATTTACCCAGTAACCCATTCTTTGAGTCAAATCTTCCCAGCGGCTGACGTATTTAAAAATCGAATCCTTACATGCCTTATTAAACTCTATAACTCCGAATGCCTCAATATCTGCTTTTGATTTTAAGCCGAGAGATTTTTCCACTTCTATTTCAACCGGCAGCCCGTGTGTATCCCAGCCGGCTTTGCGGTTTACTTTGTAGCCGTGCATTGCTTTGTATCGGCAGAAGAGGTCTTTCACTGTCCGTGAAATTACGTGGTGAATGCCCGGCAGACCGTTTGCTGTCGGCGGACCTTCATAAAATGTGAAAGATTTCTCGGATGATTTTGACTCTATGCTTTTTTGAAAGGTATCGTCTTCTTTCCAAAAATTTATTACTTCTTTTTCAAGTTCGGGAAGTGAAATATTTTCCGGTAGTTCCTTGTACATGCTGGGTGAAAAATTAAAGTATCGCTAAATTATTAATAAACAAATAATAAATTGATTTTTGGTAAATCTTTAAAGGTATTGAAAGAAAGATAAATATTCAATGCAAAAGGGAGTTTCGGAAAAATGATTTTTGATATTCTTTCAGTGCCAATTGGAAAGTATTTCCATAGGTTTTGAAGCAGAATCTTGCTGAATTGAGACGAAAAGGGGCAGATTTCAAGTATTTGGAGTGAAAAAATACGTTTTTTAGAGCAGTTAAATATTGTAAAAACATATATCAAAACTTACGCCCCCTCGTAAGTTTTTTGTCAAACTATTGTTAAAACAATATTGAAGGATTTCCAAAAATCAGGCGATTTTCAAGTATTTTAAAGAACTCAGGCAATTTAATAATTAGAGAGCTTATTTCAAATACTAACCTGCCTATTACCATATATAGGAAAATTTTTTTGGAATTCGCTTGACAGGGGTTTTATCTGGAATCGAGCCTGAAAATTTTTGCCACTAAAGAGGTTGTGCGAAAATCAAAAACTAATTGAAGGTTCTCCGTCCCAAACTCCGTTTGGGACGGAAAGTGTCCGCAAAACTTCGTTTTGCAATGAAGCAGAGCTTCATAAAACATATTCCTTGCGAAGCAGGAGCTTTGTAAGGAGAAAAGCAGATTTTTTGCACTGTCTCAAGAGCTTGGGGACAAGAAAAATAAAAAGCTTCACACTCTCTGCAAATAGCTGCCATATTACTTTTAAACTTTTTCAGGCAAATAATTCTATAGCAGTTGCTAAGTCCGTTTGGCGTTGAATATATTGGATAATTTTAAGAATCAGAAGTCGTTATTTTATCTCTTCAAGTAGTTTTTTTTGTTCCTGCAGAAAATCATCCATATTCTTGCCATTAACTATTTTTTCCTTTTGGAATTTTTCAATAATCGGGAGAGTTTTTTGAATTTTAAAAGCAATGTAGCTTTCCCTGATTTTTCCTGATGTTTCTCTTATTAATGAATCAGTTTTTGAAAGATTATGAATTAAACTCTCATATCTTAACTGACTGTTTTTAATATCAAGCGTTACTTTTGCTTTTTCCAAAGAATCTGAAATCCTGTTTGCGTTACTAAGGGCTGATGAGTAATATTGACTGGATTTCCTCTGATATTCCTCAAAATCTTTTACCACAGTAAACATTTTCCTAAAGTTTTCTTTAATACTTTCATCAAGTTTCTTAAGTTTCTCGTCATTATTTAAAAGGTCCTCATAAATTTCTTCCATTAAATCCTCTGAGCTTTTTAATCTGCTAAAGCTCTCATATTTTTCATCAAGAAGGACTTTAGGGATTTCTTTAGTTGTATCGCTATCAGAGGAAAGCCTGTTTGATTTTAAACCGCAAGAATAAAACAAAAAAAGGAATGAGATATAGATAAAAAAATGTTTCATATTTGGCAGAGGTTGTTTTTGGAAGTTATTAAACATAAAGTTAATTTACAGTATTATTGTATTTCTGTGAATTATTTTTCCATTCATTACAAGAAGCACAGCTAAAGATGAATATTTTTTTTGTTTACGTTCCCAAGCAGAAGAGGTTGTGTGAAAATCAAAAACTAATTGAAGGTTCTCCGTCCCAAACTCCGTTTGGGACGGAAAGTGTCCGCAAAACTTCGTTTTGCAATGAAGCAGAGCTTCATAAACATATTCCTTGCGAAGCAAGAGCTTCGTAAGGAGAAAAAGCGGTTTTTTAGCGCTGTCTCAGATGAGACTGTATGAAAAATCGAAAATTTAGTCTTTGGTTCTCTGTTCAAAACCCCGTTTGGGACCAGGGCTGTTAAGTTCTAATTTGTAATTGTAAAATCTTGGTTCTCATTCCCAAACTGGAGTATGGGAATGAGAGCAAACAGATAACCGTAGAGACGCAATACATTGCGTCTCTTTTGTTTTATATGAGACACAAAGTATCGCGTTTCTTTTGTTTTATATGAGACACAAAGTAATGCGTCCCTTTCGTTTTATAGAGACGCAAAGTATTGCGTCTCTATGAAAATACATAAATCTTTTCACATCTCTGCACCCTACTTCAATCTGCATACTCAGCTTTTCAAATTTCTGAACTACGTTTCAAAAAAAACAGTTTGGCTCGTTATTTGCAAAAAATAATTTGAACTATTATTTAAGATTTCGGTTAAATACTAAAAAGGTTTATTTTAACAATAAGGCAGAATATAAAAATTTTTAAATTTTAATTAAAAAAAATTTTTCGGAAATTACAATCAAATCAAAACCACTATGGACAGTAATTTTTCAAACAGGGTTCAGGATGTTATCAGGCTAAGCAGAGAGGAAGCAATTCGTTTAGGACACGATTACATCGGGACCGAGCATCTTCTCCTCGGAATTATCCGCGAGGGTGAAGGTATAGCTATAAAGATTTTCAAGAACCTCGGAGTGGAAGCGAACAAAATCAAAAAGGCAGTTGAAGACACAGTTCGCCAGTCAGGCGGTTCGCTTACTGTCGGCAATATCCCTCTTACAAAGCAGGCAGAAAAAGTTTTAAAGATAACATATTTAGAAGCAAAGCTATTCAAATCAGACGTAATAGGCACGGAGCATCTTTTACTTTCTATATTAAGAGAAGATGATAATCTTGCAGCGCAGATTCTGCACCAGTTCAATATCAATTATGAAAATACTAAGAACGAGCTTTTAAATATTTTAAGCGGAAAGCCGACAGCAGGCGGCGGCGCTCCTCAATCTGCTCCGAAACCTCAGGCAGAGAAAAAAGTTGAGAAGACAAAAACTCCCGTGCTGGATAACTTCGGGCGCGATTTAACAAAGAGCGCAGTTGAAGGAAAGCTTGACCCGATTGTAGGACGCGAAAAAGAAATCGAGCGCGTTGCGCAGGTTCTTTCGCGCAGAAAGAAAAATAATCCTGTTCTCATCGGTGAGCCGGGCGTAGGTAAAACTGCAATTGCAGAAGGTCTCGCATTAAGAATTATCAATAAACAGGTTTCAAGAGTATTACATAATAAGAGAGTTGTTACTCTGGACTTAGCTGCGCTTGTTGCAGGCACAAAGTACAGAGGGCAGTTTGAAGAAAGAATGAAAGCTGTAATGAACGAGCTTGAAAAAGCAAAGGACGTTATACTTTTCATTGACGAGCTTCATACAATTGTTGGCGCAGGCGGTGCAAGCGGTTCGCTGGATGCTTCAAACATCTTTAAGCCCGCTCTTGCAAGAGGCGACCTCCAATGCATAGGCGCAACTACTCTTAATGAGTACAGACAATACATTGAAAAGGACGGCGCGCTTGATAGGAGATTCCAGAAAATTATGGTTGAGCCGGCAACGGTTGATGAAACGATTCAGATACTTACAAACATTAAGAGCAAATACGAAGAGCATCACAATGTAAGATATACAGAAGATGCAATTATTCAGGCAGCGAAGCTGAGCGACAGATATATTACCGACAGATTTTTGCCGGATAAGGCAATTGATGTGATGGATGAGGCAGGTTCGAGAGTTCACCTTGCGAACATCACCGTTCCACAGGAGATTGTTGACCTTGAGCTTGAGATTGAAAAAGTCCGCCAGTCAAAAAATCAGGTTGTAAAAAACCAAAACTATGAAGAGGCAGCAATGCTTCGTGATAACGAAAAGAAATTATTGAATGAACTAGAGCAGTTGAAAATCGAGTGGGATATAAAATCGCAAAGCATGGTGTTCGATGTAACGGAAGATAACGTTGCAGATGTTGTTGCAATGATGACAGGTATTCCTGTAAACAGAATTGCCGACGGCGAATCTGAAAAGCTTGTGAAGATGGAAGAAGCCCTTAAGAAAGTTGTTATTGGTCAGGATGAAGCTGTTGAAAAAATCTCTCGCGCGATAAGAAGAGCAAGAGCAGGATTGAAAGACCCGAACAGACCTATTGGTTCGTTTGTATTCTTAGGTCCTACTGGTGTCGGTAAAACCGAGCTTGCAAAGCAGCTTGCAAAATTCTTATTCGATAGCGAAGAGAATATGATAAGAATAGATATGAGTGAATACATGGAGAAGTTCAATGTATCGAGACTTGTCGGAGCGCCTCCGGGATACGTCGGTTACGAAGAAGGCGGACAGCTTACTGAGAAAGTCAGAAGAAAACCATATTCAGTTGTGCTGCTGGATGAAATAGAAAAAGCGCACCCTGATACATTCAATATTCTTTTACAGGTATTGGATGACGGTATTCTTACAGACGGACTCGGAAGAAAAGTTGACTTCAAGAATACGATTATCATAATGACTTCAAATATCGGTACAAGAGATTTAAAGCTTGATAAAGTATTCGGATTCGGAGAAATGAAGGGCGACGGAAAATATGACAAGATGAAATCATCTATTGATGAATCAGTGAAGAGAGTTTTCTCGCCTGAATTCATGAACAGAATTGATGAAATGATTGTATTCAAACAACTACAGAAAGAAAACATTGTTAAGATTGTTGAAGTCGGAATCGAAAAATTAATGAAGAGAATAAAAGCGCAGGGAATTACAGTGGATGTAACAAAATCCGCAAAAGAATATCTTGCAGAAAAAGGATACGACCAGAACTACGGTGCAAGACCTTTAAGAAGAGCAATTCAGAAATACCTTGAAGACCCGCTCAGTGAGGAAATATTGAAGGGGAACTTCAAAGAAGGCTCGATGATAAAAGTTAAGCACAGAAAAAATGCAGAGGACTTCGAGTTCGTTGATTTGAAAAAAGAAAGCGATATAGAAAAAGAAATAACAGAAATTTTAGAAGAATCAAATTCAGACGACACTAACAAGGAGAAGAATGTCTAAAGCAAGCCCTGTTAATGCAATGATTACTGCGGTCGGACACTATGTGCCCGACCGTGTTGTAGATAACAAATACTTTGAAAGTTTTCTTGATACAAACGATCTATGGATACAAACACGAACGGGAATAAAAGAACGCCGCTACCTCGATAAAGACAAACCAAATTCGTTCATGGCAATCCGTGCCGTGAATAATCTCTTGCAAAACCGAGGAATCTCTGCAGAGGAAATTGACGTGATAATCGTGTGCACGGTTACGCCCGATATGCCTTATCCTTCGACAGCATGTATTGTGCAGGATGCAATCGGCGCGAAGAATTCGTGGGGATTTGATTTATCGGCAGCTTGCTCGGGATTTTTATTCGGTATAAATACCGGAGCAAAGCTGATAGAATCAGGTTCGTATAAAAAAGTTCTTGTAGTCGGCTCCGATAAAATGACATGTATATCGAATTTCAAGGACAGGAATACCTGCATATTGTTCGGCGATGGCGCGGCAGCAGTTTTGCTTGAGCCTACTGAAGATAAAGAGTACGGAATAATTGATTCCATTCTTCATATAGACGGCTCCGGCGGAGAATTTTTGTATCAGCCGGGAGGCGGAAGCCTTCATCCGGCATCGCACGAAACTGTTGATAAAGATATGCACTTCGTTCATCAGGACGGTAAGGCAGTATTCAAAGTAGCAGTAGTCGGCATGGCAGATGTCTCTGAAGAAATTGTTTTGAAGAATAATCTGAAGTCAGAGGATATTGCTTATCTCGTACCGCATCAGGCAAACATGAGAATTATTACAGCCGCAGGAGAGAGAATGAAACTTCCTCCTGAAAAAGTTATGATAAATATCCATAAGTACGGCAATACTACTTGCGCAACAATTCCGCTTTGCTTATCAGAGTATTGGCATGAAGGTAAAATCAAAAAAGGTGATTACCTCGTGCTTGCAAGCTTCGGCGCAGGTTATACATGGGGTTCAGTGCTTGTTCGCTGGGCGTATTAATCAGCTTACGTTACGAAGGAGGACCTTCGTAACGAGTAGAAAAAATAGTTTACAAAAAATGCCCTCAATAAAGAGGGCATTTTCATTTATATTTGTTACAAACTTACATAATGGAAGAAGATGTACGCCTCGACTCCTTCGCGAAAATTAACATCGGCTTAAAGATTGTTAATAAGCGCGAAGACGGTTTTCACAATATTGAAACTATTTTTTATCCGATAAAGCTGCATGATGAAATTCACATTTCCATCTCGCCAAATGAATCGCAGTATAACTCAGTTTACATAACGTGTAATAAGTATTACGTCCCTTCAAATAAGGATAATATCTGCTTCAAAGCTATTGAAGCGTTCTTTAAAAATTTCCATATAAAAGATTGTTATAAGATTGCTATTAATATTGGAAAGAAAATTCCTGTAGGCGGGGGACTTGGCGGAGGAAGCTCCGATGCAGCAGTTGTATTAAAGCATCTCATAAGATTTTTTAAAATAGATATTAAAGAGAATAGAAAAAAAATTATGGATACTGCGCTTTCTATCGGAAGCGATGTGCCGTTCTTTTTGATAATGAAGCCGTGCTTTGCAGAGGGCAGGGGAGAGAAGCTGAAAATACTGCCTGAGTTTAATATTCCCTATGATATTTTAATTGTAAATCCGCAGCTGCATGTATCAACGAAATGGGCTTATGAAAATTTGAACCTTGAAATCGGGAAAAATTATCCGTCAGACTTGAAGGGTGTTGCTAAGTTTAATCCTGATGAGAAAGAAATATTTTCCAATGATTTTGAAAGAGTGGTTTTTGAAAAGTATGATTCTTTAAGGCAGATAAAGGAAAGGCTGATTGAACACGGAGCTGTGTTTGCCTCTATGAGCGGAAGCGGCGCAACTATGTATGCTTTTTTTAAGAAGGAAGATAAAAAATCTTTGAATAAAAGTTACAGGTATTTTAAAGAGAAGAATTATTTTGTTTATATATCATAAAATTTTCACCACTAAAACACCAAAGGCACTAATTTACACAAAAACCTTTAGTGCAATTTTGTGCTTTTAGTGTTTTAGTGGTAAACAAATAAAAATTAAAACTGCACGCTGATATTTGCAGTAGGAAGAGAATACGGCTGCATAAACTGCCCGCCTAATCTTTCCTGAATCCTCATACCCGTCTTAACTTCAAATTTTTTGTTATACATCGAAACACTCCATACTGCATCGGCGGCGCTGAGAACGTGATTTACAATTACTCCCATTACAAATTTTTCTGAAGAATCAAAATAATCGTTTGCAAGTTGTCTGTCATAAGAATAATTTATGAACATATTAGTCTTTACGTTTACATAACTGTTAGGGTCGTTGTAGTTCACTGCTGCGCTGATAGTGGGTGAAGCATCATACCAGCCTGCGACAAAGTTTTGGTATTTACCAATCAATTCATAGTATTGCTGAGAGCCGTAAGCAGGAAGCTGATGAGAAAAATGAGTTGATTCAAATGAATTAATCTGCCCTCTGAGTACTTCCAAATCACTCTCGGCAGGGTTTACACTTGTTGCGCCTGCCTGATCTCTGAGCCAGGTAGCATATTTTCTCACGCTCCAGTTCTGGTCGGCAAATGACTGGAAATAATCCGTCTGACTGTTTCCTTTATTTCGATATATTGTGTAACCTGCCCAAAGCCCTGCTTCTAATGCAAGGAAAATTCCGGCTTTCACATAACTCTCGGAATAAAATTCACCTGCGCCGGGAAGAACTCCCGAAAGAACTGCGCCCAATACGGGAGATTTTTCTTTTCCTTCTGAAATATTTTTTCTGAAATTTTCTTTTACTTCTTTTTCATTGGAAGATTTATCTACCGATAACGCATAATGTGTCAAATCTTCTTTAGTGGAAATCTCCTGCGAATATGCGGAAGCGATTAAAGCAAACGAAATTATTAATGCAAATATGCTTTTCATTTAATAATAAATTTTGTTTAAAAATAGGGCGTTAGCCGGTAAATATTGAGTCTTTATTTTTTCTCCCTTAGAAAATTTATTTTTAATTTCATCAACGGAATATTTTTCTCTCCCTGCATCTATAAGGCAGCCGGTGATTCCCCGAACCATACTGTGTAAAAATCTGCTTGCCCTGATTTTGAAAATTAATTCGCCTTTTGATTTACTGTAAGAATATTTCAGATAACTTAGACTGCATCTGAAACTATGCTTATCTTCTTTATTCTTACAAAGTGATTTAAAGCTTTTATCCCCTTTGAAAAAATTTATCAGAGAATCTATTTTTTTAAAATCAGGCTCGGAATAAATTCTATGAAAATATTTTCCTTCGACTGATTTTTTTCTTAAAGTAATTTTATAAATATACTCTCTTTGCTTTGCCGAGTATCTTGCGTGAAAATCTTCTGCCGCTTTGGTAATTTTTTTTACTGTTATTGTTTCAGGCAGAATGGAATTTAACTGGTAGAGAAATTTATCAGATTGGATTTTTTGATTTGTTCTGAAATTTGCCGTTTGATTTAGAGCGTGCACGCCGGCATCAGTTCTGCCGGCGGCTATCAAATTTATTTTTTCTTTTAAGAGAACTTCTATGGCATCTTCAAGATATTGCTGAATCGTTTCTTTGCTGTACGATTGTCTCTGCCATCCTAAAAAATCTGCTCCGTCGTACTCAATTACTAATTTGTAATTATAGAGCGTGTTGTTTTTGATTTTACTCAAAAATTTGTAGAGATATTCAGTTTAAGTCCGTCAACGCCATAATCTTTTTGCATAAGCTCCGGCTGAATATTCAGCGTAGTTGCATTATTTCTTTTATTAGTAAGAATAAGAGCGCTGAGTGCGCTGACAACTCTGTTAATAATCAAGGTTGTGCCGAAAACAACTCTTGAGTTATACACACGTTCACTTGTCTTTCTTTGATTTTCGTAGTCATCGCGGTTTGCTGTGTTGTTCCAGTTCCAGTAATATGTATTTACATCATAAAGCTGAGTATATTGTCCTTTTAATAATTTATCATTGTTGTAATCGTAAACGCTGTTAAAATTTCCGACATTTGAAAAATAATCTTTGTCCTTACCTGTTTTATTCACGCCTGCATTCTGCACAGCAAAAGTTTTATAATCTTCCTGTAATGCATCGCCGTAGATATTAAGTCCTGCAAGCCCAATCCACGAAGCGGCTTCACCCATTACGAAAAATTTTCCTACGTCCATTCTATTAATATATAAATGTCCTGCTCCGGGAACTAAGAGTGAAAGCAGCATTGCAATTCCTGCGGATTTTTTATCTTTGGCAGGGGCAAGCTCAACTTTTTTTAAATCTGATTTTTGATTTAAAAACTGCGCGGTTAAATCTTCTTTATTAAGATTTTCCGGTATAGAAAAATCTTTTGAAGATTCTGTTAAAGATTGAGAAAAAACTGCGTTTACAAATAGAACACTGAGGAGTACTGTTAAAAATTTCTTTGACATTATTTTTCCGACTCTAATAATTTAGTTATTTTAGTTTTAAATTCAGACGGCTTTAAAAAACCAGTAACTCTCAGTTCGCTAATTTCTTCTCCTTTTGAATTCATGAAAAGAACCACGGGAAGCCCTTTGATACCGTATTTATTGGAGATGGCTTCATTTTCCTTGGTTAGGTCAATTTTAATAGTGTTTAACTTAGAAGACAAGTCAATAATTTCTTTATCTGTGTAAGTGTATTCGTCAAGCTCTTTGCACTGCGCGCACCAGTCAGCGTAAAAATCAATCATCACCGGTTTCTTTTCTGAACTGACTGAACTTGTTATTTGTTCCACTGAAGTTAAGTTTTTCCACTTCACTTCCTGCTTGCCGTCGTTTGGTTTTAAAATCCATGCTCCGTAAAAAACTGCAAGCAGCGCAATTAAAGTTTTGAATCTTGTAAAGCCGATTGAGTTGCTTCCTTTTTTATCAATGATAGCGAGATAAACTCCGCCGGCAATGAAAAATGCGGGGAGAACAATTGCTACAATATTTTTTGGGAAGAGCGGTCCTAATGTATTTAGAGCCATTCCGAAAAGTATAAGACCGAATATAACTTTCACGCCTTCCATCCACGCGCCTGAACGCGGAAGTTTGCTAAGAGCGCTGGAAGAAGCTGCGAGAAAAATATAAGGAACGCCAAGACCGAGTGATAAAATAAAGAAAAGCAAAAATCCCATAAAGACGCTTCCTGTTTTACCGACGTAAACAAGAAGACTTAATACAAACGGTCCGATACAAGGAGCAGCGATGAAGCCGACTGTTAATCCCATCACAAGCGAGCCGAGATAACCTGAACGGTTTTTGTTTCCCATCAAAGCAAGTTTTTGCGGAACACGGATTTCAAACAGCCCGAACATGCTAGTACCGAGCGCAAGAAGAATTAATGCAACACCTATAATAACAAATGGGTTTTGTAATGCCGTACCGAGCAAACTGCCTGTGAGCGCAGCGAAAACCCCCAGAGCGGAATATGTAACTGACATTCCGAGAGCGTAAAACACGCCCATCATTATACTTTGCGATTTACTGCCGCTGACCTGCGCGCCGAAGTAACTGACGGTGATAGGTATAAGCGGATAAACGCAGGGAGTTAAGTTTAGTGCGAGTCCTCCGAGGAAGATAAATATTAATGCAATTGCTAATCCTTTTTCTTCAACGATGTTTGAAACCTGTTCTTCATCGGGATTTGAAGTCCTGTTATTTTCAGTTAGCTTTGTATTTGTTGAGCCTGTTTTGTTTTCTTTAGAAGAAGTTTGAGGAAATGCAAACTGTACTTTGGAAAAAACTTCTTTATTTAATGTCCCTGCTTTGGTATCACCTTTTGCAGAGATTGAAATCTTTACGCTGTCTTTTAAATTTTTCGGAGGATAGCAGACTTTGTTATCACATGCCTGATAGCTGATTTGTATTGGAAGTGAATAGCTTCCGTCTGCAAGCCCTTCTTTTGGCTTTAATAAAATTCCCACAACAATTTCATTTTCATAAACGCGAAGCTGGGTAGCGCTGAACTCGAACTTTAAAAGCTCATCTTTGGGAAAATAAACTTTTGAAACGGAAAAGTTATCGGAGGATGAAGATATTACAGTTTGAATTAATGTAGGGTCGGAAACTTCATATGAGTTTATATGATACTTTTCTTTAATGTTAATCTTGGCTGCAATTAAAATTGAGTCTGAATTCTTATACGCTTCAGAATTCTGGAAAAACTTTGCCTCGATGTATTGAGTTTGCGAAAAAATCTCTTTTGAGAAGAAAAGAATCGCAAGGATTAAAATTAGTTTTTTTAGCTGCATTTACCGGAATGAAATTTTGATGAATAAACAAATTAGAGTGATTGAATATTAAATTCAATATAAAATGAACAACGGGAATTCGGAGAAGGGGGAGTTTTGCTCAAAAAATAAAAGCTTTTATAAATCTTTCCAAAAAAATTTCTGAGGGGAAATTTTAAACTTTTTAGGTATAAATTCGGTTCTTTTTTATAAATAAAATTAAGTAAAATAGAGAGATAAAGTATTGTTTTAACAAAGTTGAGGTTTTCTCTTTTAGCCCGTAAACTTGAAACTTCAAATAAATTAAGTTATTTTTGTATATACAAACTTTATTTGAAAGTCAATTTAAAAAGCGCTATAGAGAAAATAGAATACCATTGCTCTAAAATTTTTAAAAACTAAAGGAGAAACAAATTGAAACCAACAACCAAGTCAAAAAGTGATAATCCCTTGAGCGAGCTGATTGATGATGATGTCTATAACACACTGAAAAAATATAAATTACTTGATGAGAAAGCAATCAGGGATTACAAAATCAGACAGATGTACAAAGACATGAGGAGAGAGATGAGCGCTGGCGAAGCAATTGATAAAATTCAGGAATTATTTCCCTACCTGCAATTTGATACTATCAGAAAAATCGTTTATCAAGTTTCTAAATAATATTTAGTATATTTGAGAAAATTAGAGCCGTTCCGATGTAATCGGGACGGCTTTTTTATTTTAACCAAAATAACTTATATTGAAAATTTTTGAGAGCGAACTCGTTACGAAGCTCCAACTTCGTAACGTTTGTTTTTTAAACAAAGATTTAGGAAATATAAATAAATTAACCTTCAGACAACTTTTTTACCAAAATAACTTGTATTGAAAATTTTTGAAAGCGAACTCGTTACGAAGCTCCAGCTTCGTAACGTTTGTTTTTTAAACAAAGATTTAGGAAATATAAATAAATTAACCCACAGACAACTTTTTTAACCAAAATAACTTGTATTGAAAATTTTTGAGAGCGAACTCGTTACGAAGCTCCAGCTTCGTAATGTTTGTCTTTTAAACAAAGATTTAGGAAATATAAATAAATTAACCTACAGACAACTTTTTTAACCAAAATAACATGTATTGAAAATTTGATTTAATTAAAGGATTTTGTTTAAATGAAGCTAAACAACCAAATCGTTGAAAAACTCTTAACTGAATTTTTACGCAACGAAACTTATAAAATCGGGATTAAAAAAGCTGTTGTCGGACTTTCCGGCGGAATAGATTCTGCTGTCTCAACTTACCTTGCTGTGCGCGCTTTTGGCGCTGATAATGTTAAGTGCATTCTTATGCCTTACAAAACCAGCAGCAAGGAATCCGTTATTGATGCAATGCGGGTTGTGAATGATTTAAAAGTGCCTCATGAAAAGATTGAAATTACTGATATGGTTGATGCCTTTATTAAAAATATAGGCGATGAAAAAATGTCCAATGTAAGAAAAGGAAATCTTATGGCTCGCGCAAGAATGATTATCTTGTATGACGAATCGGCAAAAGAAAATGCGCTTGTAATAGGAACGAGCAATAAATCAGAAATCCTTCTTGGGTATTCAACTTTGTTTGGAGATTCCGCATCGGCAATAAATCCTATTGGCGATTTATATAAAACTCAGGTATGGGATTTAGCGCGACACCTTAACATTCCAAAAGAGCTAATCGAAAAGCAGCCCTCCGCAGATTTATGGGAAGGGCAGTCAGATGAGAACGAGCTTGGCTTTACTTATAAAAAAGTTGATGATTATCTTTTTCATAAAATAGATGAAAGAAAAACCGATGAAGAAATGGCTGCGATGGGATATGAAAAAGAATTTATTGAAAGGGTAAACAAGATGATTTATAGAAACCAGTTCAAGCGCCTTCCGCCATTGATTGCAAAAGTTCTGAACCGAACTGTAAATATTGATTTCAGATACAATAGAGACTGGATGACTTAGGCAATTAATAATTAATAATTAGTAATTAATAATTTTCTTTTGTTCACTTGTCATCCCCGCGAAAGCGGGGATCCAATCACTCACAACACTATGAAAGTATTCAAATCTCTAATATTCTTTTTATTTCTCTTTTTCAGTAACATCTCCTTCTCCCAAGACTATTACCGCAACGGAATGGTCAGCTCTGCCGATGAATATGCTTCGCAGGTAGGAATCGAGATACTGAAAAAAGGCGGCAATGCAATAGACGCTGCAGTCGGAGTCGGCTTTGCTTTGGCTGTTACTTATCCCGGGGCGGGAAATATCGGCGGCGGCGGCTTTATGCTGATTCATCTGAAAGACGGAAAAAATATTTCGATTGACTACAGAGAGAAAGCCCCTATTGCTGCATTCAAAAATATGTATCTCGATTCCAATGGAAACGTTGTTGACGGACTAAGTACTACCGGACATCTTGCAGGCGGTGTGCCGGGTTCAGTTGCAGGTCTTCTTTATGCTCTCGAGCATTACGGAACAATGTCTCGTCAGCAAGTGATGCAATATGCGATTGATTTAGCGGAGAATGGTTTTAAAATTCATAAACGCCTTGCTGAAAATCTTAACTCGCAGCAGAAAGAGTTTCAAAGATTTCCTTCTACTATGGAAGTTTTTGGCGGACATTTTAAAGAGGGGCAGTTGTTAATTCAAAAAGATTTGGCAAAAACTTTACGAAGAATTTCAGAGCAGGGGAAAGACGGATTTTATAAAGGTGAAACGGCAGATTTAATTTCAGAAGAAATGCGCACGGGTTACGGCATAGTTACTAAGTCAGATTTAGAAAGCTACGAAGCAAAAGAAAGAACTCCCTTGGTTGGTTCTTACAGGGGATATGAAATTATTTCAATGCCCCCTCCTTCCAGCGGAGGAATTTGTCTGCTGTATCTTTTAAACATTCTAGAAAATTATGACATAAAATCTTTGGGATTTCATTCAGCCGAAACTGTAAACCTTATGACTGAAGCTATGCGAAGAGTTTATGCTGACAGAAGTCAGTATATGGGAGACCCTGATTTTGTTCAGGTGCCTTCCGATGTTTTAATCTCCAAAGATTATGCAAAGCAAAGAATGACTGATTTTGAACAGAACAAAGCAGGGAACAGCAAAGATATTCAGCCGGGAAATATTACAAAAAAAGAAAGCACTGAAACGACACATTACTGCGTTGTTGATAAAGACGGAAATCTTGTCTCGACCACAACTACAATTAACGATAATTTCGGAAGCAAGTTAGTTATTAAAGGTGCAGGCTTTTTCTGGAACAACGAAATGGATGACTTCGTTTCAAAGCCGGGCGCGCCCAATATGTACGGGCTTGTAGGCAGCGAAGCAAATTCTATTGCGCCGCAGAAAAGAATGTTAAGTTCCATGACTCCCACAATTATTATGAAAGATAATAAGCCTTTTATGGTGGTCGGCTCTCCCGGAGGCGGAAGAATTATTACTTCAGTATTACAGACAATCATCAATGTTATAGATTTTAATATGAGCATTGCTGATGCTATTGATGCTCCGCGTTTTCATCATCAATGGCTGCCCGATGAAATTCAGATTGAAAAAGATGTATTTAATAGTGAAGTAAAATCTTCTCTGAAAAAAATGGGATATTCGTTAAAGGAAATCCCAGAGTTTGGGAGAGTGGAAGGAATTTTATTCAAAGAAGACGGCAGCTTTACGGGGCATTCTGATAGAAGAGGTTACGGCAAAGCGATTGGATATTAAGTAGAGTAATTCCTCCCTTGAGGGAGATGGCTCGCCGAGGGCGAGACGGTGGGTGTTCATTCAAACACCCCTCCCGACCTTTCAGGTCGGACTCCCCTCAAGGGGAGAATCAAACTCCGTATGTCCTGCGATTAGGTTTTTTAAAAATGTAATGCGCATTATTTTCCACATAGATATGGATGCCTTCTTTGCGTCATGCGAAGAAGCAATTAACCCTAAGCTGAGAGGCAAACCGCTTATCGTAGGAGGAAATAAAGAAGATAAGAGGGGAATTGTTGCCTGCCCGAATTATCTTGCCCGCGCAAAAGGTGTCCGCACGGCAATGCCGCTTTCAAAAGCAATTCAGCTTTGCCCCGAAGCAAATTACATACGAAGCACAAGAGGTTTGTATTCTGATTATTCAAAAAGAGTCCGAGCTATTTTTTATAAATATACTCCTATGGTGCAGCCGGTGAGCGTAGATGAAGCATATTTGGATGTAACAGACGTTTTGCATGCTTACAAAGGAGATTACATTAAACTTGCAAAAGAGCTGAAAGCTGATATAAAAAATACGCTTGATATTACCGCTACTGTCGGTGTTGCATCAACAAAGCTTTGCGCAAAGATGGCATCTAAAATTCAGAAGCCGGACGGGCTTACAGTTATGCCGCTTGGCAATGAAAAAGAATTTATTAAAAATATTCCTATTGAAAGCATACCGGGGGTAGGGAAGGCTTCGCAGGCGAGACTGAAGAAATACGGTATAAATCTCATAGCAGATATTTTAAAATTCGATAAGGATTTTTACGAGTCGCTTGGAATACATACCGATTTTTTATATAAAGTCGCAAATGCGAAAACTTCCGACAGAGTTCATTTTGACGATGAAGACGATAGAAAATCTCTTTCAAAAGAAGAAACTTTCTGGGAAGACACTAACGATATGAATTTTTTAAAATCGGAATTATACTCGCTAATGGAAAAAGCGTGCTTCCGCCTTCGTAAAGAAAATACTCTTGCAAAAACCATCACAGTAAAAATTAAATACACCGATTTCAAAGTAAATCAAAAATCTTTTACACGCACAAAGTATTCCAATATGGAAAAAGATTATTATGATGATGCTGTGAAGCTATTAGAAATGATGATGAAAAGCAGAAGGAAAATTCGTCTGATAGGAGTAAAATTTTCGGAGCTTGAAGAATCGGATAATGCTTTTCAGGAAGAGCTTTTTACCGATGTAGATAAAGAAAAAAATCTCACTGAAAAAATTGATTTACTGCGAAGCAAATACAGCTTTGGAGTAGTTTCGTATGGGAAGAATATAAAAAAGTAGAGTAGTAAAAATTTGAGTTATAAAAACTAACAAACTATAAAATCACCTCCCGCTAAGAAAACGGGAAGTGATTAATCGAAAGAATTAAAATATTCTGTAAGAAAATCCGAGTGAAAGAGAATACTGAGTAGGTGTAACATCAAACGCATTGGTTTCTCTGAGAACCTGAATCATTGCATAAGAAGATAGACTGCTGTAGATATTATAATCAATTCTGCCGGAAAGCAAGAACTGAGTTTTTGCATCGAGATATTTGAATTTATTTACCCCAATAGCTGCTGTCCCTGAAAGCCCCGCAACTGAGCTTAAGCTATGATAAACATCTGCACGAAATCCATACATAGTATGTAACCCTATTACATATCTTTTTCCGTATTCTCCTAATCCCGGATATGCTTTAAAAAAATCCAGATTATTTCTATCAGGAATGAATGCAAGATAATTTTCAAAATTACTTGATAGTGTTGCTAAAGGAGCTTCCTGATATGCAAGGGTATCAAGCGGAATTGCAAAATAACCGGAGAAAACTAAATTTGTTCTGTTTGTAGGGTTCAAACAATATGCTCCTGAAAGAGAAAGATAATGTTCGTGCGGTTTGTTCTTTGATTCATTGGCAATTTCATACTGAACCTGTCCCTGCAGCTGATAGCCGCTGTACTTCGGGAAGAAAATATATTTTTTACTGCTGTTTCTTAAAATCTCATACATTGTAATTGCCTGTTCTGCTCCAAGGTTTCCACTTATATATCCTCCATTGATTAGAGCAGCTTCTATATCTTTAAAAAGTTTTGCATACTGGTCATCTTCATATTTATCCTGGTATTCTCCGTCTGCCTGTTTGTAAAGCATTTCAGAAATTTTTCTTAAAGTATTATTATCAAGAGAGCTTGTAATGATTCCTTTTTTTCTTAAACTTTCATCAAAATCATAAGCATATTCTACTACCTGCCTGTTATTAATTCTTCCGTATCCCAATGCGCCCCAGAGATACGCAGGAGCGATAGATGTATCTGATGACGGTGCAGGATTTGGAATATTGGAAGTTAAGTCAATTTTTCTGTACTCATAACTTAACCCCAAAGCTCCTGTAACATAAACTTTATTCGGCATAAGGTAGTAGCTTGCTGCTCCGTAAATTTGCGCATTATAATCTTTGGTTTCATTTGTGGAAGTTAGATTAAGCGAGGAAAATTTTGCTTTCTGATATTCTATTGCCGTTCTAATATATCCAGCCCATAGAAATTTATTTGTGAATTTCCATCGTCTGTAATCTCCATAGAAGTTAAATTTGTAGTTTGAGTTTGCAGTATCCTGATACTCAAGTGAAATTAAATCTCCCGGATACATTGGGTTTGTGCTGCTTCCGACTGTTAATCTCTTACCATTTGTATTTGCAAGAGGATTTATATCATCATATAACGATTGCGAATGGGAAAGATTACAAAACAAAATTCCCACCAGAAAAATGAAGTGGTGTAATTTTTTCATATTGAGTTGTTTGGTTAGCAATTAAAACGATGTTTACTTTTAAAAAAAATTAAAAAATTCTATAGGAAAATCCTATTGATGTTGTAAATCTTGTAGGCACTGAAGCTAAAGCGCTCGATTCTTTAAGTATCTCAAGCTTGGCATAAGTTACAAGACTGCTAATAATATTATAATCAAATCTTCCAGCAATCTGATACTCCATATGAGCATCTGCATATTTGAATTTCTTGTTTATGAGATACAAAGATGCTTGCACTCCTGCTGTAGAACTTATGCTGTAAGAGTAATCTGCTCTTAACCCTGTAAAAGCCTGCAATCCGACGATATATCTTCCGCCGTAAAATCCTGTTCCTGAAAATTGTTTAAAGAAAGCGAGGTTATTTGCATCGGGTAAAAATGCTAAGTAGTTTGCAAAATCTGCTCCAAGTCCGTTTGTCATAGTATCTAAGGGGATCGCAAAGTAACCTGAAAGAACAAGATTTGACTTTTCAGTAGGGTTAAAACAATAAACACCTGATACTGAAAGGAAATGGTCGTGCGCATCATCTTTTGAATCGCTTTTTGCCATGTATTGAAGCTGCACTTGCGCCTGATAACCGCTGTACTTAGGATAGAAAATATATTTCTTGTTCGTGTTGTTTAGTATTTCGTAAAGTTTCACAGTAGAGCCTGCATCAAGATTGCAGTTGATGTATCCTGCATTCAGTAAAGTTTTTTCTATGTCTGAAAATAATTTTACGTTCTGGTCATCTTCATATTTATCAAGATACTCTCCATCTCTATGCCTGTAGAGCAGTTCTGAAATTTTGAGAAGTGTTTTGTCATCAAGCTTTGAGCTGATAATGCCTCTGCTTCTTAATGCTTCGTTAAAATCGTAGGAGGCTTCAACAACCTGCCTGTTGTTTACTCTTCCGTAACCCAGCGCTCCCCATAGATATACAGGAAACCTTGAAGAATCTATATTGTATTGTGTTCTTACTTCGTTATCAATTTTCTGATAAACATACTGCCCGCCTATTGCTCCCGTAACATAAATTTTATTCTGGGAGAAGTAATAGCTTGCTCCGCCATAGGCGCTCAGGGAATAATCAGTCTGCTTTACTGTTTCAGATGTAGTAAGGGTTATTGGTCCTTTAGAATTTGAATAATCCATTCCGGTTTGAATATATCCGCCCACAAGAAGTTTCTCGGAAAATTTCCATCTTCTGTAATCTCCATATAGGTTAAATGAAAATTTATGCGCGTTTGTATCTTCATACTCATAACTGAAGAAATCGCTTGGATAAGTAGGGTTTGTGCTGCTCATAATCATAAGCCTTTTGCCCTGAGTTTCTGCCAGCGGGTGCGCATCATCATAGAGTTTTTGTCCGTTAACAGAAGCGCATAAAAAGCAGAACAGTAAAAAGATTACTAAAGAGTAAAATCTTTTCATGATTTAAAATTTAGTTGGTAAAATTTTTTGGATTAAAATGTGAAACAGGAAAAAACTGTTTTATGGAAAGAAGTTCTTTCTGTGGGATATGCGTAAAATTATAGATTATTCAGTTATTTTCCAAACCAAATAAAAAAACCCGCAGACTAATATAAAATCTGCGGGTTTGTTTGAAAAATTTTAAGCGTTACAAAAGCGCGGCTTTGTAATAATGTACTCTATTTTACCAATAGCATCATCTTGCTTTCATTATAATTGCCGGCGGTAATTTTATAAATATACACTCCGCTTGAATACTTAGAGCCGTCCCATTGCACATCATATACACCTCTGCTTTGCTGCTGGCTGACTATGGTTTCGACTTCATTTCCTAAAATATCATAAACTTTTAATGTAACATAAGATGAGCTTGGTATAGAATATTTTATCTTTGTTGAAGGATTAAAAGGATTAGGATAATTTTGTGTAAGTCCGAAACTTTCCGCTGTAATATTCTGATTACTAATGCCTGATAAATTTGTCAAATCAATTTTATAGCAGCCTCTTCCATGAGTAGCGGCAAGAAGAATTTTATTTGTCTCTCTATATTTTAAATCAAATACAGGAACTGAAGGCATTCCGGTGCTCAATAGCGCCCAGCTTGAACCTTCATTGAATGACACATAAACTCCTAAATCTGTTCCGACAAATAATGACCTTGGCGAAGTATTTCTAAGAATGATTGAGTTTGCGGCAACATTAGGAAGATTTCCTGTAATGCTTGTCCATGTTGCTCCTCCATTTGTTGTTTTGAAAACGTGCTGATTAGCAAGAGTGCCGGCGCACGAAGCGTAACAAATTGCGTCATTTGTTTTATCAACAGCGAAATCACTAATGTAAGGGTATCCGGTTGCAGAAACCCAATTTGCGCCTGTATTGCTTGTTGATAAAATTTTTCCATTGTTGGTTCCTATATAAATTCTTGTAGGGGCAGTGCCGTTGCCTATACCAATCCCTGAAATGCTTCCCCCTACAATAGACGTAGTTGCAATTTGTGTCCAGCCCGAAGAAGTTGATGCTGTTCTTGCCGAGGCAGTGTACCATACATCAGCTCTTCCGAAAACAATAAACTGGCTGTTGCCTGAAGCCATTTCATACGGATTGTAAAATAAACCGCCTGTGGAGCCTGACGGAGTAATTTCTGAAAAACTTGCGCCTGAGTTTGCAGAGCGCTGTATAGAGCCGTTTACATATTGACCGTAAACATAAGAAGGATTTTCAGCATCAATCACTGTATAGCCGCCGTCTCCTGTTGTTCTCTGAACCCATACAAGACCGTTATTCGTAGAGGTTTGTTTGTTATTATCCTGACAACCTCCCTGTAGAAGCGTAGGGTTAAGCGGGTCATAATCCGCGCTTTGATATTGCAATGTGGAAATTGTTGCGTTCAAATCAATCCAGTTGCCGCCGTCATTTGTTGATTTATAAATTCCCCCGTCGGAGCAGCAGTACAGCGCATTATTTAGCGGGCTGTATGTTAGATAGTGAATATCTGCATGGCAAAAATTTCCGGTTGAGCCGGTGGACCAGCTTGTTTTTTTAGTGAGAGTTACACCTGAATTTGTGGATGAGTATAGGTCAATACCTCCGGTGATAATAAAATCAGTCGTGCCCGGTTTTATGGTAAGAGCATTATCATACCAGCCCTGAGTGCCGAGATAATTTGTTGAATTATTCTGTAAAGTCCAGTTGCTTCCGCCGTCGGTAGTTTTGTAAACTCCGAGGAGCGCGCCCCCGCTGCTGGCAGCAAAACCTACGTATAATACATTAGGGTCAAGCGATGACATTGCCATCGGCGCCCTTCCGATACCTGATGTTGGAAGTCCATTGGTAAGGTTTACCCATGTTGTGCCTCCGTCAGTGGTTTTTCTCACTGCTCCCGCGCCGGTATTTGCCGAGTTTGTAAAATATAAAATCTGGTTGTTTGTGTAATCCATCACTAAGGCATTTACATTACCGGCAGAACTAACCTGAGACCAGTTTAATCCGGCATTGGTAGATTTAAACACTCCTGACTTCCCTGCAGCATATACAATATTTGAGTTAGACGGAGTTACAATTATTTTCGAATAATTAGCGCACAGGCTGTAGGGCGCAACCTGAAACCAGGTATTACCTGCGTCTGTTGATTTAAAAATTCCGTCTCCGTAATGGCTATCGAGCGAGTAGTTTAGCTCGCCGCTTCCGAAGTAAAGCACATTTGAATTATTCGGGTCAATGGCTATATCGCCGCCGCAAAGATTTGTCAGCCCGTCTGTCAGGGCTATCCAGTTCAGACCTCCGTTAGTTGTTTTCCATACACCGCCCCCCGCAGAAGCAATGTACATTATGTTTGCATTAGACGGGTGAAAGGCAATTGAATTTGTTCTTCCTGAAATGTAATTAGCGTTTGTAACCTGATAGAACATACCTGACGGGTTTACGCTTTGCCACGAGGCAGCTCCGAAAGGAACATTTGTCAGCTCAGATATTTTCGGAACTCTCTTCATTTGTTCCAAAGCATTATGGTAAGCGTCGGGAGCGATTACCTTGCCCGGACCGCCTGCTCTACGTTCATAGATGTACTGCTCACGCTGAAAAATTGTCTCGGAAGTTTCACCTTCCTCTTCATCGTTAATTTGAGCAGTTAATGTATTGCAGGCTGTGAGAAATGCCAGAATTGTTAGAAAGCACAAAAAGGGATTTTTCATTACGGTTTAGTTTTGTAACGGGAAAATTACGAATTATGGATGACTAATTCACTGTATATCAAAACAAAAATTGGAAGAAAAAAATTGCAGTAAGTGAGCGGGGATCGTTTGAATGTTCAGAGAAATAAAGTTAACTATAAAAAAAATTCTCAAGTTCGGTTAAATTTATGTACCTGGAAGCTTGCCGAATAATAGCTCTAAGTGTGCCTGTGTCAATTTCTTTATGATTCGGAATTACCAAAGTTTGATTTTGAGAATTACTTATCCGTTTCAATTTAATATGGCTGCCTTTTTGCGAATAAACGTCAAAGTTAAATTGTCTAAAAATTTTAACAACTTCATCGCCGGAAAGTCGTTTAAGTTTAGGCATATTCAGGTTCTATTTCCATTTTAATGGACAAATTGGGTTTCTCAGAAAATCCAAAATCAGCCGGGTTCTCGTCTTCAAAAAATAATTCAACTGCTTCTTTTAAATTTTCTATTAATTCATCCAAAGTTTTTCCTTGTGTTACAATATTGACCTCGAGGCACTCTGCTACGTAGTAGCCCTGTTCGCCGTTTCGAATAATCACATTTATAAAATTACTTAAGCTCATATTTGTATTTGATATTCACCTAATGTAAAAAATCTTATGTTAATTTTCACTATAATATAATAGAAATTTTATAATAACTCTGCCTGCCAAAAATTTATTTACATGCTTTGCGGATAAAAAAGTCGGAGTTTTAAGAAAACAAAAACAGCCTCCTTCAGTCAGCGCCGAAAGAAGCTGTTCAGTTAGCGTTTCACCTCGCAAACCGTTTATAAAAGGAACTTATTGTTTAATCCGTTAAGAGCCTGCTTTTGTCATTAATGACTACTTCCAGAAAGTCAGTATAATAACGCAGAGCGTTACTCCTGTAACAGGATAGCCTATATCAATAAGAACTAACTTCAAAGGTCTGCTTTCCCACGAATATGCAATCATCATAGGAAGTGCAGCAAAAAATACTCCAAGTCCCAAGCCAAGCTTTAACGCCTGCCCTAAATTTTCGATTCCCATTACCCACACAAGTGTTGCGCAGGCAAATGCAATGAAGATTTCAAAAATAAAAGTGCTAATGAACTTTCCTGCCATTCCGCCCTTGCCGGGATCGGAAATTTTCACTCCGTGCTTTTCAAGTTCACTGCTCCACGTTTTTCCGAAAATAAGGGAAAACCAAATTGCGCCAAGCAGCCAGTATGCAACTCCGGATATGATAACGGCAAGGATATTAACGTGAGCTAATATCTTAAATAGAAATGCCATTTTGTGTTTTAATTTTATAATGAATGTATTACAAAACTAAATTGAACCGGAAGTTGGAATTTAAGTGTTAAAATCGTTTTCTAATATTTACAAACGTCCTCTGTGTTTTTATCATGGGTAGAATAAAATTACACAATATTATTTTAAAGGGCAACAAGCATTTCTTTTGCTTTTTCAGGACGCCTCTAATTTGCGGGTATTGCTATTAATGTTTCCATTTTTGCGGTTCGTCTGTGTAGAAATCCAGATGTCCGCACGCTTCGCACCTGTAAACTCTTACAGGATATTGGGGCGCATTTGCATTTGGTCCCATAAAGCTCGTCAGTTTTTCTTTCTCTCCTTTTGCCCATACTACAAAATTAAACATAGACGGGTCTCCGCTGTTCGTAACATATAGGAATCCTTCATCAAGTGGAGAGTTGCATTTAGAGCAGGTTTTGTTTTCCATGTTATTTCTTCACTGTATATTTCAGATTAATAATATTAAGTCCGTCTATATAAAACCCCTCAATGTTTTTGCTCAATAAATAAATCTGCTCGTTATAATAAAGAGGCAGCCACGCTGCATCTTCGATTACAATTTTTTGAATCTCGTCATACATTTTCATTCGCTCATTGTTATCTGTTGCCTTTAAAGATTTTTCATATAGCTCATCAACTTTTGGATTTGAATAGCCGACTCTGTTCGGACCTTTCGGAGTAATATTCTTGCTGTAAAAAAGCGCCATGAAATTTTCCGGGTCAAAATAATCTGCACCCCAGCTTGCGCGCCAGAAAGGAAACTCGCCGTTCTCCTGCTTTGAGACAAGTGTTGCCTGAAGCATCTGCTCTATTTGTAAATCAATGCCTACTGCTTTCATCTGTTCCTGAATTGCAATTGCAACTGAGCGTTGTATCTCTTCATTGCCGCAGACAAGATTCAGCTTCAAAGTTTTTCCTTCACCATATCCCGTCTCCTTCAATAGCTCTTTCGCTTTATTTATATCGTATGTATATCCTTTTATCTGTGGATTGAAGCCCGGCATTCCGGGAGGAATCGGTCCGTTCACAGCAGATTTCCCCCTGTTCTTTAAAACAAATTTTACAATCTTATCTTTATCTATAGCATAGTTCAGCGCTTCACGTAATTTTTTATTACCGGCAAAAGGTCCTGTCTTTCCGCCCGGGAGTTCAGGCGATTGCATCATCCCAAGAAAAACTGTTTGCAGCCACGGCTGCTTTACCATCGTGAAATTTTTCGTATCAGCATCTTTTAATTTTCCGCTTTCATCAGTGATTACATCAAACGTTTCAGACGATGGCTGATGAAAATCATATTTGCCGTTTTGAAAATCTAAAAATTCTGTTTCAGATGACTGTGTGAAAGTGATTTTTACTCCGTCAAGGTAGGGAAGTGCAGTACCCTTTAAATCCTTCTCCCAATAATTCGGATTTTTATCCAGCACTAATTCTTTGTCAATGCTCCAGTGATTAAACTTAAACGGTCCCGTTCCTACGGGATGAAAGCCGAGTTTATCCCCGTAAAAATCTACTGCCTCCTTCGGGTAAATAAATCCGTAAGTCATTGTAAGCAGCGAAAGAAAAGGTGAGAACGCACTGTACAATTCTATTTGCAATGTAGAATCATTCACAGCTTTTATGCCTGAAATCTCATTCGCTTTTCCCTCTGAAAATTCTTTAGCGCCTTTAATTTTATCTCTGAAAACCCAAAGACCGCGGGTTTTTGATTTTGGATTATTTACTCTCTCTAAGCAATATTTAAAATCACCTGCTGTAACGTTTCTTCCTTTTTTATTTTTAAAGCAATCGTCGTCATGAAATTTTACATCACTTCTTAAATTAAATGAATATGTAATTCCATCTGTAGAAATTGTCCAGCTTTTTGCTATGCATGGAACAATATTCTTATCTTTATCAAACTCAACAAGACCTTCCATTACCTGCTGAACTCCCCAGATACTGAAAGCAGAGTTTGACATAACGGGCTCTAGAGTTTCAATGCCCTGTGAAATATTCAGATTGAATATTTTTTTATCCGAGGAAGTGTTTTTACTGCAAGAGGAAAAGATTGTTACAAGTGAAAGTAAAAGAAAAATTTTTATTATTTTCATTATGTGATTTTAAAATCTGAAATAAAAAGCTGTTTTAATTCCTAAAGATAAATCAAAAATATTCGCTTCGCTTTTATCTGTCATAAAAGTATATCTGCCCTTTATATAGGGCACGGCACATACATTTTCAAAAACTGTCAGTAATAAATTTATTGAAAGCTGAGGAAAAAATCCTTTTTTGTTAAAGTCAGTGAAGTAGCCAACACCTGCAGATGCGAGCAGTGCAGCTATATCTCCTGAGACTGCAGCAAATTCGTGATTGTAAGATATGCGTAAATGATTTTTATTTTCATCCCGGAATATATATGAATATTCCACCCCGATATTTCCTTCTCTTATAGTCCCGAATGAAACTTCTTTTGTAAATCCTAAATATGACTTGCCTTCTTCTACAATAAATATAGGATTGAACGGAAAAGCAAGAAGCAGGACATCAGAAACAGATGCTTTAGATTCGGATGGTCTTATTTTTTTGTTATAATTCAAAACAAGTTTGTCTCTCTGAAATGAATTTGTTTGTTGACTTAAAGCAAAGCCCGTTATTCCGAATAAGATAAAAATAACAATTAACGCTTTTATCATTTTTTGCTAAAAAAGAATTTTAGATATTGCAAAATAAATAATTGCACTCTGAAATAAAATTCAACATCGCAAATTTCATGGATAAAAATACAATAGAAAATATAAAGAAAGCCCATTCACTTACAAACAATAAACCTGATGAATATTTTGTTGCTTACGAAAATATTTATAAACTTTTGCAGAAAAGAGTTAATGTAAATTTTGATAAAGAGTATCTAGTCTATTATAGTGAGAGCGGGGAAGTTACACGATTTACCTATGAAGAGTTCATAAAAAAAGTTTATAAACTTGCAAATTATCTTCTTGAAAACGATGTGCGAAAGGAACACAGAGTAGGTACTTTTCTTCACAATCATTATGATACTGTTATTTTATATTTTGCATGCTGGTGTATCGGCGCAGTTGTGGTGCCTGTGAATGTAAGTGAAGAGCCGGAGCGCGTGAATTTTATTTTCAAAGATTCCAATACAAGACTTGTTTTCACATTGGGAATGTATGATGAAAAATTAAAGAAAGCTGTTCATGATTTACCGGGCGAAATTGTAAATTTTGAAACTCTCGATTACAGCGAGTTTAAAGACAGAGTGCAAATGAGGCAGCAGGTCACCAGAGAAACAGAAGCAATGATTGTTTATACTTCAGGCACAACGGGAAATCCGAAGGGAGTTGTTCTAACTCAGTACAATTTAATGATTGATGCCGACGGCATTGCTATATGGCATAAAATTTATTCAGAAGATGTTATGATGTGTGTGCTGCCTATCCATCACGTTAATGGGACGGTTGTAACAATTATGACAACAATGTATATAGGCGGAAAGCTGATTCTCAATCAAAAATTTCAGACTGATAAATTTCTTCAGAGACTTCAGGATGAAAAAGTAAAAATCGTAAGTGTAGTACCAACTCTTCTTCAATTTATGATTCACTCAAACGAAGATGCATCAAAATATAATCTTGAATCTTTTTCACATATAATCTGCGGCGCCGGACCTCTTACTTGTGAAGTGGCGAGAAATTTCGAAGAGAAATTTAATTTAAGAATTGTACATGGTTACGGTTTATCGGAGACTACATGCTATTCGTGTTTCATCCCGATTGACTTGTCAGAAGCAGAGCATTATCAATGGCAGAATGGTTTCGGTTACCCTGCAATAGGAATTCCGATTTACTGGAACGAAATGGAAATCCATAATGACAAAGGTCAATCGCAGGATGAAAATGTGAAAGGCGAAATTGTTATCCGCGGACATAATGTTATGAAATATTATTTCAATAATGATAATGCTAATAAAAAAACTTTCGAATTTGGCTGGTTCCGCAGCGGAGATGAGGGATTTTTCAGATTCGACCGTTTTAAAAATAAATATTTTTTTATAACAGGAAGAATAAAGGAACTTATTATTCGCGGTGGAGTTAATATATCAACTTTGGAAGTTGATGAAGTAATTTCGCAGTGTGAATTTGTCCGCGCCGGTATCTGTGTAGGATTTGAAAACGATTGGTACGGCGAGGAAGTCGGTGCATTGATTTTATTGAATGAAGGTGTTCAGCCGACGGAAGAATTGAAGGGAAAAATTCTCAAGTATTTCAGAAGCAAATTGCCTGCTTACAAGTCGCCTAAGGTTATTATTTTTTCCGATGCAATTCCGGTAACATCAACAGGAAAGTATCAGAGAAATAAAGTGAAGCACTTATTCAGCGAATTTAAAACAACTCAATTCAAATGAAACGCATAATCGTAATTCCGGTTTGTTTGTTCCTGCTACTTCTTGTTTCTTCCGCTTATTCCCAGTCAAATTATTCTAGTCAGAATATATTTCCCGAATATAAATCGTTACAGTTAACTGATTCATCAAAATCTCTCTTACCGAAAAAGAAATTGAATCTAAAACCTGAACCAAAGTTTGATGATATGCTTGGACAATTTGTTGCCGGAAATCTTGCCGGCGGTTTAGTCGGAGTGGGAGGGGCTTATATCGGCGCAGCAATTGAGAAAGGCATTGGGAAATCGCACGGCGAATATTCAGGTTTTGCTGGAGCTTTATTCGGATTTATTGCGGGGCATTGCGCGGGAAGTATAATTGGTGTTTATGGAATTGGTTCGGCGAAAGATGTTACAGGTGATGCAGGGGCAACGATATTGGGCGGTGTGGCAGGAACGGGAGCAGGAATAGGCACTCTGTTTGCTGTTCACAATGAAGTTGTTGCATGGAGTACTCTTTCTTTTCCTACTATAGGAGCAATGACGGGATTTAACTCCACTCTCCGCTATAAAGAAATTGCTTATAAAAAAAATGAGAGTGAATTAAAAGACCTCGGCTCTCATCTTAAAATCAAAAACGATTTTGAAGTGAATGTAGTAAAAATAAATTTCGAACTTCCTAAACCAACGGAGCTTTCTAAAATCCCTGAACAGTTTTTGCTCTCTTTAAGATAATTTCATTGTTTGGGTCAAACTCGACCATTACAGGCTTTTCTTTATAAGATAACTCGAATGTCTGATTGTTGTAATCGTTTTGCAATCTTACAATCTTATTTTCTTTTTGGAAGTAAATTTTAAACTCAACAGGCATTTTAAAAAAATCTTCTCTCTGCGTCTGGCTCACTTTCAAATTTACTTTCCAGTTATCGCCGTCTTTTACTATTTCATATCTGTTACTGTAAACAGGGTGGTTTGGTCTATAAAGCCACTGTTCAAAAAACCATGTTAAATCTTTTCCCGAATATTCACTCATCAGTTTTATAAATTCATCGGTTGAAATATTCCCATACATCAGTTCGGGGTTTGTAGCATATTTTTTTATGCTTGAAAAAAACAAACTGTCTCCTAAAACATAGCGCAGCATATAAAGCACAGCTCCAGATTTATTGTATGTCATTGCAACATCGAACAAAGTTTTTCCGTCAGGAAGCTGGGAATCCCATTCTTTATTATAAATCGCCCTCGGAGGCTTCGGACTTGTCAGAAAATATTCTTCAGCTGTAAATTTATTAAGGCTCCTGTAGCGCGCCTTTCCATCGGTATGTTCTGACCACAGGGTTTCGCAGTAAGTTGCAAATCCTTCGTTAAGCCAAATATCCGACCATTGATTTGGAGAAATCAAATCACCGAACCAATGATGCGCAAGCTCGTGAGCGAGTAAATCATCGTTGTAACAATTAACACATAATGTAATGAATGTCTGGTTTTCCATACCGCCCCATGGAAACTGGTTGTCAACTGTGGCAAAAGCCAGCTTATCGAACGGGTATGAACCGAACATTTCTGAAAAAAAGTTCATCATCATAGGAACTCTTTCCATCATGAAATAGACCTTGCCCTTTTCATCAGTCTTTTTGTAGTAAAATCTTATGGGGATGATTTTTCCGTTATAAGGATTTTTCCATTCAATAACATTTAATATATAATTTTCGCTTGCAGCTACTACGGCAAGATACGTTGCCATAGGATAATCTTCCCGCCAAGTGTAAGTTGTGAACTTTCCGTCAGAAACGGAGTCAATAAGCATTCCGTTAGAACCAAGCAAAACATTTGCAGGAACTTTTCCTCTTATTTCAAAGAGTGCTTTATCATTCGGATAATCTTTGCATGGGAACCAGCACCTTGCGCCGTCAGGCTCACAGTCAGTATAAATAATTCCTTTGCCGACATAGAATGCCGTATCAAAAAATTTTTTATGGGAATAACTTACCCCAATTTCAAATTCCTCTCCTGTTTGGTATGTTCTGTCTAAATTAATTTTTACTTCATCCTTTTCATGAACGAATGACTTTCCGGCAATAGAGACTCCCTCAATTTTTAGTGAAGCATTGTTGGCATTGATGGTAAAAGAGCTTATCTCATTTACAGCCTTTATCTTTATTACTTCATTTCCGTTGAAAACATAACTTGCATTTTGTTTGAAGTTATTCGTAAAATCCAAATTCAGCGAATAACTCAGAACGTCAATGTTTTTATCCTGCGCATAAAGCCCGGAGATTAAAAAAAAGAATACTGCGATTATTTTTTTCATAGGTAGTTTTAGGTATAAAAAAACCCAAGCGGACTTGGGTTCTATTTATCAATCTAAATTTTATACTTCATTAGTATGCTGCAAGTTCCTCGCATGCTTTCAAAATCCAGTCGTTCTGCGGTAAAGCAGCTTTTTCCAGATTTGAATGGTAAGGAACATGAACATGCAATCCTGCAACTCTCTTCACAGGGGCATCAAGATACGTGAATGCCTGTTCTGCTATCTGTGCAGCTATCTCTGCGCCGAATCCCATAAATTTGGAATCCTCATGGAACACAATCACTTTGCCCGTCTTCTTAACTGAATTTAGAATTGTATCCATATCAAGCGGAACTATAGTTCTTATGTCAATTACTTCAACACCTACTCCCTGCTTAGCCATTTCTTTCGCAGCTCTCATTGCCTTATCAACCATTGCTCCGTAGGTAACGATTGTAATATCATCGCCTTCGGTTTTTACAGCAGCTTTACCGAACGGCAGATAGTAATCTTTATCCGGTTCAGGTGATTTTGCAAATCCCTGTCTGTATAAAAACTTATGCTCTAAGAAAAGCACAGGGTCTTTCAACTGGCATGCAGTTTTTAACAATCCCTTTGCATCTGCTGCATTGGAAGGGTATGCAATATAAATACCTGCGCACTTTGCAAAAATCGCTTCGATATTTTGTGAGTGGTACGGTCCGCCGTTAATATATCCTCCGCAGGCTGTTCTTATTACTACGGGTGCAGGGAATGTATTGTTCGAACGGTATCTGTACATTGCAAGCTCATCTCTTATCTGCATCATTGCGGGCCAGATGTAATCTGCAAACTGAATTTCCACAACGGGCTTTAATCCTGCAATTGCAGCGCCGATGGCGGTACCTACAATTGAAGCTTCCGCAAGCTGAGAGTTAAAGCATCTGTTAGCGCCGAATTTATTTGTCAAACCTCTTGTAGCTGTAAACACACCGCCTTTATTATCCTGAACGTCTTCACCGTAAATAATCATGTTCGGATTTTTTTCCATCTCTTCGTGCAATGCGTGATTGATTGCATCAACCATTACAACAGGGTCGCCTGCAGGAACGGTTTTTTCATATTCAATCGGAGTCTGCTCATCTGCTGGGCAGAAAAGATAATCTTCCACTGTAGAAGCTTCAGGTGATGGCTGTGCCCATACATCGTCTGCAATTTTTAATACTTCATCAAAAACTTCTTTTCTTATTCTTTCAGCATCTTCTTTTGTGATGATGTTGTTTTCGATAAGAATATTTTCAAGCTTTAATAGCGGGTCTTTCTTTAAATCTTCTTCAAGTTCAAGTTTGTCTCTGTATTTTTCCTGAGCATCCGATGCGGAGTGTGAACGCAAGCGTACAACATTCGCATGAATAAGTGTCGGACCTTTGCCCGCTCTTGCATGCTCAACTGCCTCTTTACATGCTGCATAGCTTGCAAGGAAATCTGTTCCGTCTATATCAACTCTTCTCAATCCTTCAAATCCCGCAGTGGCTTTGTAAACAGAGCCGCCTGCAGTCTGCTGATGAATCGGAACCGAGATAGCAAACTTATTATTCTGAATAACAAAAATCATAGGGAGCCTATCTCTTGAAGCCCAGTTAACGGCTTCCCAGAATTCACCTTCTGAGGTTGAGCCTTCACCGCCGCCTGCATATGCAACTGCGTCAGTGCCTTTATAAACTTCTGCCAAAGCTGCGCCGGCTGCTTCTAAATATTGTGAACCTGTTGTGAGAGATGCTGTCGGAATTCTGAACTGCTGACTGCCGATAGTCATAGGCATCTGTCTTCCGCCTGAAAATGTGTCCGTAGCTTTTCCCATAGAGTGCTGCATCATGTTTTCAACTGTAACTCCCATTGCCATACAGATTGCATTATCCCTGTAATATGTATAAAGCCAGTCTTTGCCTGCCTTCATTGCCATACCCATAGCAACCTGAATGCCTTCATGTCCCGAACCTGAAATTAAAAATGTTGCCTTGCCTTGTTTTATGAGAGTATCTACTCTGTCGTCATTCAGTCTTGAACGAAGCATTATCATATAAGCTTCTTTTAACTGAACTTCTGAGAGACCGTGGAATTTATCTTTTTCTTTTGATTCTTTGGAGGCTTTTGATTTTTTTACACCGTTTTTTTTAGTTTCGGAATTCACAAGAATATCCTCCATTTGCTCTTCGCTCATGCTTTGTATTTTTTTAGTAATAATTTAAACGTGAACCTTAAATATACCTTATTTAGAGGTTTATTGAAAGACATTTTGAGGCGAACCTGCAAAATAAGGAATTTTTGAATTTAATATGTTTAACAGAAAAGGACGGAAAAAAATTGCGGGGATGTTTTTAATACTGTAAGAATTATTCGGAATTTGTAATTTTGCTGAAAAATTTTTTATGAAATCCTTCTCCATTTTTATAGATAAACTAACCAATTCGATAGAAAATTCTTTGACTGGGGAAGTTTTCGATACAGCAATTGTTAGGTTAATAGAAAAAGATATTTATCTTATCTATGAATCTGAATGGAATTTTGATTGGGAAATAGAAATTAAAAATGAAAACTGTGAAGTTTACAAACTAAGCACAGTCAATAATCCTAATGTAATTCAAGGTCTTTTGAGCATAGAGGATAAAAAAGATCATATTTTTATGAGGCTAATTGAAAGTTCAAAATTTAATCTAGGAAAAAATAAAGTTTATCTTGGAGTCCCTGGCAATCTTGTAGCTTATGCCTGTAAAGTATCATTTGAAAAAGGATATGAGGGATTTGTCGCTTTTGATGCAAAAACAAATTTAATTAAACATTACAAAAAAATATTAGGAGCTACTCATTTTAGAGGGCAAAGAATGTTCATTGAAACTAATGCCGCAAAACATTTAGTTTCATTATATTTTAAAAAATAAATATGGCTTTAATAAAAGAACCGAAAAATATTGATTTAAATATTAAATCAAAAGAATGGTCTGAAAAGGATTTGAAAGATTTCAGAGCAATAATGAAAAAGATAAAATCTAAAAAGAAAGCTGGTAAAAGTGTTGCAGCTTCAAGAAGAAAAAAAGCTGATTAAAACTCCCTCACCCTCTCTCCCAAATCAAAAACCTGTACATCTTTTTTGCTTAGCACAATGCTTTGCGCGATTGCGGAGCGCATTCCGCCGGCGCAATGAATTACAACAGGCTTATCTGTTTTTACTTCATCAAGTCTTTCTCTTAATTGATGAAGCGGGATGAACTCGCTTTTTTCAAAAATTACTCTGTCCCTTCTCTCTCCGAAATTTCTTACATCAATTATATTAAAGAATGAAGAATTTTCTTTGAATGAATCATAGTCAAATTCTATTGATTTTTCATTTGCAATATCGGGATTTGTCAACGCTCCTTTTATCAATCCTTCGTATCCTATTCTTGCAGTTCTTGCAATCATCTCCCTGCACTTCGCTTCGGTTTCGCAAATCAGGTAAAAATTTTCGTTGGGAGCAACAATTGCTCCAAGCCACGTTTCAAAACTTTTGCTTTCGGGAATATTTATCGAACCCTTCAAATGTCCTTTACCGTATTCATCTTTTGAACGGGTATCTATTACAATTGTATCTTCTTCCAGCTTTGCGTTTTTATCTAACAATGGAACTGCATTAACACTTGCATCAAAATCAGGCGCGCCTTTTCTGTTCATTTCAACGGAGTTACCGAAATATTTCGGAATCATCGGCTGGTCCTGCAATAAAACTTTTACAAATTCTTCCTCGCCCATCGGCTGAAGAGCGTAATTTTCTTTTCGTTGTTTGCCAAGCGTGCTTACTCTTTCCTGGCTTAATGCTTTTCCGCAGAGCGAGCCTGCGCCGTGAGCGGGATAAACAAGCAGGTCATCGGAAAGCTTCAACAATTTTTCATTGATACTTTCATACATCATTTTTGCAAGGTCTTCACGCGCTTTTTGAATAGCACCTGCTTTTTCGCGGAGGTCGGGTCTGCCCACATCTCCTATGAAAAGCGTATCGCCGGAAGCAATTGCATAGTCTTTGCCGTTTTCATCCGTGATGATAACGCTAATGCTATCGGGGGAGTGCCCGGGAGTATTGATTGCCTTAAGCTGAATTTTTCCGAGAGCGATAACATCGCCGTCATCAAAAGGCGTGTATTCATAAAGCGGATTTAACAATTTACTGACGTAAATCTTTGCCCCTGTTTTTCTGTTTATCTCTGCATGCGAGCTTACAAAATCGGCATGCGGATGTGTTTCTATCACAGCTGTTATCTTTGCATTGTTTGCATCTGCAAAATCAAGATACGGCTTCGGGTCTCTGGCAGGGTCAACGAGCGCAATTTCATTTTCGCTTAAAATAGCATAAGATGCGTGAGCTAAATTTTCGTCGTAAAATTGTTCTATTTTCATTTTAAAGATTTTTGGGTTTTTGTTTTATATAAATTTTTACTCACTACTTACTACCCACTACTTAATACTATCAGCTACTTTACAAATTCCAGATTATTCGCTTCCCAGCCGATAATTCCGCCATCGAGATTATAGACTTCCTCAAATCCCATGTTCTTCATCATATCCATTGCCTGCCCGCTTCTGTTGCCGGAGCGGCAGTAAACGAGATAAACTTTATCCTTATCCAGTTTTTCAATCTGCGATTGGAAATCAGGAGCGTAGAAATCAAGCTGCAATGAGTGAGCGATTTTTTTTGTGTTATGCTCTTCTGAAGTTCTAACGTCAATTATTACATACTCCTGATTTTGCATTTTTTCTTTAAAACTGTGGCTGTCTATGTGTTTGTGCGGCATATTTTGAAAATTATTTAATAATTATTTTGAATGTCATTGAAAATAGAAATAATTTTTCGGAATTTTAATTCATAATTTTTTCAGCTTGTTTAAACCCGGAAGGGTGGGTGAGTGGCTGAAACCAACGGTTTGCTAAACCGTCTTAGGGGGTAAACCCTTAACGAGAGTTCGAATCTCTCCCCTTCCGCCATTTCTTGTAAGAATAATTACAAAAATTTCATGGCTTCAAAAGATAAAATGCTCCGAATGGACAATGTCCTGATTGTCGTTGATGATCTTGAAGCCGTCAAAGCATTCTTTATTGAGCTTGGCATGGAGTTGGAAGGTCAGACACCTGTTGAAGGGAAGTTTGTAGACCTGCTTGTAGGACTTGAGAATGTTAAATGTGAAATAGCAATGCTGCGCACTCCTGACGGTCAAGGCAGGATAGAACTCGATAAGTTCCATACACCGGCAGCTGTCAGAATTGAACCCCAAAATACACCAGTGAATACTCTCGGTATACGTCGCATTATGTTTGCTGTTGACAATATCGATGATGTTGTTGAGCGCTTACGCACGCATGGTGGTGAAACCATAGGCGAAATTACCCAATACGAAGATATGTACCGCCTCTGTTATGTACGAGGTCCTGAAGGAATTATGGTTGCACTTGCCGAGCAATTGAATAATAAATCGTAATAGATGTTTTAGGAAATCTTTGACTAAAGAAGTTGACGCAAAATTCCGCTTATAATCACTGCATGGCTCTTACAGATATGTAAGAGCTTTTTTGTTTTAAGCAATCGGGGGTGCCCTCCACGAACCGAAGGTTCATGTGAACAAAATAAGAAATTTAAATTTTCAATTTCTTGTTTTACGCACGTCCCGATTGAAAATCGGGACGGAGGGCACCCCGTTGAGCCGTGTGAAACCGGAACAGAAAAATTTTGATACTTTTTATTTAGTTACATTGAAGTATTATTTTTTATGAAACGAAACCGCCTTCTGTATTTTCTCATTTTCACATTTGTAATCATCTGCGGTCTTCTTTCCAGAAAATACTCGTTCATTTTTCCTGTTATTGTAAACGATTACCTTGGAGATTCCCTTTGGGCAGCTATGGTGTTCTTTATGTTTGCGTTTGTTTTCAATAAGAAGAGCACAATTAAGGTGGCGTTTATTGCTCTTGCATTCAGTTACTGCATAGAGATAAGCCAGTTATATCATGCGCCGTGGATAGAAAGCATAAGGAATACAACATTGGGAGGATTGGTGCTTGGGTTTGGATTTCTATGGAGCGACATTTTCGCATACACACTGGGTGTAAGCGCTGCTGCTCTGGTAGAATACTTTTTTTCTGAAAAGGAATAGATTATGCGGCAACAGCCGGATTATATTTATTCCGGTATGCTACGGGTGAAAGCCCTGTGATTCTTTTAAAAATAATTCTGAATGCCTTCGGGTCAGAATATCCCACGCCGTACATAACTTCGTTCACATTTTCGCTTGTTGATTCCAGGCATTTCTTAGCTGCTTCAATTTTTACCCGCTGAATATATTCAGTAACAGTATTTGATGTTGCTGTTTTAAATCTTCTTTCAAGGCTTCTTCTGCTAAGCGCGAATTCTTTAGCAAGCTCATCTACTGAGATTTTTTCTCTAAAATTTTCTTCTATGTAGTTCTGCACTTTTTTTACTGAGTCATCTTCATGCGCTTTTTGTCCCTGAAAGATTATAAAGGGGGACTGGCTGTTTTTATCTATATCAATCATAAAAGCTTTTGAAATTAGTATCGCAACATCTCGTCCGGCAAATTTTTCTATAAGATATAAATTAAGATTTAAAAAAGAATACGCGCCTCCGCTTGTGTATATTCCGTCGTCTTCAGTCATAATTTTATCGTCAACAAGATTTGCTTCGGGAAATTTTTTCCTGAATTCATTCGTAAATCTCCAGTGAGTAGCGCATTGTTTTCCATTTAGCAAACCCGTTCCTGCAAGGAAAAAAGTCGCTATGCACATTGCCGCAATCTCTGCTCCGTTTTTGTACTGGTGAATAATCCACGGAATAAATTCTTTGTTATTTTCCAGCGCGGTTTCTACGGGTCCGTGAATCGCAGGAATAATTATCAAATCGGTTTTCTTTACTTCGGATATTAATACATCTGGGGAGATTTTGAATAAGCCGTTTCTTTGTGGAGTTTCGCGCGAAAGCCCGACAAGCTGAACATCAAAAACCGGATTTCTTCCTATGGATGTTAAGAGGGAGTTTACTTCGTTAAATATCTGGTGCGTGCCTTCAATGTTAACGAGGCTGGTATGCCCTTTGGGAATGAGAATTGAAATATGCTTTTTCATATTAATAAAATAAAAAACCTCTTTGTCGTATTCAACCCCTTAGATTGCCGTATTTACCTCTTTGAGTATTAAATCAATGCCTGTATATTTGTACAACTTAAAAAATTAAATATCATTAAAATGAAGAAGCCAAACGGATACGTAGATGTTTTTCTACTACAGGTTCCAAAAGCAAAATTAGCAGCTTATAAAAAGATTGCTCATAAGTTCGGCAAAGTAATGGAAAAATTGGGAGCGTTGGAATATAGGGAATTTATGGGCGATGACCTCTCGCCTGAATTGTTTCCGGCTTTGATGAAATTAAAGAAGAACGAAGTTCTTATAAGTTCGTTTGTAGGGTTTAAAAATAAAAAGCACCGTGATAAAGTGAATAAGGCAATGATGGAAGACCCTGAAATGAAAAAAATGATGACGATGAAACCGCTTTTTGATATGAGCAAAATGATGTATGGTGGATTTAAAACATTTATTCAAATGTAAATTAAATTTTAAACACTAAAACTCTAAATCCACTAAACTTCACTAAACAAATCTAAGAAATTTAAATTATTAAATAAAAATTTTGTGTAATTTTGTTCGTTTAGTGTTTTAGAGATTTTGTGGCAAAATGAAGTATAAAAATATTATCATGAGAAAAATAGTTTCATTAATGCACATGTCTTTGGACGGCTTTGTTGCCGATACTGAAGGCTCATTAAGCTGGGTAAGTCTTCCGCCCGATATGTATAAAGAAGTAATGCAAAGCATTCACAAAGTAGATACGGCGATTTATGGCAGGGTGGTGTATTACATGATGAAGAATTACTGGCCCACTCTGTTGGAAAAAGAAAATGTAGATGAAGTTTCTCTCGATCACGCAAAGTGGGTGCAGGACGTGAAAAAAATTGTTTTTTCAAAAACTATTAATGAAGAGTTGTGGAACAATACAATTCAGATAAAAGACAATATAAAAGAAGAAATTACAAAGCTGAAAAATGAAGAAGGCAAAGATATGATGATATTCGGAAGCCCGAGTATTGTGCAGGAATTCATTAGACTGAATTTATTAGATGAGCTTCGGATTTTTCTCAATCCCGTTATACTTGGTGAAGGAACACCTATGTTTAAAGATGTTGATATGACAAAATTGAATTTAATAGAATCGAAAGTTTACGATTCAGCAGTTATAAAACTAATTTACAAAATCAAAAAATAATTTAAAATAAAATGGCTAAACAAATTTTTGTTAATCTTCCTGTAAAGAATTTGGAAAAATCAAAAGAGTTCTTTGCAAAGCTCGGTTTTACTTTTAATCCTCAATTTTCAGATGAGAATGCTACATGTATGATTGTAGGCGAGAATATTTTTGCAATGCTTTTAGTAGAGCCGTTCTTTAAAAGCTTCACTAAGTTAGAAATTGCCGATACATCAAAATGCAATGAAGCAATTATATGCCTCTCCGCAGAAAATAAAGAAGAGATAGACGATTATGTGAAAAAGGCAACCGAAGCGGGCGGTATTGAAAATCCAAAACAGGATTACGGCTGGATGTATAACTGGGGGTTTAAAGACTTAGACGGGCATAATTGGGAATTTGCTTATATGGATATGAGCCAAATGCCTACAACTAATTAGTCCTGCAACGATGGTATCGGCTTTGTCGGAAATAAATATAGAATAATTAATAATAGTTCTAAATACTATCACCATCTAAAAATTTTTAAAAACATAAATCAAAATTGTTATGTCAAAAGTAACGCCATATTTGTGGTACGATTCACAAGCAGAAGAAGCTGTAAAGCTTTATACATCTTTAATTCCTAATTCAAAAATTACTGAAGTAAGATACCTTGATGCCGATAGCGCAAAGATGACGGGCAAGGAAGAAGGCTCGGTATTTACGCTTTCGTTTGAACTTGACGGAGTAAAATATGGAGCAATGAATGCAGGTCCTCATTTTAAATTTAATGAAGCTGTATCATTTGTCATCAATTGTGATTCACAAGAGGAAGTTGATAAATACTGGAGCGCGCTCACTGCTGACGGCGGTCAGGAATCACAATGCGGCTGGCTGAAAGATAAATTCGGGCTTTCATGGCAGATTACTCCCAAGCGCTTATTCGAACTTATTGCAAAAGGAGGAGATGTAACAAAAAGAGTATTGAACGCATTGTATCAGATGAAAAAGATTGATATTCAAAAGTTAGAAGATGCAGCAGGAGGGAAGTAATTTTTTACTTTAAACATATTTTTCAAACTTAAAAATAAAATAATGCAGTTAAATCCTTATCTCTCATTTGACGGAAATACAGAAGAAGCATTCAACTTTTACAAATCGGTATTCGGCGGCGAGTTTGCTTTTGTCATGCGCTACAAAGATGTTCCTGCCGACGTTCCAATGCCGGATAAAAATCCTGCCGATGATAACAGAATTATGCACGTTTCGCTTCCCGTTGGGCAAAGTATGCTAATGGCAAGCGATGCGCCCTCACATTTAAAATTGAATCAGGGAAACAATCTGCAAATCTCAATCAGTGTTGACAGCAAAGAAGACGCTGACAGGATTTTCAGCGGACTTTCCTCCGGGGGAAGCGTTATGATGCCTATGAGTGATGCTTTCTGGGGTGATTATTTCGGAATGTTCACTGATAAGTTCGGCGTGCATTGGATGATTAGCTATCGCAAAGCGCAATAGTCTTAGCTTACCGGGGCGCGCCTGTCCCGATGAAATCGGGACAGGCGACTCCTGCAAAATTGAATTCTTCAATTTTGCAGGTGCCGCCTTGCGAACCTGCGGTTCGCAAGGCGCGCCCAAAAAAATCTTTTTATAAATTAGTTAATAGCTGCAAATTAAAAGTTTCGTGTTTTATTGTTTCAGGCTGCTGTAAAAAACAGAGAGGCAGATGAGAGTTGCTATTCCATCACTTCGTAACCTAAAATTTACCTAAAAGTATTTCCCACCACAAACATCTTCACCGACCAGTAAATAATCATAATCGTAGCGGCAACGGAAATCCATATCACGCACTTAGCTAAAAAATTTCCAACTGCGGATTTTTTCTCCGGCTGCGATGAACTTAGATCAAGCCCTTGATTTAATTCTTGCTCCATAAAAGTTTCTCTTTTCCTCAATCGCTAATTGAATGTTAATTGTAAATTGAAAAAAGCCCGCCTGCAAAATACAAGTTTTAAAATTAAAAGTGAAGAGTGGAAGGGAGTTCTGCTTTTTAAATTCGGCAGAAGGATAGTAAAAAGTAATTTCCTTGTAGTTTTGCTTAAAAAGGTGTGCTCTTTTGATATAAGGTCATCGATAATAGTTTACAGCTATGAATGTTTATTCTATAATTTAAAATTTCCTTTCAAAAGAACAAGGAAATTAATAATTTGATTTACTTGTAAAAATAAATTAAATACAAATTTTAATATCTAATATAAAGTTAGTCTTTAACTCCAAATGAGGAGTCTAATTTTTTAGTTTTTTATTTTTAACAAATGGTTGGGTGGCTTAAGATGTGAGCAGACATGAGGGATTAAAAAAATTGAATTAAGTTAGTAGTTGGTTTCAATATATAGAGTTTTTTATTACACTGAAAAATATTAAAGTAATGTTAAAAATTCCATTATTTCCTATTTACGAAAGAGTGAAAAGATTCCTGAAAACAATAGACGGGAAAAACGAAGCTGAATTAAAATCTATGTGGCAGAGTATTTTAGATTTAAAAGGAACTCCACAAGATCCAGCCGACTGGCAAAACCCTGATGAATGGATTATAGGAAGGCTTCATGGGAAAGACAAAGACCTCGCTAAAGAAATATGGGAAAAATCCGGTAAAATTGTTAATCCCAGGCACATTGCGGGGATACAGTTTTTAATGAATGGGTATAAATTAATAGAAAGTATAAACGGGATCTATAAACTTACAGATAAAGGGAGGATTTTTATATCAAGTAAAGAAAATAGCATCGTGCGAGAAGTAGATACAGAAGAAGGGTGCGTTTATATTTTATACTTAGTCTCTCTAAATAATGATTCAAGTAGAAAAGCATTTTTGCAAGATTGGCAAAATTATCTTCTGGAAAATTCGAACTATCGAAAGGAAAGTATTATTAAGGATTCGTTGAGAAGAAGACTTGTGAACCTTTGTGCGAGAGGTTACTTAAGGAGAGAGGGAAAATTTTATCAGATCAATGAGGCAGGTAAAAAATATCTTTCGTCATTTGATAACAATTTATTTATTGCTAAAGAAAGTATTGATGTAAATGAAAGTTTAGAACTTACAAACCAAATTGAGATTTATATTAAAAAACAAAAAGAGATTTTAAAAAATAAGCTAAAGGATATGCATTCATACGCATTTGAAAATTTGATTAAAGATTTACTGGAAGAGATAGGATACTATGATGTAAGAGTGACTTCTGCAACTAACGATAAGGGGGTAGATGTGACTGGAATTATTGAAAACGGAATTACTTCCGTAAAAGAAGTGGTGCAGGTAAAAAAATCATCTTCAAATATTCAAAGGGGAGTACTGGATTCTTTGAGGGGCAGTTTGCATAGGTTTGATGCAGTAAAGGGAACAATCATAACCACATCTGACTTTTCTAAAGGAGCTAAAGATGCTGCCTTTGAAAAAGGCGCAGCACCGATTACTCTAATTAATGGTGATAAACTTATCGAACTTCTAGTTGAACATAATGTTGCCGTTAAGAAAAAACAAATTACAACTTTCACAATTGATAGTGATTTTTTTAATTCCAAGCCCACTGAGGAAGAAATAGAGTAAAGTTTATTAATAGGATTAGAATGAAAATTACCAAGCGATAAATAATTTATACCAACATTATATTTAATATTCCTAAATGCATTAAATCTGTGCCATCATAAAAATCATAACCATCAGTGTTTCTTTGATTATGAGCTTGAAGGTAAATATATGATTTTACAGAGATTGTCATTTTAAGCATAGTATTTAAAATCTGTAAAAACAATATCTTATCTCAAAACTTACGAGGGGGCGTAAGTTTCACCCATAGTTTTTTCAGCAATTTAGCCCCCCAATTTTTTCGCCGTTTTAAATCCCCAATTTTCCGCTTTTTTTAACATTTTTCTTTGCTATATTCACTTACCAAACAAAACTCTGCAAAAATTCGCTTTTTTCACCATTTTTGATGGATGAGAACGTACTACATACAGTTTTAGAGGAATACCAGAAGCTCATAGACTCAGACCGCGAAAAAGCCCTCGAGGAAGCGCTCAGAATAGAAGCCATCGCCCGTGAGAAAAAAAGCGAAACCCTGCTGGCAAAAGCCCTTCTTTTGTCCGGGCGGATATACTACCGGGGCACCCTGTATGAGAAATCCCTCGAAAAAAACCTTGAGGCTCTGCCTATTTTCATAGCGTTGGGATTGCAAAGCGAAGAAGCCGATTGCCGCAACCTGATTGCCGTTTGCCAGTACAAATACGGCGATTTTGCCGAAAGCCTGAAAAACGCCTTTGAATCCTTAAAAATCACCCGAAAAACCAAGAATCGCCTGTTGGAATCCACTTGCTGTAATACAATAGGAAATTCTTACCTCCATTTGCAGGAATTTGACAACGCTCTTGATTACTTGAATCTTGCTCTGAAAATAAAGGACGAGCTTTTAGACGAAAAGGGCAGGGCAATGATACTTATAAATCTTGGGAATGTGTACTTTGAAAAGCGCGAGTATGAGCATTGTGAGAAATACTATTCCGAAGCCCTTGAAATCAAGCAAAAAATGCAGGATTGGCAGGGGATTTTGATTTGCTACAATAATCTGGGTAATCTTGCTGCCGATTACCACAAAAACCTCCAAAAAGCCTTAGAATACTATGACAAATCACATGCCCTTAGCATCGAGCATAATTTTGATTATTATACGGCAGAATTGTATTACTTAAAAGCCTCTTTATATTATAATTTTGAAATGCCGGAAAAAGCGCTGGAAAGCCTTGACAAGTGCTCCGAGCTTTCTTTGGAAAACAACTACACTCACATTATTCCCAATATGACTGATTTGTATGGAATGGTTTATTATAAAATTGGGGATTTTCAAAAAGCCTGCGAGTACTACAGGAAGAGTTATACCTTAGTATCGGAAACATTTAAGGACTCGTCTAATTCAAAAATCGAGTATCTGAATGTTATGCACAGGGTTGAACTTATTCAGCAGGAGGCGGAGTTTCAGCGTTCAATTAACGAGGAACTTAAAACTGCAAATGAAAAATTGGTTGAGCTGAATAATGAGAAGAATGAGTTCCTCGGCATCGCGGCGCACGATTTGAAAAACCCGTTAAGCGCAATCTCTCTTTCGGTAGCTGCTTTGAGAAAATTGAAGGATAAATATTCACCGGAACAGGTTGACAGAAAGCTTGAGCAGATAGAGCTAACCTCAATGAGAATGCAGGATATTATTAAGAATTTTCTTGATATAAATGCAATAGAAAGCGGCAGAATAAATCTAAACAGGAAAAAAATTAATGTACTTGATATACTTGACAAAATTATATCGGATAACCACGTTCTCACTGAAAGAAAAGGAATAAAGCTGAACATGATTTCCGATTTACAGGATGTTTATATCATGGGAGATTATGCCGGGCTTATGGAGGTTTTTGAAAATTTATTTTCTAATGCCATCAAATATTCCCCGCTAAAATCGGAAGTAACAATTAAGTGTGAAATTAATGAACCAAAGGAAAACGTTATTGTTTCATTTATAGATGAGGGTATGGGAATAAAGCAGGAAGAGATGTCTAAGCTTTTTAAGAAATTTTCCAAACTAAGCACTAAGCCCACTGCCGGAGAAAATTCTACCGGTCTCGGATTATCTATCGTTAAAAAACTGATTGAGTCAATGGATGGCGAAGTATGGTGCGAAAGTGTTTATGGCGAAGGAAGCAACTTCAGGGTAAAATTTAAACTCGAAAATAGTTAATGCAGGGAGTCAATTTCGATGAGGCATTTTTGTATTGTGAAAAAATCACTAAAGCCCACTATGAAAATTTTCCGGTAGCTTCTTTTCTAATCCCCAAAGAAAAAAGAAAATATGTCTATGCAGTTTACTCTTTTGCAAGATATGCAGATGATATAGCGGACTCTTCTATTTTAACTTCCGAACAAAAGCTTGAAAAATTAAACCGGTTAGAATTTGAGCTTCAAAAAATAACTTCTGGTGAATTTGAGAATTTAAACGACGCAACAAAGTTTACTTTTGTTGCTTTGTATAAAACCTTGCGGGATTTGAATGTTCCCGCTATTGAGCTCCAAAATCTTCTTAAAGCGTTCAAACAGGATTCGGTAAAAGATAAATATGAAACGTTTGATGAATTATTGGAGTATTCTAAATATTCTGCAAATCCGGTGGGGCACTTAGTGCTTTACATATTTGGCTACAATGATGCAGAATTATTTGAACTGTCGGATTATATTTGTACAGGTCTTCAGCTAATAAATTTTTGGCAGGATGTATCCCGTGATTTAGAAATTTCCCGTGTCTATATTCCAAATGAATTAATTAGGAAAAATAATTATAGTTATCAAAATCTTTACAATAAGATTGAAGATGAAAGTTATGTTTATATCATCAAAGAACTAATAGAAAAAACTAAGGAAATATATGAGAAAGGAAATTCTCTCCCGGATAAAGTTAGCGGAAGATTAAAGTATGAACTTAAGGCAACTTTTTACGGGGGAATGACTGTTATTAATAAAATAGAAAAGTTAAATTACAGGACTTTGTCTCACCGCCCTATAATTACATCGAGCGATAAGTTTAAGATTTTATTAAAAACAATTTTTTGAAAGAACAAAGACAAATAGCATCTCAAAGCAAATCCAATTTTCTCTCATCGTTTTCTTTGCTTCCTAAAGAAAAAAACGATGCGATAAATACCGTCTATGCTTTTTGTCGAAAGACCGATGATATTGTGGATGAAAACTCTGATTCAGTAGAAGTAAAGTATAAAAAAATCCGCGAGTGGAAAAATGAGTTTGAATTAGCTTCACAAGGCAAATCAAAATATTCTTTATTAAATCATCTCGATAAGATTATACGCAAGTATAATATTCCTGTAGAGCCTTTCTTTGAGCTTATTAAGGGAATGGAAATGGATTTGCAGAATCAGCGGTATAAAACTTTCGATGAACTCTATCAATATTGCTATTGTGTCGCTGCTACTGTTGGGCTAATGTGCATTGAAATATTCGGGTATAAAAATAAAAGCACAAAAGAGTTTGCTGTTAATCTTGGTGTTGCATTGCAGTTAACAAATATCTTGAGGGATATAAAAATTGATGCTGATAATGGCAGAATTTATCTTCCCAAAGAAGACATGGAAAAGTTCGGTTACACGGAAGAAGATTTGCTTGCAAATAAATATAATGAATCTTTCATTGCTTTGATGGAATACGAATGCAAACGGGCGCACGAGTTTTATGAAAAGGCGAACAAATCTTTATCTAAAGATGATAAGGGGTTAATGTTTGCTGCAAGAATTATGGAGCATATTTATTTCAGAATTCTTGAGAAAATTGAGAAGATGAATTACAATGTCTTCAAGAAGAAAGCAAAAGTTTCTAAGCTTACAAAGATTTACATTACCTTCGGAGTTTTCTTTAAGTATAAACTTCTTTATAACTTTAAAGACAACCGCAAATTAGGATATAATACTATCCCCTAATCAATTGTTTAATTCAAACACTAATATTCATTTTCAACTACTGACTTGAAAAAAGTAACTGTTATAGGAGGCGGTTTGGCAGGTCTTTCGGCAGCAGTTTTTCTGCATAAAAAAGGCTGCAATATCCGGTTGCTTGAATCCTCTCCAAAATTAGGCGGCAGGGCTTATGCTTTTTACGATAGAGAGAAAAACCTTTACTTCGATAACGGTCAGCATATTTTAGCCGGATGGTATCAAAATACATTTGAGTACCTTAAAGCCATAGGGGCTTACAATAAATTAGACTTCCAAAAAAATCTTGAAGTTAATTTTTATGATACGGGTAAAAATTCTTTCAATTTAAAAACCTACAACCTTCCTGCTCCGTTTAATCTTTTAACGGCGCTGCTAACATATAAAGCTCTTAATTTTTCCGATAAGATTTCCGTTCTAATGATTTATAAGATTTTTACAGACAAAAAATTAGAATCATTAAAAAATGTTTCCGAGCTTTTGAGAAAAATTAATCAAAAAGAAAGACTAATCAAATATTTTTGGGAGCCCTTTATCTTTGCAGTATTCAATGCGAAGCCTGAAAACATTAATTGCAAAATTTTTCTTGATATTTTAAAGAACGGGTTTTCAAAAAAGGAATTTTCAAGCCTGGTAATCCCAAAAACAAATCTGAACGAATTATTTATTTACGGCGCAGCAGAGTATTTTAAAAAAAATAACATTGGATTTACACTAAAAGAAAAGGTATCAAAAATTAAAATTAAAGAAAATAAAGTCGAATACATAGAAAATGAAAAAGGGGAAAAGATTTTTTCGGATTACTATGTTTCGGCAGTACCTTTTTTCAGATTTACAGATTTATTTGAAAATGAAGATTATAATAGATATTTTAAAGGCAGGGGCAATATAAATTCTTCTTCAATAATTTCACTTCATTTATTTTTTGAAAATGAGATTCCGGGAAATTTATTGAAGAATAATTCTTTCGGAATGACAGGTCTCATTGGCACAAAGGTCCAGTGGATTTTCAAAAGAAACCCCTACCATCTTTCAATTGTAATCAGCGCTTCGGATTTCCTTGATGAGTTTACAGAGGAGCCGGCTGAAAAAATATTTAGCCGGTGTATTTCAGATTTATCTAAATGTATCACAGGTTTTGAGAGTCTGCGAGTAAAAGATTACAAGATTATAAAAGAGAAGCGTGCAACTTTTATTCCCGATAATTTGTGTATTGATAAAAGACCTGATCAGGTTACAGAACTTACTAATTTTTTTATTGCCGGAGACTGGACAAATACGGGATTACCGGCGACAATTGAAAGCGCTATAAAAAGTTCAAAAATAATATCCGAAAAATTCTAAAAATTATGTCAACTGTTATTCCAATATCAGAGTTAAAATTCCGGGATAAAGATTTTATCTCCGAAGATTACGTTCAAGATCTTCTTATAAAAGAAAGAAAGCGTCTTGAGCAGGAGTACGGCGTTGAAGCTAAAAAAATTGATCACTTCAAAAGACCCTTTGAGAGAGCTTTTAAGAAAAACGAGAGAGAAAACACCACTATCCTTTTCGGCGGTTTAACATGGAAACATGAAAAGCTTATTAAAGGGGCACTCGAAGGACTGGGCTATAAAACGGATTATATTCCCGTACCTGATAAAAAAGCATTCCAGCTTGGTAAAGAATACGGAAACAACGGGCAATGCAATCCCACTTATTTTACAGTTGGAAATCTTGTTCAGCATCTTCAGAATTTAGAGGCGCAGGGAAAAACACGCGAAGAGATAAAAGAAAATTATGTGTTCTTCACAGCCGGTGCTTGCGGTCCCTGCCGCTTTGGAATGTATGAAGCGGAGTATCGTTTGGCATTGAGAAATTCAGGCTTTGACGGATTCAGAGTCATAATTTTTCAGCAAACAGGTGGTCTTTCACAGGAAGAAGCTGAAGCAGGTCTTGAAATGAATCTGGATTTCTTCCTTGGACTTCTGAACGCAATGATGATAGGTGATTTATTGAATGACATAGCTTATCAGATAAGACCTTACGAAATAAATAAGGGTGAAACAGATAAAGTTCTGGATGAGGCAATTGAAATGGTTTATCAGAAGTTCAGAACAAAAAGCCATTTTGATTTTAATACAAAGATTGGAAAGCTTTTATCATTTATTCCTTCTTCGGATTATGTCTCAAAATTTATTGACCAGATTTTAGGTGATTATTATATAGAAACGGTTCATGAAATAAGAGAAAAATTTAATGCAATAAAAGTTGACCGCACAAGAATGAAGCCGATTGTAAAAATCACTGGTGAGTTCTGGGCGCAGACAACTGAAGGCGACGGCAATTTTAATATGTTTCCATTCCTTGAAAGGGAAGGAGCGCAGCTTGTAGTCGAGCCGATTGCAACTTGGATTTTATATATGCTTCATCAGGCAAAAGAAGTTAATAAAGATGAGAAAGGTTTAAAGCTGGATAAAGATTTAACCGACAAATTATCATTAAAAGAAAAACTTGAGCTTAAGAAAAAGTATAAACAAAATATGTTCGTACTTACTCTTGCAGAGAAAATTTTTGAAAGAGAATATAACAGAGTAAGAAAAGCTTTGGATAATATGCCACACGAAATTGTTGACCAGAAAATTTTAAAAGACCTTGCTCATAAATTTTATAACTCAAGAGTAGAGGGCGGAGAAGGGCATCTTGAAGTCGGTAAGAGTATTTATTACACTATTAACAATCTCTGCCATATGGTGCTTTCACTTAAGCCGTTCGGCTGTATGCCTTCTACACAATCTGACGGCGTGCAGTCAGTTGTTACATCAGTTTACAAAGATATGATTTTCCTTCCTATAGAAACCTCAGGGGAAGGAGATGTTAATGCGCATTCAAGAGTTCAGATGGCGCTCGGTGAAGCCAAAGCAAAAGCAAAAAACGAATATAACGAATGCCTTGCAAAGACGGGATATTCTCTTGAAGAAATTAAAGCGTTTGTTGAAACCCGTGAAGACTTACAAAAGCCTTTCTTCCATGTTTCGCATCGCAAAGGAATTTCAGGAGTCGGAGCAAACTTTATTTTAGATGTAGCTGAAATTATGAAGAAAGAAGGAATAAAAACAACCGCAATAGAAAATTGTCTTCGAGATTAAAGTTATATTTTGATACATCGGTAATTTCAGCTTATTTTGATTCTAATAATTCGGATAGACAAATTACGACTCAAAATTGGTTTGCGGATAACTTGTTAAATTATAATTGCTATATTTCCGTTATTGTGCTTGAAGAGATCGATGCAACTAAAAATATTATCAAAAGAGATACAATGTTTGAATTTATAGAGAATAGTAAATTTAATATTTTAAAAATTACGGATGAAATTTTGGATTTATCCCGGCAATATCAAAATGAATCTAAAATTCTTTCAAAGGAAATCAACAATACTATACATATTACTTGTGCTTCATTAAATCATATTGATGCAATTGTTTCATGGAATTTTAAGCACTTTTTAAACATAGAATCTATTATGGATGTTCATAGAATTAATAAACAAAATAGTTTAAAGTTAATTGAGATTGTAACGTTAAACAGTATAGGAGTTAATAGAAGTGGTTAACATAAAATCGGAAAACAAATATAGCAAAAAAGCAGATCCAATGTTATGGGAACTTATTGAAGTTAAACATAAGTTGGGGAAAAGAAACCTTACTGCCAAAGAGATTAATCAAAATGCAGATAATATATTACACGATTTTCGCGAAAGACAAAAACAGATTTCTTTTGTTTCTGATCATAAGCAAAAATATAATTCTAAGCAGGATAAATAAATTGTAATTCGAATGTCCAAATTTTATATAGGTTTTGATGTCGGTTCTACAACAGTAAAGGCAGTTGTCATTGATGCAGCTACTGATGAAATAATTTGGTCTGATTATCAGCGCCACGATACAAAGCAGCCCGAAAAATCATTAGAGCTTCTTAAAAAAATAGAAGAAGACTGCAAGATAACAAATCCTTTCGATGTAAGAATTTTTATAACAGGCTCCGGCGGCGCGAACATAGGTAAACACGTTGGAGCAAAGTTTGTACAGGAAGTGAATGCAGTTTCTCTTGCTGTAGAAAAATTATATCCGAATACATTATCAGTTATCGAACTTGGCGGACAAGATGCTAAAATAATAATCTTCAAAGAAGATGAAGAAACAGGGAAGAAGAAAAAGATTCCCTCGATGAACGATAAATGCGCAGGCGGTACCGGCGCAGTGATAGATAAAATAAATGCCAAGCTGAAAATTCCCGCTGCGGAACTTTGCAATATGGGATACGAAGGATTACGCCTCCATCCCGTTGCCGGCAAATGCGGAGTTTTTGCAGAGACCGATATTAACGGTTTGCAAAAATCAGGCGTACCTGCCGATGAATTAATGGCTTCTCTTTTTGAATCCATCATACAACAAAATATTTCCGTTCTTACCCGAGGTCATACATTGAAGCCTGAAGTGCTTTTGCTTGGCGGTCCGAATACATTTATTAAGGGAATGATTGACTGCTGGCGTTCCAATATTCCGAAGATTTGGCAGGAAAGAAAAGTACAGGTTCCCGATAAACCAATTGAAGAGCTTATCCGTGTTCCCGATAACGCTCAATACTTTGCTGCTATCGGCGCAGTTGAATTCGGTAAAGAAGAGGAAAATCATATTGGTGTTTATAAAGGTTATAAAGGTTTAGAAGATTATATAAAATTCGGACGTGAAGCTGAAAAGAAACTTAACTCAACCGGAAATACAACGGGACTTTCAAAATCTCCCGAAGAGCTTGATGCCTTCATTCAAAAATATAAAGTAGAAAAGTTTACTCCCGCAACGTTTAAGCCGGGAGAAATTGTACGCGGATTTATAGGAATTGACGGCGGCTCAACTTCTACAAAAGCAGCGCTAGTATCACTTGATAAACAAGTTTTAGTAAAAGCATATCAGCTTTCAAAGGGAAATCCGATTGAAGACTGTATTGATATACTTGGCAAAATTCAGGAACAGGTCGAAGCGCAGGGCGCAACTTTGGAAATCCTTGGTGTCGGAACTACCGGCTATGCAAAAGATATTTTGAAAGACGTTCTTCACGCAGACGTTGCCCTCGTTGAAACTGTTGCACACACTCAGGCAGGACTTCATTTCTATCCGCAGACAGATGTTATTTGCGATGTCGGGGGACAGGATATAAAAATCATAATTCTCAATCAGGGACGCGTTGTTGATTTCAAACTCAATACTCAATGCTCTGCAGGTAACGGTTACTTCCTTCAGTCAACTGCACAAGGTTTCGGATATGAAGTAGAAGAGTTTGCAAACGTTGCTTTTTCTGCTAAAACTTTCCCTACCTTTGGTTACGGCTGCGCTGTATTTATGCAGTCTGATATTGTTGACTTCCAGCGACAAGGCTGGAAAGCAGAAGAAATCATGGCTGGCTTAGCAAACGTTCTTCCGAAAAATATCTGGCTTTATGTTTCTCAAATCCCAAATCTTGCAAAACTCGGCTCTACTTTTGTATTGCAGGGCGGAACCCAGCATAATCTCGCTGCAGTAAAATCACAGGTGGATTTTATCGAAGAAAGATTCAAAGGCTCAGGCATTACTCCAAATATTTATGTTCATAAGCACACAGGTGAAGCCGGAGCAATTGGCTGCGGTATTGAAGCCGCGCGATTATATCACAACGGACATAGGACACAATTTATAGGTCTGGAAAAAGTATCGCAAATTTTATACAAGACAACGCGCTCCGAAGATACTCGGTGTTACTTCTGCAAGAATAAATGCCTCAGAACTTTTATAGATGTTAAGACTGAACATATTGAACCTGAACATTTTGAAGAGGAAAAGAAAAAATTTGTCGAGCTTAATATTATTCAGCCGGAAAAAATTGTTAACCCGAAATCAAAAGTCCCTATGGAAGCAGGCATTCAGCGTTTAATTATTGCTACTTGCGAAAAGGGAACCGTTGAAGATATTGCCGATATGAAAGGAATCAAATCAGGACTTGATGCAATCAAGAAAGCAAATCCCAACATGGTGGATGAAGCAGCAACAAAAGTATGGATGCCTGTTAAACCGCCGACAGTAAAAGATACAGAGGAAGAAATTAAAGCAAGAGTTTACAATTCTCCAATAAAAAGATTATTAAAGAACAAGCAAGCCGAAGAGCATATTTCAAAACAGCTTGAAAAAATTTCGCAGCGCGAAAAAATTGTTATCGGAATGCCGCGTCTGCTTAATATGTATTCGCATACTCCGTTCTTCACTGCATATTTTGAGTCGCTTGGCATTAAGCTGGGAAATTTTGTATTCAGCGAATATACCTCTGAAGAAATGTATAAAGCCGGAGCAAAACGCGGAAGCATTGACCCGTGTTTTCCTTCGAAAGTTGCTATCCCTCATGTTCATAATCTTGTTTACGTACAACATAAAAAGAAAAAGTTAGATTTTATTTTTGCACCGATTGTTGATACAATGCCATCGGATTTAGAATATGCTCAGGCACATACTGCCTGCCCAACAATCACTGCAACTATAGAAGCGGCAAAAGCTGCCTTCACTAAGGAAGGTGATTTGTTTAAGGAGTCGGGACTTGAATATCTGTGTCCCTTCATTCAGCTTAATAATGAACAGCTTACAGCACGACAATTATATAAAGAATTTCATGAACGCCTCGGGCTTTCAGAGGAAGAAAACAAACGCGCCGTTAAAGAAGGATACAAAGCATTGAGCCGGTTCTTTGATGACCTGAAATGGAAATCAAAGGAAGTTCTTAATCAGCTTGAACGCGAAGACAGAATAGGTATTGTTCTTTTAGGCAGACCTTATCACAATGACCCAGGTATTAATCACGAAATTCTTGAAGAGTTCCAGAAGCTCGGCTATCCGGTTTTCTTTCAGGATGCTTTGCCCACGGACGACGAAACCCTTGAAAATCTTTTTGGCGATGAAGTAAGAGCCGGAATTATCCGCTCGCCCATGGATATTGAAGACGTATGGAAAAATTCTTACTCTGAAAATACATCCCGCAAGGTCTGGGCTTCAAAATTTACTGCGCGTCATCCTAACTTAGTTGCGCTTGAGCTTTCTTCGTTCAAGTGCGGACACGATGCGCCGATTTATACTGTAGTTCAGGAAATTGTCGAGTCATCGGGAACACCTTATTTCTCATTCAAAGATATTGATGAGAACAAACCGACGGGCGCTATAAAAATCCGTATTGAAACCATAAGCTACTTCTTAAAACGCTACCGCGAAGACATGGTCGCAAAAAAGAACAAGATACTTACTATCGAAGAAAAGCTGAAGGAGTACGAAAGAAAAATCCGCGTTCAGCTTGAGCTGCAAAAGCATCTACGCGAGCAGAACATTGGTCATAGCACTAGCGGGTTTTTCCCGAAACCGCAGAGGGAAGTTGAGATTGTTATCCCGGAAAAGTTCAGGAAGAAATCTGATTTAGTTGCTAGTTGATAGTTGTCAGTTGCTCGTTGTTAGTTGTTCGTTATTCGTTGCTCGTTGTTAATTTCTAATTCCTAATTGTTAATTGAACAAAGTAACATTATTGTAACATTTTACTTCTTGTTCCGATGCTCCTGCGTCGGAACAGTTAAGAGTAACATTTTTGTAACATTCTGACCCCCTCTTTAAAAAGGAAGGGAAAATCGCTTCCATTTTTTAAAATATTTCTATTCAAAGCACGGTATTGTGTTACTAATAGTAACAAAAAAGTAACATTCTTTTCGGTTTCAAATTTCAAGTTGCAATTCTTTTATTCAGATTTTGAAAATCCTGATTATTACTATTTCCCCATTACAAAATTTAGCTCACATTGCATAATCCATCCTTGGCGATGCTTTTTCATTTTCGTTATAAATTATTTCAGCTTTGATTTTTTCCGAGCTGCGTTTAATGCTCCTGTTAAAAATTTCCTGTAGCACAGGATGCTTATCAAAAATATTCTGAATGCTTTCTTCGCCCGTGTGCAGCATCTCTCCCGTTTTCAGAGTAAGATTATTTTCATATTTTTCAATCTCCGGCTTATACTCCGAATTATCGCCTTCGCTGTACCTGTCAAATTTTTCGTTATCCGTTACCAGCAGCGCGCTTGTAATTCCAACCGAAGCTTTTTCATCGTCGTGCTTATCCAGCAAAACATTCTCCGGTCCGCGGCTTGATGTTTCCATCAGCAGCAGGCGTGTCAGCTTTGAAATGTTATCAAGTGTTTTGCCGTACTCCGCGCTTTTTTCCGGCTGCTCTGCGTACATATCAAGCTTCTCATACATCTTTGCGAGATGTCTTGAGAGCACTTCAGTGCGCTTTAACTTTATGCAGTTGTTTTCCAGCAGAAGCTCGTCAACAATATCCTGCTTTGCAATTAAAATATAAGCGGCAAGCTCTTTATTCCAGCGTATTAAGGTAACGCGGTGCACTCCTATTTCATCGGCGATTTTATACATCGGCATTCCCGCCGCCCTCATTTCGATGAATTTCATTTTTACGTTCATGTTGTACATAATTGTATTTTTCCTCGTTTTAGTTTAAAAAAACTTCCGGGTAATTTAGTTATTATGAAATATGAAAACAACCGGAAGCTGCCTATTAGCAGTAATAGGTGAATTTTTTTTGAATTGGCTTGACAGGAGTTTTCGTTGTCAGTTATTCGTTATTGGTTGTTCGTTATTGGTTGTCCGTTGTTGGTTGTTCGTAGAGACGCAATACTTTGCGTCTCGTTTATATGTACGGGAGAGGCGAGTATCGCTGCCTGCCCCGACTTGGCAGGGTTTCTACAAATTTTTAATTGTTAGTCAGAGACCAGCAACGACGGCATAATTTAATTAGGCTAGTTTTTTGAATAAAAAAATTCCAGAATTTATATGCTGAGATTCAAAGAGTTTGCTAATTAAATTTATTAGTATTATTTTTATAAACTCGCTCTCAAATGGCTCAGGGAGTAAGAAATTGTTTAAGTATTTCTTATGACATTAGCCATCTCGTCTGCAATTATTATAATTTTATGGGCAATAGTTCTCACAATCCTTGAAAGAATTATACCCTATCAAAAAGGGTATAAAATTTTCCGCGAAGGTTATTGGATGGATTTATTTTGGTACACAATTGTTCAAAGCTATTTTTGCGGAATTCTTATTGCTAATATTATTCAAGCGCTTGATGCGTGGACAGGTTTCTCACATTTTCAAATTGCTTCTAAATTTCCTTTAATTATTCAGATAATTTTTTTCTTTTTGATTCATGAAATCTGGCAATACTGGTTTCATCGTTTGCAGCATTCTAATAAATTTTTTTGGAGAACACACGAGGCGGCGCATGCGACTCCTGAAGTTGACTGGCTTGTAGGCTCGCGTTCTCATGCGATTGAAATTCTTATTGCGCAAACTTTTGAGTTTGCGCCGATTATTCTTTTAGGGGCAAGCCCGGAGGTTCCAATAATAAAAGCTACTTTGGATTCTGTGTGGGGAATGTATAATCATTCAAACATCAGGGTAAATCACGGACCTTTAATTTACATTTTTAACGGACCGCAGCTTCACAGATGGCATCATCATAAGGCATATTCAAAGTGCGGAGTAAATTTCGCAACGAAATTATCTTTGTGGGATTGGCTGTGGGGAACAGCTTACCTGCCTGAGAAAAATGTTTTACCGGAATATGGATTGCAAAATCCAAATTATCCGAGTTACAATTATTTAAAACAGCTTATCCTTATTTTTAGACCGTTTCGAAGTAAGAAAATTGGGAGTAAAAAACTTGCTTCGCATAATTCCTTCCTTGCCGGAAGCGCTGAGTGAAATGAGGCGGCGCGTGATCTAATATTAATATTTAATATAATATTTTTGGGATGAAAGAAGAGGTTACAAATTATTAGGAAAGGGGAAGTAGTTTTCAGATGTCGTTTGGTGTTTGTAGAGACCCCGCCAAGTCTAGGCGGGCAGCATTAAATGCGTCTTTCATGAGTTGTGTTAGAGACGCAAAGTATTGCGTCTCTACTGTATTGTGGTTGTTGGTCAGAGACCAACAACGGCGGTGTTTTTCGTTACGAAGCAGGAGCTTAGTAACGAAAACACTTTATTTGTAATTCATAATTCTGAATTTTATCAGTTATCAAATCCCGCTTTAGCGGGACATAATTCTAAATTACTCTCCCGCCATTTTCATCAGCTTTTCCCACTGTTCATCTGTAACGGGAACAACGGATAACCTTCCTATTCTTACGAAGAGCCAGTCGTTAAAAAACGGGTCGGCTTTTATATCGGCAATGCCGATTGGATTTTTTAATTTCTTCTTCGGCTTTATATCGAATACTAATCTTTTTGGGTCGTCAAGCTTGGGATCGGGATAAACCGTTTTTGTAATTTCAGCAATACCGACTGCCTGCCGCTCATCTCCCGTATGATAGATAATGCACAGCTCCCCTTTTTTCATATCGCGCATGTGCTTCAGCGCGGCGTTGTTATTGATGCCGTCCCACACGGCTTTTTTATCTTTTACGAGGTCGTCCCAACTGTAAACGTCAGGCTCACTTTTGAGTAACCAGTTCATATTTTTAATTATGAATTATAAATTATGAGTTATGAATTATAAATTTAATATAAGAAATAAGATTAAGTTAATTTCAGATTTCAAATTTTTAGATTTCAAACGTATTCTATCCCATAGTAATCAATTCATAATTCATAATTCAGAATTATAGACGGTCATCTTCGCATACTTCAGCACAATTTTCTTCAAGCCAATATCATCAAAATAAATTTCTGCTTTTTTATCAACGCCTTTGCCGGTAACATCAAGCACTCTGCCCTTGCCGAACGTGCTGTGATTTACAATCACGCCTTTTTTAATGTCGGAGAAAGTATCTTCTGCCTGTGAAAAATTCTCTTCCTTTTTATATGCAGCTTTGTTTGCGTTGAAGGCAACTGAAATGCTCTGGCTTCTGTATCCTTGCGAAGTCGTGGCTTTTTTTGCCTGCGGAATTTTCATTCCTTCGTACTTAATATGCTCGCTGTAAATATTATCGGAAATTTCTTTGATAAACTTAGACTTCATCTGATACGAAGGCGTTCCAAAGCGATAGCGCATATTTGCATAAGAAAGATAGAGCTTATTTTTTGCGCGGGTAACGGCAACGTAAAACAGACGGCGCTCTTCTTCAATATCTTCCTGCGAGGAAATGGAATTCATCGAAGGGAAAAGCCCCTCTTCAAGTCCCGTAATAAAAACAACGGGATACTCAAGTCCCTTTGCAGCGTGAATTGTCATAAGCGTTACAGCATTCTTTTTTTCATCGAGCGTATCAATATCGGCAACGAGCGAAACTTCCTGTAAAAATCCTTCCAGCGTTGCGTCATCGGTATTATCATCATACTCGGCGATTGCTGAAATTAATTCCTGCAAGTTGCTTAAGCGCTCCTCTGACTCGAGAGTGTTTTCAAGACGAAGTTTATACATTAAGCCCGTTTCATCAATGATGCTTTTTGCAAGCTCGGTGAGGGACATTTCGTCTTTAAGATATTTGTACTTTGATGCAAACTTCCATACTTCCGAAAGCAAAATTTTTGCGCGACCGCCGAACTCAGGATAATCATCAATGTTTTTAATAATTTCGATGAGCTGCTTGCCTTCCAACTCTGCAGCTTTACTCAATTTATCAATAGTCGTTTTTCCAACCCCTTCTTTTATGTTCAAGATACGAATGAGTGATTCATTATCATTGGGGTTTACAACTATTCTTAAGTTAGCAATTATATCTTTAATTTCTTTTCTCTGATAAAAACGTATGCCGCCGACAATAAGATACGGAATGCCGTTATGGCGTAAGGAGTCTTCTATAATTCTCGATTGCGCATTTGTGCGGTAGAGAATTACAAAATCTTTGAAGTTATATTTTTGCTTATAAATTTCTTCGGTGATGTATCGGGTAACTTTGTATGCTTCATCTTTATCGGACATTGTTTCAAGCAGGACGACCTGCTCGCCGTCGTGGTTATCGGTCCAAATATCTTTTTTGAACTGTTTCCTGTTGCGCTTTATTACATCATCTGCAAGCGCGAGGATTTTTTTTGTGGAGCGGTAGTTTTGCTCCAGCTTAAAAATTTTTCTGCCGGCAAAATCTTCTTCAAAATCAAAAATATTTTGTATCTCCGCGCCGCGCCATTTATAAATTGACTGCGCATCGTCTCCGACTATCGTAATATTTTTATATTTTTGCGCAAGCATTTTTACAATCTGATACTGCGCGCGGTTTGTATCCTGATACTCGTCAACTAAAATGAATTTGAAACGCTCCTGATATTTATCAAGAACGTCGGGATTGTTATGAAATAAATCAATTGGTTTCATCAGCAGGTCATCAAAATCCATTGCATTACTTTTCAGTAAAGTTTCCTGATAAACGGGATAAATCTCTTCAACTCGTCTTTCAAAAGGCGATTTCGCGTACATCGAATACGCTTCGGGTGTGATGAGTTTATTTTTCTGCTTGCTGATTTCCGAATGAATACTTTTCGGCGTGGGGTTTTCAATAGACATATTTTTATTCTGCATTATCTGCTTTACAACATTTGCAGAATCGTCAGAATCATAAATTGTGAAGTTTCTATCGAAACCGATTTTTTCCCCGTCAAACCGGAGAATGCGCGCAAAGATGCTATGAAACGTGCCCATCCAGATTCTATCGGCGTTGATTTCCACCAGCTTGCCGATACGGTCTTTCATTTCGGCTGCTGCTTTGTTTGTGAATGTCAGCGCAAGAATTTCATAGGGGCTGACACCTGATTCGATGAGATGCGCTATTTTGTAAGTTAGAACTCTTGTTTTACCGCTTCCGGCGCCGGCTATGATTATGCTCGGTCCTTCAATTTCTTCAACTGCTCTTCTCTGTTCTTCGTTGAGAATGCTTAAATCCAATGACATTGGGAACTATATTTTGTAAAGTGAATTAAATGATAGAGAGGTTACTAAGATATGAAAATTTTAAGTGAGAATAAACGATTTAAATTGAATTTTTACATTGACATTTCTGTTATAATCAATGAATTTTACACTAACTAATATCATTAATGAAACATTTTCTGATTGTTGTATTATCCCTTGTAATTATTAATACCGGTTTCTCTCAGTTCAAACCTATTGAAACGAAGAAGAATCCTTATGCTTCCACTACGGGAAATCTGATACTCGGGTTTTTCAACCCGAAAAATTTCTCGATGTCTCATTCTTTTAACGTTTCGATGCTAAGCTCTTCTTACGGAAATATCTCTCTCACGACCTACACGAACTCAATGAATTATAAGTTCAACGATAAACTTTCCGTAAGCGCAGATGTTTCCATGCAGTATTCTCCGTTTGCAAGCTCTGTTCACGGAGCAAGCTATTCAAACCAGATGCAGAAAGATTTTTCAGGCGTGTTTTTATCAAGGGCATCGGTTGACTACAAAATTTCAGATAACTCATATTTGAAATTTGAATACAGAAATTTGCAAAATGACCCGTACGGATATTACAATCCTTTTTATAATGGCATTTACGGAAGATAGAAAATTTTAAATATCGGCAATTGTTAAAACCGGAAGTAGTTTCGTTCCGGTTTTTTTATTTTTAGAACCTGAGTATTTAATGAAAAAGAATTTTTTAAATTACCTGCTTAATTCAGTAATAATTATCCTTGTTGTAGTTGTCGGCTACCTTACATTTTCTCTGGTAACAAACTCAATAAAATCTAAAGAAAAAAATCCCGCGCAGGTTACTGATACGAGCAAGATAACTAACCAGCCGAACCTGACAGCGCAGGTGGACGTGCAAAACGGAACGACTGAATCGGGCATTGCATCTAAGTTTACGGAATTCCTGAGGAAAAAAGGATTTGATGTGGTCGAAATGGGGAACAGCAAGTACAAGGATTTTGAAAAAACTACTATCATAGACAGAAAGGGAGATAAAAAAACGGCTTATGCAGTGGCTTCTGCGTTAGGCGTAAACGAGAGTAATATCACCCAGCAGATAAATAAAAGCCTTTACCTCGATGTAACAGTTGTAATCGGGAAAGACTTCAAGAATTTAAAACCATTTTTAGAGAAAACCAAATGACGAAAAACTCTACTGAACTTGCTAAGAAAATTTCAAAGTTAATTATAGAAAAAAAAGGCGCCGAAGTAAGAATTCTTGATATAAGAAAATTAACTACGGTATCAGACTATTTTGTTGTATGCACTGCCTCATCCGATACGCAGGTGAAGGCAATTGCCGACCACATTATGAAAGAAACCAAAAAGATGGATGAAAAGCCGTGGCACAATGAAGGTTACTCGAATCTAAATTGGGTACTGCTCGATTTTGTGGATGTTGTAGCGCACATTTTTTTACCTGATGTAAGAAAATTTTATAACCTCGAAGGGCTTTGGGCAGATGCTGAAGTTACCGAGGTAGAAGATAAATGAAATTAGTAAGCGTAATAAAATCCGGTCCCGAAGAGCATAAATCGAACGAGCCGCTCATTCTGCTGACGCAGGGTGATGCAAACGGTGTTGGTCCTGAAATTCTTCTGAAAATTTACAACGAGACAAATTTTTTTATGGTCTTCAATTTAAAAATTGCAGGCTCAAAAAAAATATTGGATTATTACGCTCAGATTTTTAACCTGAATGAAATTCCGTCGGAGCTTATTTGTGAAATTCCTGCATCACCTAAATTTGATGTGAAAATCGGCGAGATTGATAAATCATCGGGCAAGTATTCCGGCGACTGCATCAAGGCGGCAGCTAAAATGTGCCTTGAGAAAAAGGCAGATGCCATAGTTACTTTGCCGATTTCAAAGGAAGCATTAAATTTAGGGGGCTATAATTTCAACGGACACACTGAAATGCTCACTTCGCTCTCGAATGCCTTTGCTTCTGCGATGATTCTGTATTCAAAAAAAATTGCTGTATCGCTTGCAACGATTCATATACCTGTTGAGAAAGTAAAAGCTGAAATTGAAAGGGAGAAACTGATTGAAAGAATTATCCTTATCAATAATTCTTTGATAAAAGATTTTAAAAAGGTCGAGCCTCGTATTGCTGTGCTGGGGCTTAATCCTCACGCCGGCGATGGCGGAATGATAGGAAAAGAAGAAGAAGAAGTTATTCTCCCGACAATAAAGGAACTGAGGGATTTTGGGTTCAATATACAGGGACCATTCCCGTCCGATGGCTTTTTTGCAACGGGAAAATATAAAAATTATGACTTAACCTTTGCTATGTATCACGATCAGGGCTTGATTCCGTTTAAGATGCTTGCATTCGATAAAGGTGTAAATTTTACAGCCGGTCTTGACTTTGTCCGCACTTCACCGGACCATGGCACTGCCTATGATATTGCAGGCAGGGGAGTAGCAAATATAAAAAGCACTCTAAAGGCAATTAAACTCGCAAGAAAAATTGCAAAAAACCGTAACTTATTTGTAGTATCATGATAGAATTTCAGAACGTTTCATATTCATATCCGAACAAGCAGGTATTTGATAATATTGATTTGAAAATCAATGCAGGCGAATTTGTTTTTCTTGTCGGCGAGAGCGGAATAGGGAAGAGCACTCTTTTGAAGTTAATCTATCTTGAGCTGTTTCCTACGAGGGGAAATGTTGTGGTTGATAATTTTAATTCTGCAAGGATAGAAAAAAAAGAAATTCCGTTTTTAAGAAGGAAGCTTGGAGTTGTGTTTCAGGATTTCAAAATTCTGCACGACAGAAACGTTTTTGAAAATGCTGCAATGCCGTTATATATAGAGGGGATGAAAAAGGAATTTATTAAAAGAAAGGTGTTTGACGCTTTATCAAAAGTCGGTTTGATTGATAAGGTAAATGAAATGCCCTATGATTTATCCGGCGGAGAGCAGCAGCGCCTTGCAATAGCGCGGGCAATTATTAATGACCCTGTGCTTTTGATTGCAGACGAGCCGACGGGAAATCTTGACCCGTTTGTATCAATGGAAATAATAAAGCTGATAAACGAAATAAATCTTTTCGGGACGGCGGTAATTCTTTCAACTCATAATTTTGAAATTGTACGGAAGATGAAGGATAAAAGAATTGTTCAGATTAAAGAAAAGAAATTGTACGATGTGAGATTGAAGTCTTGATGAGTATTGAGTATTGAGTAGTGGGTATTGAGATTTAATTGTAAGTAGAGACGCGTTCAATGCGTCTTTTTTGTTTTAGGGAAGTTAATACGGTCGTGTAGAAGTAAAATTTTGTGTCTCTGTATAATTTTTTTCCAAACAAAAAAGGCGCTGTGAAAGCGCCTTTGACGTATTAATATTTTATTTGGGGTTATTACCTTTGAGTTAAGAACTCAAGAATCTTTCGCCAGTCGTTATTAAAATCGTATTCAAATCTTTCTTCGGGGCTTAACTTAAATCCATGCTCTAATGAGAAAACTCCCTGTTCCAGATTTCCCAATGAAAAATGGATTTTTGCTTTTTCAAAATGCGGGTCTGCCCACGATGGATTTAATTTCAGGCTTTCATCAAGCGCTTTGATAGCATCATCGTAGTTCTTTAGGTCGCAAAGCACGCATCCGTAATCAAACCACGCATCATAATTATCATTGTCGAGGTTTATAACGGTTTCATAGCTTTTTTTTGCTTCATCAAGCTTTCCTAAAGCAAACTCGGCATCGCCTTTGAGATACCAAATATCAGAATAATCTTTACAAAGCACCAAAGCCGATTTTAAATCTTCAATGGCTTTTTCATATTCTTTCAGATTGAAGTAACAGTTTCCCCGTCCGTAAAATGATTCGTAATTCTTAACATCATATCTTATTGCTTCTGAAAAATATTTTATTGACTCGTTATACTCTCCGATTTCTTCAAACGAATTTCCGAGATTTTGGAGCGCAAAGGAATTATCTTTTTTAAACTTTAAAGAAGTCTGGTAATACTCTATTGCTTTATAAAATCTTCCTATGGAGGCATAAGCATTTCCGCAGTTATACCATGCCGGCGCAAAGTTGCTCTTTATTGCGAGGCACATTTCATAGTTTTCAATAGCCTGCATATAGCGCCCCATCCGGTTAAGGACAATTCCCTTATTGTACCAGCAGTTAAAGTTTAAAGGATTTTTATTCAGGTGCATATCATAAGCGACAAGTGATTCATCAAGTCTTTCAAGAAAATCGTAGCAATAGCCAAGCTCGTAATAAGCATCAATATTTTCCGGGTAGAGCTTAATAATTTTCTCAAAGCATTCGCTTGCTTCTGAAAATCTCTCCATTTTCTCAAACGTCAATCCGAGATTGAACATTGCATCAAGATTTTCGGGATTAAAGGAAAGTGCTTTTTGGAAATTGCTGATTGCTTTTTCGAAATTTTCGGAGTTATCAAGCGCGACACCTCTGTTTATATAGAGGTCAATGTCGTTCGGGTTTAGCGTGAGAGCTTTATCGAAGAATTCAATTGCTTCATCAAATCTTCCAAGGCTGTCAAGAATCAATGCTTTTTTGTGCCAAGCGTCAGTGGAGTAGGGGTATAAATCGAGGAGCACATTTACATAGTTGAGCGCCTTTTCAAAGTCTGCTTTATCAAAATAAAGATTTACAAGCTCTTCAAGATTTTCTGCGTCTAAGTTGCTAAGAGTTTCTTCTTCTAATTTTGAGATTCTCTTTTTTTCATCATCGTTTTTGTTGTTTGAGTCATAATAATCAAGATCATCGAAATTTTCCATTTTTACCTGTGTTAAATTGCTTGAAATGAGTCAGGATTAAATTAGATAAAACGTCAGTATAAGTCAAGTAATTATTAGTGAGGTATATTTTTTTGGATATGTAAGAATTTAGAACTTTTATTTTTTCTCTGTAATTGTTACTTATATATTTTTAACCACACATATGTCCGATAAATTTCAGTCTTACTTACCTAAAAAATCCAAGCTAAAAAATTTAATTTACGAAAAGAAGGACTATAAAGCTGTTATTACAATTAACCGCGAAAAAAAGCTCAATTGTCTTGATTTAGAAACGATACAGGAGCTTATCTTATGCTTTAAAGATGCTGCCTGGGATGATAAAATCGCTGTTGTAGTTCTTACGGGAAAAGGAAAACGCGCTTTTTCAACCGGCGCTGACCTCGACGAACAGCAAAAATATTTTCTTGGCAATCCTAATGACTACTACAAATGGATGTACGAGTTTATCCAGCTTCATGAAGTAATGCGTAATATCGGTAAACCGACGATTGCGCGCTTAAACGGAATGGTAGTCGGGGGCGGGAATGAACTTAATATGAGCTGCGACCTTGCAATTGCCGCAGACCATATTATCATCCGGCAGGTCGGGGCAGCCAGAGGAAGCGTTGCAGCAGCAGGCGCTACGCAGTTTTTGCCGATACTTGTCGGTGATAGAAGAGCCAGAGAAATTCTGTTTTTGTGCGAGGAAATTCCTGCTGTTAAAGCTCTCGATTGGGGGCTTGTAAATCAGGTTGTGCCTTATGAAAAGCTTGATGAAGCAGTTGATATTATGGCAGAGAAATTATTCAACAAATTACCCGAATGTTTGCGCTATGCAAAGCAGCAGCTGAATTACTGGCGCGATGTTTCATGGCACACTACAATAGGTCATGCGAGGGACTGGCTTTCGATTCACAATCTTTCAGGTGAAGTGAAAGAAGGTATTTCAGCTTTTAATCAGAAAAGAAAAATTAATTATAAGAAAGTAAGAAAATCAAAATAAGGTTATGGGTTTAGTAAATTCCTTGAAGTTTAACAGCTATTCAGGGGCGATAATAACAGATGAAGAATATTATATCCTCGGTAGAAGAAGGGCGCAGATAGCAGATTGCCTTCAGTCGCTGCTCACGGAAGAAATGAGCAATGAGTTTGGAATAGAGGCAATTTACGGGGGAACCGGGGCAATTGCTTTTACTAATGAAGTAATAATAAAAACGAAAAATGAGCTGTCGAAGAAATTTGCTCTTTATAAAAGAACGAATGATGCAAAGGATGGTTTTAACTCTGTTGAGGAAATCGGCAGAATAGCATTTGAAGTTTTTCAGGAAGTAACGAGAGATAAAGTTGATAAAAAATTATACGGTCTTTTCGGCTTTACGGCAAAAGACCTCATCCGCGGGCATTACATGCAGGATGAAAAAAAGATTGAGATAAAAGAAGAGAAGGTTATCAGCAAGGCTTTGAAAATAATTACAAACGATGGAGCGCCGGGCTGTAAAGATATTTTTGATAACAGCGGAATGGTTATCGGAACAGACAGCAGCGGATTCTGCTCGTATGATTTTTACGGAGGCTCAACGCAATTTTATCTTTCTACAGGATTGTATAATGCGCTGGGAGCAGGTTCAACCTCTACTTCGCTTTATTTTACAAACCTTATTAACTCGCTTGTCCTAAATCAAAGAAGAGACGGGATTGACAAAGTTTTCGGAATTGTAGAACTAATAAGAGTTACCAATACAACTCTGGAACGGAGCAATGAAGTCGGCGGATATTACAACATAATTTATATAAACGGAAAAGGGAAAACCCACAAGGAAAGATTTTTGGAAATTACAGGGGATTTATCGCAGTTAGCTAAGGAAATCGTATCTGCCTATGATAAGGGGTTCATCAAAAAGGAAACATGTTTTCATTTAATCGAAAAAATATTTTTTACCAAAAACCCAAGGCTGGATGATTTGGAAAAGGAAATGTTTGCCGGGTGTAAAAACAAAGAAGAGCTAAATCTTTACCTGAGAGGATATAAAGTATAATTAAAAATTTTTTAGCAAAGCCATGACAGTAATTAACGCAATAAAGTTTGATAAAAATACAGGAGCTATGTGCTGCGATGAGCAGACAACAATCGGTGATGTAAGAAGAATGATGTCTTCGGATAAAATTCAGCAGATTGTCCCGACTTCAATCAGGAAAGCTCTCAAGCTGGAAGTTTTATACGGCGGAACGGGCACAACTGCAATCGGAGACGAAGTCCGCAAGGGCATGAAGTTAAGGATTACGAGGGAATATGAGGAGCTTAAAAATAAAACAAGAGAAAGAATTGAGCATTTAAAAACCATTGATGAAATTGCTCAAATCGGATTTGAAGAAATGATGAAGGTAAAGCACAGGCATGTGAATGATATTATCAAAGGATATTTCAGCTTTGAAAGCAAAGATTTTAATCAGGGATTTTACAACGACAGGGAAAATAAAAAAATCGAAATCAGCCAGAAGGATGTTAAAGATAAAGTTTTCGGATTAATAAACTGGAAGGACGCTGAAGAGGCAGACGGAGTTTTTCTTAACGCAGCAATTGTCTGCGGATTTGATGAGACAGGGGAGTTTAAAATATTCAAGCTGAATATGAAAACGGATATGACAATTGATTTAGTGCCGAGCATTTTTGAAACCGTAGGCTCCGGCTCGGATGCTTCCCAGATAATTTTTGCAGCTTATTCCGGCGTGAAAACCGTCAGTGAGAGAAGAAATAAAATTGACAGGGTTGAAGGAATTATCCAGCTTATCCGGGCAACTAATGCGGCAGCGCGCTTCAATATGGGAGTCGGCGGATATTTTAATATTATTTATCTTGACGGAACTAAGGATTCCCCCGATGAAAGGCTTATTGAAGTGATGGATTCAAAAGCAAAGCTTGCAAGCGAACTTGTGCAGGCGTATTATGGAAATTACATTTCGGATAATAACGCGTTTGAAATTATAGATGAACTGATTTATAAAAGAAAAAAATCTTTCAAAGAAATGAATGCTGCTTTTCTTAAAGCATCAAAAAATAAAAACAAAATGGAAAGATTTTTGCGCGGGTATAAAGTAGGTTAATTTTTTTCAAATTGGACTTTCACGTTCAATCCAAACGAAGTTTCAAATAATTCTTTACGCAGGTTTACGCCCCATATTTCGAGAACAGGTTCCTGATTATTTTTAGTCCCGACTGTAATAACTAAGGTATTCTCCTCAATTCGCAATGAAAGCGAGTTCACAAGTGATTTGTGGCTTCTATCCAATGTGTCCGCTATTCGTAATATTCCCGAAAGTTTCCTTATTTTATCCTGAGTTTCAATATCCAGTTTGTTAAAGTTTTCATGTTTTATTTTCGGGTGCGATTTCCTGTGGTAGCGGGAAATATTTGCTATCAATTCAATTTCATTTTCGTTGAAGCCGAGCAATTCTGAATTTCTTATTATATAATAAGAATGTTTGTGGTGCTGAGAGTGAGAAATGAAATAGCCTATATCATGCAGCAGGCATGCAGCCTCGAGACATTCCTCGTCATTTTCACTTAGTGAATATCTTCCGCTGAGAAAATCAAAAATCTTAACGGCAATGCTTCTTGTCTGCTCGGCATGTTTTCCGTCATAGTTCATTTTTTCTCCAAGACTTATGACACTTTTATACCTCACATTTGATAAATGTACCGATACATCTTCACCTGCGTAATTTGATATTGTATCGAAAATTATTCCTTCGCGGAGAGCGTAATTTGAAATTGTAAGTTTCTTCACTTTAAGCTCTTCAAAAATTTGCTCCAATATTACCGCGCCGGCAGTAATAATGTCAGAACGTTTCGGGTCAATACCGGGAATTTTCAGCCTGTCGCTGTGTGTTTCAGCTTTTAAAATTTTTTTTACTGCCGATTCTAACCCTGCTTTATCGTAAGTGTACCTGTTCATATTTATGCTGTCTTCAAATTCAAATTTATCGTCAGCCCTGATAATGAAACCGATATTGGTTATCGTGCCGGATGTTCCGACTACTAAGTCAACCTCTTCATTCTTTATCTCCCTTGAAACCTGCGTGATGACTCCTTTTACAAAAAGCCGTGCTTCTTCGACAGCGCTTTTTTTAATTTTGTCATCTGTAAAAAATTTTTGCGTCATTCTTACAGCGCCAAGCTTTATGCTGTTAGCGTATTTTATATTTCCCCTTTTTCCTATTAAAAACTCTGTGCTTCCGCCTCCAATATCTATTAAAAGAACTTTATCATTATAAATCGGCAATGCCTGCAGCGCGCCTAAATATATTAACCGCGCTTCTTCGGTTCCTGAAATCACCTCAATTTCTATACCTGTTTCATTTTTTACCCTATGAATAAACTCATCTCTGTTCAGCGCTTCACGGGTTGCGCTTGTTGCAACAGCTCTTATTTTTTGTGCTTCAAATGACTGGCATACAAGCTTGAATCTTTTAAGAACAGAAATTCCTCTTAGCATTGCTTCTTCCGAAATATATTTCATATCATTTGAAGCGTTGCCAAGCCTTACAACTTCCTTATCCTTTGTAAGGACGGTGAAGGTTTTGTTGCTGTTAATTTTAGCGACTACTAAATGAAACGAGTTTGTTCCTATATCAATTGCGCCTAAGATTTCCAATTCTTAAAATATTAATTTTAAAACTTTTTGTGATTCTTTAAATACTTCTACGGGGGAAATTTCATTTATATCACCGGAAGCGGATTGCAGATAGTGCTGATTCGCAAATCTCGGCGCCCACTCCCATCCGGGTGTAGGTCCAAAAAGAGAAATCAATTTTGTTTTCACAAATCCTGCGACATGCATGGTTCCGGTATCATTTGTTATGTATAAATCAAGCTTGGAAAGAATTGCAGCAAGATTTCGTATTTTCTCATTTTCTATAAAAACCATTTTTAATTTCTGCGCTGCAGCCTGCCTTTTGAAATCATCTGCAGCTTCATAATCCATAGGACCTATGCTAACCAATAATTTTACTTTCTTATTTTCAGTCAGCTTTTTTGCCAGTTCAACAAAATTTTTTGCGCTCCATCTGTTGGGAGGTTTGCCGGCTCCTATGTGCAGCCCGATAAAGATATTATCGTCATTTGAAAAATATGAAGAATAAAATTTTTCAGCAAAAGAAATTTCGCTCCTGCTTAAATTCAGTGAGACATTTTGAATTTCTTCCTGCGAAAGCCGGCATCCTATCTCCTCTCCTATGGAGAGGTTTCTTTGCCATTGATGAATTTTCTCCTTATCCCAGCTGAATTCTTTTTTTATATCAAGTAAAAAATCGCTTTCGTTAATCATATGCCCGTCTTTTGTCAAAGTTTTTGAAACTCCGACTCTGATTTTTGCTCCTGAAAGATGATTAATCAAATGAGATGTTTTGGAAAATGAAACCGTTGAAGGCACAATACCAATATCGTATTTTCTTTTCTTTAATTTATTGTAAAAGCTCAATAAACTTTTCGGAGAATCTTTCTTGTAAAGTATGATGTGGTCAATATACTTATTGGAAGGGGAATTCAATATCTCAAAATTATCAGGCGAAGCGACAAGTGTAATTTCAGCATTGCTAAATTTTTTCCGAACAGCGGCAAATAAAGGAAGGGAACATAACATATCGCCAAGCTGGTTGTGCTGGCGGACAATCAAAATGTTTTTGATTTTATCAGGGGAAATTTTTCCAGCGCTGATGTTCCGTTTTTTTGAAATTGATTTTAGTAGTTTTAGCGCCAATTCAGTTATTTTAATTCTTCAAACTGAGCGTCTATTGCCTTTGATTTATCAAGGTTGTGTTTCGGTTTCGCAGCGGAATAGTCAGGCGGCTGAGAAGTCTTTTTTGTCATACTGTTTAAAAAAACTCTGCCAATAAATTTAATCGTATAGTAAACAAAAACTGTTATAATTATTATGGCAAAGTATCTAATCATTTGGCAATCCTCTTTGAAGCAGGGTTGAAATAAGAAAGAGAAGGGTGGTCTGATTTCAGGATTTCGCTTAATAGATTCTGGTAATCCTGCTCGTTGTTTAAAAAATCTACTTCGTTAGTATCTACTATCATCACTTTGCTTCCTCTGTATCTGAAGAAAAAATAATTGTATGCTTCATTAAGGTCATTAATATATTCACGCGACATGTTCTGCTCGTAGCTTCTGTTTCTGTACATTATGTTGTTCATCAGTCTGTCAGTAGTGGATTGTAAATATACAATAAGGTCAGGTGTTACCACGGATTTTTCTATGTTAGATGTAATAGTTTCGTATAGCTTGAGTTCGTCATCATGCAGGTTTAAGTAAGCAAAAATTTTATCTTTTTCAAAGATGTAGTCCGCTACTATGTACTCGTGAAAAAGCTCGGGCTGTTTCAACTGCTGAAGCTGTTTAAATCTGCTCAATAAAAAATAAATCTGTGTATGGAAAGCGTATGCTTTAGGATTATCGTAAAATCTTTCAAGAAAAGGATTCTCGTCAAAATCTTCCAGCACAAGCTGGGCATTGAGCGATTCACTTAGTCTTTTTGAAAGCGTGGTTTTTCCTGCGCCTATTACACCTTCGATTGCTATGTATCTAACCTTACTCAAATTCAGAATGGAACCTTGCTTTCAATTTATCTTTCGAGTTTTTTAAAATTTCAGAAATTTTTTTGCTTAAAACCGGATGTATAAAATCCGGTTCAATCTCATTTAACGGTACCAATACGAAATTTCTGTCTTCGATATGTTTATGAGGAATTTGGAGATTCTCTTCAGCGTGAATGGTATCTCCGTAAAACAAAATATCTATATCAATTTTTCTTGATTTCCATTTATCGGTTTTGTCGCGCCCTAATCTTTTTTCTATCTCTTTAATCTCTTTTAAAAGCCCGGAGAAATTGACTTCTGTTTTAATTTCAACTACTGCATTAAGATATTCGTCCTGCTCTGAAAATCCCCATGGCTCGGTTTCATATATAGAGGAAATTTTTTGCATCTCCGTGGAGCGGATTTTTTTTATTTCCTCAACTGCTTCATGGAGGTACTTTTTTCGGTCGCCGATATTTGAACCCAAACCGAGAAAAACTTTAATCATTTAGTTTTAATTTCTCGTTTTTGATTTCAACTGAATCAATTATTCCAAGCGGCGCATTTGGTTTCCTGATGCTTACAATTACTTTCTTAACAAGTTCAAATTCATCAAGAACCATGTCGCAGATTTTTTGATTGACGCTTTCGATTAAATGGAATTTTTCGTCATGAAAAATCTTTTTTACTTTGTTATATACGGCGAGATAATCAACGGTTTTTCCTAAATCATCGGAGTCTTTTAATCCCGATAAATCGCAGTGCATTTCAATATCCGCTTCAAAGAGATTTCCATACTGTTTCTCATAGTCCAAAACTCCGTGATAAGCGTAAAACTTTGCATTATTTATTTTTATTGTCGTCACTTGTGTTTCCTAAATTTTAAACTCTAAAGCATAAAATCACAAAAGCCCATAAATCAAATTTTGTGCAAGTTAGAGCTTTTTGTGTTTTGTATTAAATTTATTTCTTTGCTGTAGTTTTTTTCTTCGCCGGCGCTTTCTTTACAGATTTTTTTACTGCTGCTTTCTTTACAGGTTTTTTTGCCTCTGCTTTTTTAGGCGCAGGCTTGGCAGATTTTTTAACTGTTTTTTTTGGAGCAGTTTTCTTTGCTTTTTTATCTAAAGCATTTTTAACGGTAATTCCTAAATCAGCAGGTGATTCAACCGTAATGATTCCGCAGCTTCTCATAACTGCAAGCTTTTCTTCCGCAGTTCCTTTTCCGCCGGCAATTATTGCGCCTGCATGTCCCATTCTTCTTCCGGGAGGAGCAGTTCTTCCCGCTATAAATCCGATGACGGGCTTCTTCACATTTTTCTTTACATAATATGCTGCTTCTTCTTCAGCGCTTCCTCCGATTTCACCAATCATTAAAATTGCATCTGTGTTCGGGTCTTCGTTGAATAGTTTCATCGCATCAATGAATCTTGTTCCAATAACGGGGTCGCCGCCGATACCTATGCAGGTTGACTGTCCTAATCCAAGCGCTGTAGTCTGCGCAACTGCTTCGTATGTTAAAGTACCGCTTCTTGAAATAACTCCGACTCTTCCTTTTTTATGAATGAATCCCGGCATGATACCTATTTTACATTCATCGGGCGTGATGATTCCCGGGCAGTTCGGTCCGATAAATCTTACGTTGCCTCCCTGGCTGTTTTTTTTCTGAACAAAATCATAAGCTCTAATCATGTCTTTTGTAGGTATGCCTTCTGTGATACAAACTATTACGTGAATTCCCGCATCCGCCGCTTCAATGATTGCATCTGCTGCAAAAGGAGCAGGTACAAAAATTACTGAAGCATCTGCGCCTGTAGCATCTACAGCGTCTTTTACTGTATTAAATACAGGGACAGGGCGTGTGAACATGTCTTCGCCTTTTCCTGAATATTCGGTGCCGCCTTTTCCCGGCGTAACACCTGCAACTACGTTTGTGCCATATTGGAGCATTTGCGAACAGTGAAAAGTTCCTTCGCCTCCGGTTATTCCTTGAACAACTACTTTTGTTTTTTTGTTAACTAATACGCTCATTTATATTTTAAATAATTTAATTTTTCTTTACTGTGTTGCTTTTTATTTTCCACTTTCCGTTTGTGTCTGCGGTCAGCGTGTATGTTACCGTCAAATCCGATTCAACTTCTTTGCCTTTTACTTTGTCGGTTTTTTTAACTTTTACTTTTATTACTGCGGTTGAGCCTTTCTGAGATACCACTTCAGGGTCAGTCATAAGAACAAATTTTTTAGTGTTCTTATAGTTTGCTTTGAATTTATCAACAGAACCGGATTCCCATACTTCGCTGGCTTTCTTCATATTTCCGTCAAAGCTGCCTTCTTCAGATACACCTCTTTTAATATATTCTAGATAATCTTTTACTGCTGCTTTAGGGTCGCTGAATTTTTTATTCAGCTCTTTTTCTTTTTCAGTAAACTTTTTTTTCTGCTCTTCCTTCTTAACTTCCTTTTTTACTTTTGAAGTATCTTTTACAGTGGCGAGCGTATCTTTTTTTATTTCTTTTTTATTTGAAGATGTGTCCTGAATTCCCTGTTTCTTTAGCTCTTCTTCTTTCAGCTTTAGAAATTCTTCTTTTTCTTTTAATTCTTTTTCTTTATCGGATGAAGTTTCCTGCGGCGGGGGAATGAATGTTTGCTGAGGCTCTTCTTTTTTGTTGCATCCGGCAATAACTGCAAATGAAATAAATAGCGATGCAAGAAATAAATTCTTAATATTCATTTATCAAAATTTATCAAAATTACCCTTTTAAAGTTTTATATTCAATTTAGAAAATTTTACAAAATCTTAAATTTCACTTCTTATTTTGCAGTAAAAAACATAGTCGTATGACTACTTTTTTTCTTTAATTTTATAATTTTTTAACATATTTTACAAACATCAGAATGACAGGCAGCATAAGAAATAGAGTTGTTGTATTATTGACAGTTGTAGTCGCGCTTTTTATAGCGGGATTATTTATGCTAAATATTCTTGAGAAGCAAAAGGTTGACAGAATTTACGGAGACATTACTAAAGAGGGAGCAGAGTATTATGATAAAGTAGTTTCACTGAATAGTAAAATGATGGAAACAGTTGCCAATTATGATTTGACAATATGGTCAGAGATGGTGCAGTTTCTAAAAACACGGGACAGGGAATTTGCAAAAGAAAACATTGATTTCCTTCTTGCCAAAAGCTACAACTATTCTGCCGCTTATGTTTATGATTTGAATACCGACTTAATCTATTCAAACAGTTCAATTGACGGACCTTACAAAGAGTTTCCTTTAGCTAAAGAAAAAATAAAAGAAGTTTTCAGGTTTTCAAAGACACCAAGTTTTTTTGTAAATACAACAAAAGGACTTATGGAAGTGAAAGCCGCGACTGTTCACGTTACAGGTGATAATGCGAGAAACACTCCCATTCAAGGTTTTTTTCTTCTGGGAAAACTTTGGGATAGAGACTATATGAACGGCTTAACTGACCTTACAGGAAACAGAACCTCCCTTGTCGAAATTGCAGGCGGAGATACAGTTGAAACGGTTCAAAAACTTGATAACGGAATAATTAATGTTTTCAAAATTATACGTGATTATGAAAATAAGCCAATTGCTAAAGTTCAGATAACAATTGATTCTCCCGTTGCAAAAGAAATTTTAAAAACCTCCACGTTCTATTTTATCCTCTACGTAGTATTTTCCATTATACTAATTATTATTCTTCTGCTCTCACTTTACGGATGGGTAACAAGACCTCTAAATGCTGTTTCAAAAAGTTTAATAACGGAAGATGTTTCACAGCTTCAGCCGATAAAACTTCAGCACTCTGAATTCAGTGAAATTGCAAAGCTTATTGAGGGATTTTTTATTCAGAAGAAAAAAATCGAAGACGAGGTAAAGGTAAGAAAAGAAACACAGGAAAGCCTGAAGCTATTTTCTCACTGTATTAAAAACTCGCTTGATGCTGTTATTATCTGCGATATTTCCGGGCATATTTTATATTATAATGAAACTGCATCGAATCTTTATCAGTACGGAATTGATGAGCTAATCGGAAAACATATCTCGGTTGTAAACGGTGATGAGCCTGACGTTTCCGAGAGCATTTTTAAAGCGCTTACAAATGACGGCGGATGGGCAGGAGAAAAAATTGAGCGGAAAAAAGACGGCTCGTTTTTCCCGATTTATATGACAGCTTCACTTATTAAAAATGATGAAGGGAAAATTATTGCTATCAGCGGAATAATAAGGGATATTACCAACAGAAAAAAACAGGAAAAAGATTTAATTGACTCGAAAGTAGCTGCCGAAAAAGCTAATAAAACAAAGAGTGAATTCCTTGCTATGATGTCTCATGAAATCCGTACTCCTATGAATGCGATTATCGGATTCACGGAACTTCTGCTCGGCACAAAGCTTGAAAAGGAACAAGAAGACTATATGAAGACGATTCGCATCAGCGGAACAAATCTTCTTAACATTATTAATGACATCCTTGATTTCAGCAAGATTGAGTCCGGCAAGTTTGAGCTTGAAGATAAGCCGTTTAATTTAATAAAATGTGTGGATGATGTTATCAGCACTTTAAGCATCAGGGCTACTGAAAAAGGCATTAAGCTGCTAAGAGTCTTCGGCAAAAATACTCCTGAAATCGTTTCAAGCGACGAGGTGCGCATAAGGCAGATACTGATGAACTTAGTCGGCAATTCGGTTAAGTTTACGAATAAAGGAGAAGTGATAATTAAAGTGGATGCAGAGTATTTGTTTGATGAAAAGAAATGGCAGTTAAAGTTTTGCGTTATTGATTCCGGCATCGGAATTCCACCGGATAAAATTAATAAGCTGTTCAAGCCGTTTAGTCAGGTTGATTCTTCAAACACAAGAAAGTTCGGCGGCACGGGGCTTGGTCTTGTTATCTGCAAACGCCTTTGCGAACTGATGGAAGGTAATATTTGGGTAGAAAGTATTGTCGGCAAAGGTTCGGTATTCTATTTCAATATTAAAGCAAAAGCCACTGATGTAAAGACGCATCAGGAGGCAGAACATAAAGCGAACGGTTATCACAAGATTGATAAAGTATTTAGCGAAAAGTATCCGTTAAAAATTCTTTTAGCGGAGGATAATCTCATTAATCAAAAACTTATTGCAAAAGTTCTCGAACGGTTTGGGTACAAAGCTGAGATTGTTTCCAATGGAAAAGAAGTGCTGGAAAAAATTGAAGAGCAGAGATATGATTTAATTATTACAGACGTTCAGATGCCTGTAATGGACGGACTTGAAACCACACTTGCAATTAGAGCGCTGCCTGATGATAAATTTAATAATAGAAACATCTATATAGTTGCCCTTACTGCTTCTGCGCTCGAAGAAGAATATAATAAGTGTTTTGAGGTGGGAATGAATGATGTTATCTTAAAACCGATAGATATAGTGAAGCTTTCCGATAGTCTGCTTCGCGCCTACGAAAAAATCCGCAACAGAAAAACAGAGGATATTTTTTAAGATATTCTTTAGTTTTTCTTTTCTTTTAAAAACTTCGGAAGCATAGAAAGAAGTAAAATCAGAGTAGAAACTAAAAAAGAAATTATTATTGCTTTTAAGCTCATTGGATTATTTATTAATGAAAATTAACTTTAAGCAGTTTTAAAATCTATTGTAAAATTTAGTTATAGTATAAGGAGGCAAGTATAAAGCAGAACAAAACTCAGCTTTCTAATCTCTAAAATAGTTTGTCATTCCGTTGAAAGCCGGAATCAAATAAGCATCTAAATTAATTCAAACTTTTCATAATCCAGCCTCGCCTTTGCATTGGTTTTCAGACTTTCAGCTATATAATAATCTTTGTTGTTTGAGTTTATATATTTCAAGTAACCCGTCAGCCCAATCATAGCAGCATTGTCCATTGAGAACTGTATTTCGGGAAAGTAGATTTCGAATCCATTTTCTTTAAGTGAGTTAAATTTTTCTTTCAGAGCAGAGTTTGCCGAAACTCCCCCCGATACTGAAATGATTTTCACTCCGTGCTTTTTGCAGGCATCCAGTGTTCTTTTGTAAAGGCTTTCTACAACGGCATATTGAAAGCTTGCGCACACATCAGCAATCAGCTTGTCATTTTTTACATCGTTAAAATTTATTTTACGTAAGTAATATAACACTGATGTTTTTATTCCTGAGAAAGAAAAATCATGCTCAGTATCTTTAACAATTGCCAAAGGGAATTTGTGGTATCTATAATCTCCTTGTTTTGCAAACCTATCAACAACGGGTCCGCCCGGATAACCGAGTCCCAGAATTTTTGCAACCTTATCAAAAGCCTCTCCCGCAGCGTCGTCTATAGTTGAACCTAAAATTTTTATATCCGTATAATTTTTAACCAGAACGAGCAGTGTATGCCCGCCGGAAACAATTAATCCTATAAAAGGAAATTTTTCCTGCTGACCTGAAAGCATATTTGAAAACAAATGGGATAAAATATGATTAACAGGTACGAAAGGCTTTTTAATAGCGCAGGCAAGAGCTTTGGCATAGTTTAATCCGACAAGCAAAGCGCCTATAAGCCCGGGTTCTGAAGTCGCGCAGACTAAATCAATATCTTTTAAAGTAATGTTTGCTTTTTCGAGCGCCTGCTTTGTAATATGGGATATATTTTTTAAATGCTCACGCGAAGCAATTTCGGGAACAACTCCGCCAAATTCGGAGTGAAACAATTGAGAGGAAATGATATTCGATAAAACTTTGTTGTTACTATCATCGCAATTTAAAACGGCGGCAGAGGTTTCATCGCAGGAAGTCTCGAATGCAAGAATTTTCATTTATTCCAATGACCTTTATATTTGACCTTATTTATTTGAATAATAAAATTAATTTTTATTTGTGATTAAAAATATATTAAAATCCCTTCTGATTTTTTTTATAGCAGTGCCCTCTATTGCTCAGGTAAAGGTTTTAGTTCCTATGGAACCTGACCAGACAAACCATCTAAAGGCATACGGAATTGCTTACCGTTATTTATTAAAAGGCGGAGAGCTTGACTGGCTCTTGAACTACAGAGGCGGCGCTTTTATGTATGAGTATTCTCCCGAAATTGTAGGCGAGTGCCAGCTGAAAAATGTTTCTTACGAACTGCTTAACGGAACACAAACAGCGCAGGTTTACGCAGATGTAAAGGATGAAAAAAGCAATATGGATTTGGTTCGTCTGGAGAAAGTTGCGAAGATAGCGGTTTATGTTCCTCCGAATGCGCTGCCGTGGGATGACGCAGTTCAGCTTGTGCTTGAGTATGCGGAAATTCCCTATGATAAGCTTTGGGATGAAGAAGTATTGGAGGGAAAACTGAAGGGCTATGACTGGCTTCATCTGCACCATGAAGATTTTACAGGACAATACGGGAAATTTTTCGGTACGTTCGGAATGTCGCCGTGGTATGTTCAGCAAAAAAATGTTAACGAACAGATGGCTGCTAAGCTGGGATTTTCTAAGGTATCGAAACTGAAACTTGCCGTTGTAGGAAAGCTGAAGGAATATGTTTCCAATGGAGGATTTTTATTTACGATGTGCTCCGCAACGGATACCTATGATATTGCGCTTGCTTCGCGGTTTACCGATATAGCTGATGCAATGTATGACGGTGACGGGTATGACCAGGAGGCAAACGGCAAACTTGATTTCAGCGAGGATATAGCGTTTGAAAACTTTAAGATTGAGCTTAACCCTTACGTATATGAGTATTCTACTATAGATGCGACTAACGATATGGTGATGCTTGGTCCGCAGAATGATTATTTTAAGCTGGTTGATTTTTCCGCTAAGTATGATCCGGTGCCGACAATGCTGAATCAAAATCATACTGCATTGGTGAGGGGCTTTATGGGGCAGACAACGGCATTTAAGAAGGAGTACCTGAAGAAGGATGTTACAATCCTTGCGATGAATGAAGGCACGGATTTTGTAAAGTATATTCATGGCAATTACGGGAGGGGGACGTTCACTTTTTATGGAGGGCATGACCCGGAGGATTACCAGCATGCGGTGGGAGACCCGCCGACTGACCTGAACCTCTATAAAAGCTCACCGGGGTATAGGCTGATTTTGAACAATGTGCTATTTCCGGCGGCGAAGAAAAAAAAGCTAAAAACGTGAAGTTTTTGGAGGTTTTTGAGAACTTACGCTTAATCCAGAGCTTGGTGAATAAATAAATGTAAAAATATATATTTATTTGGGCAATTTTCGGACTGCGATTTAAGTATTTGTTTTTTATTGATTTTTTTGAGCGGCATTAAGTGATTTTTTATATAAAGTGATGTTTCATGTATTGCAAAGCTCAGCTTTGTAAGGAAGCATGTTATATGAAATTATAAAACATAGTTTTACGGATAGTTTCCGTCCCAAACGGGGTTTTGGACGGAGTACTTTAAACTTTCCAACCCTGCCCTGTAGGGTGGGATTAATGTAAATTGTTTTTCTCATTCCCAAATCCCTGTTTAGGAATGTTTACGAGTTTTTCCGTCCCGAACGGGGGTTTGGGACGGAGTAATCTAGGACTTTCCAACCCTGCCCTGAAGGGTGGGATTAATGCAAATTTTTCAAATGTCTATTAAAAAAATTTTTATTTTATTTTTTTTCTCTTTCGTTCTTTCTTCCTGCGGAAAAAAAAATCCCGAAGTTACCCAATCAAAATTTTCTCTTAAAGATGATTTAGGCGTGGAGGTAAAATTTGATTCCTTTCCAAAGCGGATTGTTTCAATAGCCCCCAACATCACCGAAGGTTTATACGCTATCGGCGCGCAGAACTTAGTTGTGGGCGTTACCGAATTTTGTGATTACCCGCCGGAGGCAAAGCAGAAAACGAAAGTCGGCGGGTATGATAATGCAAACTATGAATTGATTGCTTCCTTGAAGCCGGACGTTGTGCTGATTACGGTGGAATCCACTAACCGCCCTATGTACCAGACTCTGCAAAATCTGGGAATAAAAATTTTTGTGCTGAACGCGAAGAATGTAAACGGAGTTGCTTCCATGCTGAACAGTCTCGGAAAGCTGACAGGGATGGAAAAAGAGGCAGCAGCTTTAAGCAGCAAACTGCTTCATGAAAGAGACAGCCTGAAGCTGCTTTCTGAAACGAAAGAAAAATCTCAATGTATTGTTATCATCGGCACAAACCCTATAATGACGGCGAGTAAAACTTCGTTCATTAATGAAATTATGGAGCTTGGCGGTTTAAAAAATATTTATGCCGAGTCTTCCATGGACTATCCCACAATCAGCTACGAAGATATTACTGTTAAAAATCCTGCTTCAATTTTGCTTCCTTATGATACAACAAAAACCGATAAGCTGAAGGTTGAAATAGATGAGCTATCAAAACATCTCAGCGTTTCGGATGCCGTGAAGAAAAATAACTTTATAGTTGTAGATAACAACGTTGTCTTTCGCCCGGGACCGAGAGTAATTGATGCGGTGAGAATTATCAGAAACAAAGTGAAATAATTCGAATGAAAAGCAGAAACAGAAATGTTTGAATGGGTAAAAAATATTATCAATAGTAAATCTCTCAGCAATGACGAAAAAATTTTAAGGCTGAAAGAGATTGAATTAATTGCTGAGGATGAGCTAAGCGGCAATGAGGCTTCGTTTCTTTATTACTCGCTTGGGTCATGCTATTTAAAAAGCGAAAAATTTATTGATGCCATAAGGTTTTTAGACAAGGCGTATTTTTTTTACAAAGGCGAAAATGAGCATGTAGAGCTGACCGGCATTTTGCTTCGCTTGGGGATGACTTACGGCAAAACAGGAAACTATTCAAAAGCCATTGACTGCCTTCAGATATGCTATGATGAAGCTATGAAAGAAAACGATATGGTGATGGCATCGAACGTAATAAACAATCTCGGCTCAGTTCATTACAGCATTAGTAATTTTGAGAAGGCAATATCAAGCTACAAGCAGGGGCTGAAAATAAAAAGAGAGATAGGAGATAATGAAAATCTCAGCCTTATCATTTTGAATATAGCTAAGTGTTACCTTGATTTGCAAAACTACAAAAATGCGAAAGATTATGCTATAGTATGCTTAAATCAATTATTCACTTACAGAGATGATTCTATTTTAGGAGAAACTTATGTTGTTTTAGGTTTGGTGCATTTTCATAAAGAAAAATTTGATATTGCTGAAGAATATTATGATAAGGCTATAAGTATTTTTGAGAAGAGGGGCAATAAGGAGTGGCTGATTATCTGCTATGAGAATTATGCGTTGAATTACATTAACAAGGGAAACCCCGAGAAGGGGCTGGAGTATCTTAGAAAATGCGAGATGATGATAGATAAACATCTGGAAGTTTTCAGGGAGCATATTTACGAATCGTATTCAACTGCTTATACTGTTCTTGAAGATTATAAAACAGCATTGGAGTATTATCAGAAATTTCACTCGCTAAAATCTAAAAGACTAGATGAAGATACTTTAAGAAGTATAAATGAGCTTGAGATTTCATATAAGGTTGAACATGAAAAGCAGAAAGCGGAAATAGAGCGCCTGCGAAATGTGGAGCTTGTAAGACTGAATGAAGAAAAAAATGAATTCCTCGGGCTTGTTGCCCACGATTTGAAAAATCCATTGAGCAGCATATTGCTTTCGGTATCTCATTTAAAAAGAAACATTGCCCGTTTTTCACAGGAAGATATTATAAAGAGACTGGAAAAAACCGAAGCTGTTACAAACAAAATGCAGGAGATAATAAAGCATCTGCTTGATGTGAATGCAATAGAGAGAGGGGACTATAATCTGAAACCGGAGGATGTAAATGCTGTTGGAGCAGTAAATGAAATTATAGAGGAAATGCAGGAGCAGATTGTGAACAAGAAAATATCATTCAATGTAGAAAGTAACGGCGATGTAATGATAAAATCAGATAGGATTGCCTTTAGAGAAATAATCAGCAATTTACTTTCTAATGCCGTAAAATATTCTTATCCGGGAAGTCCGGTAACCGTGAAAATTTATAAACAGGAAGAAAAGAAATTTATAGAAGTTATTGACTGCGGTTTGGGGATTAAAGAGAATGAGATGAAAAATATTTTTAAAAAATTTGCTAAGACGAGCAATAAGCCCACTGCCGGAGAAAGCTCCACAGGCTTGGGTCTTTCTATAGTAAAAAAACTTACCGAACTAATGGGAGGAGAAATACACGCCGAGTCAGAAGAAGGAAAAGGCTCTAAGTTTATATTGAAGTTTTAAGCCCGTTATTCGTTGCTCGTTGTTCGTTGCTCGTTATTCGTTGCCCGTTATTCGTTGCTCGTTATTCGTTGCTCGTTATTCGTTGCTCGTTATTCGTTGCTCGTTACCCGTTATTCATTATTCGTTATCCGTTATTCTTTGTAACCTCATAATTCATACCTCATAATTCATAATTCATACCTCATACCTCATAATTCATAATTCACACCTCATAATTCATAATTCACACCTCATAATTCATAATTCATAATTCATAATTCATAATTCATAATTCATAATTCATAATTCATACCTCATAATTCATACCTCACAACTCACTTTACAATTCTTAAATACTCTCTCCAAGGACCGACTTCATCTTTATATTGATAAGCCATTGTTCGGATTATTTGCGAAAGGTGATTCAAATCGTGAACTGCCCATGTTGATAAAAGCTGCTTTAGTGTTACTTCACCAAAAACAGGATGGATGCCTGTTTTGTTCAAATCATTTTCCGTGATGTTTCTCTCTTTCAATTTTTGCAGATTCATTATGCGCAGTATCATAAACTCTCCGATTAAATCTTTTAGAGTCTTTCCTTTGCTTTCTTCAAACTGCGCAAAGCGATCGAAGGGCTTGAAATTTTTATCTGGACCATCTGACAAAATTATATCAGTTCTTCCAATCCAGTCAGCAAGTTCGCCGTGAATTAAATGTCCGAGAACGTCATAGGGAGTCCAAGTATCGCCGCCTTCGTTCTGCATTGTCCAATCGCCGGAAAGCCCGTCTAATAATTCTTTAATTACATTCGGAGTTCTTTCAAGAATCTCCATTGATTTTTCGAGTGAGAAGTTCATTTTTTTAAGTGTGTTAAAAATAATTTGTCAATTTTTCGGTGAAATTGAAATCCATATAAATTTTTACATGTAATCGGTATCTTTAGGGCTAATTTTATTGTAAAAAGAAATTGATTTCATTAACTGACATAACGGTTGCATTCGGCGCAAGAGTATTATTCGATGAAGTTTCACTCCGCGTAGGCGGCAAGGAAAGAGTATCTCTTGTCGGCTCTAACGGACAGGGAAAGTCAACGCTCCTGAAAATCATGGCTTTGATAAATAAGCCTGATTCCGGGGAAGTGGCGCTTTCACGCCATACTACAATGGGATACCTTCCGCAGGAAGGAATAAGATACGAAGGCAATACTCTGTATGAGGAGGTATATTCATCGGCGGGAGATATAAATAAAATTCAGGAAGAGCTTACTGAAATTGAAAATGAAATGAGCAATCATCCCGAGCCGGGCAATGACGATTTTATGGATTTGCTGAATGAATACGGAGAGCTGCAGGAAAGATTTCAGGCGCTTGACGGATATACATTAAAATCGAAGATAGAAAAAATATTAATCGGTCTGGGATTTTTTGAAAAAGATTTTGAGAGACTGACTGATGAGTTCAGCGGCGGATGGCAGATGAGAATTGCCCTTGCAAAACTTCTGCTTCAAAATCCTTCCATACTTTTACTTGACGAGCCGACGAACCATCTTGATATTGAATCATTAATTTGGGTGGAGAATTATCTGAAGAATTATCAGGGAGCGATTGTGCTTGTTTCGCACGACAGGAATTTTCTTGATAATCTTACCACCCGCACGATTGAAATTTCTATGGGCAATGTTACTGAGTACGGAGGAAATTATTCTTTCTATAAAAAGGAAAAAGCAGTAAGAAAAGAGCTTCTTGAAAATCAGTATAACAACCAGCAGAAATATTTAAAGCAGCAGGAAAAATTTATAGAGCGCTTCAGATATAAGGCATCTAAGGCAAAGGCAGTTCAGAGCAGAATAAAGCAGCTTGATAAGCTGGATTTAATCGAGATAGAAGATGAAGAAGCGGCAGTTGCATTTTCATTTCCGCCTGCGACTCACTCTGGAAAAATTACAATTGAGATTGAAGGTCTTACAAAAACATACGACGGAGTGAATAACGTTCTTGAAGGATTGGATTTGATAATTGAAAGAGGCGAAAAGATTGCTCTTGTCGGAGTGAACGGCGCGGGGAAATCAACCTTTACAAGAATCATCGCAGATATAGATAAAGATTTTGATGGTGTAGTTAAAGACGGGCATCTGGTGAATAAAAAATTCTATGCGCAGAATCAGGCGGAAGAATTGGCAGGCGATAAGACGGTGCTTGAAACAATGGAAGAGGCAGCGACGGGAGATATAAGAAAAAGCTTACGTACAATACTCGGCAGCTTTTTGTTCAGAGGCGATGATGTTTTTAAGAAGGTGGCAGTGCTTTCGGGAGGGGAGAAGTCGAGATTATCACTTGCGAAGATGCTCATTGAGCCGTCAAATTTTTTGATACTTGATGAGCCGACAAATCACCTTGATATGAAATCAAAGGAAGTCCTGATGCACGCATTGAGGAAATATGAAGGCACAGTTTTGATTGTATCGCATGACAGGGATTTTATTGACGGAATAGTGGATAAGGTTATCGAAGTAAAAAATAAGAAGATAAAAGTTTTCTACGGCAACTGTTCTTATTACCTTGAAGAGAAAGAAAAAACGGACAAACAAAAAACGAAAGTTGAGCAGCAGCCCGTTGTAATGAAGCAGGAGATAAAAAAGGAAGTTTCTCACGCAGATAAAAATGAAGAGAAGAAACGCAAAGCAGAGCAGCAGAAAAAAAACAGCGAGCTAAAAAAGAGAATTACAACTGTAGAGAAGGAACTTGAGAAGTGCGAAAATAAAATAAAAGAACTTGAATTATTAATGGCTAATGAGGATTTTTACAAATCCGGCACTGACATACAAAAGACTACTGACGAGTACAATTCCGCAAGAAAAAAAGCCGAACAGCTTACTCAGGAATGGGAACAATTACAGTTACAAACTGTTGAATAACAAAGAATATTAATTTAAAACATAAAATGAAAAATTTAAAATTAATTTTATTATTGGCGTTTGTTTTAACTTCAATAAGCGCTTACGCAGACTGGAAGCCGGAATTTATCAAATCGGGAATTTCCAAAAACGAACAAAGCAAACTGAACAAAGATTATAAACTCGCGCATAAAGATTTTCAGGAGAAGTCGGGAAAGTTTTTGGATTTTTACGTTGATTTAAAATTAGGCGGAACGAGCACAAGCGCAAGCGTTACTCAGCAGAACGGCATAGGAGCTTATAATACCGGTTCAAAAGCCGGTTTCAATATTGGGGCGCTTTTTTTTGTTAGAGTATTCGATTCATTTCAATTCTCATCGGGTTTAGACTACAATGGGAAGAATTTTGAAGTAACTTCTCCTATAGATACTACTACGGCAAATTCTCTCCCGACCGGAGCGCAGAAAATTTCCAATAATTATTTGAACATTCCAATGAACTTTAATTTTGGAGGGATGATAACCGATAAGGTCGGGCTTACATTCAATGGCGGTCCATACTTGGGCATACTTCTTTCAACGGATGAAAAATCAGGATTAGGATATAAAAATTTTGATTTAGGATTGAATGGAACCCTAACTGCAAATTACAAAATCGCTCCTTTGACTAGTGTTATTTTAGGGGCTAAGTATGAATATGGCGGATTGAACAATCTTGGAAGCACACGTTATGTTGATAAAGTTTCTACCTCAAGCCTTGGATTTTTCACAGGCGTTAGATTTGCGATAGATTAAATTTTAGTTTCCGATAGCAGGCAATCCCTTTTATTTTAAAAGGGATTTTTATTTTATAAAACTATGAAAACTTTTTTACTTCTTCTGGCGATAATTTTTACGACGCTCGGCATTGCAAAAGGGCAGGATGCCGATGACCTGTATAAGAAGGCGAAGTCTGAGATGGGCAATTCAAATTACGATGATGCTGTAAAGCTGCTTACTCAGGCTTTGGAAATTAAAAAAGATGCGGCGTATTATTTTGAAAGAGGCACGTCGTATTATTTCTTGAAGGAATATGAAAAAAGCGCGGCTGATTTTTCAAGCTCGATTGAATTGAAACCGGATTACCCCGAAGCTTTCAACAGAAGGGGGAAGATTAAAATAGAACTTAACGACCATGAAGGCGCAATGAAGGATTTTGATAAGGCAGTTGCGCTGAGGAAAGATTATGCCGACCCGCATTATAACCGCGGGCTTCTGAACTATATGGATAAGAAATATGAAGACGCAATAAAAGATTATCAAGAGGCTGTGAAAATAAAGCCGGGCTTTGCTGAAGCATATTATAACATGGGACTGGCATATTTCGAACTTGAAAAATACAGCGATGCAGTCGAAAGTTATTCCAAAGCGATTGAAAACAAATCTGAATTTGGCAAGGCGTTTTTTAACAGGGGAAATGCGAACCTAAGGCTTAAAAACTATGACTACGCGGTAAATGATTTTACATTGGCAATTCAGTTGAATACAGAAGTTGTGCTTGCCTATAGCAACAGGGGTCAAGCCTATTATAATCAGGAAGACTATAAATCAGCTATTGATGACTGGAACGCTGCATTAAAGCAGACGAAAGATAAAGATATGAATACTAAGCTGATGACATTCATAAAAGATGCAGAGAATAAATTAAAAGAGCAGAAGGGAAGCAAGAAGGATAAGTAAAGTTTTAAAAGGGAGTATTGTAGAGACGCATCTCGTGCGTCTCTACAAAATTGAAAATTTTATGGATGTAATGATTGCCTGCCGAATGAATTTGAAAACGATGTAAAATCGTTTCCGTTTACAAAACCGTCATTGTTTAAATCAGAAACTAAATAACCATTAGTTCCAAATTGAGATGAAAACACTGTGAAATCGTTTCCGTTTACAAATCCGTCCTGATTTAAATCACCATTATAAAAGCACCACTTCCCTGATTTTAAAAATAAATTAGAGCCATAGGCTGAAGATTGCGAAGCAGAAAAATCGTAGGAATTACTTCCATTTACTATTGCTGCCGGAGAAGCCGACCATGTTTCAATCATGTTTCTATTTTTAACGCTTAAGTAATAACTTCCCGCGGGAGTATTTGTAAAACTGAAGTTACTCACTCCGAGATTGCTGACTATAGCTTTTGAAGAATCTATAATCGTATAAGGCGCTGAAGAACTTCTTATATATAATGTCAAAGTATCCGATGACTGATTTACTCCATCGAAAGAACCCTCAAGAAAAGCGTTTATTGTTACAGTTAAAGGTAAAGCGTAGTTTGTATAACCTACTCTCATTCCGTTACCCAAGCTAGTTATCCAAACTTCGTTTGAATTGTATGGATTAAAAAACACTCCTGTGGGGGTGCGGAATGGATATTGATTTTGTTTTGTGAACGAAGGCGATGTATTGGTATTAACTGCATAGTAAAGTCCGACCGATTCAGTTGATATATACATTTCATTGGCGCGCGCGGGGTGAAAATCAACCCGCACTGATGAAGAGTCAAAAATCTTTGTCCAGTTTACTCCGCGGTTTGTTGTTTTCCAAATACCGGGCTGCGACGCGCTGCCAAGAAAATTTGTTTGGCGTGTGCAGGCTAACCAAGTATTTTGCGCAACATCATATGGGTCAATTGTCAATGAATGTGTAAAATATTTCATACCTGTTTGCGTTCTATCCTGCCAGTTTGATCCCCCGTCTGTACTATAAAAAACACCTGAGCTATCAGTAAAGTTAAAAGTATTCAGTCTTGTTCTTCCTGTATAAACTGCAATCAATGATGAATCATTCAGAGCTTGTATGGAAACAGGATGTCCCTGAGTTCTGCCCGGAATGCTTAGCGGTGTAAACACTGCCGGCAGTATTGTAACATCATTGCAAACATAAATTCCTCCTGCTGATTTCGGCGGAACGCTGCCTTGATAATTCATTACTGAAGCATACATCCTTTTGGGATTGTTCGGGTCAAAGCAGATTGAAGATACTATAGAGCGGAAGTTAAACAATGTATCCCAGTTCGCTCCCTTATCTGTTGAAAAAGATATTGCTCCATTGCGATTAGTCGGGTCAACCATTGAATCATCCCATATTCCGTTTGAGCCGAGAATTTCTCCTGTGCAAGCATATAAATAACCGTTGAATGTGCTTTTTATAATCATACCTACATCATTAATCCTCTGATTATTCGGAAATCCTTTGTATGCAAAGTGCCATTTGTTTCCCGCATCTGTAGAGCGTACTAAGAGCAAATCTGCAAAGCTGGCAAGCTGCGTAAGAGAATCTGCCCACATTAAATTATAACAAACAGTAGTTTCCAATCCGTTTGTAGCATAATTTTTATAGGAAGGAACTAAAGCTCCTGCATTATTTTGGTCAGCAGGATTTACATAAGCCTGAGTCCACGTTACTCCACCATCAGTAGTTTTATGCGGAGCGGAAGAGTTTGTTACGATTACCCGGTTTTTATCGTTCGGGTCAACACAAATTCCGGCAGTTTCAGAACCGCCATACCAATTGTGTGTGTATAGTTGAGCATCATTAGAGTATCCGTACCAGCCTGTATAGAAAATCCCATTATTCCCAACATTTGATGCAGTAAGAAATACACTTGTAAAATTAGCTCCGCCATTTGTTGTTTTGTAAACGGACTGAACGGCATGGCTTCCATTGAAAGCGACTGTAGTTGTTCCTCCGAGGTAAAATGTTGAAGTATCATTGGGAACCATTCTAACGAAGAAAGGTTTATCTACTGACGAATCGGGAAGGGATGCTTTTATAGATTTCCATGAAGGCTCTCCCCAATTGATAGAATATAGATTTTTAAAAGTTGGGGCAGATTTACTTTCAATTATGTGAGGTGTTGCGTTATTTGAAACCGCTGCGCATACAAATTTTATTGCGCTTCCTTGCTTACTTCCTTCAAAAGAGACAATATCATAATTTGTTGTATCTATACCGGGAATATTTTGATATGCGGAGAAACTTGCTCCTGCATTTGTTGAAAGCAATACGCCTTTATTTGTGCAGACATATATATCGGTATTATTATCATCAAAATAAACTCCCGCAAGGTGCATTCCGCGCGTTGCTCCTGCTGTAAAGAAAGCAGCGCTGAAATTTGTTCCGCCATTATTTGAAATGTACAGACTATATTTATCGCTTACGATAATCTGGTCATTCCTGAAAGGACTTGCATATAAATCGTAGCACTTAAAAGCGCTGGATGAAGATGCAGGGTTAACCAAATTAACCCATGTCATTCCCCCATCAATTGATTTTACGGGAGAATATCCTCCTCCTATGTTTCTAAGATTATAACAGGTATTAGAATCATTAGTGTATCTGACAATAGAGTTACGAAATACAAGAATGTTCTGATAATGGTAAGCCGTAAAATTTGTCCCAAAGTCATAAGAGTAAAAATAGTTGCTCATATCGCAAGCAATGTTCACTTTATTGGGATTGAATGGACTTATAGAAGGAGCGTATATAGCTCCGCCGCCTCCAATACCTTTGCTGCTCCATGAAGTCGGCTGGGAGAAACAAAGCGAGATTGGAAAAAGCAGCGCAAGTAGGATGCCTTTTTTCAACTAGTATGTTTTACTTAACTAATGTCATTTTCTTCGTTGAAGAAAATTCATTGGATTCAATTTTGTAATAATAGATTCCTGATGACAAATTTTTCGCATCGAAATCTATTTCAAATGAACCAGCGGGGATGTACCGGTTAAGAACTTCTTGTACTAATTTACCTTGTGAATTAAATACAGCAAGCTTTACATCAGATGCTTTGGCTAAACTGAATTTAATTTTAGTTTGGGGATTGAAAGGATTGGGATAATTTTGAAACAATATAAACTTATCGGGTGTTTCAGTTCCAATCTGTCTTATTGATACTGTTTGCTGTAAGCTGAAATTTTGGTTTGGAAGCTCTGTTCCGAATGCGTAATTCAGTTCAACTCCGAATACGGATGTGTTATTGAATGCAATTCTGTTTGTAGTCATCAGGTAACTTCCTTCAGCAACATTTGGAATGGAATAGCTTCCGTCCGCATTTGAAATACCATAGCTAATCATTTCTCCAATCTGAGTCTTCAGGTAAATGATAGCATCTTTAAGCGGCACTCCGTTATTGTAAGATACAGTTCCGGTTATTCTTCCCGGAAAGGTAGAGTTATAAAGCTTTCTTACTTTTACATCTAAATTTGTCTGGGCAGTATTTGCTATTATTGCAGTTCCGGTAATCCAGTTGTTTGTTCCGGGATAATAGCCGGGCACAAAATCCAGAAATGCAGAGGCGTAAGCAACTATGTAAACCGTATCGCCGGTGTTTACATTTAGTGTGTATGTTCCTCCCGCTCCGATATTAACGGAATCAACTTTTGAAAGGGTTAAGTTTAGTTTGTTTAACTTCAATGCCTTTACATACCCTGATGATACAGCCGTCAGTACGGTATCGTAAACAACTTTTCCCTGAAGAGTTACGGCATTAGCTTTTTTGCTGAATGATAGTGTTAAACAAAGTACTGCTATGATGATTAAAAATTTTTTCATTACTTAATTAGTGTCATTACTTTTGAAATGGTGAATTTTCCCGTAGTTAATTTATAGTAATAAGTTCCGCTTGAAAGGCTGCTGCCGTTAAAGCTCACTTCATATTTACCTGCTTTTAGATTTTCATTAACAAGCGTTTCGACTTCCTTGCCAAGCATATTATAGACAGAAAGATTTACGTGCGATGATGCGGGAATATCGAACGAGATTTTCGTAGCAGGATTAAACGGATTCGGGTAATTTTGTCTTAAAGAGTATCCGGCAGGAATTTCCGAACTTACCGGCTCGATAGCAGATGGAGGAAAAGTTAAAGTTACAATTTCACCCGGAAAAGCAAATCTCACAGCCTGTCCAAGATTACTCAAGTCAACTATCTGAGTCGGCGCAGCTTCTTTTACAATCCACACATTAGAGGCAATCCACACTGTATCCGGTCTGTTCAAAATTGAAATAGGCACGGGCGGAAGCGGAGGCACAGTAAGGAGATAGCTTAAATTTACAGTAACAATAAATTTTTTTGATAGATAATTCCCGTTGATAGTAGAAACCGTTTCATCGTTCAGCCTTTTGCCGTCCGTTTTGAATCTTAACGGGTAAGTTGTGCCGTTATAAACAATGGAAGTATCTTTTGAAAACAGATTATAGGTGGAGTTAACCGTCTGCGCATAGCGATAAGTCGAATACCATCCTTCGAGTCCCTTGAAAAAATTCACTAACCCTAATTGGCTTATGAAAGGAATAGAATCAAGATTTCCAAACTGTAAATACTCCCAGCCGTTTGTTGTCTGAAAGTTATGATAGGCGGTATCAGTGTATGGCGAGGGCTGATTTATAGTAAGCAGCCTTTGTTTGGAATACACGATGCTTGCCTCTAACCCTTTGTAGTTTCCGTTAAATGCAAAGCTGTCAATCCTGTATGTGGATGCAGTTTCCTGCGGATTATTTAATGTATCAAGAGGGGTATTTTTGTAATACCATTTATAACCGGGCGCGGGGGGGAAAAAAGTATTTGCATTTTGGGCATAAGATAAAACTGAAGCAAATAATAATATACAAACTGCTAAACGTTTCATTAGTTTTTATTCAATAGTTATACTGCCTGAAAATAGGATAATAAAATTGAATTTTGAATATAATTTTACCTGCATATTGCCTATAATTGTAGTTCCAATCAAAGATTAATGAAAATAGGCGATTACAATCTTCACTCAGTTCAAACCGGTTTATTTAAGCTGGATGGCGGGGCAATGTTCGGCGTTGTTCCGAAAAACTTATGGACTAAAACGAATCCTTCAGATGATTTTAACAGAATAGATATGTGCACGCGCGCTCTTTTATTTGATAGCGGCGAAAGAAAAATTTTAATTGATACAGGCATAGGTTATAAGCTTTCTGAAAAGATCAATAAAATTTATGACGTGGATTACTCACAATACACTCTTGAAAAATCTTTAGAAGAAAAGGGCTTTAAAAGAGAAGATGTAACGGACGTAATTTTAACGCACCTGCACTTTGACCATGCCGGCGGAAATACTTATTACGATAAGGATAATCAATTGCAGTTATCATTTCCTAATGCAACTTATCATGTGCAGAGAAAGCAATATGAATGGGCGATGAATCCCACTGAGCGGGATAAGGCAAGTTTTTTCCCCGAGAATTACAAAATTCTTGAAGATAAAAAAGTTTTAAAATTTTACGATGGCGAAAACAAGTTTGATGATGTGATAACATTATGCCCTGTGAACGGACATACTTCGCACATGCAGCTAATAAAAGCTTCCGACGGAGAGCAGACTTTATTTTATCTTGCCGATTTGATTCCTACTGCCGGACACGTTCCGCTTGCATACATTATGGGTTACGACTTGTTTCCTTTAACTACATTAGAAGAAAAAAGAAAGTATCTAAAGAATATTGCCGATGAAAACTGGACGGTTTTCTTCGAGCATGACCCTTACAGCGAAGCAGCAAAAATCGGCTTAGGGGAAAAAGGATATTTTGTAAAAGAAAAATTTAACCTATAAAGTTTAATGAATTTTTCCGCGCTTGACTACGCAATAGTCATAGTCTATTTAGTAGGCAGTATAGTTTTCGGCATTTTCAAAGCCGGAAAAATAAAAAATACAAAAGATTATTTCCTCGGCGGTAAAAATATGTCGTGGTGGTCGGTGGGATTTTCTATCGTGGCAAGCGAAACAAGCACGCTGACATTTATCAGCATCCCCGGGCTTGCATACAAAAGCAATATGATGTTTATGCAGCTTATCTTTGGATATTTTATAGGAAGGCTGCTTGTAACTTTCATTTTTATTCCTGCCTACTACAACGGCAATCTTGAAACTGCCTATGATTTCCTCGGTAAACGCTTCGGTGATTTGCTCAGAAAAATTACTTCCACTACATTTATTGTAACACGCGTACTTGCTTCAGGTGTGAGGCTTTTTGCTACGGCAATTCCTGTGCATATTATAACGGGACTTGACTACCCCACAAGTATTGCAATCATCGGTGTTGCAACGTTAATTTATACATATCTGGGCGGATTAAAAGCTGTTGTTGCTGTTGATGTAATACAGCTTTTCATTTATATAGGCGGAGCTATTTTTGCGATGCTTGTGATACTGAACGATTTGCCGAATGGAGTAGCTGATGTGTTTACTTTTGCATCGGCAAACGGACAGGATAAGTTTCAGATTTTTAACTTTACTTCGTTTAAATCATGGACAGATTTCTTCGCTTCCCCCTATACGTTTGCGGGGGCAATATTAGGCGGAACGTTTTTAACAATGGCTTCGCACGGAACAGACCAGCTTCTTGTGCAAAGGCTTCTCGGCTGCAAAGATAAAAAGGATTCTCAAAAAGCTTTGATGCTTGATGCTTCCGTGATTGTTATTCAGTTCGCATTCTTTATGTTCCTTGGGCTTTGTCTGTTTGCGTTTTATAAAGGAGTTCCGTTTGCTCAGTTAACTTTCGGTTCTAACGGACAGGCGCTTACATCTTCAGATGAAATTTTCCCGAAGTTTATAATTGAAAAACTCCCTACGGGAATTATAGGGTTAGTTATTGCAGGAATACTTGCATCTGCTATGGGAACGCTTTCATCGGCAATCAGCTCGCTTGCATCTTCCACTTACCTTGATTTGTTCAGAAAATCACACAAGGAAGGCGATAACAAAAAAGAGATAATGTATTCAAAGTTGTTTACGCTTGTCTGGGGAATCGTTTTAATAGGCGGCGCAATGCTGTTTACAGATACAAAAAATCCGGTTGTAGAGCTTGGGCTTAGTATAGCATCATTTACCTATGGCGGACTTTTAGGAACTTTTTTGCTGGGAATTTTCTTTAAAAAAATAAATCAGGCAGAAGCCATCTTAGGGTTTATAGCGGGTATAATGGTGATGATTTATATAATAAAATTCACTACCATTGCCTATACGTGGTACATTATAATCGGTGTTTCGGTAACAATAATTGTTGCCAATATATTTCACTTAATTTTTCCTTCAAAGAAAAATGTCAAAATTTGATAAGACATACAGCAACGGAGAAATAACAATTTTTTGGAAACCGGATATGTGCATACATTCGGCAAAGTGCTTTCACAGTCTGCCCGAAGTTTTTAATCCTTCCGTA
>JAFDZO010000007.1:1060-1846 GCA_018266845.1 Bacteroidota bacterium | reverse complement strand
TCAGGAGCGATTTCTTATAAAATTTCCGGCGAAACAGAAATAAAGGAAATAAAACCTTTGGAAGACTCATCCGTAAAAATTGAAGTAAAACACAACGGACCCTTAACCATATCCGGGAAATGCGTTATTATTAATACTGACGGCACTGAAACCATAAAAGAAGGCAGGTTTTCGCTTTGCAGGTGTGGTCTTTCAAATAAGAAGCCGTTTTGCGACGGCTCTCACAAAACGTTAACACACGATTTGTAATATGGAAAGCGGAAAACCCTCAAAAGAGCAGCTAAACTATTACTATAAAACGAGCAGGAAGTACTTTGACGAGCTTGCAAGGCAGTATTATGAAAATGACAGGGAGTTTTACAATCAGAATTTTGCCCAATATTACGGTTACAAAAATTTTAACTGGAGGCGTAAGCCGAAAATAACATTGGGACTGCTGCTCGGGATTTTCGGGTTTATTATCGGAGTGGGTTTTGCATCATATTTTATCATGAAGGAAACGATGCCAAAAAACACTTACAATAATTACAATAAAAAAGCGGTTGTTGATGAAAAGAATGCTGAATCAACGGATTCTAAAAAAGAACCGAAGCTTGATGAAATAGATTCAACGGTTATATCATACATGAATAATGATTTTGAAAAAGGGACTTATTTTTATAATACCGGAAAGTATGATATAGCAAAGTACTATTTTGAAAAAGTAGATAAGAACGACAGCGATTATTATTTTGCAAAGGATGTGCTAAAAGCGATTGAAAGAAAAAAATCTTCTCAAAAGACCTA
>JAFDZO010000007.1:0-886 GCA_018266845.1 Bacteroidota bacterium | reverse complement strand
CTTGCGCAGAACGGAGTTTCTTTAAAGGATGTTTTTACCTTCAAAGATGAGCCGGATGAAACCGAAACAATCAGCGAAACGGAAACTGTTACTGAGAAGAAAATAAGCCCTAAAGAAAAAGCGAAAAAAGAATCATCGCAGGATTCTGACGCGAAATTTGATTCACTTGCTGTATCGTATTTAAAAACAGATTTTGAAAAAGCGTCATATTTTTACGGGATGAAAAACTATGAACAGGCAGAATATTACCTGAAAAAAATTCCGAAAAACGATAAAGATTACATTCCGGCGCAGGAAATTTTGAAAATGGTTGAAAAGGAAAAGAAAGAAAAATCCGGCAGAAAAAAAGCAATCGAAAAAATTAACTAATAATAAAAGTAATGCTTAAACGAAGACTTACACTATCCCTCTTATTACTCTTTGTATTTGTCTTTAATTCTTATTCACAAACTTTAACGTACAAGTCATACCCTAATGACCCTCTTAATGCAAGGATATACAAGTTAGACAACGGGCTGACTGTTTATATGACTGTATATAAAGATTCGCCGCGCATTCAAACTTTCATCGCAGTGCGCGCCGGAAGCAAGAATGACCCTCCGTATGCAACGGGACTTGCGCACTATCTTGAACACATGCTTTTTAAAGGCACGGATAAATTCGGCTCAAAAGACTGGGCGAAAGAAAAACCGCTGATAGAAGAAATCGTGCGTCTGTATGATGTTTACAAAAATACGAAAGGCGATGCCGATAGAAAAAGAGTTTATCATCAGATAGACAGCGTTTCAAACTTAGCATCAGAGTATGCTATTGCCAATGAATATGATAAAATGCTTGCGGCAATCGGAGCTACAGGCACAAACGCTTTTACTTCAAATGAGCAGAC
>JAFDZO010000006.1:1013-100202 GCA_018266845.1 Bacteroidota bacterium | reverse complement strand
GGCAGCTTTAATCTCAATGCAGAGAATGTGCATACTAACATCGTGATATTTTCATCGGTGAAACATTCTAAAGAAGAGTTCATGAAGCTCGCGAAGAAAAAGGGAGTTTTGCTTTCTTCAGGAAGCTATGAAAACATCCGTGCGGTTTTTCATATGGATTTAAAAGAAACGGATATTACCAAAGCTATAAAAATTTTAAAGAGCATTTAGGAAAAACTCTTTAAAATATTCCTTCATTTCAAATAAAATATGATATTATTATCTTTCCGCTAGATTTAATGCTGACCCCTAGAAAAATATCATATTTTTCCGTTATCCTGTTCCTGCTGATTCCATTCAGTATATTTTCGCAGCAAAAAAATTTGCTTTTTGAAAGCATTTCCCTTGAAAACGGATTATCCCACAATGCAGTCTATTCTATCACTCAGGACAAGTCCGGCTTTATGTGGTTTGCTACTCAGGACGGACTGAATAAATACGATGGGCATGAAATTACCGTTTTTAAATTCAACCCTCTCGATTCTTTTTCTCTTCCGAATAATAATGCGAGCAAAGTTTTTGAAGACAGAGAGGGAAATATCTGGGTAGGAACGTGGGGCGGAGGACTTTGCAGGTTCGATCCCATACATGAAGATTTTGTCATATATAAATATAACCCCTCCAATCCATCATCAATTTCATTCAATAGAGTCCCTGTTATTTTCCAGTCAAAGAACGGAGATTTGTGGATTGGCACAGCGGGCGGCGGGCTTAACAGGTATATAAAGCAGAAAGATGCCTTTGAAACTTACAAACATTTTGAGGATGATGATAACTCCCTTTCAAATAATAGAATATGGGATATTAAAGAAGATAACTCAGGCAACTTATGGATTGCAACTGATGAAGGCTTAAACAAGTTTTCAATATCGGCAAAAACTTTCACAAGATTTATGCCGAATGCTTCTTCAAAAAGAATTCGCTCTATATTATTTACTTCGCAGGGAGAGTTCTTTGCCGGCGGCGAGACGGGGCTTTTTCAATTTAATGAAGCTCAAAAAGAATTCAGGCAGATTCCTCTGAGCAGGAAAGAAAATGAGCAGGATATTGTAAACTACCTTTTTGAAGATAAAGCAGGGAAGGTGTGGGCTGGCACTTACGGCAATGGGCTTTATGTCCGCGATAAAGAAGGATTTGTAAACTACGTCAATAATCCGAACAATCCGTTTAGTTTGAGGAGCAACGATGTCCGCTGCATTTTTGAAGATGGCTCTTCTACAATCTGGATTGGCACAAGAGGCAACGGCATAAGCAAATACAACCCTTCGACAATAAAGTTTAATGTTCTGAGAAATATTCCCTATGATAGAAACTCACTGACAAGCAATTCGATAAGGACGATTCTTGAAGACTCGCAAAAAAATATCTGGATTGGCACAAATGACGGCGGACTGAATTTTTATGACCCGGTAAACAATATTTTTAAATCGTTTGCAACCCAGCCGGGCAGAAATACTATTAAAGGGTATGAAAGAATCACGGGCATCATTGAAGACTCTCCCGGAATATTTTGGCTAGGTACGGATGATGGTCTGGTAAAATTTAACTCTAAGACACTTAGCTACGACTTAACTAAGAACGAACAAATTTCCTCGACTTCATCTAACAGTGTTATCTTGTGTTTGTTTAAAGATGCGGACGGCGATATTTGGATTGGAACATACGGCGTCGGGCTTCACAGGTATAATCCCGCCACGCAGTCATTTCAAACTTTTAGAAATAATCCTGCTGCAAAAAATTCTCTTAGCAATAATGAAATCTGGTCAATTTGTCAGGATAGGGAAGGGTTCTTATGGCTTGGCACCGGAGATGGTTTGAATAAGCTTGATAAAAAATCGGGACAGTTTACAGTTTATAAGCATTCCGTTTCCGATAACAACACGTTAAGCGATAACTTTGTCAACTATGTTACTTTTGATGTTTCGGGAAATCTTTGGGTCGGCACTAATACCGGGCTGAATTTATTTGACAGAAAAACCGCTCAGGCAAAAAGATTTGAAAATATAGGAGAGTTATCCGGCGATGTGGTGTATGGAATTTTACCCGATAGAAAAAGCAACTTGTGGATTAGCACAACAAAAGGACTGATTAAATTTAATCCGCAGGAGCTTACAACAAAAACGTTTAATGTATTAGACGGGCTGCAATCAAATGTGTTTACGCAAAATGCGTGCTACAAAGCATCTGACGGCAAAATGTTTTTTGGCGGTATAAACGGATTGAATTATTTTTATCCTGATTCAATTCCCGAAAATAAATTTATCCCCAATGTAGTTATCACCGATTATAAACTTATCGAGCAGAATGTTCCCGAGCGGGATTTAGAGAAATACTGGAATATGTTTAAGTCAGAGCAGAAGCTTGTGCTTCCTTATGACAGAAATTTTATCACGCTTGATTTTGCATCTCTTGATTTTGCCCGCCCTGAAAAAAATCAATATAAGTACAAACTTGAAGGAGTTGATGTTGAATGGATTTCGGCAGGCAACAGAAGGAATGCGACTTATACAAGCTTGAATCCCGGGACATATACTTTCCACGTAAAAGGTTCTAACAATGACGGCGTTTGGAATGAAACGGGCGCTGTTCTGAAAATCCAAATCACCCCTCCATTCTGGAAAACATGGTGGTTCATTTTGGGCATAGCCGTATTGATTACAGCTTCTGGGTATTCGGCTTACAATTACAGGGTTAACCGTTTAAGAAGCAAGCAGGCAGAGCTTCTAAATCTAATTAACGAAAGAGAGATTGCAGAAGCAAAAGTGCGCAAGAGCGAAGAGGAAATCAGAAAGATTAACTCGTTCCTCGAAGAAAGAATAAAGGAAAGAACTGCAAAGCTCGAAAACGAAATTGTTGAAAGAAAGAGATACGAAAAAGTTCAGGAGGCAATTTATCAGATAGCTGAAGCTATTCCTGTTTCCGAAGATATGATAGAGCTGTTTTCAAAGATTCACGGGATAATTTCTCTTCTTATGCCTGCAAAGAATTTTTATATTGCCCTCTATGATAAGAAAAATGATTTTGTAACTTTTCCGTATTACGTTGACGAGTATGATTATAAGCCAGTTGCAAGAAGAGCTAAAAAGGGAATAACGGAATTTGTTGTGAAGACCGGAAAGGCAATACTTTCTCCAAGGAGTGTTTCCGACGAATTGATAAGAACTGGCGAAATAGAGCAGACAGGAAGACCTTCTCCGTTATGGATGGGTGTGCCTTTGAAAATCAAAGGTGAAACAATCGGCGTAATGGCAATTCAGGATTATCACAGGGAAGATACTTACGGAGAAAATGAACTACAGATTCTGATGTTTGTTTCCGAGCAGATTTCGGTTGCAATAGAAAGAAAAACAAGAGAAGAAAACGATAAGAAAAACCTTGAAGTAATTCTGCAGCACAGAAATGTTCTTCTGGCTTTATCGCAGGTGGATAAATCCGACTTCAATCTTTCGCTTGAAAAAATACTTGCAGCTACTGCTGAAAGTTTAAATATCGACAGAGTCAGCTTTTGGATTTTAGATAAAGAAGAAATGAAGCTGAAGTGCAAGAAGATGTACATCAGAAAGACGGATACGTTTGATAAATCTTCGGAATCTACTACACTTCCTGCTACTTTCCCGGGAATTGCAGATAATTTTAACGATTACTATAACGCTTTAAAGAGCAATAAGAAGCTTCAGTCTAATGACGCGCAGGGAGATGAAAAAACAGGAATCGTTGATAATTACTTAAAGCCTCTCGGAATAAAATATATAATGGATATTCCCGTGTGGCTGCGGGGCGATATTTACGGCATTATATGCCTTGAAGAAACAAATGAAATAAAAGAGTTGTCAGTTGCCGAGGAAGACTTCATCGCTTCTATTTCAACAATGCTTACATTAAGCCTTGAGGCATCTTTCAGAAAGAAAGCTGAAGAAAGCTTAAGCGCAAGCGAAGAGCAGTATAAAGTGCTTGTTGAAAATGCTAGTGAAGCTATACTGGTATTGCAGGATGGATTGATAAAATATTCAAATCCGCGAACTTATGATTTGCTCGGATACACTTCTGAAGAACTGCACTATTCAAAATTTTTGAACTATATACACGATGATGATAAAGGACTTGCGCTTCAGAATCATTTGAATAAACTGAAGGGAATTATTGAATCAAATGTTTATACTTACAGAATAATTACCAAAAGAGGCTTAGTCAGATTTTTCTCCGTCAATGCAGTGCTTATTAACTGGGCTGGCGAAAGGGCAGTCCTCGCCTTTTTATCCGACGTTACGGAAAGAAAGAGGGCTGAAAGGGAAATCGAGCTTTCATTTGAAAAGCAAAAGGAGCTTGCCGACCTTCGTTCAAAATTTGTTACTATGGCATCGCACGAGTTTAAAACTCCTCTTACGGCTATTTTAGGTTCAGCAGAAATTTTAGAAAAATACGGAGAAACTCTCCCGGAAGATAAGAGAAGCCGGAACATAATCAGAATTCAAGAGAGCGTCAAACGCATGAATCAGATGCTGAATGATATTATTATTATGGGCAAATCAGATACTGGAAAGCTTGAAATGAAATCTGCTCCTATTGACCTGAATTCGTTCCTTCAAAATCTCATTGACGACTTACTCCAGCGCGAAGCCAAAAAAGCTCATCCTAAGCTTATAGTAGATATTTCCGGTCTTCCTGTGGATGCCAATGTTGATGCCGAAATTTTAAGACAGGCTATAGAAAACATTCTTTCAAATGCTTTTAAATTCTCTGCCCCTGAGAGTGAGGTTACATTCAACGCGCATATGCAGAAGAATGACATTATTATCAAAGTAATAGATGAAGGTATAGGCATTCCTGATTCGGATAAAGAAAGGCTTTCGGAGCCGTTCTTCAAGGGCAGTAATGTCGGTAATTTATCGGGAACGGGTTTAGGTTTAACAATCGTAAAAAGAGCCGTATCAATGCACAACGGCAGGCTGGAAATCACCTCAACGGAAAACGTAGGGACGGAAGTTACTATAGTTTTCCCGTACCGGGTTAATTAAAAATCCGCTTCATCCAATACACTTATCAGCTTTTGTGTATCTTCTATTGAGTGCATCGGGAAATTTGCAATTCTTATCTGCGTTTCGGAAAATTTACCGTACCCGGAGCTTACAATGAAATTATTATCTGCAAGATGCTTTTTAATCTGCTTTTGTTTTTCGCCGCAGTCAATAACTACTATTGTCTTTGAGCGGTCAAACGGGTTTTCGACGAAAATTTTCATATCCTTCCTTGTGAAAAAATAATCATATAACATTTTTGCTTTCTCTTCGGTTTCAAATCTGATTTTCTCTATTCCAATTGAATTCAGATGCTGTGCAATTTTGCCAAGCAGGTAGATTCCTAATGTATTGGGCGTAACTGTAGTTTGATTTTTTTTGTAATATAATGCAGCGTCAATAAAATTATTGTACGTCCCGATATTATTGTTCAGCTCTTTGAGGTATATAGTTTTTTCAATGCAGGATTCGCGAATTATCGTTACACCCAAGCCCGGTGGCAAGCCAAAACCTTTCTGCACGGAAAAAAAAGCAATATCAATTTTACCGAAGTCGATTTTTTGATATGGCGCAGAAGTAACAACATCTATAGCAATCAATTTTTTAGGATACTTATCTTTTAATTCGCTTATCTGCTTCATCGGAACAGCAGCGCCGGAGCTTGTTTCATTTTGCGTAACACAGATTAGCTCTGTCTCTTCGGGAATTACAATTTCGCCAAAATTAAATCCTTTACCGAAATCAACCTTATGCGCTTTAGAATTTTTTTTCAGTTCGATAGCAGTTTTAAAAAATCTTTCTGAAAATGAGCCGTTGACAAAATGAAAGGAAGAATTTTCAACAATGTTCTCTATAATGCGCTCCATGCACTCTGTACCTGAACTGCTGAAGAAAATCATAAAGTCATCTGGAATGCCCATTAGTTTTTTAAGCTCATGTACAGTCAAGCTGAAAATTTTTTCAAACTCTTTTCCTCTATGAGATATGGATGGAATTTTTTCGTCAAGCGCTTTAATAATAGCATCGCTTACGATTGGATATAGCTCCGTGGGTCCGCACGTGAAATATTTTTTGCTGCTGCTCATTAATATAATACTCTGAATTTAATTGTATGCTGAATGTTTTTTAAATCGTTAATCAGTTCGGGATTATATTTTTTTGAAATATCGGTAATCACATATCCTATTTTTTCATTTGTTTTCAGATATTGCCCAATAATATTAATGTTTCTTTTGCTGAATATGGTATTAATCTGCGCTAAAATTCCCGGAACATTTTCGTGAATATGTATAAGTCTGTGCGCATTCTCAAAGGAAGGGAGGCGCAGTTCGGGGAAGTTCACGCTAAAGACAGAGTTACCGTTGTTAATAAAATCTATAATTTTTGAAGGCACAAACTCCGCAATATTTTCCTGTGCCTCTTCGGTGCTGCCTGCAATATGAGGCGTAAGAATTACGTTTGGCAGATTTTGTAATTCAGAATAAAATTTTTCATCGTTCGATTCCGGCTCATGCGGAAAAACATCTATTGCGCACCCGCGGATTTTCCCGCTCTTTAGGCTGCCTATGAGAGAGTTAATATCTACCACATGCCCGCGGCTCAGATTTAAAAAAATGACTCCCGTTTTCATCTGGCGGAATTCCTTCTCGCCGATGAAATTAGTATTGTGTTTGCTTCCGTCTATATGGAGCGTAACCACATCGGAAATTTTAAGAAGCTCTTTTAACGAATTACATTTTTTTGCGTTGCCAAGCGCCAGCTTCTCGGAGTTATCGTAAAAATAAACATCCATACCCAAATCTTCGGCAAGGATGGAAAGCTGCGAACCGATTTTTCCATATCCGATTATTCCAAGTTTTTTTCCTCTAACTTCATTGCTGTACGATGCGCTCTTATCCCACACTCCGTTGTGAAGCGCGTTGCTTTTGGAAAAAATATTTCTCATCAGGATAATTATCTCTGCAAGAGCAAGCTCGACTACACTTCGTGTATTGCTGAAAGGAGCGTTAAAAACGGCAATACCTTTTGATAAAGCTTCATCAAGGTCAATCTGATTTGTGCCTATACAAAATGCGCCTATGCTGATAAGCCTTTTAGCATTATCAAGAACTTTTTTCGTAATTTGTGTTTTAGAGCGTATCCCCAAAATGGAAACATCTTTAATTTTTTCAGCAAGGTCGTTCTCCGGCAGACTTTTTTTAATATGTTCAACCTGATAACCTTCGTTTTTGAAAATTTTCACGGCGTTCTGATGAATATTCTCAAGCAGTAAAACCTTTATTCTGTTTTTTGGATAAGAGATAGCCATAGGCAATTTATTTAAAAATAAAAATTCTTCAAGAGATGGAGTAATGTAATCTGCATTTTTCGTAACTGAATCCCTTGAAATATTTTCGGTGTATGCAAAAAATTTATCTGCAAGTCCGGCTTTCTTCAGTTCGAAATCAGTATATCCGTCGCCGATAACATAAATGTTTCCCTTGAGATTAATTTTTTTTAACTGATTTATTTTTCCTTTATCTTGTGATAAAATATTTTTCTCATCAAATCCTGTTATTTCATCTTTGCTGTTAAACTTGAATTCATTGGCATAAATATTTTTTTCTTTTATGCCAAAACTTTTCACAACTGGGAAGATAAATTCTTTAAAACCACCGGAAATAATATATATGTTACTGTTATTTTTTTTGAAAAATTCTTTGTTTCTTTTTACGGAAACTGAAATATTTTTCTTTAAAATTTTTATTAACGTGTCAAGGTGATTTCTGTTTGCGTTAAGAAGCTTTATTCTTTGTTTTAAGGCAGTTGAAAAATTCAACTTGCCTTCCATTGCCTTATCTGTAATGGATTTTATTTCAGCAAGAATTTTCTCTTTGTCTTTCCGTCCTTCTAATGAAATTGCCGCAAGAAGCTCAAGCGCCTCGGAGTTTGTAAAGGTACTGTCAAAATCAAAAAAGTAATAAGTATTCACTCTTCAAAATGAAAAAATAGTCTTAAATATTAAACTCAAAATTATTTACTTTGATTAGTTCGGAAATGTTCTTAATCCTATACTATGGCATAAACGTTACGAAGCTGGAGCTTCCTAACAAGTTCGGAAGAGTTCAATTTCCAAATTAGAACTATCAGTATTACAAAGATAAAATTTACCCTCTAAAAATAACTTTAATTTTGATAAATTGTGCTTTTGATTATTAAATAAATTTATTGGCAAAATCTTCACAATCTTTCGGAGGTCCGATACTAATCATTGGCGGAGCAGAGGACAAGTTCAACGAGCGCCACATCATTAGAAAATTTGTTTCTCTTTCAGGTGATAAGAAGGCAAACATATTAATTATTCCCATTGCATCTGACTTTGCTGAGATAGCTGCAAAGCTTTATACTACAATATTCAGTTCACTAGGTGTAAAAAAAATAACCGTTCTGGAAGCAACTTCGAGGCAGGATATTTTGAGTTTGAATGCTGACAAAATGCTCGATAACCTGACAGGAGTCTTTATAACAGGCGGCGACCAGATGAGGTTAAGCTCCATATTAGGCGGGACGGATTTTATTAAAAAGCTTGCGGCAAGAGTTAAGAAAGGCTTAGTGCTTGCCGGCTCAAGCGCAGGCGCGGCTTGTATGAGTTCGGAAATGATTGTAAGGGGAGACGGTCAATCGCCAAACCAAAATGCAGTTAGAATTTCTCCGGGCTTGAGTATTTTGAAAGATATAATTATTGACCAGCATTTCACACAGCGTTCAAGACTGAACAGAATTATCACGGCAGTATGCTACAATCCAAAAAATCTGGGAATAGGTATAGACGAAGATACTGCAATACTAATAAATAAAAACGGAATACTCGAAGTGCTAGGGAAAGGAACTGTTACAATCGTTGACGGCTCGAATGTAAATTATATTAATATCGCCGAAGTAAAAGAGAATGAACCGTTCTCTGTATTTGGCTTGCAGCTTCATATTCTTTCAAGCACAATCCGCTACGACATAATAAACAGAAAACCGCTTGAGATGGTGGGTGATTATATGCAGGTGTAGCTTTGTTTTTCGTTACTCGTTTTTAGTTGTTCGTACTTATAGTTATACAATTAAAGTAGGTAAAGCATTTTATATAGATTAAAGTTATAAAAAATAATCTTAAAGGAAAACTTTTAATCACATCAACCCTTCATCCATAATATGAAAATTCTTGAAATCAGAGCGCTCCGCGGTCCAAATTATTGGAGCATAAGAAGAACGAAGCTCATTGTAATGCGTCTTGACCTCGAAGATTACGAGCAAAAGCCGACGAATAAAATTCCTGATTTTCTTGAAAAGTTAAAGATTGTTATTCCTACTCTGGAAGAGCATCGCTGCAGCTACGATTTCGCAGGAGGTTTTTTCAAGCGCGTTGAAGAAGGCACTTGGGCAGGACACGTTATCGAGCACATGGCTCTTGAACTGCAAACGCTCGCCGGAATGGATACAGGTTTTGGACGCACCCGCGAAACTTCAAGCAAAGGAGTTTATAATGTTATCTTCAGCTATATTGAGGAGGAGGCTGGGATTTATACTGCGAAAAAAGCTGTTGAGCTTTTCCGTATGTTAGCCGAGGGTTCTTCCTATGAAGATGTAGTAAAGTTCAGAGATGAAGTTATTCAGCGACTGCGGGAAATCAGGGAAGATGTGAGGTTTGGTCCAAGCACAGGCTCGATTGTTGAAGAAGCGCGGAACAGAAATATTCCACACATAAGATTAAACGACCAATCATTAGTTCAACTCGGTTATGGAATTCACCAGCAGAGAATACAAGCTACGACAACATGCCGCACAAATATGATTTCTGTTGACCTTGCCTCGGATAAAAGCGCAACGAAAAAATTATTGGGAGAAATGGGAGTGCCTGTTCCTAAAGGATATACTATAAGAAATGAAGACGAGATAGAAGATGTAGTAAACAGGCTTGGTTTTCCTGTAGCGGTAAAACCTTTGGATAGCAATCACGGCAAGGGAATAACGGCGAACCTCACTACTATGGAAGCAGTTAAAACTGCGTTCACTGAAGCGAAGAAGTTTGCGCGAACAATTATTATTGAGCGTTCATTGACAGGCAGTGATTTCAGGGCGCTTGTTATTAATAATAAACTGATAGCCGTTGCGGAAAGGATTCCTGCATGTGTAAAAGGGGACGGAAAGTCAACCATTCAACAGTTGATTGATAAGGAAAATCTCGACCCGCGCAGAGGTTACGGGCATGAAAAAACTCTTACGGCGATAAAAGCTGATGACATGACTTTAAGAATACTCGAACTGAAAGGATATACGCTTGAAACAATTTTGAAGAAGAATGAAGTCTGCTATTTAAAATCTACTGCAAATATTTCTACCGGAGGAACTGCCATTGACCGCACCGAAGAGGTTGACCCGCAGAATATTTTCCTGTTTGAACGTATCGCAAAAATTGTAGGGCTTGATGTAGCAGGAATAGATATTATTGCGCCGGATGTTTCTACTCCGCTCTCTGAAAACGGCGGTGGAATTGTTGAAGTAAACGCTGCGCCCGGCTTCAGAATGCACCTTGAGCCTTCGGAGGGCATAGGCAGAAACGTTGCAGAGCCGCTTGTTGATATGTTATTTCCTCCCGGCGCTCCATCCAGAATTCCTATAATTGCTGTTACAGGCACAAACGGAAAGACAACAACTTCAAGATTAATTGCGCATATAATGAAGCAGGTCGGCTATACTGTCGGCTATACTACTACAGAAGGTGTTTATATTGGAAACACTTTGATTGAGCCGGGCGATAACACAGGACCAATGTCTGCACGAATGGTTTTGATGGACCCAACTGTAGAAATCGCCGTGCTTGAAACTGCGCGCGGAGGAATTTTACGCGCAGGTCTTGGCTTTGACCAATGTGATATAGGTATCTGTACAAACGTAACAGTTGACCATCTTGGATTAAAAGATATTAACACAATCGAAGATATGGCGCGCGTAAAAAGTGTTGTGCCTGAAAGCGTGAAGAAAAACGGTTATGCAATTTTAAATGCCGATGATGATTTGGTTTATAAAATGCGGGAAGATTTAGAGTGTAAAGTTGCGCTCTTCAGTATGGATGAACACAATAAAAGAATTAAGAAGCACACTGCCGGCGGAGGTATAGCAGCGGTATTTGAAAACAATTACATCACGATTATTAAAAGCGGATGGAAAGTCCGCATTGAAAAAGTTATAAATATTCCTCTTACCTATGGCGGGCGCGCTGCATTTATGATTCAAAATGTTTTAGCCGCTACGCTTGCAGCTTATCTGGAAGGACTTTCGACTGAAGATATAAAATTCGGGCTGACTTCATTTGTTCCTGGCACAGCACAGACTCCGGGCAGATTGAATTTAATTGAAGTTGGCGATTTCAAAGTGCTTATTGACTTTGCGCACAATCCTGCCGGAATGGAAGCGCTTTCTAAGTTTGTTGATAAATTCCCGAACAAAGTAAAAATCGGAGTTGTAGCGGGAACAGGTGATAGAAGGGATGAGGATATAATAAAGCTTGGAAGCGTAATAGGAAAGATGTTTACAAAAGTTGTTATCAGGCAGGACGATAATCTACGGGGAAGAAGCTCTGCCGATGAAATTTCCGATTTACTGCTGAAAGGTATTTTGAAGGCAAATCCCGAGATTAAGCACAAAGTAATTGCAGATGAAGTTCAGGCGATTGAGTTTGCATTAAGCCATACGAAGAAAAATGAACTGCTGGTGCTGCTGCCGGATAACATTCCAAGATGTATTCAGATTGTGAATAAGTTCAGGGAGAGCTTAAATCCTGTGAAGGTTGAGCATAGTGATATACCGAATCAATAAGATTTCAGATTTCAGATTTCAGATTTCAGATTTCAGATTTCAGATAAAAGGAGTATTAATAACTGAAAGTTTACATTAATCTATTAAATGATTTCCAATATTTAATAAATGCTTATTTGCGGAATAGATGAGGCAGGCAGGGGACCGCTGGCGGGTCCGGTTGTTGCAGCGGGATTTATTAATACAAATAATTTTTTCAATGACTCCATTAAGGATTCAAAAAAACTTAATGAAGCGCAAAGGGAAAATTTATTTGATGAAATTGTAAATTCAGGCGGAGAGTTTTTCATAACAAAAATTGAACATGATATTATAGATGAGATAAATATTCTTGCCTCTACTATGAGAGCGATGGGAGAAATTGCATTTAGCTTAAAAGATAAATGCGCTAAGTTTTTAATTGACGGGAAATATTTTAAATTAGAAAACGGACGAGAATCGGAACTAAATTTTGAAACTATTGTTGACGGCGATGACAAGATTTTTGAAATCTCATGCGCCTCTATTTTAGCAAAAGTTACGCGCGATAGAATAATGAAAAAACATGATGAGATTTATCCGCAATATAAATTTGCAAAGCATAAAGGCTACGGAACTAAAGAGCATATTGCATTGATAAAAGAATTCGGCTTATCTCCCATACACAGAAAAACTTTTTGCAGGAATTTTACAGTAGAAAATGCAAAACAAATCTTGCATATATAAAAACAGAATAGGAAAGGCGGGCGAGCTGATTGCAAAAGATTTTATGATAAATGAAGGATACGAATTTATAAAAAATAATTACAGATACGATAGGGCAGAGGCGGATTTAATATTTTCAAGAGGGGAAGGAAAATGCGCAGAAATAATTTTTGCAGAAGTAAAGACAAGACGAAGCAAGAAGTTTGGTGAAGGTGAAGAATCCGTTGATTCTAAGAAACAGGCTCAGATAAGAAAAGCTGCGGAAGGATTTTTATTGGAAAACGAATTTTACAGAAATTATCAGGTAAGGCTGGATGTAATTGTGGTTTACCTTATTGGAAACGAAAAAAATATTGTACACATTCCAAACGCATTCTATTAAATTAATAAATATAAAATGGCAGATACATACTCATTCGATATAGTTTCAGAAATTGATTTGCAGGAAGTAGATAACGCAATCAATCAGGCATCGAAAGAAATTCATCAAAGATATGATTTAAAAGACAGCAAAAGCGAAATCACACTTAATAAAAAAGATAAAAAAATTAATGTGGTTTCCGCTGACGAGTTCAGAGTAAAAACAGTTAACGACATTCTTCAAAATAAAATGATTAAGAGAGGAATCTCAATCAAAGCCCTTAAATACGGAAACATCGAGCAAGGCAGCGGAATGGGAACTGCAAAGCAGGAAATAACTTTGCAGGCAGGAATAGACAAAGAAAACGCAAAGAAAATTACAAAGATGATAAAGGATATGAAGATAAAAGTGAATGCAAGCATTCAGGATGAACAGGTGAGGGTGCAGGGAAAATCAAAGGACGATTTGCAGTCCGTAATAAAAATGCTGAACGGTGCAGATTTGGATTTTGCGTTTCAAATAACAAATTACCGTTAGTAGTTGTTTGTTGTCAGTTGATAGTTATCAGAAAAAATGAGACTAAAATTTTTCTTCATATCGTTACTTGTTTTGAGCTTAGCTTCGGTTATAATTTTTAATCGGGGCGAAAGCCAGATTAATTTGCGAAAAGAAGGAAGTAAAATAGATGTCGTGATTATTGACGCAGGGCATGGAGGTAAAGACCCGGGCAGCACGAGCATTACAAAAATTCCCGAAAAAAATTATAACCTGCTTATAGCGAAATATCTGGCTGAGATGCTGCGGAAAAATTATTCCGATATGGAAGTATATATGACGCGAGATGATGATACATTTATTGACTTAAAAGAAAGAGGTCGCATTGCAAATTCAAAAAAAGGGAAATTATTTGTAAGTGTTCATTGCAACTCAAAGCTGCCGGAGGAAAGCGATAAGTCCGGTTTTGAAGTTTATGTAATGGATGCGGTGAAGTCGAACGATGCAGTGAAAATAACACAGGGGGAAAATTTGTTATTAAGGGATAATATGGATTCCACCAGAGGGAAAACGGCATTTCAAAACGATTTCATTTTATCTTCGATGTATTCAAACGCATACAGAAGATATTCAGAAAGATTTGCCTCAATTCTACAGACAGAACTTACCAAAACAACTCAATTAGAGAACCGCGGAATAAAAGAAGAGCAGTTTGTTGTCAATTACACTTCTTCGATGCCTTCCGTGCTTGTCGAGTGCGGATTTCTTTCCAATACAAAGGATGAAGCATACCTCCGTTCAAAAGACGGGCAGTACGATATAGCGCGTTCCATTTATAAAGCCATCAGGTATTTTAAGATGGACTATGAGTGGGAAAACTCTTATTGAACAATTACGAGTTTCAAATTACGAATTACGAGTAACGTTGTACTCAATTTATACCTTTATAATTTCAAGAACTAAAAATAATTTAAAGTTAAATCTTTTTCAAAGAACATTAAAGGAGAAAGCTATGAGAAGCTCAAATCTGCCTTTCAAAATTTTTACATTATTATTTTTTGCTTTACTAATATCACCTCACTTTGTTCAATCAATGAGTATTGATTCTTTATTTAATTATTTTCCATTGAAAATTGGTAATTTTTGGTTTTATAAAGATTCATATTCTAATCTAGGAGGAAGTGGATCTTTTTATTATAGAGTCAGCATTATTGATACTGTTAGAATGAATGGACATTTTTATTTTAAAATAAGTAATTCTAGAGATACCAATCATGCTTATACAAGAATTGATTCGATTTCTGGCAATGTATTTAATTATAATCTTAATAGTTGCCAGACATTTAATAGGAATGAAGATTTAATAGACAGTTTGAATGCTAAAATTAACAATCAAAACAACTATTTATGCAATAATGAAAGTAAAGTTTTATCTGATACTTCCAATATTCTAATTTTCAATATATATGCTAAACAAGAGAATTTTACAAGGCATACATCAGTTCAAATATATCAAAATCGATATGTTTATAATATCGGGCAATCCTTCTATAGTTATGTTTTAAATGCAGGACATTATAGCTCGTCAGAAATAATAACCTTACTTGGCTGTCACATAGGTGATTCAACATATGGAGTCACTACAGAAATATCTAATTTAGGTGAGTCAAGTCTTATAGCCGATTATAAGCTTTCTCAAAACTACCCAAACCCATTCAACCCAACTACAAAAATAAATTTTGATTTGAAGAATTCTGCTTTTGCTTCGTTAAAAGTATTTGACATCACAGGAAGGGAAGTAAGGACTTTAGTAAATGAAAAGTTATCTGCTGGAAGTTACTCGTACGATTTCAATGCAAGTGAATTGCCAAGCGGTGTATATTTTTACCAGTTAAAAACAGATGGATTTATAGAAACAAAGAAGATGATACTGCTGAAGTAGAATAGTTATAAAATTTTTATATAAAACAAAAAAGCCATCCTGATTTTCTTCAAGATGGCTTTTTTAATTTTTTAGTTAATTCCTATTTTAACGATTTTCGGTGATTGTTTTAAATCAACTAAAACGTTATAGTCTTTAACGGCACCTTCGTAGTTATCGTAGTTGCCTGTCAAAAGACGGAATTTAACAGAGTTCTGATTATGTATTTCTTCAAAGTACAATGTTGTGAAGTTCTCAGACTCTAATAATCCAATTAATTTCTCCGCTTCGGCTTTATCCGAAAATGTTCCGAGGTCTATTGTATAGCCCGTGAGGAATTTAACCCTTGATGTAATATCAAGATAGTTAGTATTTTCTGCCGTAACTTCCTGATAAATTCTGGAGTTTGCGGTTTTAGCATCAGGCGTCAGAACTTTGATTCTGACAGTTTTAAAGTTTTTAAAGATGTTGTTCAGGTCCTCACCCGAGATTCCGGTCTGATTTCCATTAGTTTCATCTTTAAAGTATTCAATGAATACTTTTGATTTACTTGCAAGCGTTTCTTCAAAAATATTAAGAGGGGTTAGATCTTCCGGCGTTGTTTCATCATTCTCAGGATTATAGACTTCAAGTCTTACCTGAGCTGTTCCGCCCATTTCAAGCGCATCTTTTGCTGCTTTGGAGAGATCAATTATTCTGCCTCTTACATAAGGACCTCTGTCATTAATTGTAACGATAACAGTCTTATCGTTGGAGAGGTTGGTTACTTTGAGTACAGTGCCAAAGGGTAGGGTTTTGTGAGCTGCCGTCATTTCATTGGTGTTAAATCGCTCTCCTGAAGCGGTTTTACGACCATGAAATCCTGGGCCATACCACGAAGCCTCGCCCTCCTGTACAAAGTCCGGGTCAAGATTTGAAGTCCTTGCGAATAAATTGCTGCCTGTGCCTGTAACTGGATTAACTAAAACTAATGCGATAATGCAAAAAAGTATCGCCTTAATTTTAAGTTTGGTCAAGTGTCTCCTTTTTATGTTTACTGTTTGATATTCAAACACTCAGGAAAGCGCGCTGACCGAGCGGCTTAAAATCTTAGTCTTAATTCTCCGTTTGAGTTTAAAATATACTAAAGAACGATATTAAGAAAAATTGTCTTGTTACGATATAAAGCGTTTAAAGTACTGATTTTAGATTTAATAAGCAAGGGACTTATCAGCGCACTTTACTGCTCTAATCTTTGTTTAAAGACTAAAATTAAGGAAATTTTTTCATAAATTATTAAAAATACTCAAATATTAAAAACAACTATTATAACAGTAAAATATAAATAATTTTTTTTATTTTTTCCCGCCCTAAAATTGAAAACTTATGCCAAAGTAGTTTTGAGAAACATTATTTTGCAGAATAATTGTATCTTAAAATTTTCTGCATATTAAGTGTATTACGACTAAAAGTGATTACTGTTTTGCCGAGATTGAATTGAAATTTTGTTATGACCTAATTTCCACCGGTTATCATTTCTCTCTTTTGTCTCTTTTGCTGTCTCCATATTGTAGTATTTTTGTCGGGTTATTATGTAAAGTTGAGCGTTAAATATTGTAATATCAGTTTTTAATTCCGCTTCGCTAATGCTGCAAAACAGCAATAACCGGTTAGTTTAATCACATTTTCGCTGCTTCTCATTCTGTTTATTGCGCAGCTGTCTGAGTATAATATAGGGAAATATTTAGAGTTATAAAATTAGATTTGACCTATTAATAGTAATAGGATATTTTTTTTAAATTTTACTTGACACAACGTTTATTAACGGAATCGAATAAAGCTCTGACTTATTTTTGGGAATGCCTCTTAAACCGGAGCGATGGTTTTTCAATAAAATGCCATGATAAATACCCAAAAATCATTGAGATAGCAGAAGCCCATAGAGTCATCTCCCACTTTCCTATTTTAAAAAAATGAAAAAGAGCCTGCTGGATAATAAAGGCATATATATAAATGCCGTATGAAAGGTCTCCGGCTTTTGTGGTAAAATTTGTGAGCAGCTTTGTTGAAGAAACTCCGGCTAATATCACAATCACAGGAAATGCTAAGAGGTGTGTGTATCTGAATATACCGAGAGGAACGGAAACTACCATTGATAATAAAGAAGCGGCAATGATTATTTTCCTGTATGGCAGCTTTTCAATTTTCAGATTAGCTAAAACCGCTCCCGCGAAGAAAAATGTGCTGAAATCAATAACATCGTATCCAAAAACTATAAAATTAATTTTTTTGAAGGAATTAATAAAGAAAATATTACAAATCAGAAAAAAGAGAGCAAATAGCGATACAATCAGCGAGCTTTTCTTCTTGATAAAAAAGAGGGAAGCGACTAAAATATAACAGATAAACTCATATTGAATTGTCCATATCGAGCCGTTAACATCATCCCTATATGGATTATTTTCAAACACTCCCTGTATTGTTCCTTGCAGCCTGAATAGCTTTATATTATTAGGAAAGTAAGTCCACACGGATTTATTAGTAATGTAGCTGTGGAAGTCTCCTGAATAAAAAAAGAATGAAAAGATAACAGTAAGGGCAAGCACGACTGCAAGTCCCGGAAAAATGCGAAGACACCGGTTACGGAAGTAATCAATTATTGATTCCGTTCGCATTATACTTTGGAAAATCAAAAATCCGCTAATGACAAAAAATCCCCGCACACCGATATACGAAAAAAATACCTGTCCCTTAGTGATAGTATAAAGCCAGTCAGTCTCGGCATCGCCCGTGAGAGTGTAAGAGTGAGTGATAATCACACAGAGAGCAAAGATAAGGCGGAGGAAATCAAAATTGTTTTTGTGCAAATCTATTTATATAAGTACTTATATGCTGTAAAAAGATCTCCTCCTTTAGTATTGCTTTCAAAAATTTCAAATTTTAAGTTTGGAAATTTTTCAAGTGCCTTAAAGTAGGGTATATTATTAAAAATAATTTCATTTTTCTTTCCTGAACTACTCATCCTGTTTGCCCAAACTATTGCATCACCTATCGCAAATAAATGATTTTCTAAATCTCTAAATTTTACTATTCCTGAATCAATTCCCAACGTAAGTCCTGCTGAATTCGGTGGTAACTTTCTTATGTGTTTTGACCATTCAAAGAAGAAATTAGTAGAAAATTTCATTATTTGATCACAGGCACTCATCAATTGTTTATAAGGATCTGTATTAAATTTTTTACATAAATATGAATTGAAATAACAAAGAAATCCATCTCCAGTAAATTTATCAAAAATACCATAATGAGATTTTATTATTTTACGCATAGAAGTTGTAAACTCCAAAACTTTATCTCTAAAAAAATCAGCATCAGGACCGTATGTCATTAAATCCTGAGATTTTCTAATATCGGCTACTAAAACTATTGTTTGAGAATTTAAAAGTTCTTCAACAAATGAATCATTTATTAAATTAATAGCTTGTGGATGAAGATGTCCAATCCACCTAATATTGTTTTTTGTGAAATCTCCTTCGGCAGAAGAAGCTACAAGATGCGGAAATTTCTCCACTTTAAGTTGAGATAATATGTATCCCTTCAGACACATTAAAAAACCTCTAAGCCATACTCTACTTGCTTCGTTTGGTCCTAAGCTTGGATTATCAAATGGAAATAATTCATCATTCTTTGCCCATTTACGAAGGTTAACTAATATAAATCTCACTCTCTTCTCATCATTTTTTTCATCTAAACCAATATTAGATGAGTTATAAATTCCTTTATCAAATTTATATATAATATTCAAGTAATTTACAAACTGTAAAGCACTTTCTTTAGTATCTTCTTTATACAATTTAGTTTCTGACATTAAGTAATAACTCCAAAATAATTCAAATGATTGAAGTAATATAATAAGATTGGTGTATTTTTTATAAATTTTGGATTTCATTTTTTATTAAAAATAATCATAAATGAATAAATATAAACTTCAAAACAACAAAGTTCATTTTAACTTTATTTTATTTAGTCTAAATTGATAACACAATTTTTGTTTAGACTATGAAAAAATACTTTTCAATCATATTCCTTCTTGTATTAATTTCGTTACCGCTACAAGCCCAAACTGACACAACCGTAAAGGTTTTAATTGTTACGGCTCATCCAGATGACGATGCGCTTTTTTCAGGAACGGTTTACAAAATTACTCACGACTTAGGCGGCAAGGTTGACCTATGCCTTGTTACAAACGGCGAGGGAGGGTATAAATATTCTACATTAGGCGAAAGCATTTACGGACTTGAACTTACCGACGAAGAAGTCGGCAGAAAGTACCTGCCTGAAATCCGCAAGAAGGAGCTTGAGGCGGGATGCGCAATAGTCGGAATAAAAAATTTCTTTTACCTCAATCAAAAAGACCACCGATATACAACAAATGTAAAAGAAATAATGGATAGCACGGTTTGGGATATTACCTTTGTAAAAAAAAGATTGAAGGAAATTATTGAGGCAGGGAAGTATAACTACATTTTTTGTTTAATACCAGTGCCGACAACTCATGCCCATCATGCTTCTGCAAGTATTCTAGCTTTGACCGTTGTTAACGAGTTACCATTAGAAACAAGACCTGTTGTTCTTGGCGGAACAATGACTTCCAAAGGAGATACGGCAAAGTTTAGTTTTACCGGGCTGCCGCAATATCCCGTAACAAAGATTGATATAAATCCAACAATATTTACTTTTGACAGAACATCGCCGTTTGGATTTCAGGATAGGTTGAACTATAAAATAATTGCAAACTGGGTGATTGCCGAACATAAATCACAGGGAACGATGCAGCTACTGATGAATCAGGGAGATTATGAGAAGTATGTATGGTTTGCTTTGAACGATAAAAACAAACTTGAGCAGACTAAACAGCTATTCGACAAGCTTGCAATAAATTATTTTAAGAAAAAAGATTACGATTTGACTAAGTAAATTTTTGGAACACAAATATGAATGATTATTATGATAACAATGATAGAGTTTTAGTGAAATTTAGTGCTTTTGTGTTTTCGTGGCAAAAAATAAAATTATATAAATGAAAAAAAGTTTAATCGTTTTATTCCTGTGTTTTATTATTATTGGAGGATGCTCAAAATCCAATAAGCGCAAGCTTGTTGTTTACTCGCCGCACGGAAAAGAAATGCTTGGCGAGTTTGAAAAGCAATTCGAGGCAAAATACCCGGAGATAGATGTTCAATGGCTCGATATGGGTTCGCAGGAAATTATTGACAGAGTGCGGACTGAAAAGGATAATCCTCAGGCTGATGTGTGGTGGGGTTCGCCTGCAACATTATTTATGAAGGCAGATAAAGCCGGGCTGCTGGAAAAATACACGCCAAGCTGGTCGGCAAATATTACTGCTAACCACAAAGGAAAAAATGATACATGGTACGGAACATTTTTAACGCCGGAAGTGATTTCTTTCAACAATAAAGCTCTAAATAATACAAATGCTCCGCAGGACTGGGCAGACCTTGTACAGCCGGAATGGAAAGATAAAATTGTGCTCCGCGCGCCTATGGCATCGGGTACGCTGCGCGTTATTTTTTCTGCAATGATTGCAATGTCGGTGAAAGCAAATGGAAACGAAGAACAAGGTTGGCAATGGCTGAAAGGGCTTGATGCAAACACAAAAACTTATGCCGCTGACCCGACTCAGATGTATCTAAAATTAAATGGTCCCGATGAACCTGTTACACTTTGGAATATGCCGGATATAATTTTACAGGAGAAATCATACGGCTATCCTTTCGGGTTTTTATTCCCGAAAAGCGGAACAGTTGTTTTAACTGATGGAATTGCATTGGTAAAGGGCGGGAAAAATTCTGAGGATGCAAAAAAGTTTTATGAATTTGTTACGAGCGCCGATGCTATGAAATTACAGGCGGAGAAATTTTACCGCATCCCTGCAAGAACAGATATTCCGAAAGATGCTTTACCTGACTGGATTAAAAAAGCCGATTATAAAGAGCTTGAGCTTGACTGGGATTTGATTTCCGAAAAGGAATCTGACTGGATGAAGAAATGGGATGCAGAAGTAAAAGGGAAGAAATAGTTGTTCGTTGTTAGCTCCTCGTTGTCCGTTTTTAGTTATACTTGGGACTGCTTACGCAGTAATTCACAATTCTCTGTGTCATCCTGAGCGAAGCAAAGTCCCGCTTTAGCGGGAATAATAAATCATAACAATCTGTGTTCCTAAATCTTCAAAATATATCAAAAAAGTTTTCTAATAATTCAGTTTTAGAAAACATAAATCTTGAAATTCAAAAAGGGGAATTCTTTTCATTGCTTGGACCGAGCGGATGCGGAAAAACTACTCTGCTGAGAATAATATCGGGGCTTGAGCATTCCGATTCCGGTAATATAATCCTTGAAGAAAAAGATGTTACTAAACTTACTCCGCAGCAAAGAAAAGTAGGGATTGTTTTTCAGAACTATGCTCTCTTTCCGAACATGAACGTTGCTAAAAATGTTTCATACGGGCTTGAGATAAAAAAAGAAAGCAAAGATGTAATTGATAGAAAAGTAAAAGATGTCCTCAAAAAAGTAAATCTTTCTCACAAAGAAAACGCATCTGTTTCCGAACTCAGCGGCGGCGAACAGCAGCGCGCATCTCTTGCAAGGGTGATTGTAAACGAGCCGAGCCTGATTTTGTTTGACGAACCGCTTTCTAATCTTGACTATGCTTTACGCCTGGAAGCCCGTGAAGAGTTAAAACGTCTTCAGCGTGAAGCCGGAATTACAAGTGTATATGTTACTCACGATCAAGGCGAAGCGCTTGCTCTTTCCGATAGAATCGCCGTGATGAATAAAGGAGTGATACAGCAAGTCGGAAGTCCAAAAGATCTATATAATAATCCTGTGAATTCATTTGTGTCGGGATTTGTAGGGCATTACAATATTTTCAGCTCCGAGGAGTCTGATGAGATTATGGGAATTACGGACATAGGTAAAGATGAGGCATTGATAATTTTACCTGAGAATCTGAAAATTAGAAAATCAGAGAAGCCGACTAACATACAATTAAAAGAAATACTGTATAACGGCTCATTCACGGAATTTATTTTAAAGACTCAGGGCAAAGAGATTAAAAGCATTTGCTTCTCTAATGAAAAAATTGCAGAATTTGTAATTGACGATTTTGCTTTACTTGAATTTAACCCCGGCAAAATAAAAGTAATCAAAAAGTAACTTTGAACAAAAGGCTATCCATATTTGAATATTTCCTGCTTTCAGTAGTTTTATTTTTTGCAGTCGGATATATTTTGTATCCTTTATGGCAGCTTGTTGGAAAGAGCTTTGACTTCAACCTTGACTCGTATAAAACACTCGGCAGTCCTTCTGTATTAGGAGCATCTATAAATTCTGTTGTCCTTTCAGTGATTACTGTCTTCGGCTGTGCTGCAATCGGAATAGCTCTGGCGTATTATTTTCATTTTTACAAATTGCCATTTAAAAAATATTTATCGGTAATTTTTTTAATTCCGCTGGCTACTCCGCCCATTGTTGGTGTTGTTTCATTTTTATATTTGCTAAGCGATAACGGAATTTTATCCCGCATACTTGCTCTTATTTTTTCAAAAAATATTCTTACAGGATTTGATGGCTGGAAGGCAATTATTATTATTCATTTGTTTTCATTCTATCCTTTATTCTATTTATTCGCTTCAGCTTCACTTGAAAAGTTTGATTACAATATAATAGATGCCTCAAATTCGCTCGGCGCTTCAAGGTGGACAACATTCAGAAAAATTATTCTGCCGTTCCTCCTTCCCTCCGCTGCAAGCGCAGGTATAATTACTTTTATGGCAAGCATGGCTTCGTTTTCAGCGCCTTTTGTTTTCGGAGGTTCGTTAAGATTTTTGACAACTGAAATTTATTATTCAAAAATAAACGGCGACACTTCTTTAACTGCTGTGCTTTCGGTTTTTCTTACTTTTATTTCCGTTGTTTTTCTTTTTTTGCTTAGGAAATTCAGAACTGCAAACGAGTATTCATTGAGAATGAAGGGAAGCGTGAAAAAAATAGACAGCTCCAAATTGTATAATATGAGCTTAGCTGGGAAAATCGTAATCATCATGGGTGGAGTTTTTGTTTTATTACCTGTGCTTACTTTATTGTATCTCTCCTTGATTCCTGAAGGCTCGCTAATCAGAAACTACTTCGGCGAAGCTCCGACCTTAGAAAACTATATAAAGATTTTTACAACCGGTTCTGTGGCAGAGCCATATACAAACAGCTTAGTGATGTCTTTAATTGCAGTCATGGCAACGGTTCTCATCGGGCTTCCGGCATCGTATTTGACTTCAAAGAAAAAAATTAAAGGGGGAAATTTATTGGAGGGGATTGTTACGCTTCCTTACGGAATTCCCGGCACTGTTATAGCGGTATTTTTGATATTCACTTTCAATTCACCTAAAGTTTTTTCTTTCGGTCAGATATTAGTAGGCACATTTGCGATTATGCCGCTTGCATACACAATAAGAAATATTCCCGCCATTACTCAATCGCTTAATGCGGGCTTTAATAATATTGACCCTTCTCTTGAAGAGGCATCGTATTCTCTGGGTGGAGGGAAATTCAAAACGTTTTATAAAATTGTTCTGCCGTTGATTGTCCCGGCAATTATCTCCGGCGCTTTAATTGTATTTATTAATTCGTTCGGCGAGTTTGTTTCTTCGATACTTCTTTACACGTTCTCCACTAAAACGATTTCGATAGATATATATTCGCAGCTTCGTTTGTACAATACGGGCGGCTCGGCTGCATCCGGCTTTATAATGTTTTTGATTGTACTGATTGCGTTAATATTTTCACGAAGAAAAATATCATGAAAAAAATTTTACTTTGTATTTTCCTGTTTTGTTTTTTAAACTCTTACGCCCAATATACACAGCAGTGGGTTGACAGGTTAAACGGCACTGCAAACAGCTATGATATTGCAAATAATATGTACTTGGATTCGCAGGGCAATGTGTATATCTATTCGACACTTTCAAACACAGGAAGCCAGACGGATATTTGCGCAGTAAAATACTCTGCTTCGGGTCAGATGTTGTGGAAGTTTGTTTATAACGGACCGTCATCAAATCTTGACCAGTTTCAGGATGTGTATAAAGATTCCCAAAATTTTTCCTACATTACCGGCTATACAAATGACTCGAATATTATCAAGCATGTTTTGCTAAAGCTCAATCCTCTCGGCGATACAGTGTGGACGCGGATTAACTCAATTTCCAATCACGAGAATTTAATAAGCCGTTCTGTTTGTGTAGATAACAGCGGAAACATTTTCGTCGCGGCGGATGCGAGAAATTTGACTTCCGGGATGACTGATTTTGTCTTGATGAAATTTAACGCATCGGGAAACTTAATCAATCAAAAGATTTATGCAGCGCCTTCTAACTGCTCATATAATTCTGTAAAAGCGCTTTGTGATGCCTCAGGAAATATTTTCGCCGGAGTAAATTTTTCACAGGCGCCAAACGGATTTGATATTGAGGTTTTTAAATTTGATAATAATCTTGGTGAAATTTTTCTTAAAAGAATTAATGGCGCAGGAAATTCAGACGATGGAATTTTTGATATGAAATTTTCACAGGATAATAATGTTGTATTGGCGGGAAAAATTTCATCTCCGGGCAGCGCCTCAGATATGGCTGTAATTAAGCTGAATGCAAGCAGCGGTAATATTCTATGGCAAAAAAGCTATAACGGCTCAGGCAGTGATATTGATATTGCATACTCTTTGGCGTTTGATAATTTGGATAATGTGCTTGTAACCGGGTATGCAAGGAATTCGAACACAATCGGCAGTGAGGATGTTGTTACCTTAAAATACAGTTCTTCCGGCGAGTTGATTTGGAGCAAAATTTTTAACGATTCCACACATGGAATTGACCAGGGATATTCTATTTGTTCTGATTCACAAAACAATGTTTACGTAGGAGCAGTTTCTGACCACGCCGACGGTCATGTCGGCTACACTACTCTCAAATATAATTCAGACGGCTCCTTAATCTGGAAAGGGAAGTATCATTATTTCGCTCTCTCCGAAGATTTTATTTATAAGATAGCTGTTAACAGCGCCCAGGATATTTTCGTAACGGGAATCAGTTTTTCAAACACAACTGATTATGATGTAACAACAATTAAGTATGCCTATCAAACAGGTATATATACAAGCCCGGAAACAGTGCGGGGATTTATTTTATTCCCAAGCTATCCATCTCCCTTTAATCCTTCTGCTGTAATAAGATTTTACAATCCCCAAAAAGAATTTACGATTATAAAAATATTTGACATCAACGGAAGGGAAGTAACCGAATTAGTAAACACTGAACTTAATTCCGGCGAACATAAATTTATTTTTGATGCAAGCGGTTTACCGGGCGGAGTTTATTTTTATAAAATTTTACACGGCAGTTTTTTAGAGGCAGGTAAAATGATATACACCAAGTAATCTGCAAAATAACCTTCAAATTCAGAATTGATTATACCCTGCATTTATCGTAATTTATATGATATAAAATTAAGAAAGGGTATAAGTCTTCGACCATGTCTTTTCAAATAGAAATAATTTTTCGAGCGGTCAATTAAATGGTAAAGTTCTGGTGCTAAACCAGAATTACGAACCTCTTACTATATGCAGTGTGAGGCGCGCTATAATATTAATCTATTTGGATAAGGCGGAGGTTATAAGCGCCATTGATACGAAAGAAATCCGCTCTGTTTACAGGAGGTTTCAATATCCGAGTATTGTAAGGCTAGTTTTCTTTGTGCGTGTGCCTTTCAAAAAAATAATTTTATCAAGAAAGAATATACTTAGAAGAGACGGCCACAGATGCCAGTATTGCGGACATACATCGAACCTGACTGTTGACCATGTAATACCGAAGTCAAGAAAAGGTGAAGACACTTGGGAAAATCTGACAACTGCCTGCGTAAAATGCAATAATAAGAAGGGAGATAGGACTCCCGAAGAAGCGAAAATGCCATTGAGAAATATTCCTAAGCGACCTTCTCATATCACTTTCATAAAAAACTTTGCAGGCAAAATTGACGAAGACTGGAAACCTTATTTGTTTATGTAATTTGTTCTAAAAATTTATTTCAATTGTTTTGCACACCTCCAATTTTTCAATCATAAAATTTCAACTAACTTAATGGATAAGTATTTATTATACATCAACGGTGAATTCCGTGAATCAAAAGATAAAAATTATTTTGATTCGATTAATCCTGCCGATGACAGCGTGAACGCTCAGCTTTCAAAAGCAACTGTTGACGACGCAAAAGATGCAATTGCTGCGGCACGGGAAGCATTCGATGACGGCAGATGGACAAATCTTCCGGGGGCAGAGCGCGGCAGAATGATAAAGCAGATTGTAGATAAAATCAATGAGCATAAAGATAAATTAATTGAGCTTGAAGTAAAAGATTCCGGCTCGACAATCCGCAAGGCAACTGAAGATATTATGCTTGGCGCAAGAACTTTGAATTATTATTCAAAGATGGCTTCGACTGTTTTTGAAGAAAACATAGAAGGTCTCTCAAAAGAAGGCATCAGCAAAAATTTGTTGGTAAGAGAACCTATCGGAGTTGTTGCTTCAATTATTCCGTGGAACTTTCCTTTCAAAATGGCAATATGGAAACTTGGTCCTGCTCTAGCAGCCGGATGTACAATTGTTCTTAAGCCTTCATCTGAAACTTCGCTTTCAGTTGCAGAGCTTGCAAAGTTCATTGATGAAACAGATATACCAAAGGGAGTAATAAACATCGTTACAGGTGGTTCGGATATCGGAACAGAAATGGTCTCAAATCCGCTTGTTGATAAAGTTGCGTTCACGGGTTCAACCGATGTCGGCAGAACGATTATGAAAAACGCTGCACCGACTTTAAAGAAACTCACACTGGAGTGCGGAGGTAAATCTCCTAATATAATTCTTGACGATGCAGATATGAATATGGCAGTTGACGGAGCTATCTATGCAGGATTTTATCATCAGGGTCAATGCTGCGAAGGCGGAACAAGATTACTGGTGCATGAAAAAATTTATGATGAGTTTACATCTAAGCTGAAAGAAAAAATTGAGAAGATGAAAATCGGCGACCCGATGGATAAAGCAAATGATAACGGTCCTGTTGTATCAAAGAAACAATTTGATTCAGTTATGAATTATATTGAGATTGGTAAAAAAGAAGGCGCGAAGATTTTAACAGGCGGTAACAAAGTTGGTGATAAAGGTTATTACATTCAGCCGACAATTTTTACTGACGTAGATAACAAGATGAGAATAGCGCAGGAAGAAATTTTCGGTCCTGTTGTAGTTATAATTAAATTCAAAGATGATGATGAAGCAGTGAGAATTTCCAACGATTCCGAATTCGGACTTGCGGCAGGCATCTGGTCAACGAATGATGAGAGAGCATTAGCTCTTGCAAAGAGATTAAGAACAGGCACCGTGTGGATTAATGAATATCACTTGCTTGCAGATAGAGCGCCGTTCGGTGGTTACAAGCAAAGCGGTGTGGGTCGTGAGTTTGGTGTTGACGGATTGAAGGAATACACTGAAGCAAAGCATATTCACATAGATGAAATAAAAGATGTAAGCAAAAAATTCTGGTACGGTACGGTTGTTCCAAAAGGATAAAAGTTGAAAAAAATTATTCGCGGCAAAAATTGTTCTTTAGTAAGATTTGAGGCAGGTGATGAAAAACTTGTTGATTTAATTTTCAAGCTTTTTCATGATGAAAACATCACGGGAAATCTCAATCCTGATTACCCGCTTCACAAGCCAAAGCCCACAATAAGAAAGTGGGTAAAGGAGACGGCAGAAAATCCGTATGGAGTTTGGTATATAATTAAGCACAAACAGGATTATATCGGATATGTCTGCTATAAATGGAGGGAGCATTATGATGAATCGTGCGAAATCTCCACTGCAATTCTTTTTGAATACAGAGGATTGAAGCTTGGCTATGAGTCATCTAAGCTTTTGGCAGATTATGTTAAGGGTTTAAAAAAATTCAAATACTTAGTTGCATACGTTCACAAAGGCAATCAAAGAGCAGAAAATAATTTGAGAAAGTTTGGATTAACGAAAGCTAACAGGCTGCAAAAGACAGTAACAATGGCTTTGTATAATGAAGACGGTTCGAGCGGCGAGTATGACTTATTTGCATTAAAATTAAAATAAAAAAAGTTAATGGATATTAAAAATAAAACAGTTCTTATTCTGGGCGGATGGGGGCTTGTAGGTTCGGCAATCGCTAGGCAGTTAATGCCCGAGCAGCCGAAAAAAATTGTTCTTACATCACTTAAAAAAGAAGAGGCTGAAGATATTTGTAACTCGCTTTCAAAAGAATACAAAAAGCCCAAAGGATTTTTTGTGCCATGGTATGGAAATGTTTTCGTAAGAAATGAATTTAAGGATAAGAACCGCGAGCTGATTTTAAAAAGCGCTTCTGAAAGAAAAAAGTTAATGCACGATATAAGCGATGAGCTTAACGATGACATTTTAAAAAATGCTGCATTGTATAAATTGTTAAAGCAGCACAAGCCCGATATAGTAATTGACTGTATAAATACTGCAACTGCAATTGCATATCAGAATATATTCAAATCGTTTACCGATATTCAAAGATATATAGACGGACCTGAAAGAGATTATGATAACCTGAAAGAATCTGTTGAAAAATTTATGTGCGTTTCATACATACCGCAGCTTATAAGGCATATACAGATTTTGTATTACGGAATGACTGAATTTAAGACGAAGTATTATCTTAAAATCGGAACCAGCGGAACGGGCGGAATGGGATTGAACATTCCTTACACACACAGTGAAGAGAAGCCTTCAAGAATGCTATTGAGTAAATCATCAGTTGCAGGCGCTCACACATTGTTATTATTCTTAATGGCAAGAACTCCGAACGGTCCCGCTGTAAAGGAGTTAAAACCGACTGCTTCCATTGCATGGAAAAAAATTGCTTATGGTGAAATAAGAAAAGGCGGCAAGCCGATTGCTTTGATAAACACCAAAATGGAAGATGCAGAACCGCTTGGCAAAAAGTTTAACAGAGTTTCTGATAAAAAATATAAAACGGCAGGCAATTTAAAAACTGTTTATATTGATACCGGTGAAAATGGAATATTCTCTGCGGCAGAGTTTGAAACAATTTCTACTGTAGGACAAATGCAGTTTGTTACACCGGAAGAAATTGCAGAAAATGCTGTGCTGGAAATTAAAGGACACAATACCGGGCATGATGTAATTAATGCAATTGACAGTGCTTCTATGGAGCCGTCATACAGAGCAGGATTTATGCAGCAATATGCAACAAATCAGATAAAGGCGTTAGAGAAAAAGCACAATACAAATTCAGTTGCGTTTGAAATGCTTGGACCTCCCAGACTGTCGAAACTTCTTTTTGAAGCTAATGCGATTAGACTTATTTATAAAAATTTCAATGAGTATATTAAAGCCGATTATAAAACAGCGGCTAAAAAGATACACGATTTAATTAAGAAGGATTCCAAGCTTAGAAATGAAATTGTTTCTATTGGAATACCGATTCTGATGCCTGACGGCAAGAGCGTTCTTCGCGGACCGGATATTAAAACTCCTTCTGTTTTAAAGGGAGATATTTTTGATGTAAATCCGGCGACAATTGATAAATGGTGTGATGCAGGCTGGTTTGATTTACGTGAGAAGAATTGGAAATTGTGGAATGAAAGATTTAAGGCAATTATGAAACAATCAAAAGCAATGACGGATGAAACCTTCAGCTCGCGTTATATTTTCAATGACGATTATTGGGATAAGTTTAAAGATATAAATATAGGAAAAGTTGTCGGATGGATTTTCATCAACGAAGAGCAGGGAATAAGAAACAAAGGATAGAGTCCTGTATCCTAAACTCCAGTTTGGGAAACAATTGCAAATAAGATAATTTTTTGAAGCTTAAAAATAAAATTAAAGAAAATTGATACCTAATATTCTTTCTTTAACGATTTTCACACCGATTGTACTTGCGCTTGTGATTCTTTTCATGAAAAAGGAAAACGAGACTATGATAAAATGGTATGCAATGATTGTATCGCTGATTCCGTTTGTATTGTCATTGGTGCTTTTCTTCACGTACAATCCCGCCAACGCTGATTATCAGTTCGTAGAAAAATGGAAATGGATTACCGCACTTAACTCATATTACTACCTCGGAATAGACGGCATATCAATGCTGCTGATTGTGCTTTCCACATTCATAATGCCGTTGTGCATCATGGCTTCGTGGAATACAATTAAAACAAGAGTAAAAGAATATTTCTTCCTGCTTCTTATGCTTGAAGGTGCGCTCATCGGAGTATTCTCTTCGCTGGATTTAGTGCTCTTCTATATCTTCTGGGAGTTCATTCTTATTCCGATGTATTTCATGATTGGTATCTGGGGCAGCGATGACAGAATTTATGCAACTGTGAAATTCTTTTTATATACAATGTTCGGAAGCTTGCTGCTTCTTATCGGAATAATCTGGCTCGGTTTCCTTTGCCAGCCGATGATAGGGGAGTTCACAACTGACCTTACCAGACTTGTTATGGTATCTCCGTCCATTGCCGCTGATAAACAGATTTTCTTATTCATATTGTTTACACTCAGTTTCTTAATAAAGGTACCGCTCTTTCCGTTCCATACCTGGCTGCCCGACGCTCACGTTCAGGCGCCGACTGCCGGCTCTGTCATTCTTGCCGCAGTTCTTTTAAAAATGGGTACTTACGGATTGCTGCGTTTCTCATTGCCGCTTTTTCCTGCGGGATTTGTCGCGATGACTCCTTACATTGCCATTCTTGCTACTATAGGAATTATTTACGGAGCGCTTGTTTCCATTGTGCAGAAAGACGCTAAGAAGCTTGTTGCTTACTCATCGGTTTCGCATTTGGCGTTTATTGTGCTCGGTACTTTCGCTTTGACGGCTGAAGCGATGCAGGGCGGAGTGATTCAGATGATTAACCACGGGCTTTCAACCGGTGCGCTCTTCCTTATCGTAGGTATGCTTTACGAAAGAAGGCACACAAAGCTTATTGCTGAGTATGGCGGAATAATGAAAGTGATGCCGGTCTTTTCCGTAATTTTTATGCTTGTTGTATTTTCCTCAATCGGCTTGCCGGGACTTAACGGATTCATCGGTGAGTTCCTTGTATTGATTGGCTCTTACAAATCAGCAAATCTCGGAACACCTGTTTATACAATTTTATCAACTACGGCTGTAATTTTCGCGGCGGTTTATTTATTGTGGATGTTCCAGAGAGTAATGCTCGGACCGATCGAAAATGAAAAGAACAAAGACTTAAAAGATATTTCCAAGCTTGAGCTTGCCTCCATAATTCCACTTGTGATTTTTATAGTATGGATTGGTGTTTACCCGAATACCTTCCTAAGCAAGACGGAAACATCGGTAAAGAAAATTATTGAAAACTTTGAGAAGTATAAGCCCAAGGTAACAGAGACAACGCCAAACGGCACTACACCTCCTCCGGTAAAATAAATTTGCAAAGCCGGAGCATTCAAAAAGTACAAAGATACATAGTTTAACCCCGTTAAAAGCGGGGTTTTTTTATGTCTTTAAGTATTGTTTTTTCATATACCGAAACTTACGCCCCCTCGTAAGTTTTCGCTTAAATTCCTGTTTTATCAATCTTGAATTTTCACATTTTTAAGAACGTCTTTGAGCATTTTTTCGGACGGAAAAACTGCCTCTATAAATTTAATCAAACCGGATTTATAAGTAAAGCAAAACCTGCCTATTAGTAGTAATGGGAAAATTTTTTGCTGAAGGTAATTTATCAATTAATAATTGGTAAAGGATGATTGATAATTTTATTAAAAAATCTCTGCTTATTTTTTCCTTTACATGAAACTAAAGTGGGTCAATGCCAATTTTATAAAAACTAAATTTCTCAACTACTAAAGTTGATTTTGCATTTTTATATGAACTGATTAATGTTTTACCCAATTTGAAATTGCCTGTCTTGGTATCAATGGCAGCATACCATCCCTTTTTTCCCGGATTGTGCTGTTCTATATTCCTTTTTATAGTTTCTATGTTTGTCATATAATTGTTTATTGAAATTTAAAGAAAAATAAAAAAACATTCTTTACTGAATTTCTTCTATTTAAAGTGTTCTCATCACACAACAAAAATTTTTTTCAAAATAATATTAAAAAGTTATACAAAATTTGAAACATTTCTCTAAAGTTAAATAAAAATTTGTCCTAGTGTTCCGGCAAATGTCTATGGAGACGCAAAGTATTGCGTCTCTACACTAACAGAACGATAATCTTTATGTACTTTAGGAAGCCCTGCGCGTTTATCTTATCATTTTCAGTAAACTTTTTTTAGTGTAATTTGAACTATACTAAAGAATAACTTTAAGCGTTTTTTTTTGAGACGACTAAACCTATATTAACAAAGAATTCAATCCTATAAATTTCAAATTTTTCTTGAAGAGTAAACCAAAAGTATTAAAACATAATAACTCTGTTATAACAAAAAAGACTTCCGATTTATTGCAGGAGCCGGTTGCGCAGTACTTAGTTTTTCCAGAAACCGAAATCCAAAGTGAGTTTCAGTTATTAAAAGAGATTTTTTTACGTAAACTACAAAGCCCTTCCGGCAAGCAAAAATACAAGAGATATACAGGCACAACTTTAAGATACGCGGGCGGGAAAACACTAGCGGTCGGATTAATTGTTGAGCTTTTACCCAGTTATTTAAAAAGAATTATTTCTCCATTTTTTGGCGGAGGTTCATTTGAAATTGCGTGCGCGAAAGAACTTAACTTAGAAGTAAAAGGGTTTGATATTTTTGACCTACTTGTGAATTATTGGCAGCATCAATTTTCGGCTCCCGAAGGAATGCAAAAATATTTAAAGCAATACAAACCAACGCGTGAAGGATTTTTAGAAGTTAAGGCAATTATGAAAGAGCATTGGAAAGGCACTAAAATTATTAAAAACAAATTAGAGTTGGCAGCTTTATACTATTTCAATCATAATACTTCCTATGGACCGCATTTTTTAGGGTGGCCGTCTTCCGTATATTTACAGGAAGATAGATATAAGACAATGATTGAAAAATCCAGAATGCTAAAGCTGGACAATATTTCGGTTGAGTGTGAAGATTTTGAAAGCGTGTTTGAAAAATATCCAAATGATTTTTTTTATTGTGACCCTCCTTATTATTTAGACGGCGATAGTAAAACTTTTATAGGTTTATATCCCCATAGAAATTTCCCAATACACCACAAAGGATTTAAACATGATAAATTGAGGGACTTACTTTTAAATCACAAAGGAGGTTTCATATTATCATATAATGATTGCAGTACAATTCGAGAGTGGTATAAAGACTTTCCTTTTCAAACACCTTCATGGCAATATACGTTGAGCCAAGGCGATACCAGAATTGGTGAAAATCGCTTAAGGGATAATAACGGAAGCCATGTGAAAAAATCTCATGAACTTTTAATCTATAATTTACCAAATACCAGTAATGGCAAAAAGAGGACTCTCAAGTGATGCAGCGCGAAATGTAAGACAAAAGGGACACGATCATGCGCTAGAGTTTGCTACTCTCATCGGCTTGGAGAGCGACTACCGAAACGATCAATCTGCAAAAAAGGATGTTGTTGACCATTCAGGCGATACACATTCATTAAAAAGCGGAAATAAGAAATGGCAAATTTTTCTTTATGGAAAACGGGCATTTGAAGATGATGTTTTTCAGAGCATGAATGGGATCGGGCAATTGCTTATCAAGTGCATTGAATCTTTTCCTCCCAAATTTGAAGATTACGCAAAGAATAAAAGTGCTGCTAAGGAGAAATGCAGAAAACCTATGCGAATGTTAAAGGATTTGTTACAGGAAAAAAGAAGAATTAGAAGTTTCATAAATAAGTCTATGTTCAATGCAGGAGAAGTAAATTACTTAACTGTAAGGCATGATGATATATATCATGTATTCCTCAATAAAGATGTCGTTACAGCTTTTGCGAATGCAGTTGAAGTGGAAAATTCACAAGCAAGAACTGCAAGTCAGGTTCCTGAGCAGAAAGTAATTTTTAAGTATAATGGCACAAATCTTGCTGAATTGGAAATGAGGAATGATAGTCCAATTCACTATAGACAAATCAGATTCAATATGCTAAAACCACGGATGATGGATTTGCTTTTTAATACAATACCTTTGACCAAAAAATTTAGTAATCGTGTATTTGTATATGGAAATGCGAGTAAGAAATTTGGTAATTGGTAATATATACTCCGGTTGTTCGTTTTTTACAAAAGCAAAAAAAGTGCGAATGCTGGTAACTTTGCATTTAGGCTCAATCCTAGCAAGGGAAGTCATTGGGATGAAGTAGTTGTTCCTTCCATTAATTTATCAATTTCTCTTCTCCGCCTCACATAAATTATTGACTCACAATTAATCAATTTAATAAATAATTTTCAGTATCAATTAAAGGAGTAATCATGGTTCAAAAGATGCACCCTGAGAGCTTGATGATGTCCTACGGTTACAAACCCGCCTTATCAGAAGGGGCAGTAAAGTGCCCTATATTCCAAACATCTACATTTTGTTTTAAGAGTGCTGAAGAAGGCAAAGCTTTCTTTGAAGTTGCCTACGGCTTAAGGGATAAAAAGCCGGCTGAAGAACTTGGGCTGATATACAGCAGAATAAATAATCCCGACCTTGAAATTTTAGAAAACAGATTAACACTATGGGATGAAGCTGAGGAGTGCGCAGTTTTTGAAAGCGGCATGTCTGCCATTTCAACTCTGCTGCTTGAGTTTCTTTCGCCCGGTGATTTGCTTATGGTTAGCAGTCCGCTATACGGAGGCACTGACCATTTCGTAAATCACTTTCTGCCGAAAATAGGAATTGATGTAATTGAATTTAAGCCGAGGCAAACATACGAAGATATGACTGCGCTTATAGAAAACTCAGGCAAGGCAGATAAGCTTGCTATGATTTATCTTGAAACGCCTGCTAACCCCACGAATGATTTAATAGATATTCAGTGCTGCAAAGAGATTGCTGAAAAATATTCCCGCGAAGATAAAAAAGTTTATCTTGCAGTTGATAATACATATATGGGACCCTTGTGGCAGCATCCTTTAAATCTGGGAGCGGATTTTGTTTTGTATTCGGCAACGAAATATATCGGCGGGCATAGCGACGTAATTGCAGGGGCTTGCCTCGGCTCGAAAGAAGTTATGACGAGAATAAAAAATTTAAGAACTTTTCTCGGAAACATGGCGGGACCATGGACGGGATGGCTTTTGCTGCGCAGCCTTGAAACACTAAAAGTAAGGATGGAGCAGCAGGCGAAAAACGCCGAGGTGATTGCAAACTTTTTAAACAATCATCCGAAAGTTGAGAAGGTTTATTATCCCGGATTGTTAAGCGCAGATGATGAGCAGTACGAAATTTACAAAAGACAGTGCTCTTCTCCCGGAGCGATGGTATCGTTCGATATAAAGGGCGGGGAGAAGGAAGCATTTACATTTTTAAATAATCTTAAACTGGTAAAGCTTGCCGTAAGTCTCGGCAGCACGGAATCGCTTGGAGAGCATCCTGCAACCATGACTCATGCAGGTGTTGAGCCGCATCACAGAGCAGCAATGAATATTACCGATAAACTAATACGGCTTTCTATAGGCGTGGAAAATGTATATGATTTGGAAAATGACATCGGAAACGCTTTAAGTAAAGTTTAAATTTTAAAATAGCATGACTGATAAAAAAAGGATAAGGGCTATTTCGATTAATAAATCCTACAAGGTAATCCTGCATACAGAAGGGCATACGGTAATTTCCGATGAGCCATTGGAAGAGGGAGGCAGCGATGAGGGTATGAACCCGTATGAGCTGATTGCCGGCTCTCTGGCAAGCTGCACCGCTATAACAATTCAAATGTATCTTGAACGAAAAGGCTGGGAAATAGATGAGCTTCTTGTGGATGTAAACCTGAAAACAGAAAAAATAGAAAATGTAAGCCGGACAATCTTTGAAAGAAATCTTATTGTCAGGAGCAAACTTGATGACGCTCAGCTTGAAAGGATAAAGTTTATTGCTAATGCATGCCCTATATCAAAGATATTAGAAGGCGGGAACAATTTTGTGGTTACGACATTAGAAAAGAGGTGATTGGCTTTAACCAGAGAGGACACAGATGGATACACTGAAAGTAAATATATTTGGTTTATTTCCCAAGCCGGAGCTTGGAAATAGTTCAAAAATTAAGCTTAGAATTTATATTTAACCGCAAAGAACGCAAAACTTGATGCAAAGTTCGCAAAGGTAATCAAAAAATCTTATAAATTTTTTTAAAAAATTTTATGAATTTGAAATTTCTCAAGGGAATTAAAAAAATCTTCGTTTTAATCTTAGCGGTTTTTGCAAAAATCTTTGCGCTCTTAGCGGTTAATTAAAAAGTTCTTTCGAATTGTGAGTGAAACTTTATTCTGATATTAATAGTATTTCTTATAAGCAGGTTATGTGTTATTTTTATTAAAATTTTTTAAAAAATGAATAAAAAACTTTTAGTTCTTGTATATGTTTTAATAGTAGGCGCTGCGTTTTTTGTCGGTACCAGAATTCAGAATGCAGTATCGGACGATAAGACATCTGCGCAGGTAAGAAAATTCAGCGATGCTCTTAACATTACTACAAGATATTATGTTGATGATGTTGATTCCCAAAAGCTGACAGAAGCAGCTATTAAAGGCATGCTTGAAGAGCTTGACCCTCACTCTGTTTATATTGCGGCAGAGCAATTGAAGAGAGTAAACGAAGATTTTCAGGGCAGCTTTGAAGGCATCGGAGTTGAGTTTGATATAATTTCAGATACGATTACAATTGTTTCGCCCATATCAGGCGGTCCTTCAGAAAAGCTCGGCATTTTAGCAGGAGATAAAATTGTAAAAATTGACGGTCAGTCCGCAATAAAAATGACGCGCGAAGATGTTCCGAAAAAACTTCGTGGTCAAAAAGGCACAAAAGTTACAGTTACGATTGTAAGAGCAGGAAACAAGAATCCGATGGATTTTGAAATCATCCGTGATAAAATTCCGCTTTACAGCGTTGATGCTTCCTTTATGTATAATAATGACATCGGCTATATTAAGGTTTCGCGTTTTGCAGCAACTACTTACGATGAATTTGCAAAGGCATACCAGAGACTTCAAGGCGAAGGCATGAAAAAATTGGTTCTTGACTTGCGGGGAAATCCGGGCGGATATTTAGACCAGGCATTCAAGATGGGAAGCGAGTTTATTCCCAAAGGCGGAAAGATTGTTTATACGAAAAGCAGAATTACAGATTTCAACGAAGTATATAATTCCGAAGGCGGAAAGCTGACAGATGTTCCGTTAGTTGTTCTTGTAAACAGCGGCTCGGCTTCTGCAAGTGAAATTGTCTCAGGCGCTATTCAGGATTGGGACAGGGGATTGGTTGTCGGCGAAACTACATTCGGCAAAGGACTTGTTCAGAGGCAGTTTGATTTGCCGGACGGATCTGCTTTCAGAGTTACTACGGCAAGATATTATACTCCTGTCGGAAGGCTTATCCAAAAACCGTATGAAGGCGGAAAATATAAATCCGATTTATCCAGAGATGAAAGCGAAGGAGATAATATTAATCACAATAAAGATAAGTCAGATTCCACACACCCTGAGTTTAAGACAATGGGCGGAAGAATCGTTTACGGCGGAGGCGGAATTACACCGGACTATATTGTAAAGCTTGATACACTCACTCCTTACACTGTTGCTTTGAGAAGAAATAATATAATGTATCTGTTCACCGAGAATTACATGCAGTCGAACAGAAAGAATATTGAATCGAAATATAAATCATATAATGCTTTCAGAGATGATTTTAATCTTTCTTCTTCTATGATGGATGATTTTAAGAAGTTCGCAGAGAGCAAGGGTGTAAAGCTGAACCAACCGGAATATGATAAGGATAAAAGCTTTATAGAGATTTCCATAAAATCTCAGATAGCAAGGGATATTTGGGGCAACGAGGGAAGCTATGCAATATTTGTAACATCGGATGAGCAGTTTCTCAAAGCTATAACACTTTTTAATGAAGCTAAAGAATTAAGTAATTTAAAAAAATAATTTTATTTTGAAATGGTTTGCCTCCCATTTTTTGCGCGCAGGTAAACCATTTTTTATTGCACCTGTTTGAAACATATACTTTGCATATTTATTTTTTTTGGTTTAAGCGCAAATACCTTTCCGCAGTCGAAAGTATTAGACCAGGGAGAGGATTTGAAGTATATCGTTTATTTCGGTTTTATTAAGCTGGGCGAAGTAAAAATTAAGATGTCGAATGTGGAATCTTCCGAAGGAAAAAAAATCTGCAATGCAAGCGCGACTTTAAAAAGCTATGACGGAGTGCCGTTTGTTTCATTGAATAATATTTTTGAATCCGAGATGGAAGTAGTGAAAGAGCAGCTTTATTCAAAAAAATTCTACGCTACTGAGTTTAAGGGAAAAGATATTGCAAAGACGGATTACAGGTTTAACTACGATTCCAACAAAGTAAAAATAATAAAAGAAACAAATTATAAGATTGAAAGAAATGAATCAGTTGCATTTAATAAAGGCGTAAAGTATCAGGACGGATTATCAATTTTTTATCTGGCAAGGCTGAATTCTTTTGCTAATAAAAATTACATCGTTCCGGTGTATATAAATGAGTCTCAAAGCTCCGTAAAGTACTCTTTCAACATTAACAAGGATGTTGTTTCTATTTCAAGTGTGGATTATGATGTTTCGGTTATAAAGATTGCAGGCGTGGCTGATTTTACAGGTGTGTTTGGGCTGACGGGGGAGTTTATCGGCTGGTTTTCCGATGATGAATACAGAGTGCCGATAAAAGCGCAGCTGAATGTTTTAATTGGAAGTATTACATTAGAATTATCTACCTACAAAAAAACGAATTGGAAGCCCCCGAAATTCAAGAATTAATTCATCTTTATTCAAAAGTAATTCCTAAACGGTAAAAACACAAAGTTTGACTCAAAGAACGCAAAGCTGGAAATATAACTTAAGAAAATATGTTAATATGAGAACCCAATTTGTTATGTATTCATTTTAACAGTTAAAATTAGTTTTAAAAATCTTCGCAACCTTTGCGAAACTCTTAGCATTCTTTGCGTTACTTTTTGCTCTGTTGTAGCGAAAACAGTCTAAATTGAAAACAAACTAAAATATAGTTATTTTTGTAAATATGAAAAAAATAAGCATACTAAAGTACGTTGTAATAGCTCTGACCTTAATTGTCGGAATAGACAAAACTTATTCCCAGACGGCTCAGGAAATTATAAAAAAAACACAGGATAAATACGAAAGTATTTCCGATGCTAAAGCAACATTTTCACAAAGCGTAAAAGGCTCTTCGGGAAAATCCCAGTCCGCTTCAGGAACTATCTATATTAAGAAAACCAATAAATACAGAATAGAAACAAGCGGGCAGATAATTATTACTGACGGAACTACTTCATGGACTTACTCGCCGAAGAAAAAGCAGGTTGTAATTGATAATTATAAGGATGACGGAAGCTCTTTTTCTCCGAATAAGTTTTTGTTCACTTACCCGGAAAATTTTTATTCTGATTTAGACGGTGAGGAAAAGGTCGGTTCGGCTGACTGCTACGTGCTGAAGCTTTCCCCGCGCAGTAAAGGAAACATCAAATCAGCGAAAATCTGGATTGATAAAAACGATTATATAATCAAAAAAGTAAACGTAAATACAAAAGAAGGTTCAAGCACTTATACTCTGAAAGATGTAAGTCTTGATGCCGGAGTTTCATCCTCGAAGTTTACGTTTTCTCCGCCTGCCGATGTTGAAGTAATTGATATGAGGTAATTTGAAATTATTTATAAAGAATTTTGTTTTAAAAAAGTTAAGTGTTTATTCGGCGCTTAACTTTTTTTGTTTTAGCTGCTGCGATTGAATCCTACTCTGAAAAAAATATTAAAGTTTCTTTTGATAACGGGGCTGCTTGCGCTGTTCCTGTATCTTGCATTGCGCTCAGTCAACTTTGATGATTTAGTTACGGAACTGAAGAAAACAAACTATTTGCTTGCTATTGCCGGGGGTTTGGTCGGAGTTTTCATCGGAAGCTACTTCAGGGCATTGCGCTGGAGATATTTTCTAAATCCTATCAAGGAAAATATCTCTATGAAAAATCTTTTTCCGCCTATAATGATTGGCTATATGCTGAATTCAGTTATTCCAAGGGGAGGCGAGTTTACGCGCCCAATCATTCTTGCCCGTAATGAAGATATATCAAAGGCTGCATCGTTCGGAACTATACTTGTTGAAAGAATTTTTGATGTGCTAAGTGTGCTTGCAGCGTTTGGAATTTCGCTTTTCGCTTTTAAAGATAAACTTGGAGCTGCATTCCCGGAATACAATATAGAGAAAATTGCAGTAGTGGCTTCATTGATAACTCTTGCGATTATTATACTTTTAATAATCGTAATTTTTAATATTGAAAAGTCGGAGCTGGTAATCGAAAAAATAACGGGAAAATTTTTCCCTGAAAAAATTCAGGCAAAGATAAAGAAGTTTTTCTCTTCTACAATGAGCGGGTTTTTATTTATCAAGTACCCCAAACAATATCTTCCGATTTTTATTTACACGGTTCTAATCTGGATTATGTATCTGCTTTCAGCTTATATTACTTTTTTTGCGTGCGGTATTAATAACCTGAATTTGGTAGATGCAAATTTAGTCCTTACTATGATAACTTTTGCAATGTTTTTGCCCCTTCCGGGAAATTCCGCAGGGGCATTCCACTATATTTGTTCAGGAACGCTGGTAAATATATTCGGTATAGACAGGGAAGTTGCATTTGGATATGCAACTGTAAATCACTTAACGGGATTTATTCTCCAGATTTTAATCGGCGCTTATTACTTTTTTAAAGAAAATTACAAAGTAAAAGACTTTAAAAAATAATTATTTCCCTTCCAGCTTGTTTCTTTTTCTTTCCTTGAAATAACCAATCACGATTGGCATCACCGACAATATTATTACCAAGATAACAACTTTTTCAAAATTATCTTTAACAATAGGAATTTTTCCAAAAAAATATCCAAGCAAGGTCATCGAAACAACCCATACAATTCCGCCAACAATATTATACGTTACGAATTTTGTATAATTCATATTTCCGACACCTGCAAGAATCGGGGCAAAGGTTCTGGCAAAAGGAACAAACCTCGCATATATAATTGCTTTGCCTCCGTGCCTTTCGTAAAACTCCTGTGCTTTAAGAAGATATTTTTTCTTAAAAAATCTTGAATCTTCCTTTGCAAAAATTTTAGGTCCGGTTTTTCTTCCGAACCAGTATCCGACTGTATCGCCGATGATTGCAGCCAGTATTAAGCTGATGTTAAGCGTAAGAATGTTAACTTTAAAAATATCCTGCGATACCAATAGCCCTGCGGTCAGAAGCAGTGAATCTCCCGGCAGAAAAAATCCGATTAAAAGTCCCGTCTCGGCAAAAACTATAGCTATAAGCGCTGTTAAACCGCCCCAGTTAATAACCTTTTCGGGCGTCATAATTGTTTTGAAAAACTCTATTAATTGGTCCATTAAAATTTGATTATCGTATAATTTACCCAATAAAATATTGAGAATAAATTTATTAATTAATCTTTATTTGCAGAATACATATTTTAATTAATCGAACAGGAACACATCAATATTAAAACTGCGAGGCGTGTATATTTTTCCATACTTTCAGTTACGCTTTTGTGGAATGCAGCAGTAATACTTACCCCGGTTTTTATGAGTATGGGGGGAATCTTTTCAAAAATATCGGTATTCTTATATTATTTTTTTTCCCCCGTCTGCCACCAGTCTGATGCGCGTTCGTTTCACATTTTAGGATATAAATTTGCAGTATGCTCAAGGTGCATGTTTATTTATTTGGGATTTTTATTCGCAGTTATTTTGTATCCTGTAAAGTATAAATTGTATAACATTGAGCTTCCTTCAATATGGCTCTTGCTTATTCCGGCAGTTTTAACGGGGCTTGACGTTTTTATGGATATGTTCGGATTTTTTTCCAATTCCTTTTTTTCAAGGAGTATTACAGGCTTTGTTATAGGAGCAGTTCTTCCTTTTTTTTTAATTCCCGGATTTGTAAAAATGTTTAATGAAGGTTCATTATTTTTTAAAAAAAATTATTAAATGAATAATACACCCAATAAACTCTCCGCTGTTATAATCAGCGCAATTGTGATGATAGTTTTATCCACAGTGCCTGTGATAAGTCTTATTAATGTTTTATGCTGTATGGGAATTATCCTTGGCGGATTTGCCGGCGTTAGCTATTACTCAAGGCAGGTTACTCCGGGCAGCGGACTTTTGACGGCAAAAGATTCTGTTATGATTGGTTTGCTCTCCGGCATAATTGCAGGAATTGTTAATACCGGAATCTCTCTCGTAATAAGTTTGTTTTCAAAGACAAATCCTATTGCAGAGATGCTGGAACTGTTCAGCAATTCAGGCAGCAAAATGCCGCCGGAAGCAATGGAAATATTGGAGAAGCTTTCTCAGGAATTTACGAAATACGGTTATTCGCCTACGTTAACTATTATAACGCTTGTAATGAATCTTGTTCTGTTTCCTTTGTTCGGAATTCTCGGAAGCTACATAGCGTTTCACATATTTAAAAAGAAAAACTTTCAACAGCCCCCGATACAACAATAAAATATGTTTGAGTACTCCGGCGCAATTCACATTCACTCTACTTATTCAGACGGCACAGGTTCGGTATCTGATATAATGCGTTATGCAAATGAGACTCAGCTCGATTTTGCAATTCTGACCGACCACAACAATATGAAAGCCAAAGATGACGGATATGAAAGATGGCATAATAATTCTATGCTTATCGTAGGCTATGAAATGAATGATTTAAAAAATAAAAATCATTATCTCACATTTGGTTTAGATAAAGTAATAGGTTCGTATGAACGCCTTGATGACGGCGAGCTTGGCTCGGTTCTTTCTGCGGAAGAATATGTAGCAAAAATTTCGCAAGCCGGCGGGTTTGGCTTTACCGCGCATCCCGATGAAAAGCGGGACTTAATGCCTGACCACCCCCCATATCCGTGGCTGGCGTGGGATGCGGAGTTTACCGGAATTGAAATATGGAATCACATGAGCGAATGGATTGAAGGCATGAATGAAAAAAATAAGCTGCAAAGATTTATTCACCCGCTGCGTTCCATTGTTGCGCCGCCAAAAGTTACGCTTGAAAAGTGGGACAAGCTGAACTCTAAGAGAAAAGTTGTTGCAATCGGAGGCATAGATGCTCATGCCCATAAACAAAATATTATGGGAGTATATGAAGTAGAAATATTTCCGTATAAAGTTTTGTTCAAGTCAATCAGAACGAATGTTTTGCTTGATTCCGAAATTAAGAAAAACAATCAGCAGACTTTTCATCATGATAAAGAAAAAATTCTTACGGCATTACGAAACGGAAAATCTTTTATAGTAAATAATTACCACGGCAGCGGCAGGGGATTCAGATTTTTTGCAGACTATGACGGCAAAACCTATATGATGGGAGATGACGTGAACTATGATAAGCCCGGAAAAAAAATTATTTTGAGGACTCTGGTTCCCGAAAAATCTTTGGTAAGGCTGATAAAAGACGGTGTTTGTATTGATGAAGTTGAATCAATGGAGTGCATTTGGGATTCCGATGAAAAAGGCTGCTATAGAATAGAATGCTGGAAGAACGGCAAAGGGTGGATTTTCTCCAATCACATCAGAGTATTATAGAATGAAAAAAAAGTTAAACGAATATCTTAAAAAAGAAAGCTCCATAAATTCCAACTGCGGTGTTTTTGGAATTTATAATAATCCCGAAGCGGCAATACTCACTTATTACGGTCTGCATTCGCTGCAGCATAGAGGACAGGAAGCAGCAGGGATTGTAACTTCGGAGTTTCTTGAATCAGAGAACAGACACAGATTTAATATTCACAAAGACCACGGACTGGTTTCCAATGTTTTCAGGGATGAAAAGATATTGACCGATGCGCTAAGAGGAACTGCTGCAATAGGGCATACGAGGTACTCAACCACCGGCGCATCCGATAAGCGCACAAACATTCAGCCTTTTAAAGTAATTTTTAAGGGAGGAAATTTAGCTTTATCACATAACGGAAACTTAACAAATACGCGGGAGCTTCGTAATCACTTGCAGGATGAGGGAACTCTGTTTCAGACTTCGACTGACAGCGAACTCTTGCTTCACTTAATTGCGCGGAGCAAAAAGGAATCTATTGAAGAAAAAATCTTAGAGGCAGTCTCATTTATCAAAGGAGCTTATTCCATTTGCATACTTACCGATGATAAGCTCTTTGCAATTCGCGACCCTTATGGAGTAAGACCATTTTGTATGGGAAAGCTGGGAGAGAGTTTTGTTTTTGCTTCTGAAACTTGCGCGCTTGATATTATTAACGCAGATTATGTCCGCGATGTTATGCCGGGAGAAATGATTACAATTGATAAAGATGTAATTAAAAGCGGCGAGCCGAAATCTGTCTATTTTGAAAAAGTTGAGAGGTACAGGCATTGCATTTTTGAGTTTATATATTTTTCACGACCTGACAGCATTGTTTTTGAGGAGAAAGTAGATAAGGTAAGAAGGCGTATAGGAAAAAATCTTGCGCTTGAAAGTCCGCCTCCCAAAAAGGAAGATGACAGGAAAAGAGTTGTTGTGATAAACGTGCCTGATTCTTCCAATACGGCTACCTTAGGATATTTCAGCGAAGCTGCGAAACACAATTCGGATATTAAAAATGAAATAGGGTTAATCCGAAGTCATTACGTAGGAAGAACATTTATTCAGCCAGGGCAGGATAAACGGGAAATGAAGGTGAGAACAAAATTTAATATTGTTAAGGGAGTTCTTTCAGATAGAAAAGTTGTTATGATTGATGATTCTATTGTGCGTGGAACCACTTCAAAACTGCTTGTAGATTTACTTAAAAAAGCTTCGCCGAAAGAAATTCATTTAAAGATTACATCGCCGCCGATAATTTCCCCTTGCTATTACGGAATGGATTTCCCTTCAAAACAGGAACTGATTGCTGCGAGGAAAGATAAAAATTTAGAAGAAATAAAAGAGTGGCTGGGAGTTGATTCGATAGCTTATCTAAGCGAAGAGAAACTGCTTGAAAGCGCAACAAATACAAGACCTGAAACAGGCTTTTGCACTGCCTGCTTTTCGGGAAACTATCCAATACAAATAGAGGGAATTGATGAGATTCCCAAAAACGGTTTTGACGATTAAAAAAATAAAATGAATAAAGAAAAAATAGATTTTCACAAATCCAGAAGGGAAGAATTCGCTAAGTTAATCGGCGATGATTCCATAGCCCTCATTTTCGGCAACACTCATATCAACAGGTCTTACGATGCGAACTATTCCTTCAAGCAGCATAAAAATTTTTACTACCTGACCGGGTTTCGCGAGCCGGATTCCGTTTTGATGCTCTCAAACTCAGGTATCAGGTATTATGATTATGAAACAAAGAAAGAAGTTGTTTCAAAAGAAATTTTATTCGTGCAGGAAAAAGATTCTAAAAAGGAGACATGGACGGGGATTCGTCTTGGAGCGGAGAATGTAAAGAAGACATTAGGAATAAATGATGCGAAAGAAAATTTTGACCTGCCGGATTTTTTAAGCTATAACTTGTTCAAAGGCTATAAGAAAGTTTATTTTAACTTTGCCGATGCTCTTGCATTAACGGGAGATATAAAGGAGTTCACCACACAGTTTTTTGACGGGCTGCGAAGTCTTGCGCCTTCTGTTCAGTTGATTGACAGCTCCTACATACTCGGTAAAATGCGAAGAAGAAAAGCTCCCTACGAGCTTAAAATGATGCAGCAGGCTGCCGATTTAAGCGCAGATGCCTTTAACGAAACGATGAAAAAAATTAAACCCGGTATGAATGAGTATCAGGTTCAGGCATCGCTTGAGTATTATTACAAAAACGGAGGCTCCTCCGATAATGCTTATCCTCCTATTTGCGCATCGGGAAATCATGCAAACATTCTCCACTATGAGCTTAATAATGACACACTGAAAAAAGATGAGCTTATACTTATTGACTCCGGTGCGGAGTATGAATATTATTGCGCTGACATTACGAGAACTTATCCTATTTCGGGAAAGTTTACTAAGGAGCAAAAAGATGTGTATGAAATTGTTCTTAGAGCAAATAAGCAATGTATCCAAAAGGCAAGGGAAGGCGTTAAGCTGGATGAACTCAAAAATTATTCCGAGAAGATTTTAACGGATGGAATGATTTCAAAGGGAATTTTGAAAAACAGAAAGAGCTTTAAAAAATATACCATTCACGGAGTTTCCCACCACATTGGTTTAGATACGCATGATGCTGTGCCGTACAAGCTGAATAAAGATTTAGATGACAGGCTTGTTACCGGTGATGTAATTACAATTGAGCCGGGATTGTATTTTCCTTTTGGCTCCAAAGAAATTCCGAAAAAATACTGGGGAACAGGCGTAAGAATAGAGGATGATGTTGTAATCGGGAAAAACGGCTGCCTGAATCTCACCAAAAAAGCTGTAAAAGAAATTGATGAGATTGAAAAATTAATGCAGCAGTAAAAAGCTATACAATCGCAAAATCTATTTTTTTAGAGAACATATTTACGCGGGCAACGGAGATTCTTACTTTATCTCCTGCCCGTAGTATGCGTTTAGTCCTTCTTCCGAAAGCAATGTGTTTCTTTTCATCGAATTCGTAATAATCATCTTCAATATCTTTAAATCTCACCATACCTTCGATTAGAATATCGTCAATCTGCACATAGATACCGAACTGCACAATGCCTGAAATGATGCCGTCGTATTCATCGCCGACTCTGCTTTGCAGGTATTCAATTTGTTTTATCTTAATTGACTCGCGCTCCGCCGCTACTGCGTTCTGTTCGCGTTCGGAACTGCGCTTGCAAACTTCCGGCAATATCTGGTTATATCGCTGAACAGCTTTCAGGATATTTTTTTTGGAATTCATGTAATCAAAAAGAATTCTGTGCACAATCAAATCAGGGTACCGCCTGATGGGGGAGGTGAAGTGCGTATAGTGTTCAAAGCCCAGCCCGTAGTGTCCGATATTTTTATGAGTGTAAATGGCTTTTGCCATAGAGCGGATAAGCAAATCATTTATTATATATTCTTCTGGCTTTCCCTTCACATCTTCGAGCAGCTTTGCAAGTGAATCTTTATCGTTAACGTTTACTTTGTAACCGAATTGATTGACAAACTCCGAAAGGTTTTTGAGTTTTTCAATATCCGGGTTATCGTGCACTCTGTAAATGAACGGGTAAAGCATTTCGGAGTCTTTCTGCAAATTTTTCACATAAAGGGTTGCGCATATATTTGCGAGCAGCATAAACTCCTCAATCAATCTCATAGTATCGAGCCGTTCTTTCGGCACAATCTTTTTTACTTTTCCTTTTTTATCAAAAATAAATTTTACTTCTCTCGTATCGAAATCCAGTCCGCCTGATTTGATCCTGTTTTGGGTGAGACATTTTGAAACTTTATACATCAGTAAAAGCTCTTTGGCAAAATCACCTTTTTTAGTTTCTACTATCATTTGGGCTTCTTCATAGGTGAAACGCCTTTTGCTGTTAATAATGGATTTCTTAATTTCAAAATCCTTTACGTGATACTTTTTTGTCAGATTAATAAAAATAGAAAACGCCAGCCTGTCAACATTTGGCTTTAACGAACAAATATCGTTTGAGAGGTTTTCCGGCAGCATAGGAATTACTCCGTCAACGAGGTAAACGCTCGTGCCTCTTCTATGCGCTTCTTTATCTAAATTGCTTCCTTCTTTTACATAGTGAGAAACATCTGCTATATGCACTCCTAGCCGGAAGCCGTCTTTTGTTTTTTCCAGTGAAACGGCATCATCAAAATCCCGCGCATCTACGGGGTCAATTGTGAAAATTGTTTCACCCCGCAAATCAATTCTTCCTTTGGTTTCGGAAACAAACTTAATTGCTTCAGCTTCATCAACAACATAATTCGGGAAGTCTTTTTCCAGCGCAAACTTTTTCGCTATGGAGTTTAGCTCTGCTTCTGCGTTGCCGGATTTTCCGAGAACCTCTTTCACAACTCCTTTAAGGTCAGTAAACTCATTATTAATATCCTGCGGATTTGTAATCTCACAATATACTTTGTCGCCGTCTTTCGCTCCCGCAAAAAATCGTTTTTCAATGTAAATATGTTTTTTGATTACACGGGAATCGGGGTAAACGGTCCCGTAGCTTCTGTTATTTTCAAAATCTCCCGTAACAAATTTTATCTCTTCACGGGATATTGTGTTAATTTCAGCAAAGCTGATTCCGTCAGTTTCTTTTATCTGAAAGGTAACTTTATCGTTCAGGTTTAAGGTCCGGCTGCTTGTTCCAATTATCTTATACCTGATTTCGCTTCCTTCATTGTTAAAGTGCTTCACTTCAAATCTTCCGTCGCTGCCGAAATCAATTGTGCCTTCAAGTATAGAAGACGGGGGAATTTTATTTAGTGAATACAGCTTGCCTTCCTTTACGATTAACCCTTCATCTACCAAATCGTATAGTATGTTTCGTAAAGCTTCAAGCTTGAATCGGGGGAGATTTAGATTTTTAAGAATACCGTGCAGCTTAACTTTTTTCTCTCGGTTTTTCTTAAAGAAATGAAATATTTGATTTTTTAATTTAATGTGATTAGAATTTAATTCTGTAATAAACTGTTGCGCCGGTTCTTACATCTGAAGTTTCTGTAACGGTAGATGAGTTGACGGCTTTTAGCGGGTCAACTATTCTTTCTACCTGAATAAATAAGTTATTTGAAAGTCCTTTAATCTTTAGCAATTTTCCAAGCGGATATTGAATAACAAAGTTTGTATTATTTACATCATCAAAGACCTGTCCTCCAACTCTGACAATTGCATCGCCAAACTCTGCCGTTATTCTGATGTCAGTATTTTGAGCGAATGTACCTCCTTTAGAGTTAACGTAATTAAAATCTGTGTTAACTATGAAAGGAAGAATTTCCTGAATAAATGACGAAAAATAATTTGATAATATAACCGAGCCTACATTAGCTCCGACAGTCGAAGCTAATGTCAGCTGCTGCGTTGCGCTGGGATTAAATGTTCCGAAAAGAATAAAATTTATTGCCTGCTGTGAAGGATCAGCGCTATTATCAAGAACTCCGCTTTTATACAATTTCCAGTTGAGATTTGGGTTTGTTGCATCTCCGGTTACTGAAAGCACAATCTCAACTGTTTCAGGAGTAGTTTCATAGTTTGAATTTTCAGGCTGCACTGTTCCTAAAAGATTTGCCTGAATATTTAACTCAGGGTTTCTTATGGGTCCGTTAAACTTTACTGTGCCGGCAGCTTTAAAGTTTTTATAGAACCTATAGTATGAGTTATCGCCCAAAACAACATTACCTCTGGCTTCCATATTTCCATTGTTTCTGTTATCTACGAATAAATCTACGTTTACTTCTCCGTAAAATTCCTGTTTGTATTTTGGATTTGTGATGAACCTTAAAAAAATCGGAGTTTCATTAGTAACGGTAATATCGTAAACAAATGAGCTTTTGTTTAGCGGCTTGTTAAAGCTGGAGTCTTCCTGCGCCATAAGATAGCGTTCAAAAGGATTCCACTCTTTTCTGCTTTTTCTTTTTATGCTGTCTGTAAAATTAGAAGATAAAATTATTAAGCTATCGTGAGTAAATGACGAAGAGTCATAAACAATTTTATAATTAAAATTATCCGCATACAAATCCAGTGTTTCCTGCTGGAACGGATTAATGGTAACGTTTCCTTTTTTTAAAGACAGGTTTCCATTGAGAAGCATTGACTTATCATTTCCTTTCAGATGAAGCTGCGGCGTTCCGCTGCCCCCATACAAATCACCTGATATTCCGAGGTCGGTGTTGCCGTTATTTTTATCGAACAGCTTCACATCGCCCGTCATATACAAATCAATATCGCTTAGCTTGAGATTGCTAAAATCAATATATCCCGTAGTACTGATAAATCTTGAGTCTTCATCCGGCGTATATAGCTTTGAATAGTTAAGAAGAAGCTTTTGTCCTTCCGCTGCTAAATTTGCCTCAAACTTATAGAACATCCTTGTGAGGTCAACATTAAACGAACCGTTTTGAACATTTAAGCCGCCTGTTAAGAGGGGCTTGTTTCCTGTACCGCCCACGTCTAATTTTCCGTTCAGCGTACCCGATAGATTTGATGTGAAAGGAAGTATTGATTCAATTATCCTCAGCTGGTAATTGGTGGAGGCAATGTGCAGATTTATTTTATCTACAGCCATTCGTTCTTTTATGAATGCAGAGTCTGCGCTATTGAACGAAATATAAATCGGCATATCTCCGTTGATTTTTAGATTACCTGTGTTGCTTAGATTATAGAAACTGATGTCAGGAGTAACTTTGAAATCTTTATAGTCCATAAGCGCGTCAATTCTGCCTATGGAAGTATTGCCCATGCTTAACATGTCGGAGTTCGTTTCAAAATGAAACTCTGGATTTTTTAAATCTCCTTTGTAAATAAGCTCAACACGGCGGAAATTACCTTTTATTTGTTCTTCTGCTTCGATGCTCGGATTCAAATATTTCTGGATTTCGGCGATGCTTAAATTATTAAGAGTAACTTTTACATTACTGCTGTCATCAAGAGAATATTTTCCGAGAATATTTGCCCTTTGCCTTCCTTGTTCCAGCCGGAAATGCTGAATATCAAAATACCTGCTGCCGTTTTCATTCACGAAATAAAACAGAAGCGAATCAGAATCGGTGAATAAATATTTTCCGGCACGAAGAGCAAGACTATCAACAATGAACGTTGACTTAAAAGGATCTAAAGTGAATTTTCCTCCCGAAAATAGTTTAATTGATGAATCTTTTATAATTCTGGCAGTGAACTTATTGCTGTTATCCCTGTAATCAAGAAACATGAAAGCGCTATCGAACTTCATGTTATTGACAAATAGGGAATCGGAAGTAAAATTAAGGCGCGCTCTTACTCCGTTTATGTTCTGTTTATTATCGCTACCGATTCTCATTGAGAGATTTGCCTTGTTCACCTTAAAAACGGAATCCTGAAAAACAAGCTTGGTAACCTTTCCTGTATCAATGGCAAATACAAACCTGTTCTGGTTATTTGAGACTCTGCCTTTCATATCAATAATAATATCAAAGTCATGATAATCAATCAAAGCTGCAATAGGCTTGAAGTCGGTTATTTTTATTTCATAGGTTAGTCTTGAGCTATCCGGGAGAGATGACAAATTTGTATTAAAAACTTTTTTAGCAGAGCTGTCTAAAGAAGCAGTGAGCTTTTGAGTTGTCGAGTCTTTAGCGAATACCTGCTTTATATTGGCTGATATTTTTTCAATATTGGATGAAAGTATTGCCGGAAGCGAAACCAAAGTATATAACCCCGATGCCCTCATTTCTATAAAATTCGATTTGAGAGAAATATCGGTTGAATCTCCGCTCTTATGGATATAGCCAATCATAGGGGAGGCGGGGATTTGATACTTGCTGTAATACGATTTTGAAAAATCTAATTTGAAATCTCCCTGTATATTTGCAAGACTGCTTCCGCTGCCATTAATATCATAGGTAAAATTAAGGCTGCTCTGCTGCGAATTATTTTTCGTAATGCCGGCAATATTAAGATTTTGGATGTTGCCCTTTACATCATACTGAATATTTTTGAAATCCCTGAACACAACTTTTCCGTCAATCTTGCTGCTCACATAGTTTGTATTATAATCAATATTCAGGTCGGCTGTTCCTCCGCTTAATATTATCTGTCCTCCAGACCGGCTGATTCTCTGTTCAAAAATATTGCTCTCCCTAATTTCATAATTAACTTTTGTGCGCATTGTCTTGTAATCGAAACCGACTCCCTCTGCTGATATATCACCCGTAACGCTTCCCTCGAGGCTTTTCTCTTTTAGCAGTTTCCCAAGATTAAAATTATTCGTTTTAAAACTTCCTTTGTAAACAGCTTCTTTGGGTTTAAGATTTAATGAACCTTTGCCGGAAATATTTCCCGCAGATGAGTTCATATCTATATCGGCGGTAAAATCTACCGGCTCGCCGACAAAATGAAAATCCGCTTTAAGTTTTCCGATATGGCTGTAGTCAGGCACGGGAAGACCCGGTATAATGGTTTTCGTATCAATAGGGTCTATTTCAGATTGGTTTGATGTTACGTCTAAGTAAAGTTTATCAGGTTCGTCAAGGTTTTTAATAGTACCCGCAAGATTGTAAAATGAGTTATCGGTTTTAAGCTGAAGCTTTTCAAATGTAAAATTGTTATACTTGCCTTTAACTTTAAAATTAAGGTAAACTCTGCCGTCAAGAAAATTCAAATCGGGAAGAAAAAATTTCAGATCGTCGAAATCAAACTTATCGGTGGTAATATCAAGAGTCATAATTCTGTCATCGAACTTTTCGTATTCAACTTTCTGCTCCAGCGGATCGAAGTCATCCAATGAAACGGTCTTTATATCAACTTTTGTTTTATTAGTTGTAAGATTCAGATTGTTTACCTGAGTCTGTTTATTCTTCTGAATGATTGTCTGAAGGCTTAAATTTTTTACATTAAAATCGGAGTTTGTATTAAAGTTTATTTTCTTTATATCAACTGTTTTCCTATCGGGATAATATTTAGCTGAAAGATCTAAATTAAAATTTTTAATGAAAAGATTACTGATGCCGAACTCATTAATGTTTGTAACAGGAATCAGCCCGATAGGGAGATCAGAGTTTTTATTTTTAAGTATCCGAAAGTTTCCGTTTATAATTTCAATTTTATCCGCAGTTATTTTCCAGTCAAAGGGTTTCTTTACCGTATCTTCAGGTTCTTCGGGTTTATCACTTCTTAAAAGATAGTTCAGATTCCACATCAAACTATCTTTGGTAAAATTTACTTTGGTGAGGTTTACAGTTGGGTTGCTTAGTATAACTTTCGATACATAAACATTTTTATTAGGAATTCCCCACAAGTCGTACCCCAAGTCTATATACTCAAAGTTTAGAAGAGTGTCCTTTTTTACAACAACACTTGCTTTGTTAAGTTTCAGTCCGCTGATAATGCTGCCTTCGATTGACTCTGCGTAAATTCTGCTTTCTTTGCTTGCAAGGGATTCATTTACCTTATCAATTGCATAGTGAAGAATCCAGTTTTTCGCAAATGAAGTTTGAAGGAAGAGAACTAATCCGACGAGGAGTAAAATAATACCAATGAACGAAAACAAAAAAAATCTGAAAAGTTTTGAAAAGAATCCTCTTTTCTTTTTCGGAGCAGAAGGTTTTTCCGGCGCAGGATTTTCTGCGCCTTCGGGTTTTTCCTGAGTAATATTTTCTACATCGTTATCTGGCAATCGTTATGACTTTAAGATTTTTTCAATGATACCCGTTGTCGAATAATTATTTACAAATTTAAGGCTGTAAACTTTTCCGCCGTTTTGCTTTACTATATCCGAGCCGACAATCTGGTCTTCCTTCCAGTCGCCCCCTTTTACTAAAACATCAGGAATGATTTTAGATATAAGATTAAACGGAGTATCTTCCGTGAAAATTATCACATCATCAACGGCTTTAAGATTTTCCATTACAAACTTTCTATCGTTCTCTTTATTGACAGGTCTTGTATCGCCTTTAAGTCTTTTAACCGATGCGTCAGCATTAAGCCCGACAATTAAATAATCGCCGAGAGCTTTTGCTTCGTTAAGATATTCTACATGACCTCTGTGAATTATATCGAACACTCCGTTTGTGAAAACAATTTTCTTGCCGTCTTTCTTTAGCTTTTGTATTTTTTCAATCAAGGCATCCATAGTATTTATACATCCCTTTCGACTAAATGTTCAATCAAAATATCTTTGTAAATAGGCACTATCCCTACTTCTTCAACTACAAGTCCCGCAGCAAAGTTCGCAATGATAACGCTCTCTTTTACTTCAGCGCCGCCCGCTAAACAAACTGCAATAGTTGATATAACCGTATCGCCTGCGCCGGAAACATCGGAAACTTTTCTCGCCTGTGTCGGAACTTTTACTATTTCAATTTTATCATTATTGTTTTCGATTAGGAGCATACCATGCTCGCCCAATGTGAGAACAAGATTTTTGCAGTTAATTTTTTTGATGAAATCTTTTGCCCGTTCGGTAAGCTCATCAATTCCGTCGGTCCGCTTTAAGATAGCATCTTCGAGTTCTTTTCTGTTCGGCTTAAAAAGAAATACATCTTTGTATTCAAAGAAGTTTTCAAACTTAGGGTCAACAAGAATTTTCTTGCTGTTCTCTTTTGCAAATTCGATTACGGAGTGTATTAAAGATTTTGTGAGCACGCCTTTGTTATAATCTTCAAGAATAATTATATCAAAATCGTTTTTTGTTTCCTCAAGAATTTTTAATATGCTGCCAGACGATTCTTCGGAGATTTTTGTTCTGCTTTCGCTGTCTAATCTGATTAGATGGTGCGCGGCTGCGATGACTCGTGTTTTGCACGTAGTGTTTCTATTTGCTTCGGCGATTATTCCTTCAGTACTGATGCCTAAATCTTCAAAAACCTTTTTTAAAATTTTTCCTTCATCATCGTTCCCGCATACGCCGATTAGTAACGGCTCTGCGCCGAGTGTTTTTATGTTGTAAGCTACGTTAGCAGCGCCGCCGAGTTTGTTTTCGGAAGTGCCAATATCGAAGACCTGCACGGGAGCTTCGGGTGAAATTCGCGTTACGTTTCCAAGCAAATATCTATCGAGCATTATATCGCCGATAACGACAATTTTTTTGCCGTTTGCCTTAGAAAAAATTGAGTTTAAATTTGTAAAATTCATTGCGTAAAAATACCTTTTAAAATTACGTTATTCAATGTAGTTTGATTGAATAATATTCTTAAAAGAAACTAAGATATAAACATAAGTAATACGGTAACCTCACTCTTTAGGGTTAAACTTTTTGCCCTGAAGGGCAGCTTAAATATTTCTTCGACCCCACCCTAAAGGGTGGGGTTAATATAATTCTCAATTGCATAAAATGTTATTATGAAAGTACTATTTTTAATCATCTTTTTCTCAATTTTCGTAAACTGTTTTCCGCAGGAAGATATTCATTCAAAGCTGAATAAAACTCTTTCTTTCAGAGGATTGAGTGAGAAGGATATTACAATCCCTATCACAACCGATAAAGATAAATCTCCTACGAATCAATCGAATTTATTATTGCCAAAAGTGAAGGAGATTATGGAGTCTCCGCTGAAGTCGTTTGAGTTTATGGAAAGCTTAAAGAATTTAGATAAAATGGAATTACTTGATAAAGTTAGGTATTTGGCACCGAGTGACTTTCCTACTATTCAAGGCCATTTTTCCTTTGTCATTGATGAAAAGGATTTTGAAAGATCTTATATTAATCTACTTAAAAGAATTGTTAGAGATATTAAGAATTATAAAGTAGAAGAAGCCAAACTGAAAAAGAACTTAGTCAAAGAAGAAATTAGCTTCTTAAAGAAAAACCTTTTCTCAATTATAGAAGATTCTGAAGATAATACAAAAGAGAATAGTAATGACATTTTTAAATATAATGAATCCAGAGATTCGTCTTGGAAAATATCAAAACAAACTTTAGATATTTTGTCCAAAATTGATTTTGATTCTTTTTTGTCCAATGAATATTATTATTTTAGATTGATGTATTACTATTACAGTGCAATTGTTGGAAACACTATTAGCTTTCTTAATCTAGACAAACAGCACATCTCCAACCAATACGTTCAGGGCGACTTTTACTACTATCTCGATGACGGAGATGTTCGCATTGCAATCGGCGCGGAAGGAAAAAATATGTATAACGGACACTTCGATTTAATTATAGATATTGGCGGGGATGATGTTTACAATATGAAAAACGAAATCCTAATAGGAAATAATTTTCAGTGCATAATGGATTTTACAGGAAATGATTTTTACAATACATACGATGACTTTGGCTTAGCTGGAGCGGTGTTCTCAACTTCAATGATTTTTGATAAAGAGGGAAACGATATTTACAAATCAAAAAACGGCTCGCTCGGCACAGCTATCGGAGGCATAGGTCTGCTGTACGATGAAGCAGGCGATGATATTTACGAAGGAAATGCTTTCTCGCAGGGCGCAGCGTGCTTTGGTATAGGGCTTCTCTGCGATAACTCCGGCAATGATACGTACATCGCAAACACCTGCTCGCAGGCATTTGGTATGACTCAGGGCATCGGCTCAATTATTGATGAAAAAGGAAACGATTCTTATTTAATCTCTCCGCGCTCATTAGATATTGGAAGATATGAAGACCACTATGTTTCAATGTGTCAGGGGTACGGGCTTGGGCTTCGCCCTTACTATGCGGGGGGAATCGGCTTGCTGATCGATTGCGAAGGCAACGATATTTATAATACGGATATTTTCGGGCAGGGCGGCGGCTACTGGTATGCGCTTGGCTGCCTAATTGACAAAAAAGGAAATGACAAGTATAACGGCTATCAGTATTCGCAAGGAGCAGGCATTCACTTAGCAGTTGGTTTATTGCAGGATGATGATGGTTGGGATTTTTATCAGTCAAACGGAGTTTCTCAAGGATGCGGTCATGACTACGGCTTTGGTTTACTGCACGATAAAAAAGGTAATGATAATTATTCCGCCTACTCGCTCTCACAGGGCGCAGGCAATGCAAACGGAATAGGAATGTTCATTGATACGGAAGGCAGGGACGGCTACTTAAATAAGGAGCCGGGAAATTGCCGGGGCTATGGAAATCCGAGAAGGGAATACGGCAGCCTTGGAATTTTTCTTGATGGAAGCGGAACAGATTTTTATTCGCAAGCAGGATATGACAGCACAATAAGCAACGGCTCGTTATGGGGAACGTTTGATGATTATTCTGCTCAGGATGAAGCGCCTAATCAGGTAAGCGGAGATAATTATAAAGTGCCGTTAAACTCTTCAAAAAATTATTCGCTTGAAGAATGTTTTATAATGGCAAAAACTATCGAGCCGCGATTTTCAAAATGGCAGGAGTATGGTTTTAATAAGCTTGTTGAAGACAGCGCAAACACGGCAGAATTTATTTTGAAGTATCTTGATACTGATGACCACAGAGTGAGTCTGGTTTTAAGAAATTTAGCTTTCAAAATCGGTTACTCTATGTCAGAGGTTTTCAAGAGGGAACTGAAAGAAACACTATTGGCGGAGGGAGTGCCTCGCGGCTTAAACTATAATCAGGTTTCTTTCGTTTGCTATCTATATGGTGAAACCAGAAATCCTTCTGCAAAAGAAGAATTACTTCTTTTAAGCTATGACGAAAATGTTCGTGTAAAATCTTCTGCAATAAATGCGCTCGGCAAAATTATTGTTGATACAGCCGATACTGAATTTATCTATAAGGTATCATCGCGTCTTTTGGAAATAGTAAATGAAAATGACAGTAATAAAATTTTATACAAAGATATTGCGCACGCATTAAAAAATTACAAATCACCTCAGAGTTTTGAAGCATATAAAAAATTGTTGTTCAATAATTATTACGGACCAAGATTTATCTCTTCCGAAGCTTTGAAAAGTTACTGGAACGAATACGGGGTTTCCGATAACACTGTGTCGGGTTTTACTGCAAACCGCCATGCCTTTCAGCAGTTTATTTATTCAATATCTGCTCTTGAAGAAAATAAATTCAAAAATGTATTTGATATTATTTTAAGCAAAAACATAAGCTACGAAGAAGCGATAAAATACAATTTGATTGAAATTCTTAATCTCAGAGAGAAGTCCTCTTCAAGCGATGCTTTTACAGAGTGGATTAGAAATAAGAAAGAGTTTTTGTATATAGGATTGAATCAAAAGGTAAAGTAATAAATTACATCCTTACGAAGCATATATAATCGCGCATATTAATGTAGAGACGTAATATATTGCGTTTCTACTGATGTCCCTTCCGAATGCCATGACAAATTTTTTATCTAACTTTACAGAGATGACTCAGATTTTGTATCCCTTTGGTAATTTATAATTTATGAGAAAAATTTTTTTCCGGCGGCGAGGCAATTTTTCTTACCACACGACAAAAAATTTTTATAACTTGTAAATATGTATTTAACCGCAAAGAACGCAAAATATGACAGCAAAGTTTGCAAAGACCTTTTAAAAAAAACTCGAAATATGATTTCTCAAACTCGAAATTGTTCAGCCAAAACAGACATTAAAGCGCAATTAGTTTTATGTTTGAGATATTTAGGAAAAATATTTTTTTTTTGCGTGCTTTACAAAAACTTTGCATCTTTGCGGTTAAATTCAATTTTTTAAGAAAAATTTTTGTCGGCGGCGAGGCAATTATTGCAGGTTAAAAATTCCTATTGAATTTAAAGTGATATGGCTGTAATTTTATGGCGGAGATTGCCTTACTATAAATTCACTAAAATTCAAAAAATTAAAACAAATGATGCAAAAATTTTTGTTTCTTGCAATGGCATTGCTTTTTTTGCCTTCAGTTTCTTTCTGTGAAAATGTCAGTTTGTTTGGCAATGTCCAGACCACACAGTCCGAAAATCTGAATGCAAAATTTTCCAAAGAAGTTAATTCTCCGGTTTTTTTATCTGTTAACAAAGAGAGTGTAAGGCAGATTTTAAACTCAGATTATAAGACTCTTAATATTGATATTCCTTTAGATGGAAATAATTCCGCCAATCTAAAACTTTCCGAATACAAAATCCTTACGCCTGGAGCAGTAATAATGGAAGAAACCGCCGATGGCAGAAAGACAATTCCGGCAAACGTAAGATTCAAATGCTACACGGGTTTTTATAATAATGATATGAACTCGCTTGTGATAATGTGCTTTGCAGATAATTTTGTCAAAGCGCTTTTGCTCACGGATAATAATTCATACACTCTTGCAACTCTTGAAGATGAAACGAGATTGAGTAATGAATGTATCTTATATGCGAATAATAAAATTCTGAGGAAGAATAATTTTCATTGCGCAGCGGATGAACTTCCGCTTTCAGAAAATACAAAACGAGATATTCAAAATCTTAGAACTGAAAGTTTAACGAACACATTTCTTCAGGCAAATATTGCTTTAGAAGTGGATAACTTCACGTATAATTTGTATGGACAGTCGTCTCAGAATGTATCGGCATACTGCCTTTCGCTTTTAAGTGTTTCTTCGGCATTGTATAATCGTGATATAAACGTAAAATTTGTTGTGCCCAGCATTCACATCTGGACAACTTCTGACCCGTACAATGCAACTACTTCAAGCGGGCTTTTAAATCAATTCAGAAGCTGGTGGAATTCCAATATGCAGGCAGCGCCGAGAACTCTTGCGCATTTTATTACAAGAAGAGCCGGCAACTTGGGAGGCATTGCCTGGATTGACGCTTTATGCGCTTCAACTTCAAGCGGATATGGTTACGGCTTTAGCAACACGGATGGACCGATAAATCCATTACCGACTTATTCATGGGATGCAATGGTTGTCTCACATGAAATTGGACATAACTTCAGCTCGCCGCATACACATAGCTGCACATGGCCCGGAGGGATGATAGACTCTTGTTACACCCCTGAAGGCACATGCTATACAGGTCCTGCAATTCCCAGACCGGGAACTATAATGAGTTACTGCCACCTGACATCTGCCGGAATAGACTTACGTTTAGGCTTCGGACCTTTGCCGAAAGCAAAGATAAGGCAGGGAGCAGAAAATGCCGGATGTATGAGTCCGGCTCCTGAATCAATGCTCTTGTCATATCCTCAAGGCGGAGAAACATTTATAACAAATTCTCAGGTGTACATTTATTGGGGAACATCTTCGGCAGGAAACGTTAACATTGAATATTCTACAAATGCAGGTTCGACATGGACTAGCGCTGCTACAAACATTTCCGCTCAGCAGCATTATTATGTTTGGACGGTTCCGTATATGGCAACAAGCACAACTTCCCGTTTGAGGATTTACGATGCAGGAAATCCGAATGCCTCCGATACAACTCCGAATTTTACTATTAAAGTTCAGCTAAACGGAATTTCTACTGTTACGCCGGTAAGCCCGACTACTTTAATAACCAGTCCCGCAGATACATCGAGAATTACTTTTGTCTGGACTTCAACCGGAACACTGCCGGGGATAACCTATAAATGGAAAATTAGAAAAGGTTCAGGTCAATATACAACTTTTACTTCCGATTCAAACGGAACTGCAACCCGTATGACCATAAGAAAGAGCAAGCTTGATTCACTTGCAAAGAGCTTTGGCTTATCCAGCGATTCCGTTTTATGCGCATGGGCAGGCACAGGGTATCTGAATGCAGATTCAGTAACCAGTAATGCTAACATCCTGATAATAAAATCTTCTTCCGTCGGTGTAAGTAATATCTCATCCGTTATACCTTCGGAGCATAAGCTGTACTCAAATTATCCTAATCCGTTTAACCCTGTTACAAAAATTAAATTTGAAATACCCAAGGATGAGTTTGTAAAAATAACAGTGTTCGATTTATCCGGTAAAGCTGTTACTGAACTTGTAAGCGAAAAGCTGAAAGCGGGAGCTTATGAGACAAGCTTCAATGCTGCATCTTTAGCAAGCGGCACGTACTTTTATAAAATTGAAACAAACTCATTTACAGAAACCAGAAAAATGGTTCTTCTTAAATAATATAAAAGAAGTATTGATAATCCCGCTCCGGCGGGATTTTTTTTATAAACCTCAATATATATGAAAAAAACTCTCATCATTGTTTTGTTTTTACTACTCCCTGTTTTTTCCTTTGCCCAAAGCTTATCGCTTTTTACAAAATCATCTGAAAGGGAAGCTGGAGAAATGAAATTGAAATTTTCCGCAGAAGTTGAAGAAGCGCAGTTTTTAAATGTCAACAAGGCTGCCGTTGACCGGATTTTAAATTCAAACTTAAAAACGCTTGAAGTAACTCTTCCTTTAGAAACAGGGGCAGCAGCAAACCTGAAGCTGAGTGAATACAACATTCTTACGGATAATGCAATAATAAGCATGATGACAAATGAGGGAGAAAAAACTTTCACGGGAAAAATTCCTTTTAGATGTTTTAAAGGTGTTTATAATAATGATGCAAGCTCGCTGGCAGTTATCTGCATTTCCGAGTATTTTGTAAAGGGAATTTTGTTAACTGAAAACAGCAGCTATACACTTTCGACATTCGGCGATAAAAGCTTATCGGAAAATTGTGTGCTGTATCAGGATAGTAAATTGAAAATAAAGAATGATTTTCACTGCGGTTCGGAAGCATTTGCTATTCCTGAAAAGATTAAAACACAAATGCAAAACCTGAGCGCTGAAAATGTTTCCAATACTTTTCTTCAGGCGAACATTGCTCTTGAAATAGACAAGATAACGTATGCCACTTACGGCTCATCTGTACCGAATGCTTCTGCTGCGTCATTAGCGCTGCTTAGTGTGGCATCTGCAATATACAATCGTGATATTAATGTAAAGTTAAATGTGCCTTATATTCATGTGTGGACAACAACAGACCCATATACCGGAACTACATCAGGCGCATTGCTCGGCCAGTTTGTTGACCACTGGAATGCAAACTTCTCATCCGTAAATAGAACTCTTGCGCATTTTCTTACAAGAAGAACAGGAGGGCTTGGAGGCATTGCATATCTTGATGTGTTATGTGATTCCCCAACAAATGGCAACGGCTATGGCTTCAGCAACATTGCCGGAGCATACAGCCAGCTGCCGGTTTACTCGTGGGATGTGATGGTTGTTGCTCACGAGCTTGGTCATAACTTTGGCTCGCCGCATACTTTTAACTGCAATTGGCCCGGGGGACCAATTGATACCTGTTACAGACCTGAAGGTAACTGTTTTACGGGGTCAACAAGAGCAAGAGTAGGGACAATAATGAGCTACTGCCATCTGAACGGAAGTATAGATTTAAGGCTTGGATTCGGACCGCTTCCGAAGGCGCTTATAAGAACAAATGCAGAGAACGCTCCGTGCATATCTGCCGCGCCTGAGCAGCTTTTACTTTCATATCCTCAAGGAGGAGAAATATTTGCCACAAGTTCACAGCAATATATTTACTGGGGAACCTCTTCCACAGCTAACATGAATATTGACCTTACTACAAATAACGGCATTAGCTGGTCGTCATTGGGTGTTAATGTTCCTGCGCAGCAGCACTATTTTGTTTGGACAGTTCCATATATTCCGACTGCGGCAAATTGCAAGATTAAAATTTACGATGCCGCAAATCCCGCATTTGCGGATACAGTAAACGGAGTTTTTACAATTAAAGCCACTCTTAACAATATCTCTCTCGTTTCTCCTGTAAACGGCGCGTCTTACTTCACTACATTTAATGATACATCAAAAGTTGTTTTTAGCTGGACTTCAAGCGGAACGCTTCCTGCGATTAAATATAAATGGAAAATAAGAAGACCCGGAGGCGCTTATGTTCCATTTACGGCTGATTCTAACGGCTCTGCTTCAAGGATTACAATTGCAAAGAGCAAACTGGATTCCATTGCTGCATACACTTTCGGTTTGACAGGCGACTCAATTTTTTGCGGATGGATTGCGACTGCATTCATTAACTCCGATTCGGTATCAAGTGAGGTTCGCTCCGTAACTATAAGGACAAATACAGTCAGCGTAAACAGTATATCTTCTATAGTTCCGGTAAAACATAGGCTGCATTCAAATTATCCGAACCCGTTTAATCCGGTTACGAAAATTAAGTTTGAAATTCCCAAGGATGAGTTCGTGAAAATCACGGTGTTTGACTTATCAGGAAAAGAAGTTTCATCTTTGGTTAATGAAAAACTGAAAGCAGGAATTTATGAGGCAAGTTTTAATGCTGCATCTTTGGCGAGCGGGACATACTTCTATAAAATCGAAACAAGTTCTTATGCTGAAACCAGAAAAATGGTTTTATTGAAGTAAAATTCGGCATATATTAAAATTTTAAGCCTGCTGCCTTTGCTGGAGCGGGCTTTTTTTTGCCTGCTTTTTTGCTTTTAAAACAAAATTAATTAAGGTAATTTAAAGGACAATCAATTAATTTAAATGAAAAAGTTACTTCTTCTTTTTTTAATTCTCTTCTCCTCTAAAATTTTCAGCCAGACATTAGTGAACTCTTATCCTTTCCCCAATTACGGTTCATATAATTTTTTATGGGGCATTACGGCTAAGAACGATACACTGTGGGTTGGTTCAGATTATGACAATCTCCCCTCGATACCTGCAAAGATTTACAAAATTACAAAGACAGGTGTGATATTGGATAGCTTGGTTTCTCCCAAAAATTTCAATCACGGAATGGCTTGGGACGGAACAGGTTTTTGGATAGCGGAAGACTTGAGAACATCAGGAGCGCGTTTGTATAAAATAAATACAGCGGGCGTAATAGTTGACAGCATATACACTGGCACTTACTCACAGGGTATAGGCGGATTGGCAATCAACGGCGGAAACATCTGGTGCACGGTTTATTATCCTGAAGCAACTTCCTATCCTTTTACATGGGCTTATGCTTTCAATCTCACAACGAAGCTAAAGGTAGATTCAATTCCTTTAAGATGTAAGCAGGCACAGGGAATTGCTTTTAAAGGTGATACAATTTTTTATGTGAATGATGCGTTCAACGGCGAGCCGGAAAGAATATTTGCGTTCAGGAAGGCAGTAGGCGATACTATCTTTTCATTCCCCGGTCCTGACCCTGACGGAGACGATGACCCGAGAGGAATGTACTGGGACGGGCAGAACTTATACTTGCTGGCTCAAAGAATAGGCAATACAGCAAGTTCATACTCCACGCTTTACAAGTATTCGATTAGCGGGGGAGGAAATCCTATCATAACTGCCCCTTCAACTATTAATTTCGGCAATACAATTTTAAATACTCCAAATCCTCAGCAGCTAACAATTCAGAATACAGGTACTGCCACATTAAAATTAAACTCATATTCAATATCGAATCCGCGCTACACTATAAATCTCACAACGCCGGATTCAATCGCTGCGGGGCAGCAGAAAAATTATACCGTAACTTTTACGCCGACAGTTTACGATACTACTTCAGGAGTTTTATCTATTGCTTCTAACGATGGAGGCACGCCCAACAAGCAGATTAAACTTACAGGAAAAGGTGTTTACAGCGGAGCATATTTGACGCTCAGCGCTTCGACATATAGTTATGGAACAAGAAGAACCGGATGTACATCGGGTTACTTGTTTAATATTACTAATACAGGAAGTCAGGTTCTTAATATCACTTCGGCATCTTTTGCAGGTCAAAGATTCAGGCTGGATACAGTTGGTGTTACGTTCCCGATTGTGATTGACACTCAAAAGACCAGACAGCTAAGAGTGTGGTTTAATCCTACAAGCGTTACAAGTTATTCCGATTCTTTAACAATCAATTCCAATGCAGTTAACGGCGCAGTTCAAAGACTCCGCGTTTCAGGTACAGCTTCAAATTCATTAGGAAGCATAGGTGAAATTTTATGGGAGGGAACTGTACCCGATAATCCGTCAACGGGTTTTGACGACTTTAAGCCGGTTTCAATAAAGCAGATTAATGATGTGAACGCAGACGGAATAAATGATGTGTTAGTTGCTTCACAAAATTACTTCGTATCATGTTTCAACGGAGGCTCATCTGTAACTTCCGATGTATTATGGACATTCAATACAGGATATAATAATAACAATGCCGGCTCGGTTCCTTATGAGCAGGCAATGCAGGTAAGAACTGATATTGACGGCGACGGCATTCAGGATATTGTAATCGGATGCGCAGGAGGGAATGAAGAGGTTTATACAATTTCCGGAAGAACAGGAAAGAAAATTTGGGAGTTTGGAGATTCAGTTACATTCAGTGACGGAGATGTTAATGTTATTAAGGTTGATAAAGATTATAACGGCGACGGAGTGCTGGATGTATTAATGGATGCAAACGGAACAGGCGGAAATCCTCCGGGAAGAAAAATGATTTACATTCTTAACGGACTTACAGGTGTTCCGCTTCTTACGATGGGTATGGCAAATACTTTTTCTTATGATTTAGTTTCTACCAGTCAGGGCTTTGCAGTAGGCATGGGTGAAAGCGGAGGTCCTTATCAGATTATCGGCTTTAATAATACAGGCACGCAGCAATGGACATATCCTTCGTCTGCAGTAATTTGGGGAATGTCAGTAATACCAAGTATCAATGCTGATACAGTAAGCGATATAGCGGTATTCTCCGGTTTCACATCTGCTATTACCGTTCTTAATGCAGTAACCGGACAGGTAATTTATAGTCAAAATTTTGGTACGAGTATAAACGGAATAGTAAAATATTCTAACGGAAGCTATCCGGGCTTAGGTTTCGGGATTGGAGAAATGATGACATTTAACGGAGCAAAACAGGTAGTAAAGATGAACCCAAGGGATGGACTGCCGCTTTGGAATCAACCTGTTGATGCAAGTTATGTTATGGGCGTGGATATTATCGGACCGACAGGTCCGGGTTTATTAAATGATAATGCAGTTGCCTGCGGAACTCTTGGAAACAATTTCTACATTCTGAATGGAAATACAGGTGCAATTAAATTTACATATTCATTTGGAAACGGAAACACCGATTTTGCATGTGAGAAAGTCGGACGGCTTGATAATATTAATAGAGAACCAAGCAGTGTATCAAACGGCAATGAAGTTGTTGCAGGCTGCCGAGACGGAAGAATAAAGTGCTTTTCGGGCGGCTCTTATACGACAGGAGGAATTCTCAACTTGTCAACTGTTGAAGCTAAGTATAGCCTTGAGCAAAATTATCCGAATCCGTTTAACCCGCAGACAAAGATAAGATTTGCAATTCCGAAAGAAGGATTTGTAAAGCTGGTAATATTTGATGTATCCGGCAGAGAGGTTTCGCAATTGGTGAATGAGAAACTTTCGGCAGGAACATATGAAGCAGAGTTTAGCGGAGTAAATCTTTCGAGCGGAACATACTTCTATAAGATAGAAGCCGGAAATTTTGTTGAGACGAAAAAAATGATATTAGTAAAATAATTGCCTATTAGTACTAATAGGTAAAAAATAGTTTTCCCTGTTTGAAATATTTATTATTTTTGAACAGGGATTTTTTTTTTTGTTTCTTTAGAGGTAAAATGCAGAATGTGTAATTTTTTGAGCAAGGTTTCAGGAAAGAAAATGAAACAGCATTCAAATAGTGAAATAGCGAGATAGCGAAATAGCGAAATAGTGTAATGGCAAAATAGAGAAATAGCGTAATTGCTAAATAGCGACTCTGAGAAAAATGTTACAATAATGTTACTTTATAGATTCTACTTTCTACATAATACTTGAAAATATGTTACTTTCTTGTTGCTATCGTTGAAATCATAAGAAATCAAAGTAATCAGTGATTGAAAATGTTACAATAATGTTACTTTATACATTCTACTTTCTACATAATACTTGAAAAATATGTTACTTTCTTGTTGCTATCATTGAAATCATAAGAAATCAAAATAATCAGTTATTGAAATCTCGGCTTAGTTTCTAAAAAATGCGATAAAAATACGACTTTCAAAACGAAAATATTAACATTATTTTCCGAAAAATTAGAAAAAACAATTTTATGGAAACAGCATTAGAAAATGAAGTAGCATCTTCAAACGGAGCAGAAGCAGTTGATTTTCTCCCGTTAAAAAGAATTGACTACATTGAATTTTACGTCGGCAATGCAAAGCAGTCCGCTTTTTATTATCAGTATGCGTTTGGATTTAAGCTGACCGGTTACAGAGGGCTTGAAACCGGAGATAAGCAGGTAACTTCTTACTTGCTTGAGCAGGGTAAGATAAGACTCGTGCTTTCAACTGCGTTTGACCCTGACCATGAAATTTCTGAACATGTAAAAAAACATGGAGACGGAGTAAGAGATATTGCATTTGAAGTTGATGATGCGGCAAGCGCATTTAATGAAACGGTGAAAAGAGGGGCTGTGCCTCACCTTGAGCCGGTTAAGATAGAAGACGAAAACGGATATATTATTAAGTCCGCTATTAAAATTTATGGTGATACGATTCACACTTTTATAGAAAGGAAAAACTACAACGGCTTATTTATGCCTTCATTTGTTGATGCAGGCGAAAGAGCGGTAAAAGGAATTACAGATACGGGATTAAAAGCTGTTGACCACATAGTAGGCAACGTCGAGCTTGGTAAAATGAATGTATGGATGAATTTTTATGCTAATGTGATGGGCTTTAAGCAGCTAATCTCCTTTGATGATAAAGACATTTCAACCGAATATACTGCTTTGATGAGCAAGGTAATGCAAAACGGTTCAGGAAAGATAAAATTTCCTATCAATGAGCCTGCGCAGGGAAAAAAGAAGTCTCAGATTGAGGAGTATTTAGACTTTTATAGAGGTCCGGGTGCTCAGCATATTGCGCTTATTACGGGCGATATATTGGAAACAGTTACAGAGCTTCAGAAAAGGGGAGTTCAGTTTTTGAGAGTTCCTACTACCTATTATCAGGAATTAGAAAACAGAGTAGGCAAAATTGATGAGCCGATATATGAGCTTGAGAGGCTTGGAATATTGGTAGATAGAGATGATGACGGATACCTTCTTCAGATTTTCACAAAACCTGTAGAAGACAGACCGACATTGTTTTACGAAATCATTCAAAGAAAAGGCGCGCGCAGTTTTGGTAAGGGTAACTTCAAAGCCTTATTTGAATCAATAGAAAGAGAGCAGGAGCTAAGAGGAACTTTATAATCCAAACCGTAACTACCTTGATAAAAATGTAGTTATGGCATTTAATTAATGTATTAAAAAGCATAAAGTAATAATGGAATTAATTAATAATAACGCGCTGGATGAATTACGAATGATGGATGAAGAGGGGGAATTTTTAAAAGAAATCATTAACCTGTTTATCACAGATTCAGTTAATACTCTTGATGACATTAAAAATCACGCTGCTTCGGGCGATATAGCAGCGATGAATAAGTCCGCTCACAAGCTGAAAGGCTCAAGCCTCAGCATAGGCGCTCAGGCGCTTGGAGAGTTCTGTTTTAAGCTTGAAAAAACCCCTTCCTTTGCCGATGACAGCGAAAAGGACAGCTCTATGGCTGAACTTCAAAAATTATATGAAGATTCTGTTGAGGAATTGAGAAAAATCATTTCCTAAAATTTCTCTTTATTTTGATATTCTCCCAAAGCCGGATAACGAAAGTTGTCCGGCTTTTTTATTTTGGCACAGTTTTTCTTATTTAATAAGCATGTGTAACAAAAAAAATGCTTACTAATCTTCAAAAAAAGCGAATTTTTGAGAATTTGGAGTTGGTTATAGTAGTATTAGTGTATTCTTTTTAAAGAAAAAAGAAGTAAGTTGACTACGATTATGGGTTAATTTGCGCTTGAAAAATACAGAAGAAAATAGAATAAAAAAACTAGGGGAAGGAAGCGAAAGGATAAGTACGCCCGATTCCGATTTAACGAAAAGTGATTTACCAAAAGAAGAACAAAAAATGTCAGAACTTTCAAATAGAATCAATAAACCTTATGAGCAGTTCAGCAGGATTAGTCTGGACGATGCGCGAATTACAAATAAGCAGGATTTTAGCGATTTTGCTAAAGAAGAAAAGAAATCTTTAATCAGCCGGCTTGAAGAAACTAAGGAAGCGCTTGCGGCAGCCGTAAATGCTAAATCAGAGTTTCTTTCTGTCATAAGCCATGAAATTAGAACTCCGATGAATGCCATAATCGGCATGTCCGGGCTTTTGACGGATACAAATCTTACGCCGGAGCAAAAGGAATATGTTGAAACAATCCGCTCAAGCGGGGACAGATTGCTTACTCTAATAAATGATATTCTTGACTATACGGAAATTGATTCGGGAAAAATTGCTTTGGAATACCAGCCGTTTTCGCTTCGCAATTGTATTGATGATGCAATCGGCTTGATTTCCGGCGGAGCTTTTTTTAAAGGTCTTGAAGTAATCTACTATGTTGACCCCCAAGTCCCTGAAAATATCTTCGGCGATATTACAAGATTGAGGCAGATAATTGTAAATATCCTAAATAACTCTATAAAGTTTACTGATAGAGGAGAAGTTTTCCTTTCTGTCGTAAAACTGGATAAGCCCGGAAATGATATTGAGCTTGAGTTTTCCATTAAAGATACAGGCATAGGAATTAATACTGAGGACAGTGAAAAAATATTTAGAGAATTTTCTCAGGTAGATTCTTCCTTAACAAGAAAATACGGCGGCGCAGGGCTTGGTCTTGCAATATGCAAAAAACTTGTTGATATGATGGGTGGAAAAATCTGGTTTGAGAGCAAAGAAGGTGCCGGTGCCACTTTTTACTTCACAATTAAAGTAAAAATGTCGGATGTAAAAGAAGAGAAAGAGTACTTGAAATCTGATATACCTGAGCTGAAGGAAAAGACACTTTTAATAATTGATGAGAATAGAGTGCTCAGGCAGATTTTATCTCTTCAAACGCAGATGTGGGGGATGAAACCCAAAACAACTCCGAGCGGATATGAAGCCATTGACTGGCTGAAGAATTTCAAGTTTGATACAGTCCTGCTTGACCTGGCTCTAAATGAAAAATATAATGGAGAACTTATTAAAGAGATAAGAAAAATAAAGGGTGCGGATTTTCCTGTAATTATGCTTACAGGAAAGCTTGAAGAAGATGTAATGATACCGGAGTTATTTACAGCGGCTATTTCCAAACCTGTCAATCAGGAAGAGCTTTTTGACCTTCTGAAACTTTTGAACTTAAAAGATAAAAGTGTTTTCAGGAAGACAGAGGCTGCGGAAAAGAAACTATCCGATAAGCTGCCTCTAAAAATTCTTATAGCGGAAGATAATATTATCAATCAAAAAATTGCTTTGAGGATTCTTTCTCAAATGGGTTACAGCGCAGATGTTGCAGGGGACGGAACGGAAGTGCTTGAGTGCCTTGAACGTCAGCATTATGATGTTGTGTTGATGGATGTTCAAATGCCAGAGCTTGACGGAATTCAAACAACGGGAAGAATTTTGGAAAAGTGGCTTCCTGCCGAAAGACCGAAAATTATTGCAATGACTGCTAATGCCACGCAGGGCGATATGGAAAAATGCCTCTATGCAGGTATGGATGATTTTATTAGTAAGCCGATTTTATCTGAAGAGTTGAAATCAATGCTCGAAAAATGGGGAAGCAATCCTATTACAAAAATTACCGGAAGAATTGCTTATGATAATCAGGATTTGATTGATTTTGAGACTGTCGAAAATCTTAAAAAAATTACCGGCATAGATAGCGCTTCATTCATAAAAGATGTAGTCAGCTTGTATTCGGAGCAAACTCCGGTGATACTCGGTGAAATAAAAAAATGCTGGAAAGAAAATAATGTTCATGGCATGATTCTCGCGCTTCACAACTTGAAAGGTTCAAGCATCAATATGGGGGCAAAGATGATTCAGGAAATGAGCAAAAGCATTGAGGCAAAGTGCAGAAAAGGAGACTTGATGGAAATAGGAAGCGATTTGGAGAAGCTTGATTATATTTACCAGAGAACAATTAGTGAGTATAAAAAGTTAGTATAATTTATTAAATTGAGTTATTCCAAAAACTACTGACCTGCCGGGTTTGCCCGACAGGTCTTTTTTATTTTTTTTATGAGCTTTAATACAAGAACACATACCTGCGGAGAATTAAAATTATCAAATGCAAATGAAGTTGTAACATTGAACGGATGGGTTGCAAAAAAACGCGACTTGGGCGGGCTTTTATTTATAGATTTAAGAGACAGATATGGAATTACTCAAATTAAAATTGCTCCCGAGCAAAAGGATATTTATGAAGTTGCTTCCAAAGTAGGAAATGAATTTGTTATTTCTGTTGGCGGAGTAGTGATAGAAAGAGAAAGTAAAAACAAAAATATCCCTACCGGAGAGATAGAAATTGATGTTCAGAAATTTCAGATTTTAAATGAAGCATCCGTAACCCCGTTTGTGATTGAAGATGAAGTAAAAGCATCCGAGGATTTGCGTTTGCAATACAGGTATCTTGATTTAAGAAGACATTCGCTGCAAAGAAATTTAATGATTAGAAGTGATGTATATAGAATTGTAAGAAATTTTTATGCAGATAGAAATTTCGTGGAAGTTGAAACACCGATACTTATGAAATCTACACCTGAAGGGGCAAGAGATTATCTTGTTCCGTCGAGAGTTCATAAAGGAAAATTTTATGCGCTGCCTCAATCACCGCAGACTTACAAACAGATTTTGATGGTTTCCGGTCTGGATAGATATATTCAGATTTGCAAATGTTTCCGCGATGAAGATTTACGCGCAGACAGGCAGCCGGAGTTTACACAGATTGATTTGGAAATGAGCTTTGTTCATCAGCAGGATGTTTTTAATATGACTGAACCTATGTTTAAGGAAATCTGGAAAGAAATTTTAGGGATAGAATTACAAACTCCGTTCCCTCAAATGAGTTATGATTTTGTATTAGAGAATTACGGTTCAGATAAACCTGATTTAAGAATTTTCGGATTATCAAAAATTGTAAATATCTCTGAAATTGTAAAAGATTTAGAATTTGTTGTTTTCAAAAATGCGCTGGCTGAAAAAAATGGAATAGTTGGCGGGGTAAAATTCTCTTTTGCAGAAAATAATATTGATGTTACGAGAAAAATTATAGATGGCTTAACTGACTTTGTAAAAAAACTTGGCTTTGGCGGATTGGGATATATCAAGTATAATTCGGATGGTTCAGTTCAGTCCCCATTGCAAAAATTTTTAAATGAAGAAGTTCAGGCAAAAATTAAAAATGTTTTTGAAGCTAAAGACGGTGAAATAATTTTTATTCTATCGGGAGCGAAAAAGAAAGTACTTACTTCACTCGGAACAATCAGAAATAAAATAGCAGCAGATTATAAGTTAATTGATAAATCTAGGTATGAATTTCTTTGGGTAACTGATTTCCCGCTCTTCCACTATGATGAAGAAAGCGGAGAAATTGCAGCGGAACATCATATGTTTACAAGCCCCAAAGCAGAAGAAATGTATAAGTTCGATGAAGCAAAAAATCTTTCAGGTAAAGAAAGAGGGGAGCTTCTTCAAAGCATAAAAGCTGACTGCTATGACCTTGTTTTAAACGGGAACGAAATAGCAAGCGGAAGCATTAGAATTCACAGGCAGGATATACAGAAAAAAGTTTTTGATGTAGTGGGCTTGACAGAACAGGAACAGCAGGAGAAATTCGGATTCCTTCTCAATGCCTTCCAATACGGCGCGCCGCCGCACGGAGGAGTTGCCTTTGGTTTCGATAGAATTGTTGCAATTCTCTGCGGACTTGATGCTATTAGAGATGTAATAGCTTTTCCTAAAACAGTAAGCGCAGCTTCATTGATGGATGAGTCTCCAAGCAATGTTGCACAACAGCAGCTGGATGATTTGGGCATTGCAATTACCATACAAACTAAAAATTCGGATTAAATTTATAAATTTTTTTAAAAAATTATTTATTGTATCTTACAAATTACTAAAAATTAAGGAGCAAAAATAAAGTGGCAACAGCAGCACTAACAAAAGAAAAGTTGAAATATAAAGTTAAAGATATTTCTTTAGCCGAATGGGGCAGAAAAGAAATCAGATTAGCTGAGGCGGAAATGCCCGGTCTAATGGCTATTAGAGAAGAATACAAAAAAACTAAGCCTCTTGCAGGAGCAAGAATAGCAGGATGTCTTCACATGACAATCCAGACCGCTGTTCTTATCGAAACTCTTGTTGATTTAGGCGCTGAAGTTACCTGGTCTTCATGTAATATCTTCTCTACCCAAGACCACGCAGCAGCAGCGATAGCGGCAGCAGGGATTTCTGTTTATGCATGGAAAGGTATGAATGCAGAAGAATTTGACTGGTGCATAGAGCAAACTTTATTTTTCGGCGATGACAACAAACCTCTCAATATGATTTTAGACGACGGCGGCGATTTAACAAACATGGTATTTGATAAATACCCTGAGTTAATCGCAGGCATTAAAGGACTTTCCGAAGAAACCACAACAGGTGTGCACAGACTTTATGACAGAATGAAAAACGGCACATTACACATGCCGGCTATAAACGTAAACGATTCAGTAACAAAATCAAAATTCGATAATAAATACGGCTGTAAAGAATCTTTAGTTGATGCTATCCGAAGAGCAACCGACGTTATGATGGCAGGTAAAGTTGCCGTTGTAGCCGGTTACGGAGACGTAGGCAAAGGTTCAGCTGCTTCTCTCAGAGGCGCAGGAGCAAGAGTGCTCGTAACTGAAATAGACCCTATTTGCGCTCTTCAGGCAGCAATGGACGGCTTCAAAGTTACAACCATGGATGAGGCTGTAAAAGAAGCCGATATTCTTGTAACAGCTACAGGAAATTTAAATATCATTCAGGGCAAGCATTTCAAAGCAATGAAAGATAAAGCAATCGTTTGCAATATCGGACACTTTGATAATGAAATTGATATGGCATGGTTAAATGAAAACTATGGACACACAAAAGATACCATTAAGCCGCAGGTTGACCTTTACAATGTTGACGGACATGAAGTCATTGTTTTAGCAGAGGGACGTTTGGTAAACCTTGGCTGCGCAATGGGACATCCGTCGTTTGTAATGTCAAATTCATTTACAAATCAGACATTGGCTCAGATTGAACTTTGGGAAAACCATTCAAAATACGAAAACAAAGTTTATGTATTGCCAAAGCATCTTGATGAAAAGGTTGCAAGACTTCACCTCGGAAAAATCGGGGCAACTCTTGAAACTTTAACTCAGGAGCAGGCAGAATATATTGGAGTAACGGTCGAAGGTCCTTACAAATCCGATATGTACAGATATTAAAAATAAGGCTCTACGCTAATGTAGCTCAGCTGGTAGAGCAGCTGATTCGTAATCAGCAGGTCGGGAGTTCAAGTCTCCCCATTAGCTCTTAAAAGCCCGATTTTGAATAAAAATCGGGCTTTTTTTATTTTGCTCCGAAAATCTTCTTAAATTCCTGATTTTTTATAGGGTGAAACTTACGCCCCCTCGTAAGTTTTGCGATAAATTGCTGATAAAACAACGAAGAAAATTCCCTACCTAACAATATATTCTGTAATAACAGATATTTAAAATGCCACAAATTTAATAAAAGCAGTGCACCGTGTTATGTGTAATTATTGGGTTACGCCTTCGCGGTGATAACATCTTGCTGCGAATTCTAACAGGTATGTCAAATAGCAATTTTGCGGTATCAAACAGACGTGAACAAATATCTATCGAAGTTTTTTCTCCGAGCATTCACCACACGACAAAAAATTTTTTATACCTTGTAAATATATATTGAACAACAAAGAACGCAAAATATGACAGCAAAGTCCGCAAAGACCTTAAAAACGAACTCAAAATATGATTTCTCAAACTCGAAATTGTTCAACCAAAACAGAAATTAAAACACAGTTAGTTTTATGTTTGATATATTTAGGAAAAATATTTTATACTTTTTGCGTGCTTTGCCAGAAACTTTTCATCTTTGCGGTTAAATACAATTTTTTAAGAAAAATTTTTGTAGTGGGATAAGCTCCGAGCATCTTCCTAGTCCATTCCCTTGAACTTATCCAATGATTAAATTATGTTAGTAAAAAGTATTATTTCCAAACCCTTAATATTTAGCCATGAAAAAATTTCTCCTGCTTTTTGCTATTTTGCTTTTTTCTTCTTCAGCTTACTCATTGGAAGTAAAAAGCGAGCTTTACAATCCGCCGCTTCCGTATCAGGGCAATACAGAATGGGGCAATGACTTACTTGTTTCATCAACAGAGCCGTTCGGAAAAGTGAGCGGGGCTTACCGCCTTTCCAATACGACAATTTACACTGCTGTACCCGATACAAGCATATTGCCGGGCAAGTGTATTGTAATACTTGCCTCATCAAATAACGGAGCTAACTGGTCTATTGCAGGTTCGGTTTCTCCTTCGGCAATGATTTCAAAATCAAAAATGGTTTCCAAATCGGGAGGCGATTCTATCTACTGCTTCTTCCAGCTTGGAAGCACGGTTTATACATGGAACGTGATTACAAATAATCTTACAACGTTTACAACTTATACCAATGTAAACAATTTTGATGCGGCAATTTCTTCAACAAATAGCCTTTACCTGATTATTGACTTAAACACAAACAACGATGTAAGAATCTTTGGTTCTGCAAACGGTGGCGGAGCATGGGGCGGAGCAGTTTTTTTAAGCTCGACAGGTGCAAATCCGAATATTTATATGTCAGGAACGGGGGACACAGTTTTAATTTCTTATAACGGAGTTGCAATTCTTTCTGATACAAATACCAGCGCGATAAGAACTGTGCGGTATAGAGAAAGCGCTCCGGGAACTCTTGTAATAGTCGGCACATTTTTAACTCCGATTACTGCAGGAACTGCAAAACCTCAGTTTAAAGCTGTGATGAGCGGGGGAAAAGCATGGCTGTTTTACAGCTCAGGCACTCCGGGAAGCATAGATATGAACTGTATGCAGAGCAATGATAACGGCGCAACGTTCGGTACATCGTTTACGATTAACTCAATGCCCGGCAGGGATGAGTTTTGGTTTGATGCGGCTTATTCACCAGGAGGAGTTGATTTAGTGTATGTCTCGGATAGCACCGGCGGACCGATTAATAATACTTCGAGAAAATTGTATTATTCATCAGCCAGCAGTATTAATCCCTCCAGCTTTGCAGCGCCTGTACAAATCAGCCAGCGTCCTCCTCTCACTTCATCCAGAGGATATACACCTTCAATAATCGAGTACTATAATGGCGCAGGTGATTTGGGTGTAGTATGGGTTGGCTTGAACGGCAGCAATGCAAGCGTATATTATGATAGATACAATGCTGTAACAAGTATAACACACAACGGAAATGTTATTGCAGATAAATTTGTGCTTGAGCAGAATTATCCGAATCCGTTTAATCCCAGCACAGTTATCGGTTATCAGTTACCCGTTGCCGGATTTGTATCGTTGAAAATATTCGATGCAAGCGGCAGGGAAGTTGCGCGTGTGATTGATAATGAGTTTAAACAGGCTAACAGCTACTCAGTTTCGTTTAACGCCGGAAGCTTATCAACCGGAGTATATTTCTACTCCCTTGAAACCGAGGGCTTTAAGGAAACGAAGAAAATGATTTTGGTGAAGTAGTAAGTATAAAATAGTATGTATTAAAAACTCTGAAGCTCGTAGAAATTTCTACGGGCTTTTTTGTTTTATGAAGCAATCGTAAAAAACCTTGAAGTTGAAATCAATTAATGTAAGTTAGTTTTGAATAAAAACTAACCCCTGCTATCATGAGAAAAATTTTATTTCTTTTAATAGTATTGACAGTTCTTTTAAGTGAATCAGTTTTAGCGGTTGAAATAAAAACTGAAGTTTATAATCCGCCTCTTCCTTATCATAAAAATGTTGACTGGAGTACAGATAACTCACTCTCAACAACAGAACCTTTCGGAAAGATTTCCGGTGTTTACAGAAATTCCAATACAACTCTATACGCAGCAATACCGGACACCAATATATTATCCGCAAAGCAATAGTAATTCTTTCATCAACTGATAACGGAGTAAACTGGGCTGTTGCAGGCTCGCTTTCCCCGGCAGCAGTGATTTCAAAAGTAAAAATGACTTCAAAAAACGGAGGCGACTCGATTTATTGTTTCTTTATATTGGGCACTACAGTTTATTGCTGGAATGTAATTACAAATTTTACAAACCAATTTACAAATTATACGGATGTAAATTATTTTGATGTTACGATGTCATCTACAAATTCGCTATATCTTATTATTGACCGCGCAATTAATAATGATGTGAGAATGTTTGGCTCTACCACTTCCGGCGCGTCATGGGGAGGCGCTGTATTTTTAAGTTCGACGGGCGCAAACCCAACAATTACTATGTCAGGGACCGGAGATACTGCTCTTATAGTTTACAATGGAGTCGCGATATTAGCCGATACAAATACCGGAGCAATAAGGTCTGTGCGTTACAGAGAAGGCACTCCGGGCACTTTGCTAATAGATGGCACATTTCATACGAATATAACTGCGGGAACTGCAAAGCCGCAATTCAAAGGGGTAATTAATGCGGGCAAAGCATGGTTATTTTATACATCAGGAACAACTGGCAGTATGGATCTAAATTGCATGCTGAGTACAGATAACGGGATAACTTTTGGAACAGCATCCACAATCGGCACTTTAACAGGAAGAGATGAGTATTGGTTTGATGCCTCGTATTACAATTCAGGTTCTCTTGGTGTTGATGTAGTGTATTACTCAGATAGCGCTCAGACAGGAACGCCGGATAATATTTCTGATAAGCTGTTTTATACCTATGCAGATATTAGCGCGCCTTCTACGTTTAATGCCTCTGTTCAAATCAGCGAACATCCGCCGCAATCATCTACGAGAAATTATTATCCGAATATAATAGAGAACTATGGCGGTGCGAGGGATATGGGGGTTTTATGGGTTGGTTTGAACGGCACAAATCCGGGAGTTTATTATGACAGATTAAATGCCGTTGTTCCTGTAGAGCTAAGCAGTTTTACAAGTTCCATCGTAAAGAATTCGGTTAATCTGAATTGGCAGACTCAGTTTGAGATAAATAATTCTTCGTTTGAAATTCAACGCAAGTCCGAAGCGGATAATTGGAGTATTGCAGGCAGCGTTACAGGGGCGGGTACGACAAATTTTCCTGTTAGCTATTCGTTTACAGATAAAAATCTCCAAACGGGAAGATACTCATACAGGTTAAAACAAATTGATTATAACGGAAGCTTTAAATATTATTATCTTTCAAATGAGATTGTTATAGGAACACCATTCAGCTTTGAGCTTTCACAAAATTATCCGAACCCGTTTAATCCCTATACGGTAATCAATTACCAGTTGTCCGCTGCCGGATTTGTATCATTGAAGGTAATTGATATTAGCGGAAGAGAGGTGTCATCTTTGGTTAATGAAGTAAAAAATGCGGGCTATTACAGTGTAACATTTGATGCAAAGAGCTTATCAAGCGGAACGTATTTCTACAAGTTAAGCACAGATAAGTTCAGTGATGTTAAAAAAATGGTAGTGGTAAAATAGAAAATATACAGATTGTAACAGATGCTGAGAAGCCCGGAGGAATTTTTCTTCGGGCTTTTTTTATAAGAAAGGACTCTTAAAAAATCTAATCATTTTTTCCGATTACTTTTGATGTGAAGATGAGCTTGTAATCGTCCGGCAGCTTTGGTATAAGGAACCATGCAGTATAGTAATGTCCTCCCGCCCGGCAGCCGCCGTCAATAACATCAGTATGAACAGTGAAAGTTTTAGCGGTTGTATCAGTATCGGTATAAAAATTAAAACGTGAATGACAGTCAACTCCGTTATATGGGAGTAGAAGCAGAGCTTTTTTGCTAAAATCAATTTTGTTTATTGTATGTGGCTGCGTTGACTTAGTCGAATCTGTAAATTTTGTTACATCTGCTTTATTGGTAAACAAAAACGTGTCGCTTGTAATATAATAAAATTTTGTATTTGCAAAGCCGGCATAGGTTAAGTTAGAATCCGAGCGGGCAAATGCGGTAAATTCCAACTGGGAAAAAGTTTTTGAAAAGGGGATTATTAAAAAAAGCAAAAGCAGGTAAAGTTTCTTCATCGCGATTTTATTTTTTTGAATGCAGAAAACAGGCGGTTTGTTCCGTTCCGGTAGCACAAAAATTTTACATTATTTACAATAAAAATTTCTTATTTTTATAATACTATCAGCTCTTTAAATATTTTCTTTAACTTTCCTCTAAAGAATATGAAAAAAATTCTTCCAATATTATTTTTTTTCGTTTGTCTTTCCTCATCATACTCTCAGACAAATTCAGTACAGCTTTTTCCCGGCGGTACATTTTACAATAGTATTACGGCTGCTTATGCTGCCATTACAGGGGCAGCGCCGATAACTCAAGCTTATACTATTGAGCTTCAGTCTATTTACGACGGCAGCACAGAAACTTTTCCTGTAACGTTGGCTTTGGTCGGCGGCGTTAGCGCAAGCAATACGATTACAATCCGCCCCGCTGCCGGAGTTTCGAGTCTGTTAATTTCATCGAATCAGGCTGGCTTTGGAACTTTTGACCTGAACGGCGCTAACTACATTATCATTGACGGAAGGGCAGGCGGTACAGGCACATCGAAAAATTTGACTATCAGAAATACATCGAACTCCACTACAGTCGGGACATCAACAATTAGATTACAGAATGATGCCTGTTACAATGTTATTAAATATTGCGTTCTGCAAGGTTCCGCTAAAGACGGGAACAGCGGAACAGGAATTGTTCAGTTTGGAACAACAACAGGCACATTGGGCAATTCAAACAATTACGTAACAAGAAATTTAATGCAGGACGACCCGACAAATGTAACCGACCTTCCAAACTATTGTGTGGCTGCAAATGGTAATACAAGTACAGGAACAGGGCTAAACTCGAATAACATGGTTACCAATAATGAGCTTACAAATTTTTTCAATCGTGGTTTTTCAATGTTCGGTCTAAACGGAAACAACTGGAACATAGACAGTAATTTTGTTTACAGAAATAGTTATACAAAAGCGTCAGGCGCTACAAATTGTCTTTCTATCCTTACGGCTATTACAGGCTGGACGATGAACTTCAACACAATAGCAGGACCAACGCCAGCCGATACTTTCTACATGGGAACAGGTAATCAGCAATGGACGGGAATTGTTTCGACTAACGGCGGGACGGGATTTATTTCAGGAAACACTATATCAAAAATCAGAATGATTTCCACAACGGCAGGAACGGGTATAAATGTGGGAGGCACCGGAGCAAATATTACTGTAAGTGGAAACACTATTTCAGATGTTATACAAAGAAATACCGGAGAGGTCAGAGGTATTGTTTCCAGCGCTCCGACGGTTTCAATTATCGGAAACAGTATTAACAATCTCCAATGCACGAACGCAACAGGAACGAATAACAATATTCGGGGCATATTTCATTCAGGTACGGCAAGTACTGCAACAATTATGAATAATACTCTAAACAATTTTGTTACATCTGGGATAAACACCACGTTTAATGCCACAAATGCTAATCCTCTAAATGGAATTTTTGTAGGAACGGCTGACTCATGCGCGATTTACAATAACAGTATCAGCGGATTAAATATGACAAGCACAACGGCAATAAACACGACGGCATTTGGAATAGGAGCGACTAACAGCGCAAAAACATATATTGGTAATAATTATATAGCAGATATTAATAATTTAAACACAGGAGCTACTTCAAGAGCAGGCGGAATTTTGATTTACAACGCAACAAACCGGCAGTGGATTACAAATAACATAGTCAGCATGGGCTATAATACAACCAATGCATTAAATGTTCACGGAATTTTGCATTTCAATACGGCTGCTCAAACAGGACCGCTTTATGTCTCATTTAACAGCGTTTATATCTCCGGCACGGCAAGCGGAACGGCAGCAAGCTTTGGGTTTCAAAGAGTAAGAGAAACACCTATAGAGTTAAAAGGAAATATTTTATATAATATAAGAACCGGCGGAACAGGGGGACACTTTGCTGTCTCAGTTATTAACTCAACATTGAACTGGACAGCCGGTAACATAAATAATAATAACATTTATTCTGCGACTTCTGGAACTGTCGGTCAGTGGTTAGCAGCATCATTTAATTTCCCTGACTGGATAACAACTTCAGGCGGAGACGGTTCTTCGATTTCAGGCACTCCATTGTATCACAGCGTTACGAATTTGAATTTGCTTCCGAACACACCTTGCTACGGAGGGGCAAGTACGCTATCCTATGTCTTAACTGATTATTACGGCGTAACAAGGTCATTGATTACACCTACAATTGGAGCAGTTGAAGTAGTTTCTTTTCAGCCGCCTGCAAACCAGAGTTCACTTTCTTCTCCGACAACAGGCGCAGATAACGTTATTTTATCTCTGGCAGGCGCGGGAGGTTTATCCGTTAATCCGTCAGCAATTTCACCCGCATCAGCAACTATAACAGGTCAGTATTTTTCATCGGGCAGCACAGGAAGCAATCCCGGCGTAACAAACAGGTCGCGGTATTACTGGACTGTTTCAACCGATGCAGGTTCTTTCAGCGGCTCTGTAAGATTTTATTTCAATAATATTCCGTCAAACGGAGTTTTAGTCCCGGGCACATTAAAGCTATTAAGAAGAAGCGGACCGTCCTCAAGCTGGTCTGTATGGCCCACAACCACAAACACTGCAACATACATCGAAGCAACAGGCTTAACAGGGTTTTCGGAATTTGCCTTAGGCGGAGATATTGATAACCCGCTTCCGGTTGAGCTTACAAATTTTTCGGCTATAGTGAATAACAGGGATGTAAATCTAAGCTGGAAGACATCAAGCGAACAAAACAATTCAGGATTTGATATTGAGAGAAGAACGCAAGAGGGTGAATGGAATAAAATCGGTTATGTTCAGGGCAGGGGAAGTTCAAATACAGAGAACAGTTATAACTATGCTGATAAAAACTTAAACAAAGGAACTTACTCTTACAGATTAAAACAAATAGATTTTAATGGTTCGTTTAAATATTATAATCTGAACACAAATGTAAGTGTTGGTGTTCCTGCAAAGTTTGAGCTTTCGCAGAACTATCCCAATCCGTTTAATCCTTCTACAAAAATAAATTTTTCTCTTCCTAAAGATGCTAAAGTTACATTAACTATCTTTGACATTTCAGGAAGGGAAGTTGCAAGATTATTGAATGGCGAGTTCAGGCAGGCGGATTACTATACTGTTAACTTTAATGGAAGCGCTCTTGCATCGGGAGTTTACTTCTATAAAATTCAGGCAGGAGATTTTACCGAAAGCAAAAAAATGATGCTGGTAAAGTAGAACGCAGAATATAGAAAGAAAATATGCAGGTAAGATTCATAAGCCCGGTTATGCCGGGCTTTTTTGTTAAAAACTTAACAAAGAATTTTTCCATAAGCCAATTGTTTAATTTCATTTAAATTTCAATCCATAACGCCTATTTTTATCTAATAGTTAAACTAAATCTCCGAAAATTGTTTATTAGGGCTTTTATAGTAATTGCGCTTATTGTGCTTTTTTATTTTTTTACAAATCCTGCCGTTGAAAACCTATCACCACAAGGCAATACAACCGAAATTTTTTGCGATGAAGAGCGCAGCGAATCATTCGAGGCGTTAACTTTTGTTAATGATGGAAGAGCCTATCCGAATGCAGATATTCCTTCAGGAAAATACTCTATAGAATACGAAAAATCTAAAACAATTCCTTCGTTAACTTCCAATACGGACGCTTCAAATGACTGGACAAACATCGGGCCCGATAACATCGGAGGAAGAATGCTTTGCGTTGCCATAAGCCCTGCTGATACTTCTATTCTATGGGCTGGTTCGGCTTCGGGAGGATTGTGGAAAAGCACTAACGGCGGACTAGGCACAACTGCATGGGTAAATGTTCCTACCGGATTTCAAACGTTAGGCGTAAGCTCGATTGCCATAGATTCAGCAAATACCAATACAATGTATATCGGCACTGGAGAAGTTTACGGCTATACCAATGCGCTGAACGGACTTTCTACAAGAACAACACGAGGCAGCTACGGCATAGGAATTTTGAAGACGACAAACGGCGGAACGAACTGGACAAAATCTCTTGACTGGACTTACTCACAAAACAGAGGCGTAGCGGATTTAGTTATGAATCCGAAAAACTCAAGTACAGTTTACGCAGCAACATCTGAAGGGATATATAAAACCATTAACGGCGGAAGTAACTGGACTCAGGTTTTTACAGGCACAATGGTTATGGATTTAGAAATAGACAGAATTGACACTAATGTAATATACGCCGGAGTGGGAAACTTATCCAGCGCAACACAGGGAATTTACCAGTCAACAAACAGCGGAGCTAACTGGACTGAACTAACAAACGGAGTGCCGGGCACAAACACCGGCAGAGTAACGCTTGCATCCTTTGCGGGGAATCATAGAACAGTTTTTGCCGTAATAGGAAGCAGAACTTCATCGGCGGGAACAGTGGGCGTTTACCGGACAACAGATCAAGGGGCTAGTTGGACTCAAACCTCAGGCGGAACGCCGGATATACTGGAAGATCAGGGCTGGTATGCGGCTGGCGTGAAAGTAAAAGACGATGATTCTTCGCAGATACTTTTCAGCGGAGTGAATTTTTATAAGTCAACGGATTACGGCGTTACCCTAACTCAGGTAACGAGCACGAATACTTCTGCTGCAAATTATATGCACGTTGACCACCATCACATTATTTCAAATCCTTATGATGCCAATAAAATTTATGTTGCTACAGACGGGGGAATATACAGGTCGTTTGATTTCGGCGCGAATTATACCCGCTGCAATAATAAATTAGTTACTGCTCAGTTTTACGGAGGGTTTTCCTGTTCGGAAACAGATTCAAATCTTGCTATCGGAGGATTGCAGGATAACGGAATTGCGAGATATGACGGAAGCTCAAGCTGGTACAGACCGACAGGGGGCGACGGCACTTATTGCAGTATTAACCGCCTAAGAGATAGCTCAATAATAATGGGCGATAACTATCTTGAAATTCGGTACTCCTCTAAAAAGGCTGCTCAAAACACTTTGACGACTACGTTTGCTTCCAATAGCGTGAACGCAAATTTCATTTCTCCAATAGTAAGAAGCCGGTCTGATACGGGAGTCGTATATGCTGGGGCAAAGAAGATTTTTAAATCAACTAACGGCGGTTTAAACTGGGATTCTCTTTCATCGGCATTAGACGGAAATAAAATTCTTTCTATAGCAGTTTCTTATACAAGCCCCGATACGCTTTACGCTGCAACAGTTCCGAATTCAGGCGGAGCAAATCAGATGGGATTTTTCAAAAGCACGAATGGAAGCGCTAACTGGACTAACATTACAACCGGGCTGCCTAACAGGTATCCGAATAAAATAGCTGTTGACCCGGCTGACAGTAGAATTGTATATGCTGCGTTCGGAGGGTTCGGCACATCGCATGTATATAAAACAACTGACGGAGGAAGCTCATGGAGCGACATCAATGGAGTATTGCCCGATGTTCCTGTGCAGTCAATTGTGATTGACCCGCAAATTTCTCACAATGTTTATCTTGGAACAGATATTGGAATGTACATTAGCACAAATTCAGGCACTACATGGTCGTCGTTCGGAGATGGTCTGCCGGAGGCAATTATGATTTTTGATTTGAGCATTTCTCCTGCTAATAATACAATAAGGGCTGCAACGCACGGGCGGGGAGTATATGAAAGAAAATTGTGGCCCGATAGCCCGCTTCCTGTAGAGCTGAATTCGTTTGTTTCATTTGTAAATGAAAATAATGTTACTCTAAAGTGGGAAACATTAAGTGAGCAAAACAATAGAGAGTTTGTTGTTGAAAAGAAAAAGGCAGGCGGGGAGTGGAGCTTTGCAGGGAAAGTAAACGGCGCGGGAAATTCTCAGGTAAAGTCATTCTACAGCTTTTATGATAAAAATCTTTCAAAGGGTATATACAGCTACAGGCTAAAGCAGATAGATTACAATGGCAGCTTCAAGTATTATGATTTGCGGGGTGAAGTTGTAATAGGCGTTCCGAATAAGTTTGCGCTGATGCAGAATTATCCGAATCCTTTTAATCCTGCTACAGTCATTAATTATCAATTGGCAATTAACAGTTTTGTAGAGCTTAAGATTTATGATATAAGCGGAAGGGAAGTTTCATCATTAGTAAATGAAGTGAAGGAAGCGGGATATTACAGTGTAAGTTTTGACGCGAAAAATTTAGCTAGCGGAATGTATTTTTACAGGTTAAGCACCGATAAGCTAAGCGAAGTAAAGAAAATGGTAGTTCTAAAGTAATGGAACATACGGAACTTTATTCTTACAGCTTAGTATCAAGATTATTATGGTAATAGCTCCCTTTACTATATGAACATACTTTATAAACTAATATAAAAAGATGAAAAAATTTTTTTCAATTATTGTTTTGTTGGTTACATTTTGTTTTGCATCAAATTCTTATTCTCAAAATAAGCTCTTAATTAATGCCGGAGCAAATATTCCTATGGGGACTTTTGGAGATTCATATAAAACAGGACCTTCCGCCGAAATAGGTTTTGTTGCTTTTTCGTTACCAGCTTCTAAGTTAGATTTAGTAGTCTCGGCTGGATATAATTCTTTTTCTTACAAAAATGATTATTTCATAAATCAGGTTAAAACAAATCTTGGAGTTGGGGTTACAGGATTTTCTCCTGATTGGAAAGCTTCTAATATTTCGATTATGGCGGGCGGAAGATTAAAGATGAGCACAGGAAAATTTGTGCCTTATGCAGAAGGGCAGCTTGGCTTTAGCATGTTTAGCTTTTCCGACAGACTGACAGGACAGATTAATGCGTCAAGTTCCGATCCTTCAAATGTATCATTAAACGGAGCTACTGAATCGGGCAGCGAAACAGGGTTAGGCGCTGCTTTTGGTTTGGGAACTGAAATTTCCGTTGCGCCGAAGTTAGCTTTAGATTTTGGAGTAAAGTATAATTATTCAGGTGTAACATATGCTAAAGTGTATAAAGTTTTTCGAAATAATAATTCTCAATTTACAACTCAGGAATTGAAAAACCCGTCTTATGTTACAGCAAAGATTGGTGTAGTTGTCAATTTCTAATTTTTTTCACAAAACAATCTCGAAATTTTTAACTTAAAAGCCCCGGGGGAATTTTTCTCCGGGCTTTTTTTTTGTGTGTAAAATTTCATTATTGAACGGGGAAAAGATTAATTGTAGTTTTACTTATGGTCATAAATTTCTTATATGACTATTTCCTTTCTTTAAACCGGAACGCTTTCCGGCTTGCCCGTTCCGTTTCGGAAAAATTTGCTAAAAAAGATATTCATGATTTTCGTCTGGAGATTAAGAAGCTGAACGCTCTTGCTTTGCTATTAAATTTTGTTCTTGAGGAAAATATATATAGCGCTTCGCGGTTTGAAAGTCTCTATAAAAATGCAGGCATTTTACGAAATTTTTCACTGCTAAAAAGTCGGCTGAAAAGATGCAATTCGTTTTCTGAAAAAATCCGGCAGGAGTTTAAGAAAAAAAAATCTTTAGCAAAAAAAGAATTTATTAAACACTTTTCAGATTTAAAAAAGTTTTTTGAGAGAAAAAGATATATCTTTCGCATAGAGTTATCCGATGGGAAAGCAAAAGAAAAGCTAGATGAGTATTTGCAAATAATGAATGAGGAACTAAAGAATTTTTCACTTAAAGCCGGGCAGCAGAATTTTAAGTACCATGATTTGCGGAAAAAGCTAAAAGAATACTATTACAATTATCAGGTGATAACGGATGCTCTGCTGATTTCACAAAATCCTGCGCTCTTAAATAGCATAGAGAATCTAAATGAGACTCTCGGAAAGTGGCACAATAAAGTAATGCTGTTGAAGAGGATACGCCGCATGGAAATTCACTGCGGGCAAAAAAATTTAGAACGGTTAAAAAAAGCAAAGAACCGGTACAAACTTAGCATAGTAGCCGGTTTGAGAGAGTTTGACAAATAAAAAACCCTCTTCGGAAGGAGTCCGAAGAGGGTTGATAGTAAGTAAACTGTCTTTTCCCCTAGTTAGTCGCCAGAATAAAACCTGCCACCGCTATTACAACTGCGAAGACTGCTGCAACAATAAATGTAGTAAGTCCAGAGATAGTTCTTACCAGCATTTTTCCCCCTATTTTTATTTTTAGAAATCTGCTTTACAAAAGTAAATGTAATTTTTTAAAAAAGAAAGATTATTTTGCAGAACGGAAATTCAAAATTCAGATTTTTTTTGCTGATTGTGTGATAGTTTTTTGTATTTTGGGCTTAATTGACGCGAATATTTTTATTAAAATAGTAACAATACTATATATTTGAAAGCTTCTTTAGAAATTTTTCTATACTTATGTGAACCAGTCTTAGAAATTGAAAATCATAGTTTGCATACTTAATTGTGAATTTTATTAAGATAAGAAAATCAGCTGCTAAGTTTTGTAAAAATTTTCACAACTGTTTCTGAACAATAAATAAACAGCCCTTATCACACGACAACAATTTTTCTTAAAAATTGAATTTAACCGCAAAGATGCAAAGCACGCAAAAATATAAAATATTTTTCCTGTATATCTCAAACATAAAACCAATTGCGCTTTAATGTTTGTTTTGGCTGAATAATTTCGAGTTTGAGAAATCATATTTTAAGTTCGTTTTTAAGGGCTTTGCGAACTTTGCTGTCATATTTTGCGTTCTTTGCGGTTAAATACATATTTACAAGTTATAAAAATTTTTTGTCGTGTGGTGAATAAACAGCCATACCAAAAATTTTTGATTAACATTTATCCTATAAATAAATTAAATTCTTAGCTAATTCACAAACCTAAATCCAACCAGTATGTCACTTTTTAAAGAATTCAAAGAGTTCACAATGCGCGGCAACGTGCTAGATTTAGCAGTCGGTGTTATCATCGGCGCAGCTTTCGGAAAAATTGTTTCGGCATTTGTTGATAAAGTAATAATGCCTCCGATAGGAATTATCTTAGGAAAAGTAAATTTTGCTGACTTAAAAATCGTATTGCAAACTGCTGTAACGCAGGGCGATAAGGTGATTTCCCCTGAAGTGGCAATTGGTTATGGAGCATTCCTGCAGACTATTATAGATTTTGTTATAATCGCATTCTGTATTTTTATGGTTTTAAAAGCCTACAATCTATCCAAAAAGAAGGAAGAGGAAGCGCCTCCTCCGCCCCCGGCACCTACAAAAGAAGAAGTACTCTTAACGGAAATAAGGGACTTGTTGAAAAACAAGAATTAGTTTCCCTGAAAATCTGCCCCTGATTAAATATTTGGTATGTAAATTGCCCTTATTATGTATTAATATTTTTATAGTCTTCAATTAATGAAAAAATATTTAATATTCTTCCTGTTATTTATCACTTCCACAGCAGCTTTTTGCGGAGGGGCAGGGACAAAATTTCAGATGTATGTTCCGCCTGTTAATGAAAACAACAACAGATTTGTTTGTTTAGTTGTAACTGCTTTTTCCGATTCGACTTCCGTTGTCCTTACGGATGACGGAAGCGACGGCGATACGGATGATTCGTGGTCGGGCATTTTAATGAAAGGGCAGAGTTATATCTGTTATATTAAAGATAAATCCGTCAATGATGACGCAGGCGGAAAGTGGGACGGCGATTACTTTACCGTTACCGCCAATAAACCCGTTATTGTCTATCAATCGGTTGATTCTGACTGGGAGCATGATTTTCTTCCTTCAGATAACGGGACTATGACCGGCAGCGCATTTTTTGTTTATGTAAACACATCGCCTTTTTCAAACAGAGATATTAATGTCTTTACTTATTTCGATAGTACAAGCGTAAAGATAAATGATATTTCAGTTTCGGGAACAAACACTACCGGCTTAACGTCAGTTAAGCCCAATCCCGCAAATAATATTGTGCTCAATACCATGCTGAATATAAATCAGGATTTGATTAACACAAGTTCTGCCGGGAGAAATTTACTGAACAACGGCAAGACATATATGATAACAACATCCAAGCCCGTCAGCGTTCAGTACGGTTCATTATACACTAACTCTCGTGAAGCAGGCGCTTACGTTCCGGGTAGAACGGGAAGCACATTGGATTCGCTTTTTTATTTCAATATTCCTTCCGATTATAAAAAAGAGCAGGAGCTTCGGATTGTTTCATATTCAGACAACGTTACATTAAAAGTAGAATGGCTGAACAACGGAAGCAACTGGGTGCAGCTTCAGAGCTACACATTAAATAAATTTCAGGTCGGAAATTTTCTGGATAACGGAAATCAGAACGAAGATAAATTCCGCGCATATACAAACGGCGGCAAGGTTTCAATTTTTGAAGGAAACTATCTGCAAAGCTCATCAGGCGCTACTACAGCCGATATTTATTCCTATGCAGCTTCCGATAGGGGAAATATGGCGGGAAAAAATTTAGTTGTTTATCTTCCGTATCCGAATAATATCTCTAACTGCACTGACCCTGTAACAGGATTAAAATATTCCCAGCTTAGCAGCGACGGGCTTTTCACTCATCTTTTCATTTATGCGAGCTACGCAAATACAAGTGTAAGAATTCAGGATAATAATCTCGCAGGAATTATAGACACAACTGTAAATCTTTCTGCAGGAAAATTTTATGATTTTAAGGTAAACAAAACGAAGTATAATCAATTAAGCGGAAACTCTTCAACAATTCCTTACATGCGACTTACTTCCACTCAGCCGGTTACTGCTGCTGTAAGTAACTGGTCAGGCGACTGGATGTGTTTTGCAAATGACGGAACGGCGCAAAGCTTATCTGTTACAAATAATTTCAGCAAGCCGGAAGTTACATCGGGTGATACCTGTTCATATTTTGCTTATGTTACAAACCCTACAGGCGCAGCATTAAGCGGAGCTAATGTAACTGTAACAATACCCGATGGCATTCTTTACCAATCATCAAGCTTTGTTAGCAATACTCAGGGAAATCTTGGGTCGGGAACATATTCAGCAGGAAATGCTCAGAGTACGGTGAGTTTAAGTTCATTCAGCCTTTCATCCTCCGATACTTTGAAAATAAAAATAACCGGTAAGGCGGAGTCTAATTATTATACGGGAAATCCCGTGGCTAACGGAACTGAATTAAGTATTTCTACTTTAGTGAAAGGAAATGCTCTTAGTGATACTCTCTCTGCGCAAAATTCGTCTTCCATTAAAATTAAAAATAATAATCCATATACCGTTGTAAACAATTATGTGCTGGCATTTGAAGATATAAAAAACAGCGCGTGGAACGACTGGGATGTGAATGATTTTGTTGCCTCAATGACGCAGACAATTGTAACCGATAACAGCCAGAACATAACGAAAATTACCTATGATTACGAAGCGCTTGCAAGAGGCTCATCATACGACCATACATTCAAGCACAAGATTTCCTTAACAGGCAGCACAACGGTTTCTCTTTCTGTTTATGATACGCTTGGAAATACAATTTCCGCGTTGAGTTATTCTAATCAATCGAACAGCGGAGCATTTACAACTACAATATTTCCTTCAAGCAAGGCAGCGCTTCCGCCTGCCGGAGGACTGTTCAGTACCAATACAAGTCTTTTGCAGTCAGGCGTAAAAAAGGGGTATAAGGCAAAACTGGAAATTACGGTTAACAATACTTCCAATCCTTTAAGCGGGTTCACGACATCGTCATCAGATCCTTTTATTATTACATCGGTCGGAGGTGAAATACATATAGCTTCTATAGCCGGTCCATCCGGGAATACGCAGAATCTTGATAACGCGGCGCTTGTCGGAAATCCTCTTTATGGATATTATCTTGATTTGGGTTATCAAAATCCGAATAACTTCAGGTGGCCCCTTGAGGGACCTGCTTATCCGATATGGGAAGCTTATCCGAGATTTACTTCTTACATAACATCAAATAAGACTACAAACACCGATTGGTATAATTTTCCTGATACAACAAAAGTATGGAACAAGAGAATTGTTACCCCGGATTCTCATTCCAATGTTTCTTATACTCAAGATAGGTTTGAAGGAAACAAAGGCATTGGTAAAAGACTGTTTCAGGATTCTATTTCAAAATTTTTTGCATCGCCGAAATACTATGATTTAGACGGAGACGGAAAGAAGGAAGTGATTATCGGCGCAATGGATAAGAGAATGTATGCGTTAAAGTCCAACGGAGAATTTATGCCCGGTTTTCCTTTCCCGACTGATGGCATAATCCGCTCTACTGCTGCAGTTGATTCAATTCAGGGCGGAAAGAAAGTGATTGTATTTGGTTCTGACGACGGAAATATTTTTGCTATAGATAACAACGGAAACTTATTAAAAGGATTTCCTTTCTATACAGGTGGTCCTGTAAAATCTTCTCCTGTAATTGCTGATATATATAATGACGGAAACAAAGAGATAGTCGCTTTTTCAGGAAGTGGAAATGTGTTTGTGCTGGGATTTGACGGGCAGTTGAAAAACGGCTTTCCTGTAAAAGTTCAGAGCACGGCGGATTCCTACGGAAACCTTGTAATTCTCTCATCGCCGGCTGTGGGTGATATAGATAATGACGGCTCGAAGGAAATTGTAGTCGGCACTGCCGATAGCACAATTAATGTTGTGCGCGCAGATGGCAGCATACAGTCAGGATTTCCTGTTAAGCTGGATAACATGATTTTTTCTTCACCGGTGATTTCTAAACTCAACGGAAATGAGTTTCAAATTGTGGCTGCTTCAGGCGGAGGATATTTATATCTAATAAAACCGAATGGGACTATTACCGCAAAGCGGCAGCTTTCACAAGGGTTCATCTCCTCTCCCATAGTTGCCGATATGAACAGAGATTCCACTAAGGAGATTTTGATTGGCGGTACTGACGGAAATATTTTATCTGTAACACCTGATGCGTCATTTTCTACAATCTGGAACATGCAGACAAACACTGAAATAAATTCCAGTCCGGTTGCAGCAGATGTTGACGGCGACGGATTTCCCGAAGCAATTTTCTGCGGAATGAACGGAGCAGTGTTTGTAATAAACAAAGACGGAGTAATGGATTTGGCTTCCACAAATCTTTTCAGCCTTGCGAGCGGCTGGATTATTTCTTCTCCCGCCATAGGAGATTTAGACGGCAACGGAAAATTTGATGTTACCATTGCTTCCTTTGATGAAACGATTAAGACCTATGAACTTCCTAATTCCGTTTCAAGCGGAATAATTCAATGGCAGTATTTCGGTAAGGATTTAACAAATACAAAGTTTGACGGAATTGCAAACAATGTTAATCCTGCCGGAAATCAATTGGGACAGATTTTTAATTACCCTAATCCCGTTAAAGAATCAACAACATTGATAAGAGCAGAGCTTCCCATAGGAACTCAGGATATTAAGCTCCAGATTTTTGATATTGGCGGTCAGCTTGTGAAGACTGTAACTTTTAAAGAATTTACGAGAAACGGATTTTACTACGATTATAGATGGGATTTGAAAAATGACAGAGGCACAGCCGTTGCAAACGGGGCTTACATCTATATAATAAAGGCGAATGTAAGCGGAACGGAATACACAAAAAGCCAAAAGATGGGAGTAGTAAGATGAGAAAATTTTTATTTTTAGCATTAGTATTATTCGCATCGAAAATTTTCGCGCAAAGCGGCGAGGGCGGCGAGCCGGGAGCGTTTATGAAAAACGGCTTCGGAGCAAGAGCCTCTTCTCTTGGCAATTCTTTCACTGCAATCGCAAACGATGTTTCTGCAATCTATTATAATCCCGCAGGACTCTCAACGAATACGCAATTACAGGTGATGGGTATGTATTCAAATCTATTCGGCGCAGTTTCGGGTTTAAATTACGGAAATCTCGGAGTCTCGAAGGGCTTTGAATTCGGTACTGTAGGGCTTGGCGTAATTTATTCATCTGTATCTGATATTCCCTATGTAGAAAACGTTTCAGGTCCTTCCGGCGAAACATTTTCCGATAACGAGATGGCATTATTATTTTCGTTCTCGCGTAAAGTTACGGATAATCTTCAGATAGGCTTGAATACAAAAATTATAAGACATTCAATTGCAGGATTTGAATCAACGGGGTATGGGTTAGATGTTGCTTTGTTGAGCACTATTAATGATAAATTTAGTATGGGATTAATGATACAGGATGCAATCGGAGCGAAGATAAAATTGAACGGGCGGGAAGATGTTTACATTAGCAAATTTAAATTAGGCGCAGCATATAAGATTATTCCTTCGCTTACAATTTCACCGGAAATTTTTATAACCGGAAACAAAAAGCTATTATTTTCCATAGGGAGTGAATATGATATTTATAAAAATATGATTAAATTGAGGGGCGGATATAACAGCATTCAGGATGCAGGTTCTGCGGGAATCGGCATTAAATATTCTCATGTAAATTTAGATTTCAGCTATAGCAGAAACGGAGACTTGGGTAATGTAAGCAAGTTCGGTTTCATTCTTGAATTTTAGAAAATTTTTTTTAATGAAGAAAAACAGGCAAATATTAGTAATAGATGATGATGCCGTTACAAGAAAACTAATCTGTCATAATTTAGAAAAAGAGGGGTACACAGTGTTTGATGCTGACTCCTCCAAAAACGGTCTTAAGATAATTAAGAAAGAAAATATTGACTTGGTTTTCTGCGACGTAATGATGGATGATATGGACGGCTTTGAGTTTTGCGGACTTGTAAGACAGGATGAAAGGTATCAGGCGCTGCCATTCGTATTTATCACGGCGAAAACTTCCAATGAAGATAAGATAAAAGCCCTTAACTTAGGCGCGGACGATTTTATTTCCAAGCCCGTTAACATTCAGGATTTGCTTTTGAAGACAAATTCGATTTTGAAAAGGGTTGAGATTTATCGTGTTTATGGAATCAGGAAAAAGTTTGAAGAAACTTTTGCAGAAAAGCCGTTTCAGATTCTTCTCGTAGATGATGACCCGATTATTTTAAAAATTCTTAGCGTTACTTTCATCGGAGCAGGGTATGAATGCTTAATCGCAAATAATGCGCAGGAAGGATTTGCTTTGGCAAGAATGCACAATCCCGATTTGATTTTATCCGATTACATGATGCCGGAAGTTGACGGGTTTTCATTCAGAAAAATGCTGCTTGAGGATAACAGGCTGAGCCAGATTCCATTTATTTTTCTTACCGCAAATGATCAGGACAATGTTATAATGGAAAGTTTTGACTTGGATATAAAAGACTTCATAAGCAAAACTACCAATCCGAGACTTGTTGCTGCAAAGGTTGGCAACGTGCTAAAGACTATAAGAAAAGAGAGACAAAACACTTTGCTTGAACTGCAGGAAGCTGCCGATTCAATCAGTATGGAAGTTGTACCGAAGAACACACCTTCATTTGACGGCTTTGAAATTATTCACTGGCACGTTCCGTTCAAAGGTATGCCCGGAGGTGATTTCATAGATTACATAGAGCTTGATGAAGATAATTTAGTTGTTATTCTTGGAGACGTTATGGGAAAGAAATGGGGCGCGTGGTTCTTTACGTTCTCATTCATCGGCTATCTGCGAAGCGCAATAAGAGTTGTTTTGAAAGAGCAGAAAGTTTTTTCTGCTAAAGAAGTTTTAAAGAAGGTAAACGAATCTATTTATGATGATGCGAAGATTTCGGAAATATTCACGACTGTTTCACTGATAATTGTTAACAGAAGAACGAAGCAGGTGCAATACTCCGGGGCGGGAGATTTGGGTTTACTTTATTACGATGAAGACAGCAAACACGTAATGCCTTACCAGTCTGAAGGAATGCTTCTCGGCGCAAGGCAGGACGGAGATTATGATACGATTACAATGAGCCTGAAGCATCACGATTCTATGTTTGTGCTGACTGACGGAATAATAGAATCACGAAATAAAAACGGCGAGCAATACGGCATGGAGCGGCTTGTATTATCAATTGAAGAGTCTGCTGCGCTGCCGAATCAATTCGATTATGTAAAAGAAAAATTTCTTGAGTTCACGGGCGGCATTTTTGATGATGATGTCAGCATGATAGCTATAAGGTGCAATTGATTTGTATATTACATCGGAAATATTATTCTGGGTTTTCCTGTTTACAATTTTTTATTCTTACGCCGGGTATGGAATTTTGATAATTTTTATTTCAAAAGTTCCTTCGCTTATGAAACTGATACCCAAGCCGTACAATTACGTTAAGTCTGAAAGAATTGTCCCGGAAAATGAATCATACTATCCGGCTGTAACTTTTGTAATATCTGCATCGGGTGAACCTCAGCGTATAATCAAAGAAAAAATTGAAAACACTCAGGCGCTAATTTATCCGCGCGAAAAGCTTGAAGTGGTTTTTGCAATTGCTTATGATACATCAAAAGAAGTTGATGAAACGATTGATGAGTTTTATAAGAATTTTCTCATTGAGCCTGACTTAAAGAATACGACATCAAAGGATGAGGAAATATACCTGAAGTTCAGTAAATATGAAAACAGCGGTAATCTTCGCAGCGCTAATGTATTAACAGAAATTGAGCAGCATCTTGAGGGAGAATCTTTTACGACGGATGATATTTCACTTGAAGGAAAAAAGAATATTGATAAGCATATTGAGAGATTGAGCAGCGAGGATGAAATTGATATAAAAATTACGAAGGACATTGAAAGAAAAGGAAAAATTTCTCAGGTAAACAGAACAGTAGAAAAGGCAAACGGAGAAATACTTGTTTTCTCGGACGCTAATTCTTATTTCAATAAAGAAGCGCTGATAAATCTCACGAAACATTTTGCAGATAAGCAGGTCGGCTGCGTTGCCGGCGAAAAGAGAGTTAAAAAAAGCGAGCACTCGACAAGCGGGGAAGGCGAGGGTCTTTATTGGAAGTATGAATCGCTTCTCAAAAAAATTGATTCAAAGTTGTGGACCTGCGTAGGAGCAGCAGGGGAAATCTTCGCAATTAGAAAAAATCTCTGGGGCGAAGGAGTTGCACAGAATACTTTGATAGAAGATTTTGTCGTTTCGATGAAGGTTGCCGAAAAAGGATACAGAGTGATTTACGAACCGGAGGCATACGCTGAGGAAGAGCCGACAGTAGATATGAAAGAAGAATACATCCGAAGAAGGAGAATTGCAGCGGGCGGATTTCAGGCAATTGTTATTTTGAAATCGCTTTTTAACATTTTTAAATACAGAATACTCTCTTTTCAGTATATTTCACATCGTGTTCTAAGGTGGGCAGTTGTGCCTTTTATTATTCCTTTGGCATTGATTTTGAATATATATCTGTTAATAAATTCATTTTCGTATTTATACTTTCTCACTTTATTAGTTCAGATAAGTTTTTATATATTTGCATTGTTCGGTTTTATACTGGAAAAGCAAAAAAAGAAAGTAAAACTGTTCAATATACCCTATGTTTTGTTCGTTATGAACTACTCTGCCTATATCGGGTTAAAACGCTATATTACGGGCGAGCAAAAGGTAATCTGGGAAAGAGCAAAGAGATAAATTTTAAAAAAATACAATATATATAATATTATAACCTTAAAGGAGATACAAAATGAATTACGAAGCCATTGACCAAAACGGAATAACATTTCTCGTTATAAAGCTTCGCAGGGCAACTGCCGATGCAGCAAAAGACTTCAAACAATACCTTTTTGATTTAATTGAAAAAGACGGAAAGAAAAAACTTATCATTGACCTGACCGATGTTGAATTTGTTGACAGCTCGTTTCTCGGCGCAATAGTTTCAGGCTTGAAGAAAGTAACGGCAGTAAAAGGGGATATTAAGATTGTCGGTTTGCAGGCACCTGTACGGGCTATGTTCGAGCTTACACGCCTTTATAAAGTTTTTGAAATATTCGATGCAAAGGAAGATGCAGTAAGCAGCTTCTAAGTTTTTGTTTAAAATATTTATCAGCAGGATGTTTTGCTGCCGCTCGGTTGTTCCCCCTGGAGAATATGTATCTTTCATTTCTTTAATTCAAAAGCACAATCAAAACATTAATGAAAGAGGAAAGTGTTTCATTAATCATAAACAGTTCCGTTGACTATATTCATTTTGTAAATGATACTGCTGAAATTTTAGTCAAATCAAAAGCAAAATTTAAAAAAGACGAAGACAGGGAAAAATTTATACAGGATTTACGCATTCTCAACTATGAGCTGTTTTCAAATGCAGTGTCTCACTCGCAAAGCAGCAATATTATACTCAGATATACTTTAAGCAGTATAGAACTGAAGATAGAAATTGAAACAACAGGCGAGGGTTTTATGATTAAATCAGTTGATGAATTCGGAAACTACGCGGAAAAAAATGCGCCGCCCTACAATGAAAATATTCTGAACAGCGAGTTTGTTGTTTACCGCGATGATGAAAATATTGTCCTGAGCAGAGTTACCGGAAAATACAGCATGGAGCTTCATCACAAAAAAGCAGAAAATAAAAATTTGATAAAAAAGGAAGTGCCGGAACATTACGGTCTGTATCTTATTGCATGTTTATCGGATAAAGTAACCTATAACCGGACAGAGAACGGTAAAGACGTGTTTGCAATTATTAAAAATATTAAGGGAGATGATGTATAGATGAAAGCGATGATACTTGCCGCCGGATTTGGCGAAAGATTAAGACCGCTGACACTTACGATTCCAAAGCCAATGCTTCCTGTCTGCAATAAGCCTGTAATGGAGTATTCTGTAGAGCTTTGCAGCCGACATGATTTTAAGGATATTAAAATCAATCTTCACTACCTTCCCGAACAAATTGATAAATATTTTTCAGACGGCTCAAGGCACGGAGTGAAAATTTCCTACTCAATTGAAAAAAATCTTTGCGGAACTGCCGGAGCTTTAAAAAGAGTAAAGAGTTTTTTCAGCGAGACATTTCTTGTCTTGACGGGAGACAGTTATCATAATATAAATCTTGCCAACCTTTTAAGTTTTCATAAAGAAAATAAATCGGTTGCTACAATTTGTGTTAAAAAGGCAAGCAAGAAAAGCAAGGACTGGAAAGTTACTCTTGACGAAGAGAATAAACTTAAAGGCATCAATGAAGCTGAGAATATAACTGAAGATTTTATCAATTGCGGAGTGTATTTTTTTGAGCCGGAGATTTTTCAGCACATGCCGGCTGATAAATCGCACTTAAGCATTGTGCAGGATGTTCTTCCGGCATTAATAGAAAAAAATATCCCTGTGTCGGTTTTTGTAACCGAAGATGAATGGAATAATATAGATTCGCTTGAAGAATATTGGAATTTGAATATGAGACTCTGCGAAGAAAACCTTGTGGATACAAAAAATTCAAGTAAGCTGAAGGAGGGAATGTATGTTCATTCTTCCGTAAAGTTTGATGACTTGCAGATAGAAAATTTTAAGCCGCCAATTATCATCGGTGAAAACACTGAAATTGCTAAAGGAGTAAAACTTGAAGGTCCTTTAGTGCTCGGCAAGGAACTATTCATTGATGAAAATGCAGTGCTGAGCAAATCAGTAATAATGAGTAATACTTATGTAGGAAAAGATGTAGAGATAAAGGATTCCGTTGTAAATAAAAATTATCATCTTAGCGTTCCGTTAAATTTCGGAATGTATGTGGATGATGATAATGTTCTGAAGTCGCACAGGCTTGTGCCTTTTAAAACAAAGTTCAATTTATTTTTAATAAATGCTACTGACAGAATTGTGGCATTTTTCGCTTTATTATTTTTGACACCGATTTTTGCTGTTGTAGCAGTATTGATTAAGTTGGATTCAAAGGGACCGGTATTTTATATTTCTAAAAGACTAAAAGCGCCTGAAGTAGAAACGAAGGGAAATCACCAGTACGTTTATTTCAAGGAGAAGGCAGTGAAGTATTATGTATTCAGAACAATGTATGTTGATGCAGACCAGAGAATAAAAGAGTTAAAGAATAAATA
>JAFDZO010000006.1:0-816 GCA_018266845.1 Bacteroidota bacterium | reverse complement strand
AGATTTCAGGGAAAACTTGGGCTGGCGGGTTTCTGGCAGGCTCGGGGACGTTCAAATCTTACTGCGGAAGAAAGAGCTTTGCACGATACATATCAATCGGTAATGGAAAATCTTTCGCATGAAGACGAAGAATATCTCGGAGAATACACCGAGTTTAAAACATATAAAGGTTATCTGAAGATGCTGTTTGAAACGTTTAAGTCAGTGGTGAAAAGAACAGGCGCAGTATAGCAATTTTTTAATTTTAATTACATCTAAGCAATGAAGGGAATTATTTTAGCGGGCGGTTCAGGCTCGCGGCTTTATCCCATAACGCAAATTTACAGCAAGCAGCTTTGCCTTATTTACGATAAGCCGCTTATTTATTATCCGCTATCCGTGCTAATGCTTTCCGGGATAAAAGATATCCTTATCATATCAAACGAAGAAACTCTTCCGTGGTATAAAAAGCTGTTTGGCAACGGCTCGAAATATGGATTAAGTATGAGCTATGCTTCGCAGGAAAAACCGGAAGGGATTGCGCAGTCATTTACAATAGGGGAAAGTTTTATTGGCAATGATAGTGTTACTTTAATATTGGGAGATAATATCTTTTATGGAAATTTAGATTTTATGTACGAAGCGATAAAATCTAATAAAGGGGCTACGATATTTGGTTACCGTGTAACTGACCCCGAAAGATACGGAATTGTAAATTTTGATTCACAAGGGAATATCACTGAAATTGTAGAGAAACCTCAAAACCCAATCTCAAATTTCGCTGTGCCCGGATTATACGTTTATGACAACAGAGTGGTTGATATAGCAAAAAACCTT
>JAFDZO010000005.1:104407-105105 GCA_018266845.1 Bacteroidota bacterium | reverse complement strand
AGCAGTTTTCCGCCGCTACGCAGGAGCGCAGCAGCGAGGAAAGTTTAAAAAGTAATTTAACTCAAGCAGCTTGTTCTTGTTGCAACGCTCCGGCGTTGCAACAGGGGTACGCAGCAGTTTTCCGCCGTTACGCAGGAGCGTAGCTGCGAGGAAAGTTTAAAAAGTAATTTAATCAAGCAGCTTGTTCTTGTTGCAACGCTCCGGCGTTGCAACAGGGATACGTAGCAGTTTTCCGCCGCTACGCAGGAGCGTAGCTGCGAGGAAAGTTTAAAAAGTAATTTAATCAAGCAGCTTGTTCTTGTTGCAACGCTCCGGCATTGCAACAGGGATACGTAGCAGTTTTCCGCCGCTACGCAGCGGTTTTCCGTTGCTACGCAGGAGCGTAGCAACGAGGAAAAAAATTTATCAGGTGATTCCAGAATGAAAACTTTTGTTCTTGTTGCAACGCTCCGGCGTTGCAACAGGGATACGTAGCAGTTTTCCGCCGCTACGCAGGAGCGCAGCAGCGAGGAAAGTTTAAAAAGTAATTTAACTCAAGCAGCTTGTTCTTGGTGCAACGCTCCGGCGTTGCAACAGGGGTACGCAGCAGTTTTCCGCCGTTACGCAGCAGTTTTCCGTTGCTACGCAGGAGCGTAGCAACGAGGAAAAAAATTTATCAGGTGATTCCAGAATGAAAACTTTACAAACTTTATAAACTT
>JAFDZO010000005.1:0-104348 GCA_018266845.1 Bacteroidota bacterium | reverse complement strand
TTATAAACTTTACAAACTTTACAACCTTTACAAACTTTATACACCATACAAACCTTCAACTATAATTTATGAAAAATTTTTTAGACGGCTCGGATATTGCAGGGATAATCGGACTTAATCCCGATAAGACACCGTACTCTGTCTGGCACTCGATTGTTCATCCTTTGGGCGAAGGCGATGAAATCGAGACAGAAAAAATATCCGCAAAGCTTGCTCCGGCAATTGCCTCTTTGTATGAAGATGCTTCGGGAAAAAAGACAATCATTCCTCTTGAGAAAAAAATCTGCCATCCCGAATATAAATTTCTCGCAGGAAATCCGGTCAGATTTGTTGAGGATGACGGAATACTTGAAACTTATCTCTCCGACTCAAAAATCGGGCTTGAGTTTCTTCCGCAGCACTGGTATCTGAAATTAATCTTTGATATGGGTATTACGAAAAAACAGCGAGGCTCTGCTGCCTGGCTTGAAAACGGGCTGAAGTTCAGCTTCACCGATATTGAATTTGATGAGGAGCTTTACACATTGATGATTGCAGAGGCAGTTGATTTTTGGAATGAATTTGTTCTGACTAAAAATCCCCCTGATAAAATGGCTTTAGATTATCTAAACGAAAGAGAAGTAAAGCAGAGTAGTTTGTGCGAGTAAAAAAAATAAACCGAAATGACAAAACTTCAGCTTAAAAAAAATTCCCGCTCATCACAAAAAAAATCTTACGGACAGGAAGAGCTGTTTGAAGAAATTGATTCCGCAGAGGAGATTTGTGATAAAGATTCTGAGATTGACTGGGAAGCTGCGAAGAAAAAATTTCTTCCGCACCAGATTGAATTTGCCGAGCTTTCTCCTATGGAAATAAAGCATCCTGCTCTTGTCGGCGGATTCGGATGCGGAAAAACTACTGCCGTTGCGCTGCGCTGGCTGAAGCTGATTGATTTCAGAATAGAGCAGAAGAAAGAATGTGAGATAATGATACTTGAACCTACACGTGAAATGATAAACGATATTATTGTTCCTTCTTTTGATGAAATATTTGAAACACTCGGAATAAAAACGAAGTATGCGCGCGCATCGGGAATTTATTCAATATTTTACAGGGGCAAAAACAGGTTTGCAAAGTTTAGAAGCGCTAATAACCCTAACTCTCTCACCGGGAAAAACCTGACCGATTTTATTATAGATGAGTTTGATAAAATTCCGGCATATAAGCAAAAAGTTTTGTGGCGCGAGTGCGTTTCAAGGATAAGAAAAGCAAAATATGGCACGGGAGCAGTTGTTACGACTCCTGAAGGGTTTAAAATGACTCATTACTTGTGGGTGGAAAAAGTGAACAGCAATTTTAAACTGCTGAAGGCAAAGACCGGCGATAATATTTATCTCCCTGACGATTATATTGCGAATTTGTATGAGCAGTTCGACAGCCGTCTTGTAAAGCAGTATATTGAAGGAGAGTTTGTTAACATAGAATCGGAGCTTGCCTATTACTGTTTTCATAGGGAAAAATGTGTTGTGAAGGACGATTCGGGAGATGCAATGCGGGGCGATGACGAAAGAATAGTGATTAGTTTTGACTTCAATGTAAACCCCATCTGCGCCGCGGAAATAATTTACATAGGGAAAGTCCGCTATCAAATTTACGAGTATAAAATTTCCAACAGCAGCACACGCGAGCTTTGTGAGACGATAATAACTTCGCTTGAAAGGCGCTTCGGAGAATGTGCAGATAATCTGAGCCTGTTTATTACAGGTGATGCTTCGGGAAATACGCGCTCTACCATAGGAGACTCGACCGATTATGCAATAATAAAAAGAGCATTTGAGGAAGCAGGATTCAGTACATACTTTTTTATAAAGGGTGCAAACCCTCCTGTGAGAGAGCGCGTAAATTTTGTAAACTCTCTTTTTGAAAAAGAGCAGTTCTATATTTTATCAAATTGCAAAAACTCAATTAAAGACCGTGAGCTTGTAAGCTGGAAAAAGGGAAGCGAGAAATTTGTTATTGACAAATCGGATAGAAACGCAACTCACCTTAGCGATGCTGTTGACTACGGTCTTTGGGCAACCAGAAAATTGATTTCCGAGAACGATGAAAAATCATCTTCATCAATCATTAGAGAGGGAAGAAGATATATATGAGTTATGAGTTATGAATTGAGAGTTATGAGTTATGAATTATGAATTGAGAGTTATGAATTATGAGTTGTTGATTTCTGCGATAGCAGTCTCGCTTTAGCAGGATGAGTTATGAATTGAGATTTGAAACCGGAAAGATTGTTCATTATTAATTACTAATTATTAACTACAGAAAACGTGAGCCGTCCTGCAAAAAGAGGTTTAGAATATTTCTCTCATGATGTTAATTTGTCATCAGACGATAAAATACAATTTATCGAAGCCAACCATGGCATTACGGGCTATGGAGTGTACTGTAAGCTGCTCGAAAAAATTTATAAAAACGGTTACTATATAAAGTGGGAGCCGCGCGATGAAATTTTATTCTCGAAGACAATAGGGCTGGATGCTTCGCTTGTAAAAAAAATTATTACTGACTGTATAGAGGAAAAATTATTTTCGCCTGAGCTTTATATGAGATTTGGAATCCTTACTTCCCGTGCTGTGCAGGAGCGCTTTCTTATGGGTGCAGTAAAGAGGAAGAACATTGAATTCATTCAGGATTATTTGTGCATTCATGATTATGAATTTTTCGGCTCGGTAAAAGTAACTTTAACTACAGTTAACGGGGAAAAAACCGGAGTTATTTCTCCCGAAACTCCACAAAGTAAAGTAAAGGAAAGTAAAGAAAAGAAAAGTAGTGTTAGCGCGGAGCGCACACACGATTTTAAATCTTTACTGGAATACATGAAAACCTTAAACGACTTTGAAAAGCTGAAGGACTATGACCTTGAATATTATTTTAACCGGGTTGTGAATTATTATCCGCAGAAAAATTTTTCTGCGGAAGAGCTTAAAGCGAAGATAATTTTCTTTATTGAGAATGATAAAAACTCCGTGAAGCACGAGCCGAAAAAAAGTCCTAAGCCAAAGCCGGACTGCGCTGCAATTGCCTTTGAATTTGTAAAGGAAAATCTTGACTGGATAAAAAAGCAGCCGGATAAAAATCCGATGGAAATTGTGCCGGAGCTGATGAAGCGGTGCAAGAATTCTGCTAAGAATAATCCGCTGTTCGAGTGTTATCTTGAAAAGGGATTAGAGTACTATAGAGGTATTGGTATTAAGTAGTGAGTACTGAATAAAAATTTTTGTAATGAGTATTGTCTCACTACGCAATACTTATTACTCAAGACTAAAAAATGAAAAAATGAATTGTCCGACATGCAAGGCGGAATCAAAATTTGTCCGCACATACGAAACCATCCAAAACAGAAATTCCACTATCCGCAGAAAATTTTGTCAGAAATGCGGCGGCGCATGGATAACGGAAGAGCATTCCATTGCCGAATATAAATCGAAAAAAATTGAGAAAAGGGAGAGGGAGGAAGCGTAATTGGATTTCAGACACATCAAGAGGCTAAAATATTTTTACGAAAAGGAAGAACCAATAATGAAAACCTACTTCCTCTCCAGCGTAACCATAAAAATCTCATCGGGAATTTTCAATCCGGTATCATCAACGTGTCTTTTTCCCGGCAGCGCGCTCATATAGTGATAAACCCGTTTAACAGAGTGAGGAATATCGTTAACATCAATATTCTGGGTAACTTCAGGAGTTAGGTTTGAGTATTCGTAATGAATCGGGTTTCCGTTCACATAATAAATTACTAATTTCATTTGCCCCCTTTACAGTTTAGTTATTCACAAAATAATTGAAAGAAAAATTTTTTGAAATGAAATTCTTTTAAGAGATATTTTTTCAGATAAGGCGAGATTCTATATTGACTATTAACATAAAACTCTCAATATTTTGTTTGTTAAACTAAACTCCCCGGGCATACTAAAATGAAAAACAAGAAATCATTTTTAGTGCTCATTTATTCACTCTTCTTCTCTACTATTATTTCCCTCGTATTTTCGGAAGCCGGTTCAAAACAAAATACAGGAAAAAGTATTTCGCAGCACACTGATACAATCTATAAACTCAGTGATTGGAACTACAAGGATACAGTTTATCTAAAAGTAAAAGGAAAGTATTATCTTATGTTTCCCCCTCATGCAGATGATGGCGGAGAAGATGAACAGGACGATCCTGAGAACGGCGGCAACATTTCAGCAGCAGGTTTTTCAGCCGCAAGCAAGAATGAAGCCTGCGATGGAGAAGCTTACGACGGTTCTGACAGAAAAAATGTTAAGACAACTTATTACGCTTACCGGCTTGAGACATTTCAAACTCTTTCTGATTTTTTGGAAACACTGCCTAAAGATTCCGATGTTGGCAGCAATGAAGAAGAGCCGATTTCTACTGGAGAAGACTCACGCAGAGTTGTAGCAGAAAAGAGACGTATTTACATTAAACAGACATGGGTGTATGCATTTGCAAGACAGGCAGATGAAGATTATCATGTTATTATCGGCTCGTCAGACAAAAAATCAGAGTCTGAATTTTTTAATGTGGAGATAAGCGGGCTTCCCGGAAGAAGGTCTAATAGTTATCCGAAGATGAAAAAAGTGAGGGGTGATTTTAAGGAAATTTTCGGAATTGATGAGTGCAAGACGGGGTATGTTAAGTTCTATAATAATCCTATAAAAATATCCTTAAAGGGTATTGCTTTTTTTGACCAGCTTCATTTCAAACGGCGCAATGCAATAGGACCTAAAGAAGCAAGAGGCAAAACATATTGGGAACTTCACCCTGTGTATGAAATCAAGACGAAGGAATAAAAAAGCCGGTGAAAAACCGGCTTAATCATTTTGTATAAAATTATTTTTTGCTAGCACACTTCTGCGCTAAAAACTATCCCTGCCCATTACAGTGCTATTGCCTGAATATCTTATTCCTTCATCGGGTTTTTGATAGACATTTGAACCGGAGTTTTCCGTTTCAACATCAAGCGTAATAGTGCCTTTTGCAATCTTTGTTAAAAAATCTACTGCTGCGTTGTATTTATCTTTCACCCACTGCGGAATTTCAGAGTACTGTATTCTATCATGCAGATAGAATATAGCAATATCATACGAGCACTGCTGAATTATTGCGGGAACAGTTCCGCTTTGCACCTGTATCGGAACACTTTCAAAGACACTGTTCAGATAAGTATCTATCAAGGAATCTGCACTTGCTATTGCCGAATTCAAAACATCGTCCGAATTGTCGGTCAATCTTTCAAGCTCATCTGATTTTATTTTTAAAAGAAAATAATTTTTATTTGTATAAGCCATTTCTTTAATGAATAATTTATAATGAAAATTTGTATCGCAGTTTCAAAAGAAATCGGAAAAATTTTTTATTCAAAACTGAATTTAGGATAATGCTCCACTTCTGCAAAATTCAAATCAATTACTTTTCTTAAAAGCCTGTTCATCGTGTTTTCAATAAGCGTTAAGTCACTGCTGACAATATCCTGTCTGACTGCATTATGAACTTCCGCTGCTGCAAGCGAACCGCCTCCTTGAAGCTCTGTTGTCAGGTTTTGCCCTAGCACACGGATTGTAATTTCGTTGTTCCAAAAATCTATATTACCTGTGAAAAGCGAAGATGCAGCGCTCTTGTTTTCGTCTCCTCTGAAAGTAATGCTCGCATCATCAGGAATTATCACTGAAGAATTGTTTTTAATTTTCTGAAGCGCGTTCCACAGTGAGTTTTTATCATGCTCATTCATTGAGCTGTACTTGCCGATTACAATAGGGCTTGCGAATTTCTCTATGAAAACATGCCAGTCTTTTACGCTGTATGATTTAAAGAAATAAGCAAGAATCAGGGAATCAATACACCCGTTTAAAAATCCGTTCGGATTATCTCCGTCGAACGAATGCACTTCAAGCAGCTTTTCTTCCGGCACATCGAGCAAAGGAAGTGCGGTAATATCTACTCTATCCTGAATTACGCCGGAAGCAAGCCTTAAATTTAAAGCTGAAGCCTTTAAGGCATCAAGAATAAAATACTTTTCCTGAATATCGTCATATACAACTAAATGATTTTGTATTCTTCTCAAATCATCTATAAAAATTTTATCGCCGCAGAGCTTATAGTTTACTTCAAAAATACTCAAACCCTGTATGGAGCTTTCTACTATATCAGTGAATAAATTTTCCACCGAACAGATTTTGGAAATGACTTCTTCCGAGAACTCTTTTATCCCGGAGTCGCTGCACTCGATTGTAAAGTTTTTACCGAGTACAGAAAGTTTTCTTGTCTGGCAGACGGCAGAAATACGCAAGTCCATTCTTCTTATGTATTCAAAAAGCAGCGACTTCCAGAAATTTAACCCCTTGCGGGAGGATTCCAGGTAATGCTTGAGATTTGAAGGCTCGATTTGCGAAAATTCGGAAGTATATAACGAATAGATGTTCTGAATGTTTGCTGAAGGAATTACTCTGGAATCCTTCGAAAATTTATCTTTGCTCTTTTTGCTCTTCTCCTGCGGAAGAGTAATAATTTTTGATAAAGACATTTTGCTATAGTTTGTAATGAATAATAAATAATAGTTATAATTAATAATTGAGAACGAACTACTCATTGCTCTTTATTAATTATTGATTGCGTTATGTAATGCTGACTTCTATTGTGTGAACCCTAACTGCATTTACTCCGGTGAGGAATTTTACGGAGTTTACCTCAATTGAAAAATAATCTTCGCCTACCGGCAGGTTCAGCCCGTTAAGCTCATCAATAATATCTTGTATTATATCAAAGCCTAATGAGTTTTTTTCTCCTATGTAAAGGGTAAAATCTGCGCGGTGCTTAATAATTTCTCTGGATGCAGAGCGCACAGCCGGCGAGTACTCGCCGAGCTTTATTAAGCAGCATGGAAAGCTGGGATTCCAGCCTGCCGGAAACTTATCTTTAAACTCTCCTCTGTACTCTTCTATTTTAATATCAGGGAAAGTATCACTAAGAAATAATTTAAAGCTATTGTATATGTTTTTCAGCATTGGCAAATATATAAATAGCTTTCAAACGAGATTAGTGAAAAGAAGACATTAGTAGTAATAGGTAAATTTTTTCAAAAAAAGCTTGACAGAAAGTTTGCCGGAAAAACGGGTCAAGCAAAAAATAAAAAAAGTTACCTATTAGTAGTAATAGGTTGAATGGTTTAGTTTGAAAAATTTTTTATTAGCAAATTGCACTCGTTCGTTTCTCGTTACTTGTTATTCGTTCATCGTTAATAGGGTATTCTATTTGACTCAATGCACGGAGATAAATCACGAATAACGGACAACAACCAACGACAATTACAATATGCAGAAGCAATACAAAGTTTTTATAGCGGGCAAATATCCGCAAGGAGAAATAAGCGAAGCAGATTTAAAGCAAATTGCTTCAAACTATTCTCCGTCATATCACGAAGCGCCGCTTACCTTAGACCATAAGAGAGAGGGAAGCGCGCTCGGCTGGATTGACAGCGTTGCAGCAAAAGGAAAAGAATTGTGGGTAACTTTTTCAAAAATTTCCGATGAAGCAAAGCAGCTTGTAAGAGAGGGAAAGTACAAACGCCCTTCAATTGAAATAGCTGACTATGACGGAATCGGAAAATATCTGCGTGCAGTCAGTCTGGTGAATTTTCCTCAAGTTAAAGGTCTTCCTGAAATGCAGTTCCAAACGACCGATAAAGAAGCTGTCATCTATTTCAGCGAAGACTGTTTTTTAAATCTTCACGATGAAGATTCAGAAGAGGGAAATCTAAAGGAAAAAAAATCAATTAAAAAAACTTCTAAAACAAAAACAAAAAACGTGAGCGAAAAAACAACACGCTTTGCAGAATCGCTTGGGCTGGAACCCGGAGCAGAGATTGAGCAGATTGCCGAATATGCTGAGGCAAAAATCAATTCTTTGCAGAGTGAAGTTATCACTCTTAGCGATGCAGTGAGAAGGTACGAGGAAGAAATTGAGAAGCTCTCGGAAAAGCGCGCTGAAAATTTAATCGGCGATGCAGTATCATCAGGGAAAATTCTCCCTGCGCAGAAAGATTTTCTCCTGACTTTTGCGCAGAATGATTACGAGGCATGCAAGTCTTACATCGAAATGCTTCCCGCAAATCCTCTGTTCGAAAAAAATAAAGTTCAGAACGGCTCTTTAAATTTAAAGGACCCGAAGTACTTCAATGAAAGAGGGGCAAGAATTACATATGCACAAATTTTGCGAAACCCGAAGCTGATAGAGAAAAATAATTTCTCCGAGGCAGAGCTTGAGCAAATGAGGCAGGAGCACTTCAAATAATTTCAGATATAAAATTTCAAATTTCAAACTACTAAAATATTTTACATTTGAAATCTGAAATCTGAAATTTGAAATTTCATAAACTAAACCTAATAACAAAACGAAAAAAAATGGCTTTTTCAAAAACATTAGTTTCAGACAGTGTTGTTCAGAGACTTATCGAACAGCAAAATATTTACAACTCGTGCAATAGGGGATTCGATGCTCTTGTAAGACCGGGAGCAACATCAGTTGATATTCCTGACTTGGCAATTCCGAAAGTAAAGAAGACCGGCACATCTGCCACACATTCAGACAGAAAGAATGCAAAAGCTGACACAGCTTTAATAAATGTTCCGCTCGGACCTTATGCAGTTCCGCTTGCAAATGAAATCACTGCGCAATGGGAATCTAACGGCATTCTTATAAAAGAGTATCTTGACTCCGCCGCATTGGTGTTAGGCGAGCAGTTCGATTCTGAAGTAATCACCGAAGCACAATCAGGAACAAAGACTGCATTTGCCGGTTCATCAATGGCATGGGCAGATTTAACCGCCCTTAAAAAGAGAATGGACAAAAATAAAATTCCGCAAACAGGCAGAGTACTTGTTGTCAGCGCTGACTTAGTTGACGAATTTTTCGCAATTGATACAGTAAAAAATGCAACATCATACAACAAAGATTATCTTGAGAGCGGAAGAGTTCCTTCACTTTTAGGATTCCAGATTTTCATTTCAGGACTTGTTCCGACAGTAACTGTTTCATCTGCGCAAAAAGTAAACATGACTGCTTTCTACGGACCGGGTTTAGCGTTCGTAATGGGAAGACAGGCAGAGCTGAAAGAAGTTTACGATGAAGAAAATCTGAAAGACATCAAAGATTTAGTATGCCAGGCAGGAACAAAGCTGCTCAATACAAAATTTGCTGAAGTAGTTTATAAACCTTAAGAAGATTAAAAAATGCCGGAAGCGCTTGATGTAAAAGGAAAACTGTTTGAAATTATTTCTGATATTCAGAAATATGATTCTCCCGAAAAAATTGAAGACCTAAAAAGAGAATTGAAATTTTTAAAGGAAAATGATGCGGAGTCTTTGTTTGTTGTTGGTGACTATGGAGAGAATCTAAACGATGTAATAGACTCATTTTCCGGTTCTGATCCAGGATATGTTTTCTGTTTCCCGGGTGTAACGGTAAGCCCCAGCCACATTGTTCCTTCCCGTATCAGGCTTGTCCCTGTTTCAACGGCTTTTTCAGGAATTGACTTTTCTTCATGGGAGATTTATACATACGGATATTTTGCCGGAGCTTATATGAGGTATTCAGATTTTTCAACTGCGCGCTTAGAAGGAGCAGATTTGACAGGAGCAGACGTGCAGAGTGTAATTTTTTCAAGCGCAAACTTGACAAATGCAAAAATACATAATGCAAATTTTAAAGCGGCAAATCTGACAAATGCCACACTTCCAGAATATGCAGCGACTGTTGCACAATTCAAGGAAGTTGTAGGAAGGGATAACTGGGATGAGGATATAACATGGACAGACGGACTACTTATTAACGAAATTCGTCCATTAGAATAAAAAGCATAAAAATGTTTAAAATTAATCTTGAAAAATTTTATACCGGATACAGGCAAAAATTCGGCAGCTTAAGCCAGGGGCAGGTTGACGGCTTAAATTTTTTAATCGAGTGCTTTGAAAAAAGCAGATTGATTAACAGGCTTTCTGAGTTTGCATACATTCTTGCAACGGTAAAGCATGAAACTGCTGAAACGTTTCAGCCTATTGAGGAGCGCGGCGGATGGAATTACTTTAAATACCTTATTGGTAAGCTCGGAATAAAAAATCTTTCAGAGGCAAACCGTTATAAGGGCAGAGGCTATGTTCAATTAACGGGTAAAGTAAACTATCAATTATTTACTGAACTGCTCGGAATTGATTTTATTAATCAGCCGGAGATTACTATGCAAAAATTGTATGCGTGGATGATTCTCGAAATAGGTATGACACGCGGTTTATTTACCGGAAAAAAACTACAGGACTATATAAAAGAAAACAGCAGGGATTTTTTTAATGCGAGGAGGATTATCAATGGTCTTGACAAAGCCGGACTTATAGCCTCGTATGCGAATGATTTTTATGAAATTTTAGAATTTGAATAAGGAAATAAAATGATAAAGAATTTTTTTAAAAAATTTACACCGCTTGGAATATTGACATTATTAATTGTTAACTATTCATTATTCATTAGCGAAGCCGAAGCACAGTGGAGCCTGATTTCTAATACGGAAGACGGAAAGTACACACTGGTAACAAATTCTTCTGTGTTTTCAGGATTGAGCGCAGGGCAGGTTCAGGGTGAATCGGTTTTTGCCCTTACCTCTGCCGATACCGCGAACTGGAAATTTGTTTCAAACACTGATAACGGGTTGTATTCGCTTGTTGAAAATAAAACAAGCTTTATGGGAATTGACCCGGGTAAAGTGAGGGTTAAAGCAGTTTACCTGTTGAATTCATCTTCTTCTATTGATACAACACGCCTTGCGTTCATAGATAAATCGAATTCATTCGTGGGAAGAAAGCAAACGTTTGATACAGTAAATGCAACCGTAAAGTATTTATTGAATGGAAGTGATATTAATACATCCGGTACTCTTTCAAATGTTGCTTATCTGACGCAGATAAATAATTTCAGTGGAAAAATAGGTCTTGGCGCAGGTTTGCAGAATTATTCGAGATTTGTTATCGGCACTGATACAGTTTTCAACTTTGTAGAAACAACAAAAAACTTGGACAGAACCAGTTACTCGCAGGCAATTGATTCAAGCTCATTCAATTTCAGGTGGATAAACGGGAAACCTCTTTTGCAGATTACGGGCATAGAGAAAACCCTTTATAAAATTGATACGATGGGAACAGAGTTTATCTCGCCTTCGACTTTAACAGGCTCGATGACTAATCCCGCAGTTGACATTTCCCAGACATGGAATACGAGCGGCGCGCCGACTGCTTTGAAATTGAACATTACTAACACTTCGTCTTCAACTTCGTCGTTACTAATAGATTTGCAGGTAGGGGGGGTATCAATGTTCAGTGTAAGAAGAGATGGCAGGATTTCAACCGGGACGATTGTATCGCAAAGCGATATTGTTGCCGGAGCAAATAATGGGATAAGCTGGTCAGGCAGAGGCGGTCTTGCATCGGGAAGCTCATCAAATGTATATGCATACGGTTCCGGCTTTTCGTGCTTTGGAATCGGAGGGATAACATCATCTTATCCGGGGCTTTCTCCTTCGACAAATGGAAGCCTTAAACTTATGCTTGCAGATCTTAGCGGATACACAAAAACTATCGGCGGGGATTTTGTTCATGACGACTCTTCTAAAGGTGTTGTGCTAAAAGACAGTAACGGTCATTATTGGAGAGTTACAGTTAGCACCGGCGGAACACTTTCAACAACAGATTTGGGAACATCATTAACAGGATTTTAATATGAAAATTTTCTTAACAGCATTATTAATGCTGATATGCTCAATCGGGTTTTCTCAAACAACTGCCGATAGCCTTCACTTAAAACAATATATTTCCGATAGGGAATATTTTGTAAAGCTGCAGGAAACTGTATCAAGCAAAAATCAATACATTGGACTTCAATGGTGCATTGACTTGCTGAACAAATATATTGAGCTGGAGGAGAGGCGGTTAAAACAGGAGAAAGAAAATGGACAAAAGTAAACCTGCCGGAAAAAATCCGGCGCAAAAAATTGACTCAGCAACAGTGGAAGATTTAAAAGAAGGGGTTGGAATACTGGAGCGCATAGCAGGTATCTTTATTTCGATAGTTTCAATTTTCAAATCAAAAGGAAAATAAAATGCAAAACTGGAAAACAAGCATAGGAGGCTTGCTAATGGCGATGGGAACAGCGCTGGTAAGCTCAAACGGAAGGGCGCTGCAAAGCGCGGGGTATATATGCCTTGGCTTGGGCGGACTTATCACCGGAATCTCCGCAGCTGACGCGGGTAAGAATTAATAATTAGTAAAGAATAATTAATAATTCTCCTGTCAAAAATTGCTTGAAACAATTATTCATTATTAATTACAAACAGTAATATAAAAATGCCTCCTGAAAATAACACAAATAATCTTTCTAAATATTTTACGTGGGAATTTATAAAAATATTAATAATAGCCTGCGGTATATTGGGAGGATTTTTCGAAATGAAAACGGAAATAGAAGCAATAAAGAATGAATTCAGGCACATCAGCGAAACTATGAACGAAATGAAATCAACTATGAATAAAAAATTCGAAATATACGACGAAGAAATAAAAGAGATTTATAAATTAAAATAAAAGAAATATGCCAATTACGAATAAACCTAGCGTAACTGCATTACAAGTTGGTGCTACCGCTTACTTTGTTTATAACAATGTACCGCAGTCAGCTAAAATATTGAAAACAGTTTCTGAAGTAACTGATTCAGACAATAATGGAACCGCTGAAGAAGTGGTTTTTTATTACCTGGAAGGTTATTTAGAGCCATTTACAAGCTCTAGATTATATTCATCAAAGGGAAGTTTAAAAACGAGCTTAGAAAGTTCAGCAGACAGCTTATCATAAAAATTAAAAAATAATCTTATGTCATTAGGAAAAAACACAAAAAGAATAAGAATGTTTGGAGGAAATAACCTTCAAATTAAATTGCCCTCTGGATGGACAAACTTAGGGCACGTTATAACGGGAACTATAGAAGATAAAACGGATTCACAAGAAGTAACTTTTGCAGATGGAAATACACTTGATTTGGATGGGAAAAGAAAAGTTAAGGTATCTATTACGTTAGCCCAAACATCTAAGGAAGAAATTGAGTTAATTGACACATTAAGGGGAGGGGTTTTCACAGTGTTTTATTACAATGGTTTGGTTGATTCCAAACCGCAGGCATTTTATTTTAAAGAAGTAAATATAATTCCAAATTTATCGCTGAAGTCGCCTGATAATCCTATGAATATTGTTATGGAGATGTCTGTGCTGCCTCAGCCGGGAGTATTTAGCATAGACACTAATTCTCCATATGCAATTCCAGCCGGTACAGAGGTGGCAACTTACACGCCGGGCTTATATTATAGTTCAAATAATTTTTATGTAATTATTGAAGGTAACGGAGCAATCAGCGGAACATAAACTAAATTAATAGAATGTCATTAAGCAATAAACCAAATAAATCAAAATATCAGGTGGGTGAAACAGCATATGTACTGAATGGACTGTCAATCTCATCCGGTAAAATTATAAAAGTCAGTTCCAGCGTTTCAAATCCTTTGAACGATACAGTTGGTCTGCAGGAAAATTTATACACCATTGAGGGCTTTGTGCAGCCATTTAGGGAGAAAGATGTGTTTTATTCAAAGGATGCTTTATTGTTTCGCATAAAAGGTGGTTATTTGAATAAATGGACAGAAGGACTATTTGCTTTTCCTATTGGCATAGGAAGTAATTTGTCGTTTTCAGATTTTACTGGAGCAAATTTTAATGCAGATGGCGGACTTTTAACGCTTGGGACGGTGGATTTTAATGAGGTAACTCTTGATGGATGTAATTTTACTAATGCGGTGTTAGCTGGTTGCGAGCTATCAAACTGTAAGATGAGAGATTGTATATTAACAGGCGCATCTATAACTAATGCAAATTTTTACGGTGTAGATTTGACCGGTGCTGTTCTTGATTCTACCTTTGATACAAAAGCAGAATTTAAAACGAAAGTTGGTAATGATAACTGGAACGAGGTCATATGGATAGACGGAACACTTGTAACTTAAAAATAAATTACGATTATGGCTTCAAAAAAAATATCTGAATTAAGTTCAACATCGGAGTTTTCCGATGACGCATACATACCGGTGGTTAGCGATGGAATTACCTATAAAATGACACTCGAAAGTCTTTTACAAAAGACTCTTCGATTAGATAAAACATTAGAGGTTAGTGATGTAGCATCTAAAACAACGATTTCTAATGCAGATGTGATGATGATGGAAGATGCATCCAGCAGTAACGATAAAAAACGTTGTACAAAAGCGCAATTTCTGCATGATGTACCGCAGGTTGAAACCGGTTCAAGTGCTCCTGCAAGCACCCCTTCTAAAAAGGGAATGCTATTTGTAGATACAGCGGCAGGGGATATTTACATCGCTGCCGGAACATCATCATCAAGTGATTGGAAGAAAGTATCGTGATTTCAGTTTGAATTAGAGTGTTAATATTCTTATTAATTTTATCGAAATATTAAATGGCTTTATCTAATAAACCAAAAAAGTCTTTGTATCAGGTGGGGGAGATAGTTTACGTATTAAACGGAGTCTCAATCGCATCAGGCAAAGTAGTAAAAGTGAGTTCGAGTGTTTCAAATCCTTTGAATGATACAAACGGGCTTCAGGAAAATCTTTATTATATTGAAGGATTTGTGCAGCCTTTCAAAGAGGGGGAAGTATTTCATTCTAAGAATGCATTGCTATTTAAGCTGAAGGGGGAATATTTGGGGAAATGGGAAAACTCTGATAATATCTCAATTGCTCAAGGAACATTTTTTGGCAGTTGTGATTTTTCATATGTTTTATTGAGTGAAGATGCTGGGCTGCCGAATTTTTTTTCAGGTATAGATTTCACCTTTTGTAATTTTGATGGTGCTAAATTGGATGGAGCAACTTTTTCAGGGTCAAACTTGTCAAATTCATCCTTCAGATTTGCTAAATTACAGGGTAGCTCTTTTGGTGACGCAAATATTTCGTCCTGTGATTTTAGAAATACTAATTTATCAAGTTGCGGTCTCCCCGCCAATGCAGACACAAAATCCTCTTTCAAATCCGTTGTAGGCACAGGTAATTGGGATCCCGATACAACTATCTGGACTGATGGGCTGCCGATTGGGAGTTAAAAATTATTAATTGAAATGGCTCTATCTAATAAACCAAAGAAATCCAAATATCAAGTTGGGGAAACTGTTTATGTTCTAAACAGTTCAACAATTGCTTCCGGCTCAATAATGAAAGTGTCATCGAGTGTTTCAAATCCGCTCGATGATACAAACGGAGCGCAAGAAAACATGTATTTCATCAACGGATTCGTTCAGCCGTTTAGAGAGGATGAAGTGTTTCATTCAAAGAATGCGGTGTTGTTTCATATCAAAGGGGATTATTTGAATAAGTGGTTAAATTATCAATTCAATCAGCATATAGTAACGAATAGCAATTTATCTTTTACAGATTTTACAGGAGCAGATTTTAATGGGCGTGATTTAGTTGGAGTAGACTTTGATGGTTGCAAGTTTATGAATGCATTACTAGACAACTGCAAATTATCAAATAGCTCTATGAGGGATTGTATATTAACAGACGCATCTATTTCAGGTGTAAATTTCTACGGTGTAGATTTATCTGGTGCCACCCTTCCTACCAATGCAAACACAAAATCCACTTTCAAATCCGTTGTAGGCGCAGGCAATTGGGACCCCGTTACAACCATCTGGACGGACGGGCTGCCGATTGGGAATTAAAAAAATAACTAATAAAAAAAATTTTGGAAGATAATATCAAACGTTATAAATTTTCCTGCGGACTTGAAGCTTCGCAGGAAGAACTCACACTGGAGCAGGACTATCGCATCATGGATTTAATCAAATCCGTTAACCTCTCCGACCTTGGCAATACAACCATTGCCGATTTAATCAAAACTCTCAGCGAAAACAAGCTGATTGAAAAGTTCCTCAGCATTATTTTCTCTATCAATGACGAAGAGCAGATTAAAAGCTTTTCAAAGCTGAAGAACAGCGAGCTGAAGGAAGTTGTAACCGATTTTTTTACTTTAAATCCCATAGCGCTGGACTTATTGAGAGCTTTAAGGAGCGCTGCGGATATGACGACAACGAGCCAAGTATCATCCGATTCAGATGTGATGCAGGAAGATACGATACCGGCTTCTTAAAAAATACTTTTGAAGATGTTCTGTATAAAATTTGCGAGGGGGACTTTACTAAGTTCCCCCATGCAAAAAAAATGAAAGTAAGCGATGCCGGAATTTTTTTAATCATAAAGGAAAAAGAGAATTTTGTTCAATGGTGGGGGCAAAATAACGACTGATTTTAAAGAAATTCTCTTCAGGTATTCAGATTTAATGATCCGGCAATTACAGCGGGTTAATTTTTATCCTTATTGTTTTTTAGCGGATGAAGATTCGCTTTGCTTCTTTCTTTTATTAGATGAGTATATTGAGCGGGTAATTAGAAAAATTATTAAAATTACTATTGCTATTGTTCTTATCAGCTTATCGCCATACGAAGCCAGAACTATTAGAGTAATAAATATTAAAGAAGATATTGCTACTTCTTTGCGGGAGCCTGAAAGCCGCTCTTTTATTTTTTTATCAAGTTCTGAATAAGAATTTTGCTTTTCATTCATAGAGTATAATTATTAAAAGCAATTTACTCTACTTTTGTTTATATATCAAGCCGGGAAAACTGAATCGAAAGCAAAAAGTTTCGATAAACTTTTCAGCATTTATTACGGATGTTTTACATCGTTAGTTCCTACTACAACTAAATTTATCATCAAGTCATTCGATAAGACCATTAGAATCGTAATCTTGTTTTCCAATCCCAAGATTTATACTCGCATAAATAAGGTGAAAAAAACAAAAATTATTTAAGCTTGTATAAAACATCAAAACTTACAATCCGCATTGAAAATTTAAAAAATAACAAATAATACTATATAAATTATGGCTACAACGGGAGATACAAAAATAACTGACATTCTTAAAGTCGTAGATTCAGGTACCGGAGCGCTAAATAAATTTAACACAGTTCTTAATGATGTTGGGGACCAATCAGATGCTACTTCTAAGAAAATTAGTAACCTGAAAACTGCTGTAGATGGACTTTCCGCTGTTTCTGGCTTTATTCAATTTGCTGCTGTTGCCACAGAAACTCTCGGCCCTGTCGGTGGTGTAACGGCTGTAGTTTTAGGGTTAACCTATGCTCTTTATGAATTGGGAAAGCAGAATGAAGAAACTATGGATGATATGGAGGCGAAAACGAAAAAAACTTCTCCTCTGCTGATAGGAATGTCAAAAGAAGTAGAAATTCTGAAAAATCTTTTAAATGAAACAACAAAATCAACAGGTAAATCTAAAGATGAACAGGACAAGTATAATGCTAAATTAAAAGAGGCTTCAAAATATTTTCCAGAAATAATAACAGGAATAGATAAAGAAACCGGCGCGATAAGTACGAACAAAGAAGCAATTGAAAGAGCAATTAACTCCCGGGAGAAGTATTTAGGCAGTTGGTCGGACGGAGAAGAACTTAGAATTATTGATAGCTTTACCAAGCTATCAGAGCAATTTAACTCACAAAATGAAGCTTTTGAAAGAGGAAAAGTTTCTTTAGATGAAATAAAAAAGAGCTACGAAGAAAATACTGGAAAATTAGCAAGGCTAAACGATGAGCAGGAAAAATTGAATGTGGCTTTTTGGGATGCAATGGCTAATGCTCCTGAACAACTTCAGCAAATTGGGCTTCAGTTAAGTTGGAATTCTCAACAAATTTCTGCTGTAAATGTTGACCTGAGACATGAGAAAGAAGCTGTGGATCGTTTAACAAGATCTAACTCAGACCAAGCTACAGGACTGGTGGAACTAGAGCAAAAGATGCAGAGACTTATTGAAACAGGTTTGAAAACAGGCTCTTTAATTCCGATAAATCGGAATCTATTGGAAGGTCTGCTTAATAATAAAACCGGAGCAGATTTATTCATAAAAGCATTGCAACAAATCGGTCCTACCGGTGCAGCCTCCCTTATGGGGTTCGGTGATGCTTTGAGCAAAAATAAAAACACACTTGCCGAGTGGGTAAAGGTCTATCATTCCATTGTTGAGGCAATCAAAAACGGTAATATTGACCTAGCTCTAAAAGCTTTCAACGATATGAAAAGCTTTGTAGATAAAGTAAAAAATACTCAGCTCAATGATGACTCTAAGGATGATAAGAAAGATAAAAAGCCACGGTCTTTTGGGTATTCCGGCAGTAAAAATACAATGGCTAATTCAATAAAGGAAGACCCTTTTGAAAAAGCTATTGCTACTATTGAAAGAGAAATAACAATTGCTGAAAAGAAATTTGAACAAGGCAGAATAGATAAGAAACAAAAAGACGAAGCTTTACAATTATCTTTGGAAGAATTAAGAGCAAGTGAAAAACTTATAGCAGCAACAAAAGAAAATGCCAATGAAAAAGAGAAAGAATTAGAGATTGAGGAAAAGAAAGTTAAATATTATGAAAAAGAAATTGATTTATTGCATAAGCTTGGGAAACTTACTGAAAAGGAAGAGCAAGATTTAAAAGCGAATTTAAATAAAAAGGCTTTTGAAAAAATAGAAAACACTCCTTATCGTAGTGTAGTACTTTCGAAAACACCGGAACAAATAGAGGAAGAAAACCAAAAAAAAGAAAGAGGGAAGAAGGAAAAAGAGGATAAGGAACGAAATGAAATTATCTCTTCTGATGAATATAAGGCTGCTTCTTCGCTGCTTAACTCTCTTGGAGATGTTCTTAAAGGCTCTTTATCCGATGCTTGGGAAGGGGCTTTTGGGGAGGCGAACTCTCTTTTCGAGCAGTTCATGCAAAAGATAATTACTTCCATTGCAACTAATTTAATTAACTCAGGCATTAACGCTTTACTTGGAGCTATTTTTCCCGGTGCAGGTTTAGCGGGAAGTTTTTTGGGCAGCTTATTTAACCAAGGGGGATTAGTTGCTCTTGCAGACGGAGGAAATGTTCCCGGAGTTGGAGACACAGACTCAGTTCCTGCAATGCTCACTCCCGGAGAGTTTGTTATCAGAAAATCCGTGGTAAGCAAAATCGGCGCCGGCTTTTTTGAAAAACTAAACGGCGGCTCGCTTTTTACGGGAAATCTTTCCGGCTATTATGCAGAGGGAGGCAGTGTTTCATCTCTCGCAAATAATGTAAAGCCGGCTTCTCCGGTCGTAAATACTATACGCGAACCTTACATTGTTTCAACTTCAGTAAGAGGAACGGATTTAAAACTCACACTGCAAAGAACTGACCAAAGATTAAAAAATATTAAAGTATAATGACTCAAATACCCATAGATTTAGCACTGGCTTCAGGCAATTACAGATTTATTTTTCATTATAATAAAATTATTGCCGGCACGTTAACGGACTTTGTCATCTATGAACTCTCAAATCTTTCACAGGGTTTTGAGGATGAAAATAACGATGACCTCGCAATCTATCCTGCGAATATTGACATAACTATTGATGACGAAACAAGAACGAATTTTCTACGATTTAAAAACTTAAAAGACGGATATTCAGATTCATATCCCTTTAATTTTGAAAATGTTTTTTATCTGGAAATATACAAAGATATTAATGTGCTTTGGTTTAAAGGAATTCTTGATACTGTTGAGCAGGGTGTAGAAGATTACAGGGTAACATTAAAGTTTGTAGACGGCATAAACAAATTAAAAGATGTTTCACTTGGAAATCCATTTGTGCTGGATTTTTTATATCAAAAAGGATTAATAAACCGAATTGATAACGGCACTATGCAAAACGGCAGTTATTTTGCTTATGGTTATAAAACCGAAGAGCATAATCTTGCAGCCCATATTTTTTGCGGTACGGGAATAAATATAGAGGGAGCAGATAAAGATGTGTATCTGAAATCAGTAATCGAAAACCTTTTTAAGTTATTAAATACTCAAATAATTTTACATTTCCAAAATGAGTTTCGGTTTCAGGAAGTAGAGAATAATTATTTAGAAGCAGAGATTTCTGAAGTAATGATAAAAAGAGTATGTTCTAATCTTTTTGGCAGGTATATTGTTTTAAAAAAATCAGATTATTCAAGTCTTGTAAAGTCATCGCATGACCTGGATTATACAGAACCTTCAAATTATCAGGTCGTATATGAAGATAGCACCTGGATTACTTATTACCATAATTGGGAAGGAACTCTATTTCCTAAGGTATTTCACAAGGGAATGAATGAGAGAAAGCTTAGTGATTTTTTAAAATATCTTTGCAGAAATTTATTCAGCTATTATGGTTTTGAAACTCCGAATAAAGTTTTCTGGAGACATAAAAGATTTACTAATCCTTCTACCTCTCTGAACAGGATATTAAAATTAGATGCCGATACATCAATTAATAAAATTAATTCAATTAGAGTAAAAGGAATCAATAATAAGAATGAATACCTGCAAGGAAATTCTTATGAAAACTCTACCTATGACAATCTTTCTTTCGAAATACCATTTACAGTTGAGGATACAACTTGGGGTCATGAGAGCTGGCTTTATTTCAAACGCAATAGTTCCGACCATCAGGTAGTTAATATTGTAGATTTGCAAACCAATTTTACCCCGGCAAAAGTTCAGGAAATAATTGCGAAAGATGAATATGAATTGAGAAAAGAAAGCCGTCTGAAAATTGAAACAGAAGTAGAAGGAGTTGATTACACATTTAACGACACTTACAAAACCGTTCACGAAAACGTTCAATACGTTTTTCGTCCAATCATGATGGAAAAAGATTTAGTAAACAATACAACAAAAATTACAGGAATTGAAATCAGCTAAAACAATAAAATGAAATTTACATACGCTAACGGCTGGAGAAATCCGCGTTTTTCGGTTTATAACAAAAACAAAAACCTTATTTGTGAATGTACATTCAGAGAACTGAACGACGGGGGCATGCTCGAGAATCACGAAGAAGTTACTATACAAAGAGAAGACCTTAACAGGACATTGAAAGAGTATTTCCTCGGGTATCGTCTTCACTTTACTTTGCATTACAATCAGTTTATTAATCTTGATACCTTATTGAGATTTAAAACAGTTGTAGATTATCAGCATTCAAAAGATGAAAGTTCGCCTTACAAAATTTACCTGACTCCCAATGAAGATAATCTTACAAGAAGATTTGAGGTAATATTTTCAAATGAAAATATTGAGCTTGGTATAATCAGGTCGGGCGAGAGAGTATATGGAAACAGAGGGGTGATTTTTAAACTGCAATCAGTTGAGCTTGTAAAATCATTTGACGTTTCTGACCCTGCAAACATCCCATACACTTATTTAAATAATCATTACATAATATAAAATATGCCATCAAGAGAAATCTTTTCAATCGGGCAGGTAGTTGATGGAGTTTATAAACCAGATACTACATTGACCAATTTGCGTCTGCTAAATGTACAGACAAACGAATACTATCCGGCTGTTCATATAGGGGAAGGCTGTTATGAAGTAAAAAATCTGCCAAACGGAAGTTATAAGTTTTATAACGGTGATTCCCTGATGCCAAAAATTCTTGGAGACGGTTCAGGCGGCTATAGGCATTACTTTGACGGTAATGTAAGGGGCGAAGAAATTACTTCAGGTACCATACATAAAGACCGTCTTCCAAATGATATTCCTCAATCTAAAGTAAGCGGACTTGCGACAGATTTGAGTAACATAAATTCTTCAATTTCTACAGGTCTTGCCGCCAAAGCAGGTTTATCGGCAAATAATATTTTCACTGGTATAAATACATTTCAGCAGGTAACAACAATTGTTGCGCCTATAGCAACTGATTATGCCGACCCGGATTTAGACTCCACTCCTAATAATTTAATAACTAATGCAAGACTCGAATATAAAATAGCACATATCCAAGGTTATGCAGAGTCGCCAAATTTTTTAAGAGTGGCTCCGGGTATCGGCGCGCAGGCAGGTAAAGTTTATCCCGATATTCAAAGTGCTGTTACGGCATTCAGCTCTCCCTCTGTAAATAATATCTGCAAATGTTTCATACAGGGTATGGGCAACAATACAAATTTCATCGCGCCTGCTTATCAGTGCATGAAGAGCTTCGTGAATCTTATCGCAGCAGATAGAGGCATTGTGATAAGCTTTCCCAATGTAAACTCTTCCGAAAAAGTAACAATCGAAAATGCAACAGTTCTTCTGGGAGCGGGAGAATATAGCGGAGGCAGCGGAAGCGCGCGTATCTGGACAAACGTAAAATTCATCAACTGCACAATTTACCATTTTAAAAATTTTACCGTCCGCGGCGGCTTGCTTGAAAGGTGTAATATAATTTCTCCTGACGGAATTAATTTCACGGCAGATAAAGACGGAAGCAATATCTTCACGGATATTATCGGCTGCACGTTCAGAGTGCCGCCTGCAATCACGGACGAGGCGCATTACAACGGAGCAACGGATTACACAGTCATTCCCGCTTTAAGTATTATTTCGGACTATACGCTAAATGTACCTATTGAACAATAAACAAAATTTAATAAAATGAAAAAAATTATAGTTTTATTATTCGTATTATATTTTTCACAAAATTCTTTTGCCCAGCTAAAAGCAATTGAACGAATCGGGTCAACGACTTTAAGAGATAGTTCTAATCAGCTCACAATAGATAAAAACACCCGGATTTTAAAAAACTTTTCAGTATTAGAAGATTTAACCGTTACAGGCAGCGCTCTATTTCAGAGCAATGTAGTATCCAATGGCATTGGTTCTTTTACTTCATTAAATGCCGCTAGTTATTATATCAATGATGAAAACTTAAAAGACGTGTTTGGAACACTGACAGGTGAAAATTACTGGAGCAGAACTCAAAATTTTGATACTCTTAATTCAGCTTCAACTTTTAATCTGAATATTGGCGGCACAACTCTTTTTCAGGTAACAAACGATGGGTCTTGGATGGCAGACCATTACGACTTTTATTCAAAGGGCGTGAAGAGGGTTTCAATTGATAACGACTCAAACAAAATAAAAATTTATTCCGGCGCGGACCAGATTTCACTGTGGAATAATAACGGCATGCTTGATATAAATGCTCCGGTTGTTTCGCACGGGGGATTCATCACGGAAGGCATGACTGTAAAAACAAAGCTGAATATTACCGGCACTTTGAGCTACACGCCTGTAACTGTCGCAAATGATACGCTACATGCAGACTCTGCAACAATATTTACTAAAACGCTTTCGGCGAATACGGCTTTCAAAATATCGGGAATAAGCGACGGGCAGACGATAACATTTGCAGTTACTAACACAGCCGGAAACTACACGGCTTCCTGGTCTTCCTTAGATGGTCTTTCCATTTATTGGCCCGGAAACTCTACCCCCGTTCAGACGACGGGCGCTCACGTAGATGTTTATACATTCCGCCGCATCGGTTCTGATATTTACGGCAGTGTTGTGCAGAATTATAAGTAGGTATATTTAATAGTTAAATAATAAACTCAAATTAAGTAAAAACTGAACATTGACATTTTTAAAACCGTACTAACTATTAACTGACAACTAACAACTACCAACTTATAGCTGCCAACTAATTTTCCCACTTCACGATAATTTTTTGATTTAACTTTCCTGTATTTTTCGAGTAAATTGCAATTGGAAAATGCAGAAAGTTAAATCAATTTATGAACTCTACAGCGAGGTAAAAAATTACGACCTCGCGCTTACCGTTGATGCATCTCTTGCAGACGGATTGAACCGCCTTGTTGATACTCCTTGCCTCGGCATATTTGCTTCGACTCCGCGCCGTCTTGCTCAAAAATTTTCCATCGTAAATTTTCCTAAGATATATTCAAAGTTTGAATTTGTAAACGCCGTTTCAAAGGAAACCGGAAAAAACTTCCGGCTTATTCATGCGCTTACTGAAAACATTCTGAGTGTCTGGAACCAGTCGGGTCTTCTTGAACTTACAGAAATTCATCTTTCCGATGAAGCAAAAGAACTGCTGCCATATTTTGAAAAATTTCCTATGATTGAGCTTGCTATGCAGAGCTTTGATGAAAATTTTTTTAATGAAAAAAATATCGCAGTGATTGGCAGAGAGTTTTTTAACGAGCTTGACCTCCAAGTTCTTCCCAAAAAACCATTTAACGAAATAAACATATTTAAAGGTGAAGATTTTTCTCCGGGAAAAACCTACATCTTCAGCAGCACAAAAGCGCTGATTGATAACACCACGCGCCTGATTACGCGTGAGAATATGAATCACGCGGCAATTGTTCTTGAGCCGTCTTCCGGTTATAATGTTTTATTGCAGACAAGACTAAAGGAAGAAGGAATTGATGTATTGGTGAAAACATCACTTGCAGATACTCTTACTGTAAGATTTATGCTGAACCTTATTGAAAATTCTTTCGGGCTTGATTTGCTTCAGGCAAAAGATTTTAAAGAGGCGGGTAAGTTTTTCCGTTTTGAAGTTGATACAAAAAGTGATGATTACAATTTCGAGTCTGTTGTAAATTCTTCAAAAGATAAAAAGCTGAAGCTGCTTTTCAAGCTGATGAATGATGCGGGAAAATTTTCTTTTAAGGAATTGACAAACGAGCTTATCGAAAAATTTGATTGTCCCGAGCTGCATCATTTTATTTTGCTTCTTTCTAAAATAAATTTCACGGATGAAAAAATTTCAGAGGAGAACTTAATTCAGTTAAAATACATTCTTGAGAATTTTGACTTAGAGCTTCCTTCAAAAAAGAAGGGAGTTCTTTTTGTTGATGCAAAAAATTCTGCCTTCATTAACAGGGAAATAATCTTTTATCTGGGTCTTGATGAAAGCTGGTCAGTTTCGGCAAACGAAAAAATCTATATTGATAAAGCAAAGGAAGATAAAATTAATTTCGGAAAGTTCACTACGCTTCTTCAGCAGGGAAGCGAGCGCCTTTACTTCGCGCAGCAGGTAAAAGATAATGCGCAGGTTATTCCTGCCCCTTATTTTTCGATTGCAGAGAGCAGGACTGTTTCTCTTTTCACGGATAAAATTTTCAATCCTGTTTTTATTCATGATGATGCCTTTGTTGAGGAAAACAAAAAATATACAGGTGAAAATGAAAACGAGCAGGAAGAAATCACAAGCATTGCCCCAACTCCTTTAAAAAGGTTTATGCTATGCCCCGCAAGATATTTTTACGATACGTTAATGCCTCAAAGAGATGCTCCGCATTTTTTAAAAGGAAATCTTATACACCAGTTTGCGGAGTTTTATTTTCATCACCCGGAGTTTTGTAAATCGAATGCGAGAAAAATTCTTGATTTTATTCTTGAAAAATATTCCCGCGTGATTACAAAATCGGAAACGGAAATAGAAAGAACAAATTTTAAAATAGCGCTGAACAATGTTTGTGATTTTCTTGATAAAAATCCCGTAGAGAAAATTGCTTTAGAACACGATGTGAAAACCGATAACGAGTTAATGGAAAATTTCAGGCAAAAGAAAATTTTTGATTTCACGGAAAAAGATTTATCAAAAGATTTCATACTTAAAGGCAGGGCTGATTTGAGGGGAAAAAATATTCTGGTGGACTACAAAAGCGGAAGCATCCGTTATACAAAAAGAGATTTGCCTGCGCTGATAAATATAGATTACATTATTGAAGCTGAAGATGCTGATTTTGATTTTCAGGCAGTTTCATATCTTGCTGCGCTGAAAAATGAAAATCCATCGGAAAAAGAGTTAAAGTTTATTTACAACTACGTTCTTGCCAATAGAAAAAATATTGTTGATGAAAGGCTAAAGACCGAAGATAACCTTACGGAGTTTACCTATATAGATTTGGATTTTATCCAGTATCTGCAAACGGAAAATTGTTATTACTATGCCAGAGAAAATTCTACAAAGGATGCAAAAAAATATTTTGAAGCGCTTTCATTTCAGGAGTATAAAGAAATATTTGATGATATAGACTTGAGCAAAATAAATTTTTTTGATAAGGATTCTACAGCAGCAAATTTGTGCCGCGAGCTTCACGCAGCGCTTGCAAGAGCAGGATTTGATTACAAGTCTTTTAGGAAAAAAGAAGAGAGAACTTATCTTGACGAATTGAAAAAAGCATGTGAGGTTTTTTATAAAATCCGCTCAAACGAGGGATTGATTTTTAAAGATGATGTTAAGAAGTTTATTGACTTTGTTAAACAAAAATTAACTGAACTAAACTCCTATAGAAAAAATAATTTCCCTGCTATGCCAATATTTGAGAGCAACCAAATCTGCAAGGAGTGCGATTACCTGAATATTTGCAGAGGGAATTTATTATGGAACTGAATTAATTTCAAATTTTAAACATCAGATTTCAAATTGAAAGTTGTAGAAGCTAATATTACTAATACAGGTTTGATAAAATTTTTTTTATCGGAGTTGTATATAGAGCTTGGCGAAGAGCAGGAATCTATTGTATTCCTTACTGACGAGTTAATTTCCTCAATGATGAATAACGGCAAAACTCAAGTATTTCTTATTGAAGATAATGAGAAATTCATCGGTCTGCTGACTCTCACTGAATCGCAGTCAATTTATGCGGGAGGGAAGTACGGAGTGATAGATGAAATGTATATGCTGCCCGAATACCGCTCGAAGCAAGCAGGCGAATTGCTGGTAAACAAAGCAAAGGAAATTGCTATTGAAAAAAAATGGAAACGGATTGATGTTACAGCTCCGACCGAAGAAAGATGGAAAAGAACTGTTTCCTTCTATGAAAAATGCGGATTTGTATTCACAGGTCCGAAATTAAAATATCAATTTTAATGAATATAACTTACAGAGAACTTTTCCCCTCAGAAAACAAAAAGTACAGAGAGATTCGTTTTGAGTGCTTAAAGAACGCTGCTGAAAATTTCGGCTCTACCTATGAAGAGCAATCCGTTTTGCCTGAATTGTTTTTTGAAACTGCGATAAAAAATTCTGATGCGAATGCAAAAATATTCGGAGCATTTAACAGTGAAGAGTTAATTGCCATTTGCGGTTATACCCGCGAGAAGGGAATTAAAGTTCGACATAAAGTTTTGCTGGTTCAGGTCTTTACTAAGCCGGAGTACAGAGGAAAAAATGTTTCGTTTAATCTTTTAAAATTTATGATTGAAAAAATCTTTGCAGATGAAACTATAGATGTGATAACACTTGGAGTTGTATCTGAAAATACTTCTGCAATAAAATTGTACGAACGCCTCGGATTTGAAGAATACGGCTGCCAGAAAAAATATTTTAAAGACGGAGAGAGATATTACGACCAGAAGCTTATGATGCTGGAGAGGTAGTGAATTTTTTGAAAAATACTATATATTAAATTATGAAAGACGAAATTGGTGATATTCATTTTCCAATTTGGTTGTTAGGGGATTCTGAACCTAAAAATTGGTATAAGTTGCTTGATTCTCCGTTTGACGCAAGACATCCGGCAGTTCATAATATATGGACACCTATTATTTCCAATATTCAGAAATCATTTTATGCGAAAGGAAAACTTAGAATCGATGAAGATAAAATCTATAAAAGAAATCCGATAAAAAAGAAGAGTGATAAACCCTCATGTAAGGATGTAGCCTGGACTAAAATTCAACGACAAATTAAGTTTTTAAAAGATTTAATTGATGCACACAAGCCTATTTTTATATTTACATTTGGCTCGTTTTCTTTCGAGTTTGTACGTAGAGCAACAGAGCCAATAGCTGAAAAGAAAAGATGGGATTTTTGGAGAACGGACAGACTTGGGTGTGAGTTTCAAAGCAGAATTTCAAAAATCAATTTTTCAAATATTAATGTGCTTCCACTTCTTCACGTTTCAATTGCCAGAGGGAAATTTTTAACAAGTCATGAACGATTCACTTTCGGGAAAAACTCAAACTATTTTAATTATTGCGGTAATCTCCTTGCTAAAGTGATGCAATCAAATCAGGATTTCATAAATAAGGTTACAATCAAGCTTTGAACAACCAGGATAAAATAATTAACAACACCGAAGGAATTTTTCTTATTGATGCCGGAGCGGGTACAGGGAAAACCTATACTCTTGTGAAGCGTTATCTGAAAATTCTTGAAAAAGGTTTTTCTCCGAAAAATATTTTGCTTGTTACTTTTACAGTGAAGGCGGCAAACGAAATGAAAACTCGTGTGCTGAACGAAGCTGAGAACGCAGGCATAATTGCAAAGCTCGGCTTTCAGGAATTTATAGATGCGCCGGTAATGACGTTCCATTCGTTTTGCAGTAAAATATTGAAAATGTACGGCAGGAACGCTCCGCTTTTTCTCGGAGTGAAAGAAAATATTTCTTCCAATTTCCGTCTAATCGAAGATGAGTATTACGAAGAAAAAATATTTTTAAAGTTTTATAACAAGTTTATAAAACGGGCGGAAAAAAATTACGATAACGAAATTAAAAGCACATCGGGAAATCCTTTAGTTATTTTCAGAGCAATAAAAAAATTATCGAGCAAAGGGATTTTTCCCTCTAAGAAAAATTTTGACGGCAAAGACTTACAGCGTTTGAAAGGGGACTATGAAAAATTTGCAGAGCTATTCGATAGAAAAAACATAGAAGAGATTGGTGAGAGAGGAGCGAAGCAGAATGATTTATATAAAAATATCAGCGCGAAGATAAAATCAAATGCTTACATTGACTTGCCCGATGAAGATGAAATATTTATGGGGAAGTGTGCTGACCCTGAACTGAAAGAAAAAATATTTTATGATGGTTCGCAGGATTCGCTCATAAAGTTTACGAATGATGTTTATTTTTCCTACATAGAATTTCTTTTAAAAAGAAATCTTCTCAACTTCGATTTTATGGTGATGTTTGCATACCTGCTTTTAAAAAACGACGCAAACGTAAGAGCAGCAAACAGGTTTGATTACATTATGATTGATGAGTTTCAGGATACGGATGAAATACAGTTTAAGCTGATGCTTCTTCTTGCTAAGGAAAATAAATCGGGCAGCGCAAACTTATGCGGAGTGGGCGATTGGAAGCAGGGGATTTACGGATTCAGAAATGCAACGATTGAAAACATAATTTTATTTGAAGAAAAACTAGCTCATTTCATAGAAGAATTAAATGAGGAGACACAGAGAATAAATTTCTCCTATGAAAATGCGGAAAGAATTTTACTTGATGTAAATTACAGAAGCTCGCGGGAAATTCTTGACCTAAGTTATCACACGCTTTTTGTAAACGGAACTGAAAGCGAGGAGATAAGAATAGATGCTGTGAAAGAGCTGTTCCCAAGCCCGTTGAAAAATGCTAAGGAGTTCGGGGCGCGGACGGAAATAAAATTTTATTCTGCCGAAGATAAAAAATCGGAAAGAAAAATTATTCTTGATAAAATAAAAGAGCTTGTCAGCGATGAAAAATATTTCATAGTTGAGTTCGATGAATACGGAAAAATTAATTCAAAAAGAAAAATTGATTTTAGAGATATATGCGTTTTATCGAGGGATAAAAGCTTCGGTCTAGAGCTTCAAAGAGAGGCGTTGAAGAATAATATTCCTATGAATTACGAGGGAGGTCTTGAAATTTTTTCTGCGCAGCACGGGATATTGGTACTTGCCTGGCTGAAATTATTGATAAATAAAAATGATGTCTCGGGATGGATACCTGTTCTGGAGGCGGAAAATTATTCTCATGCGCAGATAGCAAAAATTATTAAAGGGGAAGAAAAATTTACTGCGGAAAAAATTCCAGAAGAGATTGTTTCGTTTTTAGATGAATTAAGAGGTAAAGAAACTGTTCTTCTGCAAGCAGAGGCAGTTCTGAAAAAAAATAAATTGACGGATGAAATCGGCAACAGGTTAATCACAATAATTAACAATCTAATGTCCGCTGATTTTTTATCGCTGAATGAGCTTGTAAAAACCATTGAGGAATCGGCGAGGCAGGAATATGATATAGAGTTGGTTAATACGGAAGATGCAGTATCGGTTATGACAATTCATAAATCGAAGGGGCTTGAATTCCCTGTTGTTATATTGGCAAACTGCAATCAAAAAATATTTCCTTCCACTAAAGGCGAAAGCGACAGCATAATTTTTGACGATGTGCTGGGGCTAAGAAATAAAAAAATCTTTGGCGAGAAAAACGGCTTTAAGTATGTTTTTAATAACTGGAAAACCGATTTGTCTTTATGCGCAGTTAAGAGGCCGGAGTACGACGAGGAAAGAAGATTGTTTTATGTAGCAGCAACCCGCGCAAAGCAATATCTGTATTTCACCGCTTCAAAACCCTCAAGATTTTTCACCGGACTTTCAGAGGCAGGAAACATCGAAGCCATAGAAGATTTTATTTTTAATGGAAACGGTTTCCCGATTGAAAAAGTTAGGCATGTAAGTGAAGAGAAAATTTTTTTAAAAAATGAAATACAAGCTTATGAGAGGGAGTTTGACGAAATTATTTTTGATGAGAACAGAGAAAAATTTATCAGGCTTGCAAAACGGCTTGCCGGAGGAATAAACATTCTACCGGAACTTGACGGCGAGAGCGGGGAGGTGAAATCACTTATCTTGAAGTTTGATGAGATGCTTTATGAGTTAAAGCTTAGAGCGAGAGAAATATTAATTGATGAGGAGTTCCACCTTCCTTATAAAAACGGAACTGCCTACGGTGTGATTGAGCTGCTTGTAAAGTATGATGAGGGAATAGAGATAATTATTTTTGGTGATGCAGAAAAAGATTTGAAGAAGCTTGAGTTCTATAAAAGCGCAATAGGGAAAATCAGAGGAGAGAAAAACGTAGCAGGCAGAATATTTCAACTAAAATAGTAATCTTAAATTGTAAAACACTACTTTACAAAAAGTATTATTATTTGTAAAGTGGTGCTTTACAAATAGTAAAATTCTCCTATGTGAAAATAATGTTTATTAAATTTTAAAATTGACATTTATACTATAAACCCTCCCCAGATTTGCGAGGGCTGCGCTAAAGAAGGGTAACGAAAGATAACATTGAATTTCTTTAGTTTGATTTTGGAAGCAAGATGCTTCAATTTACTGACATCCTGAAGCGTAAAGCGTTCTTTGGTTTCGTAAGCCGTATTTTTGTTTAGAATAAAATCAATTTCTTTTCCGGTTTTAAGTGAATAGTAATTTAGTCCGCCCAGATTTTGAAGCTGATTGAATACACAATTCTCAAACTGAACTCCGCTGCTAACCTCTGCCAAAACATTCAGAAGCCCGTTATCGCAAATGTATAGTTTTTGTGCTTTCGAAATTTCAACATCAGGATTTTTAGAAATTACATTAAGGCGTTTCACAAAAAAAGTGCTTTCAAGCAGTTCCATGTATGAATAGAGCGTTGGGCGGGAAATTCCTGCCGCTGCAGAGAGCTTTGAAATATCTATCTTGGAGCCTGCGCGCGAAGCGAGAATTTTAAAAAGTGTTTTTAACTCGCCTGCATCTTTGAAATTCTTAAACTGCCTTATATCAATACTTATGTACGAATCAAGTATGTCATTTAATAAATCCTTCTTAGACTGCTTTGTCTTTGCAAGAACCACTTCCGGGAATCCTCCGAACTTGATATACTCTTCATAATACGGGTTAAGAGTGTTATAAAGGTTTTCATTAAATTTGCTGAAGGAAATTTTTTTCAAATCAAGCGCCGGGTTTTTAAATGTAAGAAACTCTCCAAAATCAAGAGTGTTTACATTAAAAATTTTTTTTCTTCCTGCAAGGGATTCCGAAAAGAGATTTTTTATATAGTAAGAACTTGAGCCTGTAAGCAAAAATTTTACTTTATAATTATCATAAATGAATTTTACAACACTCGGAAGGTTTTTAACATTTTGAATTTCATCTATTGCGATGTATGCCTTGCGGGAGAAATCTATGCCAAGAGTTGAGATGAAGTCAATTATGCTTTTGTAGTTTGCGCTGCCAAATACGCTTCGGAGGTTTAGTTCTTCAAGGTCGAAATAAATTTTATTTTGACTTTTGACGCTGTCTAATAGCTGCTTTATGATAGTAGTTTTGCCTGTACGCCTCATTCCGGTAAGAACTGTAACTTGACGGGAGGAAAGGTGTTTTTTGCATTCAGATAATATTTTCCTGTTGTAAACCATGTTATAATATATAAAAATTCTTTAAAATGTAAAATACTATTTTACAAAAAGTATTACTATTTGTAAAGTGGTGCTTTACAAATAGTAAAATCCTCCTATGAGAAAAAGTCAATAAAATAAAATTAGAAGTAACATCCTTTCTTAATTAATACAATAGGCAGAACTCCGTGCCGGCTTTCTGAACTGAACTCCGTAATTTATCTTTGATTGAAAAGCAGAAAATCCTGTATATATAATAAGTCATTTTCTAAAGAGCGTAAGCAGTTCAAAAAAAGTGATTAAACCTTTTGATAACCTGTATTGTCTTATTATCGAATATTAAAAAAACTTCAAAAATGATGAGAAAACTAAATTTAACCCTCGCCCTCATGCTGATTTTCGGATTGTTTGCAGTGAACTCGTATGCCCAAAACAGCGATAAGAATACTCGCAAGACTCCCGAAGAGAAGGCGGAAAAAATGGCAAAACGTATGCAGGAAAAGCTCGCGCTTACGGATGCCCAATACAAAAGCGTTTATCAAATGGCGCTAAGCTCTATAAATGAAAGGCAAAGCTGGGGAACGCTTGACAAGGATGCCCTTAAAGAGAAAATGAAGAAGCAGAGGGAAAACAACAGGTCGCAATTACAGAGCATTTTAACGCCCGACCAGTGGACAAAATGGGAGGGAATGCGCAAAGAGATGAAAGGAAAGCACAAAGACAAGGAAGGCAAAAAACACAAAAGCAAAGACAAAATTAAAAAGAAAGAAAAACCCGTAAAATAAGCTGTTTGAGACAAAGAGAGAAAATAATATTTTCTCTTAGGGGATGCCCGCCGGAATGCCAGAGCCGAGCGGGCGTTTTTTTAGCGTGTTTTAGCGTTATACAAAGCCGAAGCTCGATTTTTCCTATGGGGGGAATTGGGCTTTTTTATTTGCAGCGGGAAAATTGATGCAAAATAGGGGATTATGCTTTTTTGGGGCGGGATGTAAAAGAAAAGGGGCTTGCGCCCCGATTCGCAAAAGATTATAGCTATAATGTTCTGAAGCTGAAGACAGTCATCAGCATTACCACAAAGATTATCAGGAAAAAGATGGAGTATAGAACAAGTTGAAATTTCGTATAGTCTTTAGCTTCGTGCTTATAGATGTTATATGCCGTTCCCATAGTGCCCTCCTTAGTTTTTCGTTTCAAAAATCAACAATGCCGGGGTAGCGCCGGCGGCTATTTGTAGAGCTTGTAGCCGAATTCAGTAAATACCATAAACGCCAGAATGGCGGTGATTATCAGAAGATATAGAAAAATAGACCATTTGCCCTGCTTTTCTAAGTCGGTGTGGGAGTAGCCGTATGCCGTTTTCATAACGCCTCCTTGATTGACTATACAAAGTTAGGGGGTGGGAAATTTAATAGAAATGCAAAAAAATAGCCCAAAATCGAAGAATTTACGCCCCCTCGTAAGTTTTGAGGGTTAAATTATTGTTTTATTAATTGCAAAATTTACGGTGATTTTTAAGATATTGTTATTACAAAAGATGCGTGAGCGTAGTTTGGAGGTTTTAAGTGATTGATTTATTAATCCAAATTATATTTTGGGGTTGTAAAAACAGGGGGATGAATGATTTCAACTTTCTAATAGGTTTGGTGTTTTTGCAAATCTTGGATTTGCTGTTCTTTTTGGCTTGAACCAAAAAGAACCAAAAAGTTCAAGGCTCTATAAATTTTCCGGAAAATCACTCCGAAAGTCTGCTCGAAAAAATCCCGCTGAAGCGGGACTGAAAAAACTCAGCTTGCCTTTTTTCAGACGGGCTCAGACAGTTTTTCTCGCGACGACTGTTCTCGTGATTTTCTTAATCCCGCAAAAAACCTGCGGGACAAGCTCCAAATTTATAATGCCGTATTATTATATCTATGTTCCCCTCCTTTACAAGGAGGGGTTAGGGGTGGTTTAATGTGGAATTGTTTTAAAATAAAACGGGGCGAAAGCCCCGAGATTATTTCCAGCGTTATGGTTGTTGGTCGAGAAGACTACCGCAAAAATCTGCGGCACAAGCAACAACGGCGGGAAAATGTGTCGTTAGTATGCAAAGATAAATTTAAATACTTCCTTCAGCTAATATTAATTTCCTATCATACATTCTTCTATTGTCAGAATTGAATTCGTATTTAACGTCACATAATAAATAAAACGCATCAAGTATTTTCCAACTTTTCGCTTTATAGATATTATTCATTTTGATACGACCGGATACATAAATTTCAAAACTAACAATAAAGTGTATGGCATCTTTCGTAATCTTAAAATCTTCAGAAGGAGATAAATAAAATGATCGTTGAGTCGTATGTATGTTTTCAATGTTGTAAGTTTTGCATTCAATATAGTTTGTTTTCCCGTCTAAGTCCTTAAACTCAATATCAGGATATCCAGTTGATTTTGATTTACCAGAATTACCCTTAGGAGATTGCGCCTCAAAGCCAACGGAATTTAATGCACTTTTCAAGAATGGTTCTATATCATTTCCGACTTCATTCATTGTGGAGGTGAATACCATTGAGATTAGTTTATTAAAACTATTATCTTTGTATTACTAATGTAACAAACAAAATTGTTTAAGAAATTTTCCTTAAAACTAGACCTAATATTTATTTCGAAATGATATATCATGTTTCGCAAAATATGTTAAGTAAATAATGTGAACACGCAAATGGAGTTGAAGAAACTAAAATATATAACTAATTTCTTTAAAATAAAACAAGATAATTGAGATTACCTGATCAAATTATTGCTGAAGAAATCATTAATTTTTTTTCTGACAAATTTGAATTAAAAGTTAATAGTAGAAATTATAAGTATGCGGCATACAAAGAATCTTGGTTAAAGATACTGAAACTAACTCCGTCATCCCAAGATGAAGCTAAAACGAAGCAAACTGTTAAGAAATTACAGGAACACATTTTACTTCAATTTGGATCTAAAAGAATTAAAGTCGAAGCAAATGTAGCAGAAAATATGACATTACGCTTTACGAATGATAATACTACTGATTTTATATTAGATACTTCAAAATTAATGGCGTTTGATATTTTAGATATTGAAACTGGGAGTGCTTTTGAAATTAGCTTGTCTGATGCCTTTGCTGAATTTTATAAAGTGGTTCTGAAAGGACTGTTAGATTCTAGGGTCAAAAAACTTTATTTTTGTATGAGAAATCATAACTATAAAACTACAAAGTATGGGAGTATAGGAAAATCTGGTTATATTAAGGTTTCCTCCTCTCCAATGGTTAATCAATATATACAACTTGCTAAACTTTACAAATTGGAAATTATTCTTATAGATTTATTTCCAAAATGCAATCTATAAATGAAAAAAAATATTTCTAGAAAACTCAAAGGTAAAAAAATAATTATTTATTCGGAAAAAGTTTACGAGGCAGAAATACAAAGTGATGGTAGTCTAATTTGCGAACCCGAATCCGAAGAAATTAAAAAAATTGTTTGTTTGAATAATGGTTTAGAATATACAGAAAAAGATTTTAAGGAAATACGTTGGTAATTTGAGGCATATTTGTGATAATGAAAACTGGTTTGAGTAAGACTTGAAGCATGTTCTCTTTAAGAAGAGTCTTAAAAAGTGTTTTTCGTGAGTGACTCATAAATTTTTGTTTTTCTCCATAAACATTCTTCATTTATAATTCCCCGTTCCTCTGAAAACTTTGGATAAAAAATCTGGGAAGTTGAGGTTTGAAGCAGGCTCTATAAGAAATTTCATGTATGGAATTTGCTTGCCTTTGTTTAGAAGTCCAAAATTCATTTGTAAATTTATAAATTTTGCAGTTATCTATATTCTGAATCTCAACTTTTGTAGTTAATGGTCCATTGAATAAATCTTCAGATTCATAATAAGTAAAATTTTCTAAAAAACTAGTAAAATTATTTGAACTTATTGCCGAGTTAATTTCCATAAATTAATTTAATTAATACGTATACATTCTTCAATTCTTTTCCATAAAAATTATTTAAAGAAAAAATTTATTAAATTTATTTGATTCTAAAATTGAACTTTATTTACACAAATTTAAGAAAAATTAGAGTGTAAAGAAATGAGATAGCAATTAGCAATTGATGACTGGATGACCCAAAGGGTACCCCCCGCCTGCGCCGGAATGACATGAGTGTGTGGTTGTTGGTCAGGAGACCAACAACGGCGGGGAGAGTGTTTACGTTCCCACGCTCCCGATTTCATCTGGATCCCGCTAAAGCTGGACAAGTAAATTCCGCGTAGGAATGAAACGTTAACACCCCTCCCTCCGCTTTGCGGAGTACTCCCCTCGAGGGGAGAGTATTAATCAGGCAATTAGCAATTGATGACCGGATGACCCAAAGGGTACCCCCCGCCTGCGCCGGAATGACATGAGTGTGTGGTTGTTGGTCAGGAGACCAACAACGGCGGGGTGAGTGTTTACGTTCCCACGCTGGAGCGTAGGAACGAGATGTTAACACGCCTCCCTCCGCTTTGCGGAGTACTCCCCTCGAGGGGAGAGTATTAATCAGGCAATTAGCAATTAACAGTTGATGACTGGATGACCCAAAGGGTACCCCCCGCCTGCGCCGGAATGACATGAGTGTGTGGTTGTTGGTCAGGAGACCAAGAACGGCGGGGAGAGTGTTTACGTTCCCACGCTCCCGATTTCATCTGGATCCCGCTAAAGCTGGACAAGTAAATTCTGCGTAGGAACGAGATGTTAACACCCCTCCCTCCGCTTTGCGGAGTACTTCCCTCGAGGGGAGAGTATTAATCAGGCAATTAGCAATTAACAGTTGATGACTGGATGACCCAAAGGGTACCCCCCGCCTGCGCCGGAATGACATGAGTGTGTGGTTGTTGGTCAGGAGACCAACAACGGCGGGGAGAGTGTTTACGTTCCCACGCTCCCGATTTCATCTGGATCCCGTTAAAGCTGGACAAGTAAATTCCGCGTAGGAATGAGATGTTAACACTCCTCCCTCCGCTTTGCGGAGTACTTCCCTCGAGGGGAGAGTATTAATCAGGCAATTAGCAATTGATGACTGGATGACCCAAAGGGTACCCCCCGGCCTGCGCCGGAATGAAATGAGTGTGTGGTTGTTGGTCAGGAGACCAACAACGGCGGGGAGAGTGTTTACGTTCCCACGCTCCCGATTTCATCTGGATCCCGCTAAAGCTGGACAAGTAAATTCCGCGTAGGAATGAAACGTTAACACCCCTCCCTCCGCTTTGCGGAGTACTCCCCCTCGAGGGGAGAGTATTAATCAGGCAATTAGCAATTAACAGTTGATGACCGGATGACCCAAAGGGTACCCCCCGNNGGAGAGTGTTTACGTTCCCACGCTGGAGCGTAGGAATGAGATGTTAACACTCCTCCCTCCGCTTTGCGGAGTACTCCCCTCGAGGGGAGAGTATTAATCAGGCAATAAGCAATTAGCAATTAGCAATTGATGACCGGATGACCCAAAGGGTACCCCCCGCCTGCGCCGGAATGACATGAGTGTGTGGTTGTTGGTCAGGAGACCAACAACGGCGGGGTGAGTGTTTACGTTCCCACGCTGGAGCGTAGGAACGAGATTAAAAAAGCTGGACAAGTAAATTCTGCGTAGGAACGAGATGGAAAAGTCGTGAAGATTTTTTGTATTTATTGAGACTTCCCCCTGCCCCCCCCCTTAGCAGGAGGGGGAAATTAATTTTAATTCAGCAATGAGCAATTAGCAATTAGCAATGAACAATTAGCAATGAACAATTAACGAACAACTTGCAACGAGCAACTGACAACTAATTTCAAGTATTCACATTCACACTAAATTTTGTATTTATATTATTTAAAATGACACTTTAAGACAAAGCGCGGCGGAAATGGAAGTATTATAAAATGTTTTCTTTGTGACAAAAAGGATTTTATGGTTTATGTTTGTCTAAAAAAAATATCTCGTATGAAATACATTTATTTGTTGTTTACAATTTTATTTGTTCCGTCTATAGCTTTGTTTTCCGGCTGCAGTGATGACTCGATAACCAATTCCGTTACAACTACGGATAAATTTCCGGCACGCACTGAGGCAGAGCTTAGCTTAAATGCAGGCGCGAGTGTGATACCGGGCTCTGTGGTGTACGTTGACCTTGAAAATCTTGACGCTCCGCCTGACAGCGTTAACGGCGATACGGGCAGCATAGGGGAGGATGTGATTCCTTATACATACACAGGGACGGCAATGCACAGAATAAAATTAGGCGCAGGCGCGCTCTTTAAGGCAAGGCTTGTGAGCGAATGTGGCGAAGTGATGTATCAGCTGAACGCTCCGGGTGATTCGGCGCGGGTAACGATTCCCGCAGGAAAATATAAATTATATCTTACATCAACTGTCAGCTCGGACGGGGCATACGGTTACAGCAAGCCTGTATTTATTCATCCAGACTCATCGGCGATACGTTCGGGCGCCGGCATGCCTCCGCAGGGAGGATATATTCCATGGCAGTTAGACCAACTGCTGGAAACAGGAAAGTGCCCGAACTGTGATTTGGTAGGGGCTCAAATTACCGGGAAGAACCTTACCGGCGCTGATTTAAATCACTCAGATTTGTCCAATGCAGTTTTATTCAAAGCAAGCTTCGGATTTGCGAATTTTTCCGGCGCTGTACTGGAGGGCGCAAATATTTACCAGTCAAGTTTTAAATTCGCAAATTTTAGAGGGGCAAATTTAAGTAATTCGCAATGGAGATATATAGAATTAGACCTGGCAGATATGTGCGAAACAAACAGGAGCAGGGCTTTCTTTTCAGATATCTATTTTTTTCTCAGACCTTTCTGCTGGGAATAATAAAAAAGGAAAAAATTTTTTCAAATAATATCCCTTAATTAAAACAAAAAAAAATGAAGACATTAAAATTGTTATCACTTGCTGCAGTTCTTCTTCTTATATTATCGTTAAAGAGTTTTGCACAGGAGGGCGATGACAAAGTTGTAGTAAGAGCCACTGAAAGCTCTGACGGAATGAAGAAGAGATTCAAACTGAGCGATGAGCAGTATAAATCGGTGTATGATTTATTTGTAAGCACTATACAGAAAGAAAATGCGCTTTGGAAATCAGGGAAATCGCGGCTTGATATGGAAGCGGGGAAGGACCAGATTCGTCAGGATTTTGTGGGCGGCATAAAGAAAATTTTTACAGAAAAGCAGTTTGCAAAATTTGATAAGCCGCAGACGTTGAAGGGAATAAAAACGGGTGCGAAGTTCCGTGCGGCTAAGATGAAGAAGGAGTTGGGGCTGACGAAGAAGCAGACGAAGGCAGTTTATAATCTTATGGTTAGCACGGGTAAAAAGCAGAATGAGCTTGTAAAGCCGGAGGGCGATAAGACTCAATATTATAACGAGAGGATAAAATTGGACGACGAGTTTTATGCGGGGATAAAGGGGATTTTGACGGAGGAGCAGATGAAAGATTTTAATAAGAATAAATATTGAATTTCAGTTATAGGGGTTTAAGTATCGAGTAAAAAGCATAGGCGCTTTCTGAAGAGGGGGCGCTTTTTTATTTTATTTCAAATCCTAACCCTTTTTTCTTAAACCCTTCTCTCTTCCATTGAAATTTACTTTTTTTGTTTTGATTTTATAAAAAATCTTATAAAGTGATTTACAAAAAAAACTTTCTTATCCTCATCATATTTTTTTGCTGTGTAAATATGCGGGCGCAGGGAGTTTATGATTATTATCTCGCCACAAGTTCTCCGCCATTTTATGTTATAATCAAAAATACTCTTGGGAAAGCATGGAAAAAGCAGCATGAAACTCTGAAGAAAAATAAAGTAAAAAAAATTGAAGTTTATGAAAGCGAAAAGGGATTATGGTTTATGTTCTTAATTAACAAGGAGGGATTTATTGAATATAATTACTGGTATGATTCTAAAGATGTGAGACGTTCCAGGATATCTTATGATGAATATGGAAATTTTTATTATCACCCGATTAATAAGTCAGATGTCGAACCATGGGAAAAAGTAAAATACGACAGAGATAAAATAATAAGTATTTGGAGAGAAACTTATCATTATGTAGATCCTGAAAGATATAATCCGCCTGTTATTTATTATTATAAATACGATGGTGATAAGGTTAAGAAAATTGATGTTGTAGATGCAGCAAATGATACCTTAATTGAACAAAATAATTTTATATATGATGAGAACGGAAGGCTCGTTGCAGTTAAATCTAAATATGATGAAAATGTAAAAATCAGCTATTCCGGTGATACAATTAGAAGAGAGAGTAATCAATTTTTTACTAGCATTGTAATTTCTGATGATGTAATTGTTTGTGAGAATTCCGGGGAAAGGGATTCAGCTTTATATAGAAGTAAGTGGAAAAATCCAAATGATGATTACCTGTTTTTTGAAAAATACATTTATCTGCAAAACGGCTTGCTTGATAAAGTAGTAAGAACGAATAAGCCTTCGGGAGAAGAGTCAGTTATTTATTTCAGATATAAATTTTATGATGGCTGAATTTTTTTATTAATGTAATCTTTATTTCCAATTCTGTTTAAAAAAATGAAAAATGAGAAGACATTTATTTCCTAAGAATTGTTTTTTTTTATACTCATAATATTAAATTCAATTACTTTCAAATCAAGATATGAATAGTATTTTATGAAATACTTCACAAAGTACTTAATTACTTTTCTTATAATTTTTTCTTCTCGAGGTGCATTTGCCCAGTATGAAGATGCATATGATATTAGGCGGACTACACTTGGATATGAAGTCCCGTTTAATATTATAATATTTAAAGAAGTATTGCAAAAAGACAGAGAGCTTCTTAAACAAAACAAGGTATCTAAGATTTATTGTTACAACGTAAGGGATAGTATTAATAATGAAATATTTTACATTGATACAAACGGTTTAGTGACTCAATCCAGTGATTTATTCAAAGGTTATAGTGAGTACTTTGTTTACCATTATAATTCCAGAAATAATTTAATCTCGGTTACATCATCAGGTGAAAAAAATTTATACGACTATAAATCTGATGCTACTGTGCTAAAAAAAGTCAGCGCAAAAATTTTATTTGATTACATTGGCGATAACATTTCATCAATTTCAGGTGAAATTGACTCGACTTCGCATTTTAAATATGATTTATTTTATAATCAAAACAATTTACTACAAAAGTACATTTTTGCTGAAGACCATATTTTTATTTATTCAAGTATGGATAAACCCGATACTACTAATATAGAATATAGCAAAGACAAAAAGGAAATTTTACTTAAAGGAAAAAACTATTATGGTTTTATAAAAATAAAATATAATGCAGATACAATTAAGGTTTCTTACGATGAAAATCAAACTTATGGTAATATTTATATTTTAAAAAATAAAAGATTAATAGAATCACAATTCTTCAGAGATAAAAATGAAATTATTTACAGAAGGTTTTTTTATTATGATGATAAAGGTCAGTTGATAAAAAAAACTTATAAAAATGATTTTGACAATACTGAGTTTGACCTGCTTTTCAAATATGAGTATTTTCGCTAAGGATTTTTGTTTCACTTAAGATAATTTTCCATTTTTTCCCGCTAACTCCTATTTTTTCCCGCTAACTCCTCTCTTTACACTGAAAATGATTAACGTTTTTAATTATTGTTAACAATGTTCTTTTTCTCATTAATGATGACGGTGAAGTGGTTGCTATAAATTATTAGGTAAGAGCATATCATAGTTCTTCCTGCTAACCTCCCTGACCCTTCTTGGTAAGGGGAGGGGATAAGTTTTGTGCGCGGCGGAGAGTTGTGGTTTTCGTTCCCACGCGGGAGCGTAGGAACGAGAGGGAAAAAAGCATAGGCGCTTTCTGAAGAGGGAGCGCTTTTTTTATTGTAAGACATTTACCAACAATTTAAAAAATTTTTCTCGGCAGAATTTATTGTTTTTTAGTATTATTAGCGCTGCGGAAATTTAAAAAACAATAAATTATAAAAAATGATAATAACAAATGTAGTATTACTCGTCAGCCAAATGAATGATAGTCTCAAGATAATTCCCGATACTTTATATTTGAATTTAAAAAGTGCCTCCGAACTATCCATCATAGAGTTGGCAAAGGATTTTTCTTTAATTGCATTAGCAATTGCAACAATTCTGATAAATTACTTTTTAGGAAATAAAAATATAATTGCTACGTCAACTTCAAAATTTAAACAAGCTTGGATAAATGATACACGCGAAACTCTTAGCCGTTTCGTTTCACTTACTGGAAATTTTTTCATGGATGTTCAGTTGTTAGTTAAAAAAATTCAGGAGATCCATAAGCTAAATTTCAATAAAGTTAAATGCAAAGAAGATGAAACAAAGGCAAGAAATACCAGGTTTACTGCTTACGAACATTTTTTTCAAAAAAATACTGAACTTGAGACTGTTTATCACAAGTTGAGATTGCTTATAAATTCTGATAAAGATGGATTTGATCATTTAAAATTTCTACTGGAAGAGTTGTTTAAAACTACAATGATTACAATTGATTTTCCGAACATTAAAAAAGAACCTACATATTTGTTAAAAGAACTAGAAACGAGTTCAGCAATGGCACAAAAAATAATTGAAGATGTGATCATCTATTCAAGAATTATTCTTCTGAGAGAATGGTTTGAGGTAAAACAGGATACAAGTGAGAAGAGGAAGAAAGATAGTGAATTAGCAGGTTTAAAGGAAAATTTTGACCGTGAGAAATGGAATGTCAAAACTGATGATAAAATTATTGAATGTTAATAATTTAATCTAAACTACTTATATGAATAATTCTTTCAAAAATTCTAAACCGGATGTTCTTTCCAGATGTGGTGAAGTATTTACACGCGTTTGTGAGCACCTTTTTTATAGTATAAGGATATATGTTGTATTTCCCTTATTCTATACACACTAATTAATAAATTGAAATAACCATAGTTTATTTGTAGTGATTAAACTATGGTTTTTGGCATGAAATGTGAAATATTGTATTTTTGAGGAAATTTTGATTAGTAGCTAAACTATTTTTTTTCTGCAAAACAGGAAAATAGGATTGTAAAGCATAGTTTGATTGCTTATTTTTAGTTTTGTTGATTGTATTGAGTATTGAGTATTGAGTAGTGGGTATTGAGAATGAGTGTTGAAATTAGCAGAAAAATTTTCCGGTTTATATTCAGAACTGATACATTCAGTCAACTGATAACAAAACAATTCCAGCCGGCAACGAAGAACCGGCAACTGAAAATTAATTTTTATGGCAAAAATACTTGTCGTTGACGACGAAATAATTTCGGTAACAATTATCAAAAGCGTGCTTGAGCAGGCGGGGCATACTGTTTCTACTGCAAACGACGGCGAATCTGCGCTTGACGTAATTAAGCGTGTGAAGTTTGATATTGTTCTGACGGATTTCAACATGCCGGGCATGAACGGCATCGAGCTTACGAAGGAAATAATTAAGTTTGCGCCTGACTCTGTGGTGATTTTGATAACAGCGTTCATCTCCATTCGTGCTGCGGTGGAGTCCATTAAGCTGGGTGCTTTTGATTATCTTACTAAACCTGTTGATAAGGAAGAGCTGCTGCTTTCTGTAAAGCGCGGCATCGAAAGAATGAATCTGGTGAAGGAAAATATGCTCCTCAAGCAGCAATTGGAGAGGGTGGAGAACCCGGAATTCACGTATTTGACGGAAAGCAACGAGATAAAAAATATTCTGAAGGAAGCCATTAAAGTGGCAAAGTCTGACTCGACTATATTAATAACCGGCTCTAACGGAACGGGTAAGGAAGTGCTGGCGAAGTATATTTTCAAAAACAGCAACAGGGCAGACTCGCAGTTTGTGGTTGTGAACTGCGCAGCTATTCCTGAGCAGCTTTTGGAGAGCGAGCTTTTCGGGCATGTGAAGGGTTCGTTTACGGGTGCGATTAAAGACCACAAGGGATATTTTGAGATTGCAGATAACGGAACAATCTTTCTGGATGAAATAGGAGAGATTGATACAATGCTTCAAGTGAAGCTGCTAAGGGTATTACAGGAAAGGCAGTTCAGCCGTGTGGGCGATACGAGAATTATCTCTTCGAATGTCCGAATACTTGCTGCAACCAATAGAGATTTAAAGAGAATGATTGAAGAAGGGAAGTTCAGAGAGGACTTGTATTACAGATTAAATGTGTTTGAATTCCACTTGCCGGACCTGAAGGATAGAACGGAAGATATTTTATTCTATTTTAATAAGTTCGTATCGGAGTTTGCGAAAAACAACGATAAGAACGTGAAGAAGATTGATAATGAGGTGAAGTCGCTGCTTATTAATTACACCTGGCCCGGAAATATCCGTGAGCTTAAGAACGTTGCTGAGCGGGCGACTATCCTTTGCGATACGGGTGTGATAACTACAGACCTTCTGCCGAAGAATATAATCGGTAAAATGGAGGATAAGGAAATTCTTTCAACAAATGACTATAACGAGAATAAAAATAAGCTAATTAAGGACTTTGAGGTGAAGTTTATAATCAAGCATTTGAAGCTGAATAAGGGCAACGTTGCAGCCACAGCAAGGAGCATAAATTTCCATCCGGTGAGCCTCAGACAGAAGATTGCTAAGCTGGGAATTGACGTGGATGAAGTGATGACGGGATGATTTTAGTTGCCGGTTATTAGTTGTTAGTTGACAGGAAAGACGAATGAAATTTGAAATGCCTCGCAGAAATGTGGGGCATTTTTTTTGTGAGCATCAAAATTTTTTTATTTCCCGATTTTAAGAGAAGATTAAATTGCATTGAGGTATTAATTGTTAAGCTCACTATTTTAATTTTTATTATATATTAATTATTTTTTTGAGTTTATTATTTCATTCAATTTTTCAACTAAGGAATTTCTTTTTGTTACTTCTTTATTAGCGTTTAATTCATTCAGTAAATCTTTAGCTTTAGTTTTCATTTCTTTTTCCGTATAGGAATTTGTTTTTATTTCCAGTAGTTTTTTGGCAAAATAGCAATATTCATAAAATAATTTCTTTACATTCTCTTCCAATTTTTCTTCGCTTGCAACAAAATACTTAAGAGCTTGTAATGCTGAAAGAGCATTATCGTAGTAATTTAATGCATAATAAATATCAAAAAGATAAATTTGAAGCATTTTCTTGTACTGAAAAAATTCTTTTTTTACTTTCACATTATAACTTAATGCTTCTTTATACTTTTTTAGATGAATTAAGTATCCGCACATACAAAAATTATAAAGATTCTCACGAAAATTCTCATTTACTTCATTTATGTGTCTTTCAAGAAGTTCTTTAGCAAATTCTTTATCATCTACTCTTATACAGGCGTAAAAACTCTCCAGAAAAACCGGTACCTGCAAATAGTTAAAATGTAACTTGTAATGTTTGTTTTGTATTATGGCTTTCAGATAAAAATTTCTATCGGTCGAGTATTCAGGTTTATCCACAAAAGGTGAAGTCAGAGATGCCAATCTCAGCAGAAAGGCATGTTTGTAGTAGTCGTCTAATTTTGTATAATTATCAAATATCAACTTTTTCAAGATACGGTAGTTATGAATGTTTCCAATATCCTGATAGCATTTATAAGAGTAATAAAAAATTTTCAAAAGAAATCCGTATTCTGTTTCATCTTTTTCTAATGAATTTATGAAGCCGTCATAATTAAAATTAGGAAGGAATGCTTTATCAATTATAGTAGAAAATTTCTTATTCATTTGAGAGTAAATTACTTTCTGTGATGAGTGATTTTCAATTTTATCGAAAAGCATATACATAAAGAACTCGTATTCTCTTTTTATGGCAAAATCAGCCTGCTCCCGCTTATTAACTAATATGAGTGAAGAAGCCGTTTCAATTTCAAAATTCATCAAACTGTAGAATATTTCGCTTTCTACTTTTTGATTATCAAAAAATTTACTTTTTATTTCTTTGTATTTTAGATTGTATTGTTTATTAAGATTTCTGACTCTGTATTCTTCAAGCAGGCAAATATTTTTTAATCTTGTAAGTTTTTCAGAGCTAATCTGCAAAAAATATTCATCAATACATTTCTGTAAAATTGAAATGTTTTTTCTCATCAATGAAGCATTAATAGCTTTACCGTTATAAATATTTTTAAATATTTCTTCTGTTCCAATTTTTTCTTTCTTAAAATCAGGATGGCGCTTTGCAAGAGCTTTATAAAGTTTATAAATAATATTATCGGTTCCTAAAAATCTTGATTTAAGAAATTTATCAAATTCCTTTAAGTCTGATTTTGTAAAAGTTTTTAAAATTTCTATAAGACCCGAGTTATTCATTTTTTTAATATTAACTTTTCTGTTTAAATCCTAAACTCATTTCACAATGTATTTGCAAAAAAATGTAAATAATGTTTATTTTTGCGCATTTTCAACCCAAAATTACTCCCTTATAGAAACTTTCATTTCACAAACTTTCAACTTTTAATTGGAGTATTCAAGCTGATTATTTTATTTTTCACAAATTTTTAGCGCTGCACCACTTTCTATAATTAAAAATAGATTTATGATAAAAATTATTTACACGATGATTTTTTCAATTTCAGTAATCAGCTTTTCAGTTGCGCAGACACCTAATCCTGATTTGTGGGTAACAAACGGTTTAGTACGTACTATTGCTGTAGATGGTGATTATACTTATATAGGGGGAGATTTTACCTACGTTGGTCCCAATACAGGATATGGAGCAAAACTTACAACTACATCACAACTGCCTGACCTGACTTTTCCTAAAATAAACGGAAATATTAAAGCTGCTGTGCCTGACGGAAGCGGCGGATGGTATATAGGGGGCACTTTTACAAAAGTCGGGTCGTACACCAGAAATAATATTGCGCATATAAACTCAGATGGAACGGTTGACGCAGCCTGGAATCCTAATGCAAACAATACTGTCAATTCAATCGCAGTTAGCGGCAGTGATATTTACGCCGGAGGAACTTTCACCTCTATTGGCGGACAGACTCGCAACCGAATAGCAAAGCTGAACAACACAAACGGAAATGCAGATGCCACATGGAATGCAAATGCAGGTAATACAGTAAACACTATTGTAGTCAGCGGCAGTGATATATACGCCGGAGGAACTTTTACTACAATCGGCGGACAGACTCGAAACCGAATAGCAAAACTTAACAACACAAATGGAAATGCAGATGCAACATGGAATGCGAATGCAGGTAATACAGTAAACACTATTGCAGTCAGCGGCAGCGATATATATGCCGGAGGAACTTTTACTTCAATTGGAGGACAGACACGAAACCGAATAGCAAAACTTAACAACACAAATGGAAATGCAGATGCGACCTGGAATGCAAATGCAAGCAGCACGGTAAATACAATTGCCATTAGCGGCAGTGATGTTTACGCAGGAGGCAGCTTCATCACAATAGGCGGGTTGACAAGTGTATATATTGCAAAGCTGAATAATACAAACGGAAATGCAGATGCGGCGTGGGTTCCAAATTCAGACGGCACCATAAATACAATTGCCGTCAGCGGCAGCGATGTTTACGCAGGAGGATTATTTACTTCAATTGGAGGTATGGCTCGTTATTATATCGCAAAGCTGAACAACTCAAACGGGAATGCAGATGTAACCTGGAATCCAAATGCCGGCGGTAGTGTACAAACAATTGCAGTGAGCGCCGGCAATGTTTATGCAGGAGGATTGTTTAATTCCATCGGAGGACAGTTTCGTACCTATATCGCAAAGCTGAACAATACAAGCGGACAATTGGATGCAGCCTGGAATGCGAATGCAAACAATACTGTCTATTCAATTGTCGTAAGCGGCAGTGATGTTTACGTCGGAGGAACTTTTACAACAATCGGAGGTCAGACACGTAACCGTATTGCAAAACTTAACAACACAAACGGAAATGCAGATGCAACCTGGAATCCGAATGCTAATAATATCATTTTTACAGTTGCTGTTAATGGCAGTGAAGTTTATGCTGGGGGTAATTTTACAACAATTGGCGGTCAGACTCTTAATCGTATAGCAAAGCTAAACAACACAACCGGAAATGCAGACGTTTCGTGGAATCCTGATGCAAACTCTATTGTCTATACAATTGCCGTCAGCGGCAGTGATGTTTACGCAGGAGGAATATTTTCTTCAATTGGCGGTCAGACACGCAACCGTATCGCAAAACTTAATAACACAAACGGGCAGGCAGATGGGGCGTGGAATCCAAATCCAGACTCTGATGTCAATACAATTGCAATCAACGGAAGCGGTATTTATGCCGGAGGCAGCTTCACTACAATCGGCGGACAGACACGTGTTTGTATCGCTAAGCTCAATAATACAAATGGATATGCAGATGTAACCTGGAATCCGAATTCTAACAGTAGTGTCTTTTCCATAGTCCTCAGCGGTACCGATATTTATGCCGGAGGCAGCTTTACATCAATCGGCGGGCAGTCACGAAATTTTATTGCAAAGCTGAACAATACAAATGGAAATGCAGATGCTGCTTGGGATGCGAATGCAAATGCTAATATCCGGGCAATTGCTGTAAGCAGCAGCGATATTTATGCGGGAGGGAATTTTACCACAATGAGCGGTAACTCTGTAGGATATTTTGCTTTGTTTACCGGTAGAACATTACCTGTAGAGCTTTCATCATTTACTTCTGTTGTAAAAGGAAACGATGTTATTTTGAACTGGAGCACTACACAGGAAGAAAATAATAAAGGTTATGAGATAGAGAGAAGTTCTTATGGGATAGGGTGGAAGAAAGTTGGATATGTAGAAGGAAGAGGAACTACAAATCACACACAAAATTATTCATTTATCGAAAGAGGATTAAAAACGGGTTCGTATGCCTATCGGTTAAAGCAGATAGACTACAACGGTAATTTTGAGTATCACGAGCTGAACAGTGAGGTCATGATAGGGGTGCCGGGCAAATTCTCATTATCACAAAACTACCCGAACCCTTTCAATCCTTCTACAATTATCAATTATCAATTAGCAATTAACAGTTTTGTTTCTTTGAAAATTTATGATATAAGCGGCAGGGAAGTTTCGTCATTGGTAAATGAAGTAAAAGAGGCGGGATATTATTCAGTTCAATTTAATGCGAAGAGTTTATCAAGCGGAACGTATTTTTACAAAATTCAGGCAGGGGAGTTTGTGAGCACAAAGAAAATGATGCTTGTGAAGTAGTTTTAGTTAACAATTTTCAGTTGTCAATTTTAATATAATGCCTCGCACAATGCGGGGCATTTTTGTTTGTAAGTTTAAGCAGGCATAAAAAAAAATCCCAATCTTCTTATAAGAAAATCGGGATTTAAAAAAATTCAGGTATGCTAAAACTTACTTTGAGTCTTCCTTTTTATGATCGTGGTCCTTTGTTGAACACATACCGACTATTTTATGAAAAATGTCATGGAGGTCAGAAAGCTTTTTGGTGATGTATTCGTCTGATGCTCCGGCGTTAATTTTTTTCTGAAGGGATTTGCTTCCGCTAACTAATTTTTTCAGATTTTTTTTGATTGACTTTGCGTCAAGTCCTTCAGGCACTTTTGATTCCTGCCATGCAACAGCCTTATCAACCATTTCCCCGATTCTTGTTTTAATCGGCTCAAGTTTTCCTTCTTCCGAAGGATGGAATGTCTGCGACATTACCGTGTGAAAATCATCTTTTTCTTTCCATTCGGTTTTTGTCTGCCCGAATGCAAATGATGTAATAAAAAATGCCGCCGCTAAAAATAAATATTTCATGCTAGTTTTTGTTTGTAATTTAGTAAAAATTCTAAAATAATAATTGGGCGGTTTTGGTTCAATTGCAAATGGATTGCATATATTCCTTTGCTCCGGGCGCCCTTTTCGCCGGAGGCGAAAAGCGACTCGCTTAAATTTTATGCGGAGCATAAAATTTAAGCGCAACGCGTCCCGACGGAGTCGGGACGGGCGCCCATAATGCTTTTTAGGATGAAGTCTGTAAAGTAAAAAAGTGTATAAGCAGAGCAAGGGATATAAGATTTATATCTATTCACAGGCAACGTGCAATAGGGAGCGAACAACTAATATGCGGAAATTTTAAACTAACTTTCACTACACGACAAAAAATTTTTATAACTTGCAAATATGTGTTTAACTGCAAAGAACGGAAGATATGACAGCGATGTTTGCAAAGACCTTAAAAACGAACTCAAAATATGATTCCTCAAGCTCGAAATTGTTCAGCCAAAACAGACATCAAAGGCAGTTAGTTTTATATTTGAGATATTTAGGAAAAATATTTTTTTTGTGGGCTTTGCAAAAACTTTACATCTTTGCGGTTAAATTTAGTTCTTTAAGAAAAATTTTTGCCGCGTGATAAGGCACTAACTAAGGGATTTCTTTTTGAGTTTCTTTCCTACATTGCGCTGAGTAATTTTACAATACACAAATACCACAATTATGCCGAGAGAAATAAAAAAAATATTTCAATCCGGCGCCCCAAAAAGACGCACGTCATTTTACTCGAAAATCAAAAATTCAGTCATGAAACCGAAAAATATTATCCTAATTTTAGGGCTAATGATTTTTTGCCTGATGATTTTCTCTTGCAAAACCGCCAATAAGGAAAACACGGGCACAAAAACAGATACTGCAACCTATACCGGTATGAACGACGAGCAAATCGTTGCGAAAATTTCGGAGTTCAGGCAGCAGGGCGAAGCTATGATTCGCGATAGCAAATTTACCAAAAAGGAAATCGGCTTACAGGGAGAGAACACAACTCCCAATCTGAAAAAAAAGTGGGAAAAAGCCGACCTCTATTATGACGGCGATAAGCTGAAACGCATTCAGCTTTATCCGAGAAAAAATTACGGAGAAGATACACAGGAGTTTTATGTTCAAAACGGTAATGTTGTTTTTGCTTTTCTACAAAAAGGCGAAAAGCATGAAGGTAGAGATATGGGAGAAGACGGCATAGAAGTTTATTTCAATAACGGAAAAATAATTAAAACGATAATAAGACCGACGGGTTCTCTGGATGACAACGCGTTGAAAATTTATGAAGCAGTGCTCGCCGGTGAAGTAAGAGATATTTTTGATGTAATTAAAAAGGCGAAATAATTGGTATGAAGTAAGAAATAAGGAAAAGAAAACAGGAATAAGAAATACATATTGGTTTGGTATTTGTTTCTCCTACGCGCCGCATTAGTTGTAAGCGCTTTGCGGCGCGTTTTTTTTTGTACGAAGCTGCAAAGCAATATTTAACTAAAAAAAATCCCTCACATATTTTGTGAGGGATTGATAAATGAACCGGTAAATGTTGAATTTTATTTTTCAGCTTCAAGGTTAGCTTTGTATGTGCTTAGGTCAAATTCATTCCAATTGCCTGATGCGGCATCAACTATTATTCCTACTAATCCGCAAAGAATATCAAGAATCAACCAGCCTGCTCCAAGACCGTAAGACATTCTAAGAGATTTGTTTTTAAAGCCATCTTTCACAAATTCGATTACATACTCTTTGCCTTTTTGGAGCTTTAGTTTAAGAGGAGTTGTGCCTTCATTGCTGCCGTTAACCAAAACCTTTGCGCCTTGCGGCTCACTGCTTAAATCTATTTCTGAGCTACTGCCGGAAAAAATAGTTGCGCAGCCGCTGTAAACAGAAAAACTCAATAGGAGAAAAAAGAGAACAGTTTTTTTCATTTTAGGGGTGTTTGATTTTTAAAGCAAAAAAAATAGTTTTTTTGAAATTGAAATACAACTAAAATAAAATACTATTATTATAAAATTAATTATTGAAAAAAATATTAATTTCTTTTCTGTTTCTCAAAACAAAAATTTTCTTTCTATCTTTATACTGTTCTAAAATTGATTTTATTTTAGGTTTTGTGTGAAAGCGGAACGTAACAATCCAATACAGAAATTGTAAATCGAGATTTTCCTCGCAGCCCTCCGCCATATCCGGTCTTTTTTCTTTAGAAAAATATCGCTTTAATACTCCTCTAAGGCAGGCAATAACTGAGAAGTCTAGAAAAATAATTGCATCGGCTTCTTCGGCGCGCATTGCCATGGTGCTTATATAGTTGCCGTCTATAATCCACCTTTCTTCTTTAAAAATTTCATGCTGCTTCCTTACAAATTCATCGCGGCTGATTGCCTTCCAACCGGGAAGCCAGTGAATCTTATCAAGATGATAGAGGGGGAGATTCAATTTCCCCGCAAGTTTTCGCGCAAGAGTTGATTTCCCCGCGCCGCCTGAGCCGATTATTATTATGCGATTGTAAGGCATTTGAGATTAAAAATATTTTTCAGGGTAATGTTATTTTAGTGTGCATTGTTTTTACCGCAATCGCCACTTGTTAAAAATATACAGCCAAACCGAAGTTTACTCTTTTACCAAAAAATTCTACATAGTCAGATGTAACTTCTCTTTTTTGGTAATTTGAAGGAGAAGTATATACAGTACTTGAAACCTCATTGGCGTACTGGAGGCTTACAAAATACTCAGCTAAAATGCTAAAGTTTTTAATAGGAAAAAATTCGACTCCCACTGTGCCGGTAATTCCTCCGCCGTATGAATACGTTTTTTCCCAAGCATAATATGAGCCTTCCTCTTCACTTTGTTCTGACTCATGCCAGCGATAAGAACCTCCCAAAGTAAATCCGCCACCGAAGTAAAGATTTACAGGAGAGTTTGGATTAACGTAAATCAGATATGTTGGGTAAATAAAAGCGCTAAAGTAAAATCTTTTTGAATACTGTGGATTTAGAGTATCATTATAAATAAAATCATTTTCCTTAGAATTTGAACGTCCGAAATCCAGTGAAAGCCCTAACCGTAATGCGCTGCGGGGACTGAATTGCTTTTTTACTGATGCAATGCTTCCTTCAAAATTTGAAAGAGTAAAATTTTGGTCAATAGTGAACTGCAATGCCCATTTGCCGGCTTCGAGAGAATTTTGTCTCTCTTTTTCCTGAGCATAAATGTTTGAATAAAGCAAAACAAGAAGAATAAAGGAGAGAAATATTTTTTGCATAGGAGATTTAACTTAATTTTTGATAGAACAGAATATAAACCAAAATTCTTCTTCAAAAAAGCTAAATCAGAACACAAAACAAGCTCATCATATTTTTTTAGAATGATGAGCTTGGTGTAACAATAAAAATCAACGGGTTTTATTTTATCAGCGCCATTTTTCTGGTTTCAGTAAAGTGCTCCGTAATTAAGCTGTAATAATAAATTCCGCTTGGCAGATGCTTTGCTTTGAAATTAATAGTATGAACTCCTGCGCTTTGAATTTCACTTACGCATGTTTCGGTTTCTTTTCCGGCAGCGTTGTAAATTTTCAACTGAACAAGTCCGCGGGTAGGGATTTCGTAGCTGATAATTGTATTCGGGTTAAACGGATTCGGGAAATTCTGGTTTAAAACATATTTATCGGGTAAAATATTTGCAGGATTTATTCCCGTAACTCTTCCGCTGTATTTGTACACATTATACCCGGCTGAAAACGCGAGAGTATCATTAATAAATCTGAACCGGTTGTGCGATTTTCCCCATGTAATCTGCTGCCAGTTTGCGCCTCCGTTTGTTGTCTGATACGAGTATATATCAAAACCGCCTATCCATCCTGTGTTTTCATTTATGAAGCCGATACCCTGAATGTTTTTCGTAATCGGAATTTGTATTTCACTCCAGTTATATCCGCCGTTAGTTGTTTTCAAAAAAGATGCGCGGTTTGTGGACTCTACCGATACAAATCCTGTCAGCTTATTAATAAATGTAACCTTCCATCCCCATTCCTGATTTTGAGCAGAAGTAAACACCTTTGAAAAATTTTCTCCTCCGTTTGTTGTCAGCAAAACAACTGCATAAGATTGTGCATAAGATGAAGTTGGAGATTTTCCGCCTATCACCACTCCCGAATCCTGCGACCAGAAGTAACAATCTACAAGCGAAGTTGCAAGCGAAGTATCAATTCTTATAGAAGTCCAGTTTTCTCCGCCGTTTGATGTTTTGATAAATTGCGCGGGCTGATAATATCTTCCCACTCCAAAGGCATGTGTTTGGCTTTGGATACAAAGTCCGCAAATACCCTGTGGCACGCTTCCATTTCCTCCGAACGAGGTGATTGGGTTCCATGTTGCTCCGCCGTTTGTTGTTCTGTAGAGAGGATTTCCGGCTGTTAGCGTTCCGATTACTCCTGTATTGGCATCGAAAAAACCAACGCTTCTGTATGCGCCGTTAGGAATTGACGTGATTTGAGTCCAGAAATTTCCGCCGTCAGTTGTTTTGAAAACTCTACCTGCCCAAACAACCACGAATCCGGTTGAAGCATTTGGGAAATGCACGTCATCAAACCTGAATGAATTTGCTGTCGGAGAGCTTAATGTAATCCACCCTGTTTGAGCTTTAATCTGCTGCAAAGAAAATGCGGAAAAAACTGCAAGCAAGAAAATAATTTTTTTCATAAATAAATTTTAATTATTTAAAAAAAGCAGGTGAGATAAGCGCGTCAGGAAAGGGCGAAGGTACATACAAAAAAAAACGCCTTCTAAGAATTACTTTTATTTCCGCAGGAAAATTCAGTATGGAAATAAAAAAAATCTCAGAGGCGTTGTCTTAGAGGTAAATAAAATTAGCTTTTTCAAGACGTATAATCAACTGAAATAAGGCTCAGCGCTTAAGCTATACATTTCAATTTGCTACTGTATTTCATTTGCTACTCTTAATCCAGATAGATATGCTCCGTGAGTAGTGGAGGGGTACTCCGAGGTTGTATGTTCTCCGGCAAAATGGATTCTGCCGAAAGGTTTTCCAATATCGTCATACATAGTAAGGCTTGCGCCAACAGGAACATAAGAATAACTTCCAAGAGTGAACGAATCAGCATGCCATTTACTTGTTACAACTGTTGAAGGCTCCATCGCGTTAGGATATATAGTCTTTAGTGTTTCGTATGCTTCCTGCCCAATCTCTATTTCTGTTTTCTGCTCTAAGCTCTTTGCATTTTCTCCTGCATGTAAAACAAGTAATACCGGCTTTTTGAAAACAGGTTCAAGATTAATGAAGCTGCTCCATTTAGTTTCATTATTTTTAAAAATTGATATAACATCTGCGTCTTCCCAAAATTTTTTTTCAAAGGATAAAAATGTTTTATGCAGATTCCCCATCTGCAAAGATTTAATCGCCTTTTGCTTGTAAGAGGGCAGCTCAGGTGTAAAAGTAATACTGCCTTTTTGTAAAACGCCTAACGGAACAGCAACAATAACCTCACTTGCAGAGAAAACTTCCCCCGCAGCAGTGGTTACAATAGCTTTGTCCCCGTCATCTTCAATTTTATTTACCGCAGAGTTTAATTTAATGTTTAAATTTTTTGCCAGATATTTTATTGCCAAATCATACCCGCCGGTAACTAATTTATCTCCGCCTTTCATTTCCTGTTCTTCCTCATACTCCCGGGCAGAGATATTTTTCAAATCAGCGCCTGTTTCCGTTTCTATATCAAATGCAAGCAAGCTGCGAAAATCGTTTATTTCATCTATTGTGAGCTTATTTTTCTTTGCAAAGGCACTCCAAACTTCATCAAGCGAAATGTCTTTTCCATTTTCTTCTTTAATATCTTCTATATGAGAATAAAAACCTTCGAGAGGGTCTTCAGCAAATTCAATTCTCTTTCCGTTTTTATAATAAACTATAGGACTCCATTCCGTCGGAATCAGCGAAGCTCCTTCTTTTTTTAAAATATCTGCGAGAGGATTATTTTTATCTCCGTGTATCCAAGATGCCCCAAGTTCATACCTCTCTCCGTTTACTGTTTCGCTTTTTACTCTGCCTCCTATGTAATCTTTAGCTTCCAATACAAGAACATCATATCCTTTTTGCTGGAGGTTTTGCGCTGCGGCAAGCCCGGATAACCCCGCTCCGACAACAATAATTTTCTTTGGCGGAAGCTTATGACACGCAAGGAGATTCGTCTCCGGCGTAATTACGGAAGCAAGCGCAATAACTAAACTAATGATTATTTTTACAGAGAGGTTTTTGGTCATTTTTATTTGAACACAATTTTGAATTTGGTATCAATTGTGATACGGATAAAAATAGTTTAACTGAAAGGAATATTATAGTATTTTCGAAGTGCCGCAGAACAAAAAGCTCTTTTGATTATTTGAAAAAAACTTTCTGAAAATTTTATCGAAAGAGCTTCATATTTTTACTTTGCTAAAACCATTTTTCTCGTTTCTGAAAATTCTCCTGCTGTTAGCTTATAATAATATATACCGCTGGGCAGCGCAGAACCGTCAAACTCGGCAGAGTATATGCCTTCGTTTTGCTTTTCGTTAACTAATTCCTGTACTTCACTGCCTTTTATATCATAGACTTTTAATGTAACAAAGCCGGATAAGCGCAGTTCATAGTTTATTCTTGTTGACGGATTAAATGGGTTTGGAAAATTTTGCTGCAGATAAAAATATTCAGGTATTTTTTCCGAGATGCTGCTCACGCTTACAGATTCTTGAGTAAATTTATAAATGGAATTGCCTACAGAATAACCTAAAGTATCACTTATAAATCTGAATCGGTTTATTTTGTTTCCCCATGTAACAAGCGACCAGTTTGCGCTGCCGTTTGTGGTTTCGTGAGTTAAATCGTGGCTTCCAATCCATCCTGTATTTTCATTTATAAACCCAATACCCTCAAGGTCATCGGCAGTATTAAAAACTTGCTCGCTCCAATTTAGTCCTTTATTTGTAGTTTTTAATACTACGCCATAGTTCCAGGCTTCAATTGATACAAAACCGGTATTGGCATTAACAAAATTTATTTTCCAACACCATTCACTTGTGCGGGAAGATTTAAAAACTGTAGTAAAACTTTTCCCTCCGTCAACAGTTAGCAGAATTACAGAGTTTGATACCTGATAATTATTAGCAGGATTGTATCCCCCGACAACAATGCCTGAATCTGCGCTCCAGAAATAACAATCTACAAGAGATTTTATCTGAGCGGGTTCCATTGAATACGATACCCAGCTAACTCCTTTATCGGTAGTTTTAAGAAAGTACGGAGGGCATGAGTATCTTCCTACTCCGATAGCAGTGTTTGAGTTAACAATATGAATACCACAAATCCCAAGCGGGTATGCGCCGTTGATATTTGAAATTCTGCTCCAGTTTAAACCACTATTTGTAGTTCGTAAAAGGGAAGCAGTATCGTTTAATGTACCTATAATACCTGTGTTTTCATCAAAGAATCCGGTGCATCTGAAAACTGCTCCAGAATTATTACTCTGCTGAGTAAAAGTAATACCTCCGTTAACTGTTTTGTAAATTTTGCCTGAAAAATGTATAACCCATCCTGTACTTGGATTAATAAAATAAACATCTTCGTATCTATCGTAACCTGTTAAGGAGGGAAGCGAGTTTAGGTTAATCCATCTTGATTGTGAAAACGCTGAAGAATAAACTATGAGGGAAAAAATAGCAGAAATAACTAATTTTTTCATACGAAAATAACTGTGCTGGAAAGTTTAATTGTAAAATATAGTTTAAGCAGAACAACAAATTAAAAGAAAATTTTCAAATTATTTTACCAAAACCATTTTCTTCGTTTCTGAAAATTTTTCAGTTACAAGTTTATAAAAATAAATTCCGCTTGGCAGGGAAGCAGCGTTGAATTCTACAGAGTAACTTCCTGCATTTTGTTTTTCGTTGACAAGTGTTGAAACTTCATTGCCTAAGGCATCATAAACTATTAATGAAACGCTTCCGGCAGCAGGCAGCCGGTAACTGATAACTGTAGCAGGATTAAAAGGGTTAGGATAGTTTTGAGAGAGAGAGAAGTTATCAGCTATTTCAGAATTTGACTGCGAAATTCCGGTTACAATCCCGCCTGTGGTGGTTTTAAAAAGTGCTCCGTTTTTACCACAAACAAAACCGGTAAGGGCAGATGTAAAGTAAATACTATATAAAGGGACTGCCGGTACAAAAGGTGAAGAAATCCAACTATTACCACCGTCATTTGTAACAAATACTAATCCGTTTATACCATCAAAACTTAAACAACATAAATAGCCATCAGCTCTATTTACAAATTGTATGGATTGAATTTTAGGAAAACTTGGCAGTTCATTTCGTTGCCAGTTTAAACCGCTATTTGTAGATTTTATTACAACATAACCTCCGGCAGTATAAAAAAAACTGCTATCTACTATCCCGCCAACCATAAAAGGTGTTGACGAACTGGTATAAACAGTTGATAGCCAGTTTGCTCCACCATTAGTAGTAAAATAACTTTTTCCATAGTTACCAACTTTGTTAAAATATCTACCATGCATTATGCCAATACGAGGATTCAAAAAACTGTAAGCGGTTGGATAAATCTCACTTACAGATAGAGCAGTCCAATTTACTCCACTATTTGTGGTTTTTCCACCACCAAGACCACCGCCATACCAATTTGAAGTATCAAGAAAATAGTATGGCTTTTCATAGGTAGATGAAACTGTTATCCAATTTAGTCCACCATTTGTAGTTTTGAGATAATTAGTGCTAGTTTCAATATAACCAGTAGTATTATTAATGAATTGTAAACTTGAAAAAACACCAGGAGTCATAGAGAATAATTCTATCCAATTATTACCAGCATTAGTTGTTTTTAGAATTTTTGCAGTTGTCGAAGAGGCTATATTTGATATAACAAAACCCGTATTTTGATCAAGAAAAACTAAATTACGCAATTCACCAAGTGAACCTGTATTCAAAGGTGTCCATGCTATCTGAGCAATCAAAGTTGAGTACGTAAAAAAAATAAGTAGAGCAAATATCTTTCTCATATCAATAACTTTTTATTTTACCAAAACCATTTTCTTTGTTTCTGAAAATTTTTCAGTAACGAGCTTATAAAAATAAATTCCGCTGGGGAGATTTGAGCCGTCAAATGTAACAGAATAGTTTCCTGCATTTTGTTTTTCGTTTACCAAAGTTTTCACTTCACTACCAAGCGCATCGTAAATTTTGAGTGTCGTAAATCCGGCAACGGGCAACTGATAACTAATAACTGTACTTGGGTTGAACGGGTTCGGATAATTTTGTGATAGAGAAAATTTATCGGGAATTTCGGAATTTGTTTGAGTAAAGCCGGTTACAACGCCGCCGTTTGTTGTTTTCATAATACACCCTTTCGGAGAATTAAAATATCCTCCTACTATCCAGCCAGTATTTTCATCTACAAAGTAACATTTCATATTATCTCTAATTAAACCCCCCGAATTAAATTGATAATACTGCCATGAAACTCCGCCATTTGTTGTTCTGCTTAGGGCAGTTGTTATCCCTGATGAGTTTAAGTATGTAATCCAACCTGTATTCTCATTTATAAATTGGAGTTGAGACAAATATGTTGATGAGGGTACTGACATATTTGTCCAATTCACCCCACTGTTCGTCGTTTTCATAAAATCAGATGAACGACATACAAAACCTGTATTATCGTTAATGAAAGAAAAATCCACTGTTGTAATAGAATTGTTTCCGTTAAAGGATAAATTGTTCCAACTCGCACCACAATCTGACGACTTAATTATAGTATATCTTATAGGAGCCGGAATTGTAGCTCTTATCCACCATGAAGACCTGCTTGTTATCTGTGCCTTATAATAATATCCCGGTGTAATATAATTTGACGATATGAAGTTGTTACCCCCATTAAAGGTTTTATATATAATTCCCTGAGAACTTGGGTCAAAAAATGTTCCTGCAGATGTTAACACAGTATCAGAGTTTAGAGCAGCTATAGAAGTAGGAGAAACAAATTGATCTGTTGTTAGCGTATACCAATTTATTCCACCATTTGTAGTTTTGTACATTTTTCCTGCCCAACCACTTGCTCCTAAACTAATTAATGAACTTGCATATCCTGTAACTTCTGTTACAAAATTTATTCTATAAATCGGGTCAGAAATATTAACTTTATATTGAATCCAGTTTTGCCCGCCATTTGTTGTTTTCAAAACCGTTCCCGTATCTGCAGCGGCAAAACCTGTAAGTGAATTAATAAATTGTACGTCATTAATATTCTTTGTTAAGCTTGTATACTGTGTGACCCACCCGCTTTGAGCTGAAGCTAAAGAGCTAAGCAACAAAAAAACTGCGCAGACAAATATTGTTTTCATAGAGTGAAAATTTATTTTACTAAAACCATTTTCCTCGTCTCTGAAAATTTTTCGGTAACGAGCTTATAAAAATAAATTCCGCTTGGCAGGGAAGCGGCGTTGAAATCAACAGAGTAGCTTCCCGAATTTTGTTTTTCGTTTACAAGCGTTTCAACTTCATTGCCCAAAGCGTCATACACAATTAATGAAACGCTTCCTGCAACAGGCAGCCGGTAACTGATAACTGTAGCAGGATTAAAAGGGTTAGGATAGTTTTGCGAGAGAGAAAAGCTGTTTGCAAATTCATTACTACTTTGTCTTACATCCATCACACCGCCAGTAGCAGTAATGAAAATTCTATTTCCTGAAGCAAAAGCAAGTCCGTTTAATGAATCACGCATAAAGATTTTTGTAAAATAGTAAGTTCCAGAATCTATCTGTGCAGTCCAGTTAAATCCTCCGTTTGTAGTTTTTTTTATGCCGGCGCCGCAAATCCACCCTGTATTTTTATTAACAAAATCCATATCGTATGCGTATGAAAAGATGCGGACAGAATCCCAATTTACTCCATTATCTGTAGAAGTCAAAATGTAGTACTTGTAAGGAAAAGCAGATGTGGAGCTAAGTGTTTTTACTATATTATTTTCAACAACGTCGGTAGATGTAAAATTATTTCTCGCAGCTTTTTTACTGACAAGCCAGTTTGTCCCGTTATTTGTAGAATAGATTATATATGAAGTATCACCGCCTGTATCATCCCAATATTTTGATGAAGACCAGAACGTTCCGTTAACACCTTTTGCCAGACTATTAATAGCCGGATATGGTTGATACGACCAGTTTACTCCGTTGTTTGTTGTTTTCCGCAAGATTGAAGTAATGCCTGAACCAGAGCTGCCGACTCCAAAAGCAAGTCCGTTATTTGTATCAAAGAAATATATATGTCTTAAATTATTCAGCCAGTCTGTATCGTCTAAGAGAGTAGTCCAATTAAGTCCGCCATTCGTTGTTTTAGCGAGATACATTTTATTTGCGGGAGAGCCAAAAGTTTCATAATAACCGCCGCATATCCATCCTGTATTTGTATCAATGAAAAAAACGTCGTACAGCCTGTCTCTTGTCAGAAGAGAATGATGCGCCCACGACAGTCCCTTATTTGTTGTTTTCATTACTAAGCCGGAATCTCCGCAAATCCAGCCCGTACTGCTATTGATAAAAAATGCTTTTGATAGAGATTTTGTAGTGCCGCTGGGAACCTGAACCCACCCGTTTTGGGCGAAACTGCTAATTGAAATAAAAAATGAAAAGAAAATTATGAGGAATGTTTTCATAGCTCTTTTTAAAAGTTAAGAACTACTCTCTCGCGTGAAACTAAAATTATTTATTAAAATAATAAACAGATAGGTAAATAACTATACCCATCCTGTTATACCTTCATAAAGCAAAAAATCCCTGAACGGCTTTTTCCATTCAGGGATTTTTATTAATAAGTTTTAGTTACTTAACATCATTTCCGTTTTCGTAAACAACAATCAATGATAAACGAATAACAACCTTCTATTTAACTAGCATCATCTTCTTTGCATCGCTGTATCCTTCTGATTCCAGCTTATAGAAATAAACTCCGCTCGGAAGGGCAGAGGCATCGTAAGTGATTTCATACGTCCCGGCATTTTGCTTTGTGTTTACAAGTGTCGCTACTTCTGTTCCGAGTGAGTTATAAACCCTAACCGTTACATTTCCATTTTTCGGAAGCGCAAAAACAATTTTCGTAGTCGGATTAAACGGGTTCGGATAATTCTGCTTCAAGCTGAAACCTTTCGGGATTTCATTTGAAATCGTCTGAACTCCTATTCCAAGCGTATTATACTTTCTTGTAACAATCCAGTGAAGCGCATTTGTCTGGCTTTGCCCGTTATCGAAATTGCTGTTATCGTATGCGTAATTGGGCCAGAAGTTCAGCGCCACATCGGGGTAAGCCATTGCCTGAACCCCTATGCCGATAGTTGCCCATCGTTTTGCAATCGCGTTTGTATTGGAGGGGTTGAAACAATCCGTAAATTTCCATCCGTTCGGAGAGAAGTCATACATTGTCTGGTCAAACGCAATATCGCCCCAAAGTTTTTCCGTAACAGGTGTTACAGGCACAACCTGTATTCCGTTTGAATAATAATTTACCTGTCCGAAGAATGTAGATGCGTCAATTCTTCCCTGATATAAATTTGTAATCGTTTTAAAGACGTTTGTGTAAATTGCAGGATAGGTCGGGTTTGTATTTTTTATGTGATAATACTTCTGCGCAGCGCGGACTTCCTGCTGAAGCATAATCGCTCCCTGATACTTCATATTATCATTACCCGTTGCAACGCCTAATAAATACAATCCGTACCAGGCATTTGCTGCCTCTGACGAGCTTTCCTGATTTTTCCCTCCGCCATAGGGGACAAGTCCGTTTGCCCATGAGTTTCCGTCATACCAGTCTTTATATCTTTGCAGAGCAAAATAATTATCGCTTCTGCTTGGGTTTGCTATATCTCTTGCAAGGTCGGTTATTCTGTTCAAATACTGATTGCCGTTATTTGTAAGGAACGAAGGATTTTTTCTGGCAATCACTGCCGCTGCGTATAAATAATATCCGTAGTGGAAATGGTGGTCGTTATATCTTCCGCTGCCGAAATCGTTATCTAAGTTATCATAAGATTTGCTTGAGATTATTCCTTTATACTTATTATCATACATCATTGAATCTCTATCTGCCGGAGCGGGATTATTTAGCGAGCTTCTGCCGTCAAGCCATCTTGAAAGATTTATGGCAAGCAGCGCTCTGTAGTTTGCTGCCGTTGTCTGCATTGAAGCGTAGCGTGAGTTATCCCTCTCATAAAGCTCATCGCAGATTGTAATAATGCGACCCTGCTTTGCTAAAGTTTTTCCCGCGCTGTATATATCCGTCCATTGGTTTTGAGGCATAAAATAAACCGTATCGAGCAATGCGTATCTTTTTATGGAGTCGCACCAGTTTAGCGGAACGTTTGTAAGCGTGCCCTGCTGCGGATTCCAAGAATACTGCGGAAGATTTTCCGTCATTACCCATAGTTTTTTCTTTACTTCACTCATAGTTCCTTTCATCACCAGATAGTTCATTATCTGTGATGTAGAGCCTGCGGGAAGCATATCAACGTGATGAGGCAATGCCATCATAAGAAGCGAATCGTTGCTTCCGAATGAAGCTTCGTTATATCTTGTAAAATTATAATTGAGAGTAGCCGTTGTGCTTCCGCTGTTTGCAACATTTGCCTGAACGCTTCCGCTGATGGGAACAAATTTTGCGAAGGCATCAAGCAAAGTTTTACGCGCAGTTGTATCGGATGCTTTCGGGTCGTTGAAATATGTCAGATGCGCTGCTCTTACATATCCTGTGAAAGGAGTAGCGCAGATGAGTCCGTCTCTTCCTGTTTCGCGGTTCAGCTTAAATGTAACCGGCGAAGAAGTATAAACCATCCAGGTCTGCGAACGAAATGCTCCGGGATCGCCGAGAACTGTCTGCACTTTGAATGATGTTCCGGTGAACTCCTGATTAGGCGCTCCTATAATATCGTTTACTTTCCACACAACAGGGGAAGGGAAGTAAACTGCCGGAGTAACGTTGTTGTAAATGACAGTTGCATAGGGCATACCTCTCACAATAGGAGCATAGTAATACATGTTTGCATTAGTGCTATTGACAAATTTCAGGTTGACGGAAATTTCAGTGTAATTATTTAATACAACGGGAGTGTAGTTTGCCTGATTATCGGGTGTTCCGAAAAACATATACTGCCCGTTATCCCAGCTTACATTCGGAAAAGCCCCGCCGTTTTCAACTGTCTGGAACGGCTTGTATTGAACTGCGAAAAGAGATTTCGGATTTGCATTTCCTGTGTATTGATTTCCTATGCCGACCTGATAAGGATTTACAAATACGTTGTTCTGCCCTAACTGTCCAGTAGGGTTGGGCCATACAGTTCCGTATAGATAAAATAAATTGAACCAGGCATTAGTAGGGTAAGGAGCCGTTAAGCTATCCATATAAGTTGTAACAGGTATCGGATTAGTAACGTGCTGCCAAACGTTTTGCTCGGCTGATGCGGAAAACGGCGAGCCGTAGTTCCACTGAGAATAAGAAAAAGATGAAAAGAAGGCAAGTAATAGCAGGGTAATTATTTTTTTCATACTATCCAAATGGGGGTTTGGAATTTATCTGTGTTATATATAAGCCTTTCAGGATTAAGAATATTCGGCTTAATACCATAAAAAGTAAATTCACATAAGTTTTTATAATGAATGTTTGCAATATAAGAGAATTAAGTTTATTCTTAAACTCAATTTCTCCTATGATACTCAGAATATTTTGGGTATCACAGTATAAATAAATTGAGGAGGTAATAAGTTCCCGTTATTTGCTGCTCGTTGTTCGGTTGCAAAAAAAATGGTTATGATTAGGAGAAGACATAAGCGCACGAATTGCCATTTACAAAATTTAGAGTTCATTGCTGAGGGTTTGTAATCAAAATTTATCAATAAAAAACTCCTGCCGGTTTTCACCGACAGGAGTTTTAAAAGTGATTGCTGCTTGTGCCGTGCAAAGTTATTCCCCTGATATAAACCCGAATGCCGAACAACGGGCAGCGAATAACTAACAACGACCAACTATTTCACCAGCGCCATTTTCATCGTCTTTACAAATGACCGGTTACCTCCGTTTGCCGAGATTGTATAGAAGTAAACACCGCTTGCCATTGCGGAAGCGTTAAAAGATGCAGAATAATATCCTGCCTGTTTGTATTCGTTTACAATTCTTGAAATTTCTCTTCCGCTGATGTCAAAAATCTTCAAAGTTACAAAACTATTTTCCGGCAGCTGATAACCGATAACAGTATTCGGATTGAAGGGGTTCGGATAGTTTTGTGAAATATCAAACTTCTCCGGCACTCCGATTTCTACTTCATTTGATAAGTTAAAATACTTAAAGTTCCCGTTGTAATCGGTTTGCTTTAATCTGTAGCTGTATTTTCCTGTATTCAGATTGTTATCCGGGAATGAGTAGCGCAATATTTGATTAGAGCTGCCTGCGCCGTTTACTCTTCCTGCTTCAATCCAGTTGTTACTGCCGGCTGGCTTTCTTTCTATAGTGAAGTGCGAATTGTTCTGTTCGCTTGCAGTGCTCCAGCTTAATAAAACGTTTCCTTTGTTTACCGACGAGCTAAACGAGCTTAATTCAACAGGCAGCACTCCGCCATTGGTTTCGATAAAATTTTTGATAGTATTAAAGAACGTTCCCTGCGGTGAAAGTAAACCGGAATTGGTAGGATTATAATTATAATAAGCGTTAGTTCCGTAGAATACATTATAATAATCTCCTATGTAAGCTATTGCCGTGCAGGAGTCGCCGTTGCCCGATTCAGTTGTAGGGATGAATGCAGGTATGAGAGTGCCTGTTCCTGTATTCCATGTGGCAGGTCTTATGCAATCCGGGAACGGGTCAATAACGCTCTGTCCTGTAATGGTAGAAAAAGGAGACGTAGTGCCTTTTATAAGCCCGCCTGCGCCGGGAAACAAACTTGTCCAGTCATCTTCCCAAAACTGAGCGCGGAGATATTTTCTATAAAATACAGTATCGGCAATAAGAGCCGAAGGATTTGAGCGCGGGTCGTAATCATACCCTAAATCATTTCCGAATATTAAAAGCGAACGCTTGGCGGAAGGATTATTCGCGCCGTCTAAATATGCTTTCAATGAATCTCTCAATGAAGAAGACCAGCTTGAACCGCTGGCAAATGCAACAATAAGAGTACGCCAGTTTCCTAAGCTGATGCCCGGATAAGTTGAAAGATAATCATATTTGCTTGTCAGCCCCGAAAGATTTAGATGAGATAAGATAGAATCCCGGCTTCTGTTTTCATACGTGAGAACCAATATGTCTTTCGGATTTACATATGTCAAATATCTTACCAGAACATCGTCATTGGGGTCATAATCATTAATAAGATAAACAGAATCTCTTATTTCATATGGTGTGTTTACTGAATAATTCCAAGTATCAAAAGTTACAAAAGTTGTAGCGCCTGCGCCGAGATTTGTAACTGTTTTAGTGCTTACATATCCTCCCGGAGAAATTTTTCTTGTTACAGTAAAGGTTGCGGCTGCTACTCCATAATTTACAACTTCGCCTATGGGATTTATAGAAGTTGAAACTGTGTAAGCTGTCCCTGATACAGGTATTGAATATGGCGCAACATTATAATTTGTAACTTTACCGACTTTAATATTATCGAGAAATAGATTGTTGCCATGGGCAGTAACGGTTTCAAACTTTACTTTATTTGTTCCATTGGGAACAGGATACTTTTTTGATTTCCAATCACTTGCAAAAGGATTATTATAATTCGCAAATGCAGGCGGCAGAGTTACCATTCCTGTGCCTACAACTGTTCCGCCCTGAAGACGTACGAGTAAAGTCCAGCTTGCGCCGTTGTTTGACGATGTATAAATGTTCAGTGAATCAACTTCGTTGATGCTTGTTCTGTAAGTGTGGTCAAAATATAGCGTATCATTATTGGCAGCAGTGAAAGAAGGGGATACGATGGAATCTTTACCGGATGACCAGTTTAAAAAGTAACAAAATGCGCTTCCGTTTCCGGTGCCGTATCCGCTGAAGTTTGACTTTGTCCATACGGGATTTCCGCTGTTATCTAAAGAAGAACCTCTCGTCCATCCTGAAGGTGGAAAAGTGGCGCTGGAAAAATCTTCTTCTAATTTATATTGCGCGTTTGCATTTATTAATAGTACTATAAAAAAAATGGCGATAAATAAATTTCGCATAGGGGATAAGATAAAATTTCTTAAAGGTTTTTACACTGGGAGCGTTGTGCGTAAGAGTTAAATTCGTAAAAATAAATTATTAATTCTATGCAAAATAATTACAATACTATATTGAATTAGCAAAAAAAGGTTATAAAAAAAAGCTCCTGCCGGTTTCCCTGCAGGAGCTTTTTTATTTCAAATTTCTAACTTCAGATTTCAAATTTTTGAATCACTTACAACTTGTAATTCGTAATTTATTTCACAAGCACCATCTTCATTGTCTTGACAAACGACTGGCTTCCGCCTGTAGCATTTATCTGATAGAAGTAAACTCCGCTTGCTAATGCTGAAGCATTGAAGTTTACAGTGTAATAGCCTGCTGTCTTTGCTTCATTAACAATTTGTGAAATTTCTCTTCCGGTCATATCAAACACTTTGATTTGTACTTTGCTGTCAAACGGCAGGTCAAAGTTAATCTTTGTGCTTGGGTTAAACGGATTCGGATAGTTTTGTGATATATCGAACCTGCTCGGAACTCCGATTATGACTTCGTTTCCTAATTCATAATATTTGTAGTTTCCGTTGAAGTCCATTTGTTTTAATCTGTATTGGTATCTTGCTGATGCAAGGTTTCTGTCATCGAAGGAGTAATTCTTGATCGAATTAGAATTTCCTGCGCCTGCAACATTGCCGACTTTATTCCATTCGCTTGTTCCTGATACTCTTCTTTCAATATCAAAGCCAGCGTTGTTCTCTTCGTTGTTTGTGCTCCATTTTAATGTAACATTTCTCTTATCAATAGATGAAGTGAATGAAGCAAGTTCAACAGGGAATACGCCATCAACGCCTTCTACATAAGTTTTAATTACGTTCAATACAACTCCCTGCGGTGAGAGAGCGCCTGATACAGTCGGAGAAATGCTGGAGTAAACATTTGACATGTAGAATGTATTATAGTTTGTTCCGTTATAAGCCACTGCTCCGCAAGAGTCTCCGTCGCCTGATTCAGTTACCGGGAATAATGCTGCATAAGGTGTTCCGCCTGTATTGTTCCATATAGCTGGTTGAATACAATCAGGATACGGGTCGTTAATTCTTTGAGCTGTTATTGTGCTCCATGGAGCCGAACCTGTTCCTTTTAATGTTGAGTCAGAAGCAACAAAGTTATCTACCCAGTCATCCGACCAGAATGCAGCGTGCAGATATTGTCTGTAGAATACTGTATCAGCAGGAGTTGGAGATCCTCCTCTTCTTGGGTCGGCATTGTAACCAATATCGTTACCGAAAAGTACTAAACTTCTCTTTGCAGAAGGAGTTGAACCATCTAACCATAATTTTAAAGAGTCCCTAACTGCTGTATTTGTGTTCAAATTATAAGCGCTTATAGATAAAAATACAATTGTTCTCCATAAGCTAAGCGGAGTTCCGGCAGGGAATGATGCAACTAAGTCATACTTAGTTGAAAGTCCCAGATTATTCATGTGTGCTACAATTGAATCTCTGCTTCTCGTATCTGTTCCATAGTAAATCAAAACAGGTTTAGCAGCCGAAGGTGTAAAGAAAGCAGATAGTGTATCATTAGTTGCAACACCATCGCCAGCATAATAAACTGAGTCTTTAATCTGGTATGTTACGCCTGATGTCCAGCCGTTGAAATCAGCAAATGTTGTATTTGAGGTAGCCCCCGCGCCAAGTCCCGATGGTATAGTTGTCGAGCTTGAGTAAGCAGTACCTACAACAGTTCTTGTTACATAAATTGTGCTTGTTGTTGCCGCTAATCCTGCATTCTTAACTGTTCCTGTCATGCTTATAGGAGAAGAAAGCGAAGCTAAAAATGATGAGCCTGAAGGAATAATTGTATTTGCCTGAACATCATTAGCTACAGAATTTGTAGCCCATGCAAAGAATCCTCCGTTTGCTGCAATAGGAGCAATAGGACCCGGAGCGCCTGATGCTGTGTTTCTTGTATAATCTGTATTGTTTACTAATGCGCCTGTTCCGCTTGTGAGTGAACGAACATTCCACGGTCCGGTTAAAGCCGTAGATTGCGCAATAAATAAGTTTTGTTGGTTAACGCCAATACTGTCGCTGCTAGCGCCGCCGCCATTAACGTAATTGTTTGCTCTTAATGCAGAGATATAAGCATCAACTGATAAATCAGGCGAGCCTGCGTTTAATGAAATTTGATATGCTCTTGTTCCTATCACTGATGAAAGGGGAGCATTTGCAGTTCCTGAAGGTTTACCAACGGGTGTTACTGTTATAGAAGTTCCGGCAGTCCATGCTGTAATTGTAGCAAGTGAGAAACCAAGTAATCTGTTTGTAGAAACAACGCCATCTCCTGAATTAGTGCCTGTTCCAATTGGAACGTTTCTCGACGCAGTAGATGTAGGAAAATCAATTTTTACCGGTCCAACAATGTAAGAACCCTGAACTGTGTTTGTAGTAGGGAATATTGTTGTAGGCGCAATTCCTGCCGGAGGAGCTACAAAAGACGTAAAGCTGATGATATTAGTAGCATCTGTTGTTATAATTCCTTTCGTTAAAGTTAATCCTCCGGTTGTAGCAGTTCCTACTGTTAAAGGATAACTTAGATTCCATCTGTTATATGTATCCATTCGTAATGTTCCGGTAATGGTTCGTACACCCAATACAGTTTCAACTTCAGATCCGAAATTTCTAATAGCTCGAATAAGAGGCACCATATTAGTCGTTAGATAGTTATAGTTTCTGGCAGTTATTCTTGTGTTATTAAAAGTAGGGATAGGAAAAGAACCTTCACTTCTTTCAATAGTTTGAGTTGTGCCGTTAGCTCCGGCATTTCCCAAGGTTAAACTTCCAAAAGAATTTCCTGAATATGCTCCGAATGTCAATGGTACAGTAAGCGCAGTATTAAAATATGCTCCGCCTGCTCCGCTCTTAATTACCCATACGTTATTAATTCTGCCTGAATCTAATGTGCCCGTTACATCATAGTTTGAGGCGCTGGGTCCGAACAAAACAAGTGTTGCAGCACCGGTTGCAAGCCCTGCTACAGACCAGTTGTTAGCTGTCGCATTGGGTATTGCAAAATTAATTGCGCCGCCATTTGTAAAGTTACCGCCGCAAAGAACACTTCTTCCCGATGTACCGTTAAAAGCATTTAGTCTTCCAGTAGCGCCTACTGTAATATTTCCAAATGCGCAAAAAGCAGTACTTGTAGTTGTTCCGAATGTAAGTGTACCGTCTATCTGTGCATTTTGACATCGGGCAATTAATCCGACTACAGCAGGTACTGTAATTGTAGCTCCTGTAACAATGTTAATGTTGTTATCTGAAGTCGGAGGAACACCGCCTACCCAAGCCGCGGGGTCGTTCCAGTTTCCGCCTGCGCCTGTTGAGGTAATTGTTGTGGGTGTATATTCTTCTACTGATACTAAATCAATAAAAGGATTATTTGTACCCCATCTGTTGGTAATTTCAAATGCTAATCTGAATGTAGAAGTTCTGTACGCAGCTGGTATCGGAATATTGATTCTGTTCCATTTATTTGCAGCGGAATCCCAGCCATTTAAAATAGGCACTGCATCCCAAGTAGCGCCCGAATTAGATGAAAGCATAACTCTAAAATTCATAGTTTGCCCCGGTGCCTGATTATTAAAATACCAGAATCTTAAATATGGAGAAGTTGCTCCTAAAATATTTATAGCGCCTGATTCCATTCTACTAGAATTTTGAGGATTTGATGCTCCAACATAATTGTAGTCATCAATCCATAAAACGCCGGTTCCTGATTTAGCTCCGGTTGGGTTAGTACCGTTAGAAGTTACCGACCATGCTGCGCCTGTCCATGTGTTCTGTACCCAGTCTTTATCACTGGCGGCTGTTGTATTGATGTTATAGCTTGTTTGAGTCCAGCCTGCGGGAGCAGGAGGTGAACCAACAAAGGCTGATTCAAAGTCTTCCGTGAAATATTGCGAATAACCTTTCACAGAAAAAAGAAGAACAATTGCTAAAAGCAATAAGAATTTTTTCATGATTCTTTTCTTTAGAGGTTTAAAATAAAATATAATTGGGTGAGACCCAAAAACTTTTAATAATATATAAATTAAAAAAAAATCCTAACAAAATCCTAACAAAAATACGGTTTTAGTTCTGAATTTCACCACACGGGAAAAAACTTTTAAAACTTGTAAATATGAATTTAACTGCGAAGAACGCAAAATATGACAGCAAAATCCGCAAAGACCTTAAAAATGAACTCAAAATATAATCTCTCAAGCTCGAAATTGTTCAGCCAAAACAGGCATTAAATCGCAATTAGTTTTATGTTTAAGATATTTAGGAAAAATATATTATATTTTTGAGTGCTTTACCAAAAACTTTGCATCTTTGCGGTTAAATTCAGTTTTTTAAGAAAAATTTTTGGTGTGTGATAAGGTTCTGTAAGAGCTTCGGGTAAGCAAGATTTTATCCATACTGCAAAAAAAAAGCTCCCGCCTCATTCACGCGGGAGCTTCTTTTGTTTCTGCACTTCTCTCTGTTCTCGTATTTTTAAGAGAGTGTAGGTATAAAATTATTTAACAAGCATCATCTTCATTGTCTTTGTAAAGCTCTGGCTTCCTTCTGCATTTATCTGATAGAAGTAAACACCGCTTGAAAGAGCAGAGGCGTTGAAGCTGATTGTATAATATCCTGCCGGCTGAACCGTGTTTACAAGAGAAGAAACTTCTTTTCCTGTAATGTCAAATATCTTAATGCTTACCTTACTGTCGAAAGGCAGGTCATAATTGATTCTTGTTGCCGGGTTAAACGGATTCGGATAGTTCTGGCTTAAAGCAAATTTGTTAGGAACGCCGATATTAATTTCATTGGATAAATTGTAATACTTGTAGTTACCGTTGAAATCAACTTGTTTCAGTCTGTAGTTATATTTTCCTGTTGCAAGATTGTTATCGGTGAAAGTGTAGTTCTTAACTGTGTTGGAAGTTCCTGCGCCTGATACGTGTCCTGCGTTAGTCCATACAGTTGCGCTTGCAAGTTTTCTTTCTATTTCAAATCCTGCGTTGTTTTCCTCAGAAGCTGTTGACCAGTTTAAAGTAACTTTTCTGCTATCAACTGATGCCGTGAATGAAGCAAGTTCGACAGGTAATTGTCCGTTGTTATTTTCAAGATAGGTTCTTACAATATTAAAGATAACGCCTTGCGGTGATAATACTCCGCTTATTGTAGGCACGTAATTGCTATAAACATTTGTGCCATAGAAAACATTGTAATTTCCTGCATAAGCAATAGCTCCGCATGAATCACCATCGCCAGACTCTGTAACAGGAATTAACGCTGATGTTAAAACACCTGAACCGGTATTCCATGTAGCAGGAGCTACGTTATCTGGAAACTGGTCTCTGACTCTTTGTCCTGTAATTGAAGTGAATGGAGAAACAATACCCATTAAAGTACTATCAGAAGCAGGGAAGTTAGTTGTCCAGGCATCTGACCAGTATTGGGCATGAAGGTACTGTCTGTAGAATACAGTATCTCCGGCAGCTGCGCTCACATTTCTTCTCGGGTCATAGTTGTATCCTAAATCATTACCAAAAATTAAGAGACTTCTAACATTAGGCAAAGATGAGCCGTCCAAATAGGCTTTTAGCGAATCTCTTAAAGCTGCTGCCCAGCCGCCGCCGCTTTGAAAACCTATCATAATGGTTCTCCAGTTACCAAGACTAATACCGGGATACGAAGTAATAACGTCATACTGACCTGAAAGTCCTGCAAGGTTTAAATGCGCCGTCATAGAGTCAACGCTTTGCTGATGCACATTAAAAATGAGAATGTTTTTCGGAAGATTATAAGTCAATGTACCAGATAAAACGTCGTTAGCCGGGTTTACATCGCCTGCGAGGTAAACAGAATCTTTAATTGTGTAAGTAATTCCTGTGGAATAATCCCAGTTATCAAAAGTAACTACCTGCGTAGCGTTTGGAGCTAATGCAGTTACGGTTTTTGTGCTTGAGTATCCGCCGGGAGAAATTTTTCTTGTTACTGTAAAAGTTGCATCTGAACCGCCGTTATTTATAACTGTTCCAGAAGGAGCTACCGAGCCTGCGCCTGTCGCAAATGAAATACCTGTTAAGCCAAGTGACTGAACTGCCACGTCAATTGAAGGCGGCTGCCCGACCTTAATGTTATCTAAGAAAAGGTTATTACCAAAAGCAGTAATTACTTCAAATTTGATTCTGTTAATTCCCGCTGTCAGGACATATTTTTTAGTGAGCCACTGTCCGGCAGTCGGCGTTATAAAGTTTCCAGTAGAAGCTGCTGCCGTTACCATACCTGTTCCGACAGTTGTTCCGCCGGGCAGATTCTGAAGTAAAGTCCATGATGCTCCATTATCCGTGGATGTAAACACGTTCAAGTTATCAACTTCAGTTTGGTACGTTCTGTAAGCATGGTCAAAATACAGAGTATCGGTTGAAGAAGTTGCTGTAAAAGACGGCGAAATTAATGAGTCAGTTCCGGCAGTCCAGTTATAAAAATAGCAAAAAGCTGAGCCGGTTCCTGAAGCGTAACCGCTTTGTGAGGAGCGTGTCCAAACAGGGTTTCCGCTGTCATCGAGTCCGGGACCTCTGTTCCAGCCTGTTGGCGGGAAGGTTCCGCTTGAGAAATCTTCGGATAATTTATATTGCGCTTTGAGTCCGAATACTGCGCTAAGCAAAAAAATAAACAGTAATGTTTTTTTCATTAGAGGACGTCTGGTTTAGTTTAAAAAAAAATTAATTCTATTCCTTCCGGAAAAAAGGAATGCGGCAAAATTTTATGAGACTTTATGGTCAACTATGATATGCTTTCTTGCCAGAATTGAAATATTGATTTAATGATACAATTAAAAAAAAATCCTAACAAAATCCTAACAAAAATAAGGGGTTTTGAAAATTTTCGTAAATTGCTGAAAAAACTATAGGGCAAAGTTTCAGAGGGGAGGGGTCTTTGCGTATAAGTTATTGTTTTAACAATTAATGTTAGATGCAAGCCTCAAATCTAAGAATACTTTTTTCCATATCTTAATTGCTGATGCTTACGCAGCCATGGAATAAAAAGCTCCGAGCAACTTCTTATGAATGCTTTCCTAAGTTCCGGTTTGGAAAGAGAATTTTAAGTTTAGCCAAAAACTAAGCGTTATAAGCTTCGCCCTTATATATGGCTGCACTGAGCGCAGAATTAAGAGTTGGCTTTATGTGAAAATTTATGCAATAAAAAACCCTGAACAGTTTTCACCATTCAGGGCTTTTCTAATTATGAGTTATTCGTACAACAATTAACGAATAACGAAAGTCTATTTCACTAAGACCATCTTCATTGTCTTCACAAACGAATTATTTCCGCCCGCCGCCTGTATCTGATAGAAGTAAACTCCGCTTGCCATTGCCGAAGCATTGAACTGAACTGTGTAATATCCCGCAGTCTTTGTTTCGTTCACAATCTGCGCTACTTCTCTGCCCGTCATATCAAAGACTTTAATCTGAACCTTGCTATCGAACGGCAGGTCAAAATTAATCTTTGTGCTTGGGTTAAACGGATTAGGGTAGTTCTGGCTCAATTCAAACTTTGCAGGAACTCCTATTATCACTTCGTTTCCTAATTCATAATACTTGTAGTTTCCGTTAAAGTCCATTTGTTTTAATCTGTATTGGTATCTTCCTGTAGCGAGATTATTTTCGGAGAAAGTATAATTCTTAATTGTGTTTGAATTTCCTGCGCCTGCAACATTACCTGCTTTATTCCATTCGCCTGTTCCTGATACTCTTTTTTCAATATCAAATCCTGCATTATTCTCTTCGTTGTTTGTGCTCCATTTTAATGTAACATTTCTCTTATCAATTGATGAAGTGAATGAAGCAAGCTCAACAGGGTAAATTCCTCCTGCATTTTCTATATAAGTTTTTATTACGTTCAATACAACTCCCTGCGGAGAGAGCGCGCCTGAGACAGTCGGCACAATACCGTAGTATTGATTAGACATATAGAAGGTGTTGTAATTCGTTCCGTTGAAAGCAATTGCAGCGCAGGAATCACCGTTGCCTGATTCTGTAATGGGAATCAAAACGCTCTGAAGAGTTCCGCCTGCGTTGTTCCAGGTTGCGGGCTGAATTAAATCAGGATACGGGTCGTTTATTCTCTGCGCAGTAATTGAAGTCCACGGGGAGCCGTTTATTCCTTTTAAAGTGCTATCCGCCGGATTGAAAGCGCTAACCCATGAGTCTTCCAAAAAAGCCGCGCGAAGATATTGCCTATAAAAAACTGTATCAGCAGCGGGTGCAGCGGGGTCGCTTCTTGGGTCCATTCCATAACCTAAATCATTTCCAAAAACTACAAGACTTCTTTTTGCCGATGAAGAAGAGCCGTCAAGCCACAGCTTTAGTGAATCTCTCACACTTGCTCCTATGCTGCTTGCACTGCTTGCAAAACATATAATTGTTCTCCACGCGCTAAGAGGGAAATTTGGGAATGACGATACTAAATCGTATTCAGAACCCAAACCGAGATTTGCCATGTGAACAACTATAGAATCTCTGCTTCTTGTATCTCCGCCGTAATTTATCATAATAGCTTTTGGAATAGCGGGAGTAAAGAAAACGGAGTTTGTATCATTAGTAACGTCTGTATCTCCGGGGTAATAAACGGAGTCCTTGATTTGATAAGTTACGTTCGATGCCCATCCTGTAAAATCACTGAAATTTGTATTTATTATGGAGCCGGGTTCAATACCTGCCGGGATGCTGATTGTGCTGCTGTATGCAGTTCCGATTATCTTTCGCGTAACATTTACCTCAGATAATGTTGCGCCTGTACCCTCATTTTTTATTGTTCCTGTCATTGGAATAGTTGTAGAAAGCGAATGATAATAAACTTTACCGGAAGGCGCTAATGACCTTGCAGAAATTTCCGCTAAAACTGCATTGGTTGCCCACGCAAAATAACTGCCGTTTGTATTCAGAGGACTTATAGGACCGGGAGAACTTGCAGAAGTATTTTGTGAATAGATGGAATTGTTTGTTATTGCGCCTGAGCCGACGGCAACTGAACGGACTGTCCAAGGTCCCGTAAGGGAAGGCGACTGCGCAATAAGCAAATTCTCCCTTTTTCCTTTTAAACTGTCACTTCCGCTTTTATCTCCGTAGGTATAGTTGCTTCCGCGTAAACCCGAAATATAAACGGCTGTAGGAAGGTCAGGACCTCCATTTAAAGTTATTTTGTAAGCTCTTGTTCCCATTACATAAGTAAGGGGCGAGTTAGCCAAGCCGGATGGCTTAGGCACCACAGAGACAGTGAGCGAAGTTCCTGATGTCCACGATACTGTTGTGTTTAATGTAAAGTATAATATTCTGTTTGCATTAGGGGAGGATAGATTCAATTCAGTTCCTGCGCCTACCGGAAATCTTCTGGCTGATGTGCTATTAGGAAAATCTATTCTTAACGGACCTGCAATGTATGAACCGTGATTTGTCGGAGGTGTTGCAGTGCTGGGGTCTGTGCCCGTAGGTATGGAAACGTTTGAAGAAATTCTTAGTATGTTAATACTGTCTGTTTGCAATATGCCTCTCAAAAGTGTCAGCGATGTAGAATATGAAGGCGTTCCGAGAGTTAAAGGATAAGCAAGCTGTAACTTTCCGTGCGTTAAAATTCCGAGTCCGCCCGTTACTGTTCTTGTGCCGGAAACTGATTCAATTTCTTCACCCGGAGTTTGTGTGATTCTGTTGCACGGCGCTATCTGGTAAAAAGAAGTTCCGCCAACTCCGCTGCCGTCATGGTAGCCGACATACCTGTTTACACCGGAAGCAAATATCGGTGCAGCTGCAAAACTGCCTTTTAATCTCTCGATAAGCATTAAGTCGTTTGATGTTGAAAGCCCAAGCGTCAGCTTGCCGTTGGGAGTTACTGTGCCCAAGCCCAAAACAAATCTGAACGATACTGTTACGTCAGAATTGAATGTAACTCCCTGTGTAACAGCACACCACATAGAATTTATTTTTCCATACTTAATTGTACCGCTGTTCGTAAATGTATAAGGTCCGTATCCCAGCCATAATAGTGAAGATTCACTTGTTGATGTTGCAGACATACCGAAATCAATTGTTCCTGCATTTATAATGTTTCCTCCTACACATGTTTTTTTCGCATTGCTTCCGCCAAATGAATTAAACTCCGCCCCTACGGCTAATACTAAATTTCCAAAAGCCTGAAGCACCTGTGTAGATGCCGCATCTGCATATTGCAGTTTTCCTTTTACAAAAAGTAATTGTGTTCTTGCAGTGTTCACATCTATTGTAACGGTAGCGCCTGCTTCTATTGTAACATTATCATTTGCCGTAGGCACAATGCCGCCTGCCCATGTAGAAGGGGAACTCCATAAGCCGCCGCTGCCTGTTGAAATGATAGAGTTAGGAGTGAACTCAATAACAGAGAAATCATCAATGAAAATATTATTATCACCCAATATCGAAGTTACTTCTATTCCAAATTTTACACCTGAGGCTTTAAATGCAGCAGGCACGGCAACTGTTATTCTTGACCAGCCGGTAGCGCCTGTCGGTGTTCCTGTTTCAACAAAGTTGGGAACGACTTGCTGAATATTCAGCCAAGTTGCGCCTCCGTCAGTCGAGCCTGTTATTCTGAGATTTTGAGTTTCGCTGTTATCTGCGTAGAACATCCAAAAGCTTATATAAGGAAATGCTGAGCTTGAAAGGTTAACTGAAGGCGACTCTAATCTTCTTGAACCCCAGTTAAGTGATGAGCTTCCAAAATTTCTATTCTGAAGCCATGCTGCGCCTGTTCCTGAAATTGCCGAGTTCGGGACTATTCCCGGACTTGAAGGACTAAGCTCCCATGTGCCGGTTCCTGTATTGACGTTTCTTTGCCAGTCTTTTTCACCGGTAGTTGTAGAAATGCCGTCGGGAGTGCCGTTCCCGACGAGCACCTCTCTTGATTGTGTCCATCCGAAGGGAGCTTCGGGTGTACTTAACCATGAGCTTTCGAAAGTTTCGAAAATATATTGTGAGTAACTAATCTGCGCTGTCAGCAGTAGTATTGGGAGAATTAGTAAAATTTTTTTCATAAGTCTTTTTATTATTGTTACTTTTGTTTTGCCGGAGTGAGTCCGAAAAAATTACTTTACCAACTTATGAAAAATTGAAAAGCTAAGGGAGTAAACTATTGTAACATTTTGTAACAGAGGCAAATATTTCTGCGTGCGAAATTTTTTGTGGTAAGTAAATAGCGGAAGTAAAAAAAAACTCCTGCCGGTTTTCACCAACAGGAGCTTTTTTATCTCAAATTTCTAATTTCAGATTTCAAATTTTTGAATCACTTACAACTCGCAACTCGTAATTTGAAATTCGTAATTTATTTCACAAGAACCATCTTCATTGTCTTCACAAATGACTGGCTTCCGCCTGTAGCTGTGATAGTATAGAAGTAAACACCGCTTGCCATTGCCGAAGCATTGAACTGCGCTGTGTAATATCCGGCAGTCTTTGTTTCGTTCACAATCTGCGCTACTTCTCTGCCTGTCATATCAAAGACTTTAATCTGAACCTTGCTGTCGAACGGCAGGTCGTAGTTAATCTTTGTTGACGGATTGAACGGATTCGGGTAGTTCTGGCTCAGTTCAAACTTAGCCGGAACGCCTACTACAACTTCATTTGAAAGATTGAAGTATTTATGGTTTCCGTTGAAATCAATTTGTTTTAGTCTGTAGTTGTATTTTCCTGTCATTACATTGTTATCAACAAAGTTATAATTCTTTACAGTATTTGAGTTTCCTGCTCCCTGAATGCTGCCAACTTTTGACCAAGTATTTTCACTTACAAGTTTTCTTTCAATATCAAATCCTGCATTGTTCTCCTCTTTAGAAGTTGACCATTTCAGCTCAACATTTCTCTTATCAATTAAAGAAGTGAATGAAGCAAGCTCAACAGGTAACGGATTATCAGTGCTTGTTACAGCAAAGAGTGAGAACGAAGTAAGTCCGTTAGCGTAAGCAAAGCCGGGATTGCCGGGATTGTATCCGTTAGAAGTACCCGGAGCAGCATTCCATGATGCGCCTCCGTCATTGCTCTTAGCAAGAATGATATGAGTTGTATCAGCAATGTTTCTCAAGTTATTTTTCGGAACGAAAATTTGCACATCGTAAGTAGAAGTGCCTAATGAACCGTTCGATACCCAGATGCTGTCATAAGCAGCATTATATTGCTGGGTAGTTGCTCCGGGAGGATTTACACCCTGATAGTGAATCCACGAAATATCGAACGCAGCTTCAGCCGTATATCCCGTAATTGTAATCCATCCATAAGTTGTTCCAGCGAATGAAAATCCGTATGTTCCGTTGCCTGTAATTGTCTGCACCATTGTAGCAACGGCATTAAATACCGGAGTGAATTCATAAGCTCCAAGGTCGTTTGGTCCTGCTGAAATGGTAGTGTTTCTTGCAGCGCCTAAAATATCAGTGCTTACGGATGATATAGCAATAGCTCTTCCGTTAACTGCCCATGTTTGAGGCGTAAGGTTTGTTGCAGATGTGAAGAACGGGTCAGTTGAAATAGAGTTTACATCTTTTCCTGTAAATGTTCTCCATGTATAAATTGTTAACTGGTCAGCAGAGCTTCCATATCCGAGTATTGCATCCGCTCCCGATACATAATAATCATTGTAATCTAAATTGGAGTATGCAGTATTGGCAGCAATTGAAATAAACGCATAAGTTTTTTTTGTTGCTCCGGTAACAAGCATTGTCTGTGTATTCTGAAGTATATTATTTCTAATATCAAGTGTTCCTACGTTTGCTCCCGCTTCCACTGTGATACAGCCCGACCTTACGGGTGAAGCATCAGGGTCAGTAATCTGACCGTATAAAGAAATACTATTGTAATAGATTGAATATCCGCCGCCTGTTGCGATGTAAATTCCATGCGGAGTATAGGCAGTACCTGTGCCGGTAGAGCCATCGCTCTGGCTGTAAATATCATAGATTGAATTATTGTAAACTGTAATTCCTGACGAAGCTAAGTCTGTTCCGAGGTAAACTCCGTAAGCAGAGTAAGCGCTTCCGTTGTAGCCGGAGTGCTTTACGTTAGAAATATTGTTGTTATAAATTGTGCCGTTAGCAGCCGACGGCGCGCCGCTGTTACCTACAAAAATACCAGACGTTCCGGCAGTTGCATTTCTGCTTACACCTACAATGGTATTGCCTGAAACAGTAAAGTTAGTTGAAGAAAGCACAAGGATTCCGCCGTTTTGAACTTTGAATAATGAATCAACGCTTCCTACGCTATTGTTTGAGAACGTAATATTGTTAGAGCCGGCTTGCGCCTGTATTCCAATTAGAGCTTTTTGTATATCGCAGTTAGTTACTGTTCCATTGGAGACACCGGATAAAACAATTCCGTATCCGATAGCAAAACCGCTTGAAAGCCCTTTCAGGTTTTTGATAACAGTGTTTGCAGCAGTTGAAAAGATGACACCGCTCGAAGCTCCCGCGCCGGAGTTTGTGAGAGTGAGGTCTCTGGTCGTTCCGTTGTTTGTGTTCGAGCCGTCAAAAATAACATACTGGCTGGAAACAATAAATACCGGGCTTGTGCTGTTTACCGTAACGGAAGGAGCAGCCAAAGGCGCAGGTTTAATTGTAACAGTATTAGTTGCAGTTGGAACCGCTTCGTTTGTAATTGCAATTGTCATCGAAGCTGCCTCTGTATAAGAAGCATCGGTCAAAAGAAAACGCGTAGGACCGGCAACGCCTCTTAAGTTCAGGTCGGTTATTGCCGCCGCTATTGTTGAGTAAGCCCCAACGTTATCTGCGCTGCTGAAAGCGTATTGCGGACCATCGTAAATTTTTCCGTTGAGAGAAGGTGCCCAGAATTCTTCCGTTACTTCCTGCTTCACTGTGTTTTTTGGATAAGCGGAAAATTCTTCTATCGTAATTGCAGATTTGCCGTCTTTTGGCAATACAGGGGCATCCTGCTGAACTTCAACATCTTTTATTACTTTACGGGTAAACTTCTCCATTTTAAGATTCAGCCCTGAAATTCTGTTGAACATAGCCAATCCGACATTATAATCTCCGCTAAGTGAAGCACCAGTTATATAGTATGAGTTAACAGAAGAAGGAGCAGTTGTTCCCGGGGGATTTGTGCCGCTTCCTCCTGCCGGATTTGTGGTAAGATTGCCTGAAATATCCTGAGCAGCCACGTAGTATTTAACTGTATCTCCTGCGGCTAATCCTCCCATTGCTGCCGCGCTGATGTTCCATGTATAGTTTGTTCCCAAGACAGCGGGGACTGCATCAACCTGATAACTTACATCGGTTGATTTTTTATAATATAATCTTGGAATATTTGCTCCGCCTGCAACTCCTGATGCGTCTGTGATAACGGCTGTCAAACTTCTGTCTCCCGTGCTGCCTGTATTAAGTAACGCAGTGTAGGAAATATTCGGTCCGTTCAAATCAAGCTGTACTCCGCCGAATTCATGCGCTCCTACATCGGGTCCTACCGCCGTAAAACCCGGATTTGTGGGATAACCGGCGTTTGGAAATCTGGCAATATCAAAATAGTCGTTCGTAATTGCAGGAGTGCTGATTGTCTGTCCGTTACTTTCCAACTGCGTAGAGACAGTGGAGTCAATTTTTAGAAAATCAGCACTGGCGCTGCTGGTGCTTCTGAATGTAACGTTTTCTGTCATTGATGAAATATCGCGCGGTGAAACTCTTGTTTTATAACCTGCGATTGTCTGCTCTGAATTTGTCCCGTCATAGAATAATAAATTAGATGCCCCGGGAGTTCCGGCATACAGACAGTTATTATTCGACGCGCTTCCATAAGTAGTAAGAGTTGATGATGACCTTCTGTAAGCAACAGTTAAGCCTGCTCCGCTTGGAGTGGATAAATTTACAAACAGGTTGTTTCGCATCGTTAATGTAGGCGAAGTTGAAGCCGAAACTGCGCTTGAACCGAAAAGCGCTCCTGCGCTTGTTCCGTTAAGCCATACAGTATTATTGTAGAGATTAACTGTTGTTCCTCCTGAAACGGCTATTCCGACGAGCGGATTTGCTGCATTGGCAGCAGTTGTTCTCAAATCTCCGAGAATATTATTATAAACTGTAGTAGTTGTTCCTAAAGTAATAGAAATACCCGTAACAGTAGAGCTTGCATTGCTTCCCGAAAGGTTCGATATTTTGTTTTTAAAAATGTTAGATGCAGCGCTTGTGCCGGAAGGGGAGGAGATAATTCCCGTTACAGCCGCAGCTCCTGTAGATGAAAGGGTATTAATAATATTTCCTGAAATATTTTGTAAAGTTGTGCTAGAGTTTCCGGCAGATATACCAATAACTGTTCCGCCGGCGGAAATATTAGTGATTGTGTTTCCTGAAATGGTTGCAGTACCATAAGTAACAAGCATACCTGTTGCAGCGCCTGTTGTTCCTGATACATTTGAAACGGTGTTTCCGCTAATGGTTTTAGTCGGCGCGCCTCCGTCGGAATTTTGAATTCCGCCGAAAGTTGTTGCTCCGGCTAACGTAATATTTGAAAAAGAATTATTGCTCCAGTTTTCAGTGGTGCCGGAAGGGGAACCTCCGTTATTGTAAATTAAAAATAAACTTCCGCCCGCTGCTTTTGTAAGCCCGGTAACAATTGAGTTGCTGGTTATTGTCGCGCTTCCTGCAGCAGGCAAGGTGATGTTGTTATAAATTAAATATGTAGTTCCCGAAGTTGAATTCAGATTCAGATTCGTGAACGTATTGGAATTTATAGTCTGTGTGAGAGCGGCGGCTGAAGAATAAACAAAAGAACACTCTCCTGTCTGCGCTCCCGTAAATGTGATTGACTGAAAATTATTTGAGTTAATATTCAATGTTGAAGCTGAACCGCCTCCGGTGTTATAAATTCCTCTGAAAATCGCGCTGCTTCCTGCCGAGAAAGTTACTCCGTTAACGCTGTTGTTGTTGAAGTTTGAGCTTACGGTAACTGTTCCTGAATTGTAAAACGGATAATACGAGCCGCTGGTGGCAGAAGTTGAATTGTTTGAGAAAATGTTTGAACTCATGTTCAAATTTGCCGGTGAAGCAGTATTATAAATCCCATAGAATACTCCGCTTGTAGCAGTAGAATATGTGCAGTTTGTGATTGTGTTGTTTGAAAGCGTAATAGTATTGCCTGCTGCTGTTGAGCCGGAAACGTTTTCAATGGCAGCAACCTGTGATGTTGTTCCGCCTCCTTTGACAGTGATTGTGTTATTTGAAACTGTAGCATTTGCGCTCGTGGCAGTATTTATATAAATGCCGCGGAGTGTTGCTGCATGGTTTACACCTCCTCCGTTATTGTTATTAACTGTATTGTAGGAAACGTTGAGGTTGTACTGCGCAAGCGTTCTAATTCCAGCCGAAGGATTTGTTGCTGCGCCGCCTCCGAAATTCAATATCTGATTTCCGGTAGTAAGCGAAGCGCCTCCGACATCGTTTCCGAAATCAGCAGCAGTAAAAGGAGTAGCTGCTGCGTAACCTATAATAGCAATGCTTATGTTTCCGCTGTTGATTGTGTTTGTATAGAATTTATTATTGCTGTTAGAGCCTGCTGCAGTTGTGGGAACTAATGCTGTAGTTGCAGCAGTTGGCGTGGAGTTAATGCAGAGTATGCCTACTGCGCCGTCAACCATCGGGGAGGTTCCCGCCGCATTATTTATCCTCTGCATATTGAACGTACAATTTTTTATTGTATTGTTCTGCGCTCCGTCAGATAAGTCCTGCTTAAAAAGCGCAACTCCGAACTCCATCGTTGCAGGATTCGATGCATTGCCGTCGGTGAAAGTCATTCCGTCAATTGTGATATAATCTGCTCCGACGATTTTTAAAATTCCGTCAGGGGCAGCGCTTCCGGGAGTGGCAGTTCCTATGCCTGCATTTAGTGTTGCCGTTCCGCCTGTTACAATAATCGTAACAGTGTTTGTTGCACTAAGCACGGGATTAAGAGTAGCGCTTCCGATTGTAAGCCCGGTCGGAGGCGCAGTTTCGGAACCGCCTGCTGTGAGAGTAAGCGTAACGGGACCCGTCATCGCCGTTACATTGTTTAAATCAGTCAGCGCATTTGCAAGAGATATGTACGAAGCCGAAAGATTAGGCGTTGTATTGCCCGGATTCGTAACCGTAACTGCAATCTGCGAGAAAACTTTGCCGCCGAAAAGCGCAAAAGCTAAAATAAAAGTAAATGTAAAAAATACTTTTTTCATCTCGTTAAAAGTTGGTTAATTAATAAAATTTAATAGAGTTTTAAAAAATACATCGCGCAGTTTCCTTCATAGGGGAAATTTTGAGATATTTTTTAAAATTGAGATATGAATTTCTTTTTTCTTAGAGGAAGAAAAATCCGATTGCAAATTGGATACACTTTTTCCGTGAGATTTTTCTTAGAGAGAGTAAAGGTGAGATTGTTGTTAAATACTTTCTTAGAGATTTAGAAAGTTTTTTGGCAGAGCCGGAATATTTCTTTAAAAATTATATAATAAAATAAAAAAATTTCCTAACAAAATCCTAACAAAAAACGAGTATTTTTAGAATGCAGAATTCAGAATTCAGAATGCAGAATTCAGAATGCAGAATTCAGAATGCAGGATGTAAATCAAACACTTTAAATCTATTACTAACAACTGAAAACCGGCAACTGATAACTATTTAGTGTTTTAGCGGCAAGAAGGGGAGCGATTAACAATTAATAATGCGCAATGAACAGAAGCTAAAAAAAATGCTCTTGCCGATTTCTCAACAAGAGCATTTTTATTTCTAATTTCAGATTTCAAATTTATGAATTACTTACAACTCGTAATTCGTAATTTATTTCACAAGAACCATCTTCATTGTCTTCACAAACGACTGGCTTCCGCCTGTAGCTGTGATTGTATAGAAGTAAACACCGCTTGCCATTGCCGAAGCATTGAACTGCGCTGTGTAATATCCGGCAGTCTTTGTTTCGTTCACAATCTGCGCTACCTCTCTGCCTGTCATATCAAAGACTTTAATCTGAACCTTGCTATCGAACGGCAGGTCGTAGTTAATCTTTGTTGACGGGTTGAACGGATTCGGGTAGTTCTGGCTCAGCTCAAACTTAGCCGGAACGCCGACTACTACTTCACTTGAAAGATTGAAGTATTTATGGTTTCCGTTGAAATCAATTTGTTTTAGTCTGTAGTTGTATTTTCCTGAAGCAAGATTTCTGTCTTCAAAGCTGTAGTTCTTCACTGTGTTTGAAGTTCCTGCTCCCTGTATGTTACCTGCTTTTGACCATGAGTTTTCATTGACTAGCTTTCTTTCAATATCAAATCCTGCATTGTTCTCTTCTTTAGAAGTTGACCATTTCAGCTCAACATTTCTCTTATCAATTAAAGAAGTGAATGAAGCAAGCTCAACAGGTAAAGGATTATCAGTGCTTGTTACAGCAAAGAGAGAGAACGAAGTAAGTCCGTTAGCATAAGCAAAACCGGGGTTTCCGGGGATGTAACCGTTTGTGGTACCCGGAGCAGCATTCCATGATGCGCCACCGTCATTGCTCTTTGCAAGGATAATGTTGTTTGTATCTGCAATGTTTCTCAAGTTGTTCTTCGGAACGAAAATCTGCACATCGTAAGTAGAAGTGCCCAATGAACCGTTTGATACCCAGATACTGTCATAAGCAGCATTGAACTGCTGCCCTGCAGAGCCGGGAGGATTTACACCCTGATAGTGAATCCATGAAATATCAAATGCTGCCATATCTCCTGTATAGTTGGTAATGTTAATCCACCCGTAAGTTGTTCCACCGAAAGAAAATCCGTAAGTTCCATTGCCTACGATTGACTGAACCATAGTGGAAACTGCATTAAATACCGGCGTAAACTGATATGCTCCCGGGTCAGTAGGTCCGTTTGTTATAGAAGTACTTCTTGCCGTTCCTAAAATATCGGTTGATACGGTTGCAATCGGATAGCCTTTTCCTTTAACATTGTAAGTTTGAGGTGTTAGGTTTGTTGCAGATACATAGAACGGATCAGTAGAAATAGAGTTCACATCTTTGCCTGTAAATGTTCTCCATGCGGTTATTGTTGATTGGTCTGCGCTGTTAGCAAATCCGAATACGCCATCAACACCTGATACATAATAATCATTGTAATCTAAATTGGAGTAAGCAGTATTAGCAGCAACTGAAATAAACGCATAAGTTTTCTTTACTGCGGCTGGAACAGTCATTGTTTGTGTGTTCTGAAGTATATTATTTCTAATATCAAGCGTACCTACGTTTGTTCCTGCTTCAACTGTTATACATCCGCCTCTGAGTGCTGTTGCATCGGGGTCAGTGATTGTGCCATACAATGAAATACTATTATAGTAAATTTTGTATCCGCCGCCTGTTGCGATGTAAATTCCGTGCGGAGCATATGTGGTTCCTGCAGTAGAGCCATCACCCTGAGTCAGAATATCATAAATGGAATTATTGTAAACAGAGATATTTGAAGACGCAATATCTGTTCCCAAATAAATACCGTATGCTGCATAAGCTGCAGAATTGAATCCAGAGTGTTTAACATTGGAAACAATATTGTTGTAGATATTTCCGCCGGAAGGGGACGGGCTTCCTGAAACCGCAATCTGAATACCGGATGTTGAATTTGTTGCATTTCTGCTTACTCCAACTATAGTATTATTATTAATTGTGAAGTTGGTTGATGAAAGCACTATAATTCCGCCGTTAGTAACCTTTGATAATGAGTCAACACTTCCTATACTGTTTCCTGTGATAGAAACATTTGATGTGCCAGCCTGAATCTGAATTCCAATTACAGCTTTCTGAACATCGTTATTCTGAATTGTGCCGGATGTTACTGCTACACCGCTATATAAAATACCATAGCCAACTGAAAAACTTGTTGACTGCGTTTTCATATTTTTAATTGTAACATTTGGGAAACCTGTAGAGAAGCATCCGCTGTTTGCGCCGGCTCCGGCATTGATAAGAGTCATATCTCTTGAAGTTCCGCCGGAATTTGAACCATCGAATGTTACATAGCTGTTTGCAATGTTTATTGCAACACCTGTAGAGGTAACAGTTATTGTCGGTGTTACTGATGCAGCCGGCTTGAATGTTACAGTGTTAGATGCTGTTGTAACTGCCTCATTGGTTATAGAAATCGTTAATGTTGCAGCTTCAGTGTACGAAGCATCCGTTAAACTAAATGTTGTTGCGCCGCCTACACCTCTTGTATTAAGGTCTGTAATAGCAGCGGAAAGTGTTGCATAGTCTCCGACCATATTATCAGGTAAGCCCAATTGAGTTTTTTCTTCTTTTGTATATTCATGATATAAGCTGCCTGAATATTCTTTTCCGTTTACAACAGGAACAAAGTATGTTTCCGTTACATCGGCTTCGTAATCTGCTGCAGGAGCGTCAACCTGTGTTCCGGGTTTTACATCCTGTTTTGCAGTTGCGAAATCGGTTTTGCTTGAAATAACTTTTCTTACTGTTCTTGTTCTTGCTTCAAATTCCAATTTGCCGCCGCCTACAGGTCTGAATAATGTTGTACCAATTGTATATGAGCCTGAAAGTGAAGGAGCGGTAATTGTATATGTACTCGGAGTTGTCGGCGGAGTTGTAACAGTGTTTACATCTGTTGCAACTAAACCTGCGCCGGGAGTTGAAGAAATAAACGGTCCGCCCGGAGCTATATCCTGAGCAATTACAAAGTAGCTGATAACATCTGCTGCTGCAACACCGCCCATATCAGCTGCAACGATTGTAAAGCTCCATACTCCTGATTGTCCCGTACCTGATGTTTTACTTCCTTGAGATGAAAAATATGAACCTGCGTTTTTCTTGTAATAAATTCTTGGCTGTAATGCGCCTGTGGTTGGAACGCCTGAAGCATCAGTGATTGACACGTTTGCAAGTGTTCTGTCCGATGTGCTTCCTGTTGCGCTTAAAGTCGTATATGTAATAACAGGCGGAACTAAGTCAATCGGAATACCGCCGAACTCATTTGCGCCAATATCAGGCGCAGTTGGCGGATAGCTTGCGTTGAACGGATATCCTGCATTCGGGTATCTTGCAATGTTGTAATAGTCCGATGTGATTGCAGGTGTAGAAATAATAGAGGCGCTTCCTTCTAACTGTGTTGCAATTGTTGAGTCAATTTTCAGATAGTTAGCGTTTGAACCTGCTGTGCTTCTGAAGTTAGGGCTTTCAGAGAAAGATGCTGCATCTCTTGAAGCAACTCTTGTTTTGTAAGCCGACATTAAAATATCTGTGTTAGTACCGTCAGTAAAAATTGTAGATGCAAAGAAGTCGTTATTGTTTGATAAAGCACCGTAAGTCGTAAGTGTAGTGGTTGATCTTCTGTAGGCAACTGTTAATCCTGCTCCGCTAGACGTAGAATTATTTACAAAAATATTATTGTTCAATGTTACAGTGGGAGTTGTGGAAGCGTTTATGGCAGATGAGCCGAATAATGCGCCGGCGCTTGCTGCAGCAATGTAAACCGTATTATTGGCTACGTTTACAGTTGTACCTCCTGAAATGTTAATACCATTTACAGGGTTAGCTGCGTTAGCTGAAGGAGCTTTTAAATCTCCAACAAGGTTATTGTAAATATAAACCAACGTACCGCCTGAAACTGTTACACCTGATACTGTTGATGATGCATTGCTTCCGGTTAAATCGTATATTTTATTTTTGTAAACGCTTGTGTTGGTTGCTCCTGAAACGGAAATACCGCTTACTAAAGAAGCTCCCGTAGAAGAAAGGGTGTTAATAGTATTTCCGTTTATGTTAATAACAGGAGAAGTATTTGAGCAGGTAATACCTGTTACTGCTCCGCCTGTACCTGTTGAAGACAAGTTATTAATTGTATTATTGGAAACAGACATTGGATTTGCAGTTATAACTGTACTTCCGATAGTAATTCCTGTAACAGCTCCTTGTCCTGTGACATTAGAAATTGTATTTGTGTTAAGAGTAGATGTGCTTCCGCTCCAGTATGTGAAGTTCATACAGTTGATTGCGCTTGTGCCGCCTGTCCAGTTGCTGATTGTATTTCCTGTAACTGTTCTTGAAGGAGCAGTACCGCCGTCTGTATAGCTCAAGCCTGTTAAAGTTGTTGCGCCTGTAACTGTAATATTGGAGAAATTATTATTTGTACAATTTGATTGAACGACTGTTGTAGATGAGCCGTTATCAGTAACGCATAAAATAGTACCGCCTGCGCCTGTTTTACTGAAGCCGGTTACAATAGAGTTTCCGCTTACAGTCTTTGTTCCGCCTGCAAGAGTAAGTGTAAAAGTTTGAGAAATAAATGTAACACTTCCGGTAGTATTAACCGTCATGTTGGTGAAAGTGTTGTTACTTATTGTTGTATTAAGGTGTACAGAAGCGGTCACAATATATGTAATTACCCCAGTACCCGAAACTGTATGACCAAAATTATTAAAATCGTTGTTCGTGATATTAAAAGTACTTGTTGTGCTTGCAGAACCCGCCGGAACGTTTATACCGTTCATAGCTCCTGAAGCAAGTCCGCTTTTTAATGAAATGCTGTTGTAAGTAATGTTATTAGTAAAGGTTGTTGTTGGTACAACGCTTGCAGCCGCCTGCTGAATACCATACAATGTACCTGCTGTTACACCGCCTACAGAGCTTGTTACTGTATTATATGAGCAGTTAAAGCCGTTTGAGTTCCTGATTAAAATTCCGTTAACTGTTCCTGATACGTTAGCATAAGCGGAGAATGTTCCTGTAGTGCCATAGTTTGTAATTGAGTTACCTTGCGCTAAACTTGACCCGCCGATATCTAAACCTGTATTCTGATCTGCAGCAGCAGTAGTACCTACAACTACAATACCCTGGTTAACATTGCTAATTGTGTTTCCGTAAATTTTAAGATTGTGATTTCCGCCTGTTGCCCCTGTAGCAGGAACTGATGTTGTAACTGCTGCAAAAGTATGCGTGGAGTTGGAATAAATAGCAAATGTGTTCTGATACGTCCTGTTTAAAGTAATAGTGTTGTTCTGAATCGTAACATTTTGGCAGCCGTCAGTTGCTGAAGCATAAAGCAATGCAACGCCCCATTCAGTCATATTGTTTGTAGCCGCAGCAGTTGTTGTATTAGCTGCGTTTTCCTGCATGGAAAAACCCTGAATGGTAACATAATCAGAGCCGCTTAATCTGAATATAGCATCGTTCAAATTTCCAGCCGTAAGTCCTGCGTTGGCTGTAATAGTGTTGCCGTTACCTGTTAAGGTAATCGTATTTGTTACAGTTCCTGTTGCGGTAATTACATAACCGCCGGCAGGCGCTGTTTGAGGATTGCCGACATCAACGGAGATAATAACCGGAGATGTGATTGTAGCTCCGTTAAGGGCTGTAATTGCGCTGGCTAAGTCAGGGTAACTGCCTGCAAGCCCGGAACTTCCATTCGTACTTATCTGCGCATTCGACACACCGGTAAAAAATACCAATGCTGCCGCTACGCAGAGAATCGAGATTAGATTTTTCATTTGAGGAAATTAAGTTAGTTAATATTTAAAGAAGATTTCTAAAAAGTATTCTAAACCAGTATTACTTTATTTTCTAAATTTCGGTGAAAATGATTTTTTAAAAACGGGAGCGAAACCAATAAGTTATAAATAAAATCGCTAATATTCTAATAAAAAATCAATCTTTGTAATGCGATTTTAAACCTATTCATAACTTATAACCTGAATCTGTAAGTTCTCCTGATATAAAAACTTTTTTCAAAACCTTCTTGAAAATTAGTAATGATTTCAGCAATTGCTTTATTTACAAATATCATATAAAAATCGGAATAGTACTAAGGGAGAAATGTGAATCAGGTGTAACAAGAGATAAGAGAATTTTTAACTAATTCAGTTTATCGAAAATATGTTAAAATATTTATAAAAAATCCCGCTGCCCGAATTAATCGCTCAAGACGAACAACAGGATTTCTGTTTATGGAAAAATCTATTGAACAATTAAAAAAAAATCCTAACAAAATCCTAACAAAAAACGGGTGTTTTGGAGAATTGTATTTGGAAGCAAAAAGAAGGGTAGTTTTCGCGTTACAAAGAGGAATTTACCCCTGCGAAAACGGTGCAGGGATTTGATAAGAAAGGAGAAATTGTGTGATATGAACTCGTTCCAAAGCTCCTGCGCCGCTTTGAAAAGCTTTTTTTACTTTTCGTCCCAAAGAGGGTTTGGGACGGAGTATCTAAAAATTCTATCTATGAACTCATTCCCAAGCTCCTGCTTGGGAATGAGAAAAATTCGGAAGTGCCGGTGCTGAAAAATTAATTGAGTAACAATTTATCCAAACAGAATAGACCGGGTTTTATTTCACAAGAACCATTTTTCTGGTTTCCTGAAACTGCTTTGCAATCAATTTATAATAATATACTCCGCTTGGAAGCTCAGAGGCATCGAACGTTATCGAATACACACCTGCCTCCTGAAATCCGTCAACCAGCGTTGCGACTAAATTTCCTTTAGCATCATATACTTTTAATGAAACATCATCAACTAATCTTAAAGCATATTTTATTTGTGTAGTAGGGTTAAAAGGGTTCGGATAGTTTTGCGAAAGCGAGAAATTTTCGGGAACTTCGCTTGAAATCTGCTGTATGCCCACTGACTGCCTCATATATTTAAACACTCTATGCCCGACTGCATAAGCTAAAGTATCGTTGATGAATCTGAATCTGTTTACATTAAAACCCCAGCCTGCCTGATGCCAGCTTGCCCCGGCATTTGTTGTTTCAATTGTAGGCATGTGGTAGTTCGTGCCCCATCCGCCAATCCAGCCGGTGGTTTCATTTATAAATCCAATGCCTTCAAAATTGTACTGCCCGCCTATAAGGAAACTGGTCCAGTTCATACCGCCGTTTGTAGTTTTCAGATAATATCCTGCGGAGAAATTTTCAATTGCAATATAGCCAAGCTGCCTGTTTACAAACTGTATTTTCCAACCCCATTGGTTTGGCTGCGCTGCCGAAGAATACCACACTCTCTGAAATGTCTGCCCGCCGTTAGAGGTAAACAGAACAACGCTTCTGCCCGAAGAATATTGATTTGTAGGGGAGTAGCCGCCGATTACAAAACCTGAATCAGCTGACCAGAATTTTACATCCACTGCCGAGCGCATTAAAGAAGTATCTATCGGAATGGAAATCCAGTTCAGCCCGCTGTTAGTCGTTTTTATTATGTTTGAGGGGCAAAAATATCTTCCGACTCCATAGGCTGTATTCGCATCAACGATAGAAATTCCGCAAATTCCTTTCGGCATTACGCCTTGTATAGAAGGCATAATATCAGTCCAGTTAGCGCCTCCGTTTGTAGTTCTGAAAAGCACGCGGGTTGAATCGAGCGTGCCGACAATACCGGTTTCAGGGGTAAAAAACCCCACGCTTCTTGCGGCATAGACGAGCTTTGACGTGCTTGTCCAGTTAGCGCCGCCATCTGTTGTGCGGTAAATATTTCCTGTGTAAGTGATAACGTAGCCGCTGTTTGCATCGCAGAAATACATGTCTTCAAATCTTGCATCTATTATTGAGTCAGGACGAGGTGAATTTGGAAGTTCGACCCAGCGAAACTGCTGTGCCCAAGCCGCAGGGTAATACAATGTGAGGGAGAAAAGGATAGAGAGAAGTGCTTTTCTCATTTTTATTTTATTTTAAGGTATGTTCCAACTTAGCTTTAAAAAGAATTTTAATCAATTAAGAAATATATTTGAAATTCTGCCTCACAATGTTTAATTTTTGTCAAAGGAATATTATTTAAAAGAATGGAAATCATCGGGGTTTTGCGGTTGTCTTTATTCAAATCATCCGCACAAAAAAATAAAATAATAAAAATACCCAATGGTTATTGAATTGAAATAAAAAACACTTCGCAATAGTTTTTGCTTAATAATAACATAAAAATACGGCTATGAAAAAAGTATTACTGTTTTCTCTCCTCTTATTTTCTTTCTCAAATCTTTTTGCTGACTCGACTTTTGTTTCCAATCTGAAAATCGGCAAGTTCGGCGGAGCAATCCGTGATATGAAATTTGTCAACGCTTCTACGGGATTTTGCTGCGGTGATGATATAAGTTTCACCACAAATATTTTTATTGCAAAAACTACCGATGCAGGAGCAACGTGGCAGCCGGTAACTCCCGCAGGTTTGACAAGGGGAGTTATGTCGCTTGAATTCATTAATGCCAATACCGGAATTGCGGTCGGAAACGCCGGCTTAGTTCTGCGGACTACAAACGGCGGAGTGAACTGGACTGCCATTGATGTCTCGCCATACAACGGAGATTTATCCGATGTAACTTTCAGCGGAACGGATACCGGCTACGTATGCGGCGCAAGTGTGGCATCTATACCTACTAACACGGTTTTAAAAACTGTTAACGGCGGATTGAACTGGACTTTATTGAACACGAACTGCACAAGCTCGCGCTCGATAATCGAATTGTTCGGTAACCAGACAATTGTCTGCTCAGGTAACAGCGGTGTAATTATCCGTTCTACTAACGGAGGCGCAAACTGGGATTCACTTCGGTTCGGTACGCAAGGGTTTAACGGGATGAGGAAAGCCGGAAGCAGTAATATATGGGTTGTAGGAAATTCGCAGGTTGTATATAAGTCAACTAATCAGGGATTGAATTTTACTCTCGCTTTAGATAATGGTCCCTCGCCTTTGTATTCGGTTGATTTTATTGATTCATTAAAAGGATTAATTGTCGGCTCCAACGGAATAAATTATATTACGTCAAACGGCGGAGTAAGCTGGGACTCATTTGCCGTATCACAGTTAACAGCGCAGGTATTATTCAGCGCATGTTATAAAAGCCCGACTGAAATTTTTGCAAGCGGTCAGCAGGGAACAATAATGCGCACAACAAATACAGGAGCAAGCTGGGATTACGTGGAATCCTCATGCAGATTCCATGCAATAGATGCAACTCCTGCAGGAGATGTTGGTGTTGCCGTCGGCTGGAGGGGGCAAATTGTTAAAACTACGAACAATGGAACAAACTGGACTTTTGTAAAAGCTGCTCAGGGCTTTGAACTATACGATGTAAAAGTCTTTGATGCAAACAATTTTTATATTTGCGGCGGGGGAGGAACATTCGGCATTACCAATAACGGAGGAACATCATTTACCTATAGAAATACTCCCGTTGCATCTGCTACAAATAGAACTATGTATTGGTTTAACCAAAACGAAGGCTACTGCGCAGGCGATAATGGTGAGCTTTACTATACCACTAACGCAGGCACAACTTGGGCTTCGCAGTTAAGCTGGGGAGCATCTAATAACGATATAGAGGATGTAACATTTATAGATAACAATACAGGTTATGTATGCGGTCAGCTTGGAAGAGTAGCAAAAACCACAAACCGCTCGACATGGGATAGCACTGGAATCTCTCATCCATCCAATCAGTATGTTTATGAAATGAAATGGCTTGGCGCTTCTACGGGATTTGCAGGCAGCCAGAATGGCTGTTTATATGCAACAACTAACGGAGGAGCAAACTGGACTTTAGCAGTTGATACAGCAGGGTTAAGCGGTGTAAACATCTACAGTTTTGATTATCAGTTCGGAAGGGGATTAGCGGTGGGAACGAAAGGAAAAGTTTTCAGATGTCAGGGAAATCAATGGATTTTATCTCAAAGTAATGTTACGGGACCAAACGGAACAACTCTAGACCTCTGGGGAGTAAAGATGCGCACTGTAAATGGAGGTTTTGTCAGCGGGTATCAGGGAGCATTGTTGTATGTAGGGATAAACCCGCCTGTAAAAATTGTAAGCGGCAGTGAAGTTGCAGCGAATTATTCATTAGAGCAGAATTATCCTAATCCTTTTAATCCGCGCACGACTGTAAAATTTGCAATTCCCAAAAATGAATTTGTAAAAATTTCCGTCTTCGATATAAGCGGCAGGGAAGTGCAGGTTCTTGTAAACGAAAATTTAACTGCCGGGGTTTATGAAACGGAATTCAGGGGAGATAACTTATCAAGCGGTACATATTTTTATAAAATAGAAACGCCGTCATTCTCAGATACAAAGAAGATGATATTGGTAAAGTGAAGCACCGATTTTTCTGATTAAATCTAATGAAAAAATTTTTGGAATGTAGTCGGTTATAATGAATATGATTTTCTACAGAACATGCGAGTTGTTTTCTCCCGTTACAACGCCGGAGCGTTGTAACGAGAATTAAAAAACGGGAATTAAAAATTCTGTATTCTAAAACGCACTAAACGACAAATTTTTTTTCATAGATAATAAATTATCAAAAGGAAACAAAATTTAAGGCACCTCTCTAAAGTTAGATAAAAAGTTTGTCATAGCATTTAAAGGGCAACTGTAGAGACGCAATACATTGCGTCTCTACGTTAGTAATGCAATGCTCTTTCCCTCGTTACAACGCCGGAGCGTAGTAACGAGAATTAAAAATTCTGTATTCTAAAACTCACTAAACGACAAATTTTTTTTCATAGATAATAAATTATTAAAAGGAAACAAAATTTAAGGCACCTCTCTAAAGTTAGATAAAAAGTTTGTCATGGCATTCAAAGTGGCAACTGTAGAGACGCAATACATTGCGTCTCTACGTTAGCAATGCAATGCTCTTTCCCCGTTACAACGCTCCGGCGTTGTAACGAAAATTAAAGGCACTTTTCCTTGTTTTTAAAAAAAATCCCGTTCCGAAAATTATACTTCGAAACGGGATTTCTGTATTTATAGGGTGAATCTTTTCTAAAGACTACTTCACAAGAATCATTTTCTTAGTATCCGAAAATTCTCCTGCTTCAATTCTGTAATAATATATTCCGCTTGCAAGCGCAGAGGCATTAAACTTAGTTTCATACGCTCCCGCTTCCAATGACAAGTTAATCAGCTCGCTTACCTGCTTTCCGGTCATATCAAATACTTTTATGGTAACATCTGAATGCTTCGGAATATCAAAGCGGATTGTAGTTGACGGATTAAACGGATTCGGATAGCTGCCGTAAAGTTTATATTCGGTCGGAATAACTCCTGCAATTGTATTTACATTTACAGTTGTCGAACGGAAATTCCAGACTGCCGAATATGGACCGTTTCCTCCTGCGTTAGATGCTCTTACTCTCCAGAAATATAGAGTGTTTAATATCAGGGTTCCTGAAGGAATAGCATGAATATTAGTAGCGGAGTTTGCATTATAAACAACATTATTAAAGTTCAAATCGGTTGCTATCTGAATGCTATATCCTGTAGCGCCCGAAACAGCTACCCATGCCATTGTTGGTGTAAGGGATATGCCGATTGCTCCGTTTGAAGGAGAAAAAAGAGTAGGCGCAGCCGGAGGCGCAACCGAAGTTGTGAAGCTGTATGATGTTGAGTATTGTCCTGTTCCTGCCGTGTTGCTTGCTGAAACCCTCCAATAGTATGTAGTTGCGTTTTGAAGAACGGCTGGGAAATTTAGCTGTGAAAGCGAAATATTTGCAGAGTCATAAAGCACAGGCGCAAATCCGCTGTTTGTAGAAACCTGCAATCTAAAGCTTGTTGCTCCTGCAACGTCAAACCAGTCAAAAGCCGGAGAAGTGCTTACACCCGTCGCTCCGTTTGAAGGAGTTATAAGTGTCGGAGCAGCCGGCAATGATGCGCTTGTAGTAGTAAAGGCAAAAGGAGATGAGAATGCGCTTGAACCAACTCCCGTTGTCGATGCTTTTACTCTCCAATAATATGTCGTGCTTTGTGTAAGAATTGGAGGAGGTATCTGATATGATGTACTTAAAAATAAAGTCTGGTCAACGATAATATTTGTAAAACCGCTTGTAGTAGATACCTGCACCTGATAATATTCTCCGTTGCCTGTCCACGTTAATGTGGGTGTTAAGCTTTGATTAACCGAATTATTTACAGGTGAAACTAATGTAGGCACCACCGGAGGCACTGTTATGCCTTGATAACCTACTCTCACGAAGTAAGGTCTTGCATTTGTTCTAGTATCAGATGTGTTTACATTGCTGCCCGGTATTGTATCTCTTTGCATCATTAAGTTTACATAATAGTTACTTCCGCTAATATCGTTATAGGGGGAAATGCTTGCATATGCCCAGTCGTTTCTTGGGGCAGTGGGTGTTATTCTTTCGGGAGTTGTCCAAGTTGCGCCGCTTGTGCTTGAACGCGCAAGATAAATGTCATTGTAGCTTGTCGTATCAAATCCGCCGGTAGCGGAATTCTGCACCATCATTGAACAGAATAAAAAATTGCCGTCAGCTGAAGCTCCGATTGAAGGTCTGCAAATAGGTCCTTCAACATCTACGGTTCCCCGCGCAGGCGCAAAAGGAACATTGTTTTCATCAGCTATGATTAAACTGTTTCCTGAGTTTACTGCGGGAGACCAGAATCTTATTTTGCTTGGTGAAGCAGGGAAGAATGTGCCGGATGTTGTTTGCTTAATTGTTTCAAATACTACGCATGGAGTATTTCCTTTATAAACCATAGAAATACCTCTTAGATTACCAAGTGAATCTGTGTTAAGATTTGCATCGAAAATTTTAACAGGTGTGTTAAAGTTTGAGCCGAAGTTTGTTGATTCCGTAAAGTAAACGTCTCCAACTTCTGTGGGGAACCTTGCATCATCAATCTTGTATGCAATTCCTATTCTGCCGTCAGAGCCTCTCGCGATTGAATAGCACTCGGCAGGGTCTGCGTTAATTCTTGAGTAGGGAACGAAATTTGAGGAGTTGATAGATGTTCCAATTCCATAAAATGAAGAATCGGCGCCGCTTGTAGAAGCAATAAAAACAAATTTGTTTGTAATTGATACATTCAATCCGCCAACTACTCTGGGCCAAATATAAGCATTCGCCGCGCCGCCGGGATCTAAGTTTGTGAATGAACCCAAGCCCGGGAAAGCATCAACAAAGAACTGAGTTCTTACATTTGTTGAAATCCCTGCGTTAGTGTGACATCCTATTAAAGCAACTCCCGTGCTTAAACCGCTAATCGTTCCGAAACCTGCTCTGCCGGATGAAGGCACATTTCCGACAAATACCCACGTTGCGCCTTTATCGCTGCTGAAAAAATACTGAATAGTTCTATCTGCCCATCCGGTTTCCTGAGAGGAATAAGTATAGACTGCGTGAATGTTGTTAGGATTAGACGGATCCTGCCATATTTGCAGGGGAGTGCCGTTTGATTCTAAGTCATAGTAATTTCTTAGCGAACTTAACTGAACAAATGAAATTGAAGAGTAAGCATCTGAAGAAACTTCTGGAAAATTGTATGCAGGTTTTATTCCCGTGCTAAAGCGGCTTTTGTAAGCCTCGCCGTCAAATGTTATCTTTGATTGGATTCGGGAGAGTTTTTGAATCTGCTCTGTCGAAAAATTGCTTTGAGCGAACAAATTTGCGGAAAATAAAACTGCCAGGAAAAATAAGAAATACTTCATAGAGGATTTCTCCAATCTTTTTATTTTAAAATAATTGAGTTAATCTCTCTTTGCGCTTTTAAATTTATCATTTAAAAATTCAAACAGATAGGTAAATTTTTTTCTATATTTTGGTAACAGTTGAAATCTGTTAAAGTAAAATTAGTTTAGCAAAATTCTTTTTGCAAAGATTTTTTTAGCTAAATATTCCATTGAACAAATTACTATTAATGCGGATTTTGCTTTCCATGATGCTGTAGGAAACCAAATCAATCCCAAATCTGAGTCGAAAGTTTCAGTTAGAAAATTAAGTAAAACGAATTTGATGGATTTATATCCGGGAATTTTCAATGACGGAGAAGCTGTAACAATAGAAAAAATAATTAGACTATAAAAAAGAAAAATTATTTTATATCTTAGGGAGGCATAAGTTACTTAGATTAACTAACTGCCAATGCAGATATAGGGGGATACTAAAATGTTTGCCAATGTACATCAAATGCTTAGAAGCTCTTTCCAAAAAAAAGCGTTTTTTTTAAAATAAGAGCATTACAGAAGTTATTCCTTCCGGATTGTTAGACTACCCCTAAGGCAGCTCTCCGGAAGGAAAAAACCTGCCGGAACTTTTTCTGTATTCCAACGCTGTAATCTGTATAAATTAATAGAACTTATATCAAACCGGTTAATATAATATTTCTTTCATTTCTTTTTTCCATTTCACTTTCCGATAGCTTCGCTCAAACAAACCTTGAAACGAAAATCCTGCAGGGAATAAACTTCATTTACAATGTGAAGTTTGATTCTGCGCGGAGTATTTTCAAAGAGGTAATCAGCGCTAACCCTGATAAGCCCGAAGGCTATTTTTTCGATGCGATGACAAGCTGGTGGGCTGTTAATATAGAGAGGGATAATGAAGCGTTTTACGAGGATTTTTTCAAGAAAATAGAAAAAGTGGAATCGGTTTGCGATAAGCTGCTTGATAAAAACGAAGATGATGCCAATGCCCTTTTTTATAAGGGTGGAGCGCTTGGCTATAGGGGGCTGGTTTATAGCCTGAAGGATAGCTGGCTAAAAGCTGCCCAAGACGGCAAGACGGCGTTGAACCTGCTGGATAGGGCAAACGAGCTGAACCCCAACAATCCCGATGTGAAATTCGGTTTGGGAATATACAATTATTTTGCTGAATACGTACCCGATAAGTATCCTGTAATTAAGCCGCTTATGATTATCTTTCCAAAGGGAGATAAGCTCAAGGGGCTGGCACAGATAAAGGAGATAGCGAGCACATCGCTATATGCCCGGACGGAGGCAAAGTTCATTCTTGCCTACCTTTATTCAATTTATGAGAAAAACTACCATGAGGCGCAGATTTACGGGCAGGAGCTTGTTACGGCTTACCCGCAAAATGCCTTTTTTAGGCAGCTTTTGAACAGGAGCTATATCGGGCAGTCGAACTGGTCTGCTGCCATTGACGGCTGGCAAAAAACGCTGGCTTTGTGCGACTCCAATATCTTCGGATTTAATGAGAAATTGAGGCGGGAATCGCATTATTATCTGGGCGTAAGCTACTTATTTCAAAGGAACTTACCGGAGGCGGAAAAGAACCTCCTGAAAGCTGAAGAATTGAGCCGGAAAGTGGATAAAGAGACGACTGAGATAGCCGCTGACGGCTGGCTGAAGCTGGGCATGGCTTACGACCTTATGGGTAATCGTGGCAAGGCGGACGGGTATTATGATAAAGTGCAAAACCAGTCGAATTTTAGCGGTTTGAAGGAGGCAGCGGAAAGGCTGAAAAGGGAGCGGTTTCGCTGATTTCAGAGTTCAGAGGACAGATTGCAGATTTAAAACTTACGCTTATTTTGGAGGCTGCGAAATAAATAATAGTTAAAACAGTTTTTTATTCCGAGATTATGCAAAACGGGGGATATTCTGTTGTTTTAACAGAGTTTGTTTGAACGAGATTTTGAGTTTTTCTTTGGAATTGTATTACAGGGAACACGGATGAGTATGATTTTTATGATGGCACAGATTTTACAATTCAGAATTCACAATAAAGAATTTATAATATAGATTCAAATTTGTAAAGTAACCTTGTATATTCCCTAGCTCCCGCCTTTGGCGGGACAAGCATCGAGTTGGAACGATGTAAACCACCCCTAACCGCTCCTCGAAAGAGGAGGGGAACATTGACCTACTTAACTAAAATCATTTTCTTTGTTTCCGAAAAATTTTCCGTAGTCATCTTATAATAATAAACTCCGCTTGGCAATAAACTTCCATTGAAATCAATCTTGTATTCTCCGGCGGATAATTTTTCGTTTACAAGTTCAGATACTTCTCTTCCGTTGATGTTAAAGACTTTTATATTTACAAAGCTATTAACCGGTAATTGAAAACTGATGACTGTATTAGGGTTGAACGGGTTGGGATAGTTTTGGTAGAGAGAAAACTTATAAATTTTCAGATTTTCATTTTCAAAAATTGCAAGCGGCTGCGAGTAACGCATTGTAACTTCCTGTGAATAAGATAACGCTTGAGTATCATAATATCCTGTAACAGCTAAATCGTTATTCGGCAAAATGTTCATATATGCAGGAACAAACATACCGTCAAGGAAATTATCATTAAAAGTTTTCCTGACAATGTTTCCATCAGGAGAAAATTTAATTATCCCGTAGCTGTTACCCGTATAATAATTTTGAAGAAAACCAATTTGTGAACCTGCATAAATAAATCCCAATGAATCCTGAAGAAGACTGGTAGCAACGCTGAAATAGGGATACATAGAATAAAGGCGAAAAGTCCATAGTGAATCACCTGTTACAGAGCTGAATTTTTTAACAACCGAAGTAATCTGACTGCTGTATAAAGTAACCGCGGCAGTGTTTGAAAAAATAAGATTTCCGTCTTTTGCATTAATGAGAATAGGGAAATCATCAAACTCCGAATAGTTTCCCTGATTTTGTGTAATAGCTAAAGTTTCTTTACTCCAGAGAAGATTACCTAAAAAATTGTATTTATTTATAGAGTGAAAATATCCTGTGAGCGTTTCGTATCTTCTGTGATGTTCATAAATTGAACCGTCTTCTCCCAGCAAAAGCTGGGCAAATTCATATGGAAAAATCTCTTTTGTCCATAAAGTTGTTCCGTCGAAATTGGAACAATTGAGAAAAAATCTTTGCTGATTATTTTCGCTGTACCAAACTATAGAGATAATTTTATCCTGGTAAATCTTAAATGTATAATAGCATGCGATGTTTCCGTTTACTGTAGTCTTTGTTGTATCAAGAATATTTCCATTTATATCAAGTTTCCATATCCTGTAATCAGTACGGCAGGAGACAAGAATATTACCTGCATTATCAAATAAAAATTGTTTATCAATTGGGTAGTGGTTAGTATAAGTTCCAAACAGTTTTTTCTCCCATTTAATTGTCCCTGAAAGAGAAATTTTTGAAACACAAAATTTCGCACCGCCACCGCCGGAATCGTATTTTGTATAAGTTGCATATAAAAAACCATCCTTAATTTTTAAATTAAATCCTGCCTGGTCAATGCAATGTATATTTGCAAATTGTATAAACCATAACGATTCACCCTGAGCGCTTATTTTGCGCAGCACAGGTTCATGGCATGTATTTTCTAAAGAATTATAATTTACCACATCATCGAGCACATAAATATTTCCGAGACTATCACAAACTGATGACTTTGCATATCCTGCGCTGTAAGTTGGAACTCCGAATGAATTTTTCCACATCGGAGTCATCTGCGCAAAAGAGGGAACTGATGTGAGGAGTAAGAATGTAATAATTATTTTTTTCATAGGATTTATGTTTTGACCACCCTTTCCCTCCTCAAAACAGGAGAGGAAAGTGAAGTGAATCATTTCACTAAAATCATTTTTTTTGTTTCCGAAAAATTTTCCGTAGTCATTTTGTAATAATATACTCCGCTAGAAAGCAATGCTCCGTTGAAATTAATTTTGTATTCTCCCGCGGATAATTTTTCGTTTACTAACTCCGATACTTCTCTTCCGTTGATGTCAAAGACTTTTATATTCACAAAGCTATGAACGGGCAGCTGAAAACTGATTACTGTATTGGGGTTGAAAGGGTTGGGGTAGTTTTGATACAAAGAAAATTTCTCCGGCATTGAGTTTTCCATAGGAGAAACATTAACGGGCTGGGAATATTTTATTGTCATAGACATTTCGTGTCCATATTGAGGCAAGGAATAAGCGCCGTTGACATAAAGCTCATTATTTTTATTTAATATAATATTTTGTGGTTCAAATCTATAGCTCAATACATTTTCATTTTTTGTGAGTCGGAGTAACTGGCCGAACGAAGAAAGTTTTGCTATTACATAACTATTACCAGTGGAATATGAAAAGTTAGCATTTCCGCAAGCATAAATGTTTCCTGATGAATCAATTAGCGCGTTTGCTAATTGACTGCTTGAAGAAATGTAATCTGATACTCGAAATGTCCAGATTGAATCTCCATTATTTGCATTAAGTTTTCTTATAAGAAAAGTCTCTCTTGTACTGAACAAAAATGTTTTTGCCGTACTGAAACATAAAAGATTATTATCGTTAGAAATCAAAAGTTTCGGATATAATTTTTCATAATCAACATAATTACTTATTTCAATCGGTCCTAGAGTTTCATTGAACCACATTAAATTTCCGTTCACATCATATTTATAAAGGTCTAACACTATACCATACAAAAGCTCATTTCTATAAAAGCAAACATACATAGAACTATCATTCGCAAACTGCATATTTGAAGGATACCCGGAGTAGTTTAATTCTTTTGTCCATAATACATTATGTGAACTATCAGCTAAAGATATGTAGCTTTTCACGTCATTTTTATGAACACTTTTTGATAGAATAAGCAGTTTGCCATTTTTTGATATTGTAAAATCTTCAATTGAGGCTGATAAATTATTTGATGAAATTCCAATTGAGTCTATAGTACTTCCAGATGAATTTATTTTATACAATTTTTTTTGGTAGGCATAATTTAGGTCGAGTGAATTTATATTAGTATAGATCACCCCATTTTCATTTAGCTCTATTTTATGGCGGTCAGAATAATCTGACATAGCTATTTTTTTATTCCAGATAATTTCACCGGAAGTATTAAATTTGAATATGTGAATATTAAATCTGCTGCTATCATTAATAGAGCAAAGAAAATAAATTTGATTGTTTGAATCTATTTTTATAGACATAGGGTGTTCTTCGTGAAAAAAATCCAAACCTAAGTTTTTGTACCAAACAATCTCTCCATTTCTATTTAATTTATAGATAACAGGATCAATCGTAGTAGTTAAAGTTGGCTGTAATGTAACAACCTGACATATATTGTAAATGTTGCTGCTATCATCCATTACCATCCCCCATGGATAAGCTCCACCATACTGAGGAAATCCAAATTGTTTCTGCCACTGCTGCGCCATCTGCGCAAAAGAGGGAATAGAAGCGAGAAGCAATAATGTTATAATAATTTTTTTCATAAGAATTATGTCTTGACCACCCTAACCCCAGCGCTGTTAAGTTCTAATTTGTAATTTTAAATTCTTGGTTCTCATTCCCAAACCCTCTTTGGGAATGCATTGTTTGCGAAACTCTGTTTCGCGGTGAAACGG
>JAFDZO010000004.1 GCA_018266845.1 Bacteroidota bacterium | reverse complement strand
TGTTTGTATTGTTCGGAAGATAAAGAATTTTTATTTCCGGCATTAGATGATTTTATTGCGCAGCCGATTAAAAAAATCCCTGCTATAAAAAATAATATTAATATTTTTTTCATTTAAAAAATAAATTACGGTTAGATACTTCTTATAACCGAATCGGACAAATATTCGTTCAATAAATACGAAAATTTTTTTAAAATGGATTACTGCAGCATTCCGGCAGCTCGCAATAATCTCTTTGCAAGTTCATCCGGCATATCTGCTCCGGTTCTTTGAGTGTTGTACATTACGATAACTGAGCAATCTCTTTCAGGTGAATATGCCGAAAAATTTGTAAAGCCCGGAATGCCTCCGTTATGCCCAAGAAATCCCCCGACAGAAAACATACCTAATCCGTACTTCAAATCGCCATGTGTAATCGCCCATTGTTTTCTTGCCTCATTCATTTTCTCTGAATAGAATTTTCCTTCTCCCAATGCGCGTAAATAAATTTTAATATCGTTTATATCGGAAATAATATCACCTGCCGCGCCTGCCCACGAAACATCGTAGTAGGAAGTAACATCTGTAAGTTTGGTTGAAGCTGAATCCATCTGCATATAGCCGTGCGCAAAATTTCCCATCATGTCTCTTCCGTTTGCAGTCCATGTATTTTTTAACCCAAGCGGGTCTATAATTCTTTTTTTCACTTCACTCTGCCATTTGCTTCCTGTAACTTTTTCAATAATTCTGCCTATGAGAATTGTGTTTGTATTGGAGTAATGAAAACCTGAATCAGGCGGGAAATATGAAGGAAACATCAGCGCCATTTTTACAAGCTCATCATCATTCCAGATTTTTGCAGGTCTATTTGTCAGCGAATCTTCAAACGGCTGCGACTCGGAATAATTGTAAATTCCCGAGCGCATATCAGCAAGCATCCTCACCGTAATTTTATCGCCGTTTGGGAAATCGGGAAAATATTTTAGAATATTATCACCGAGCGAAACCTTCCCTTCATCTACAAGCTGAAGCAGCACAGAAATTGTGAATGTCTTAGTTACGCTACCTATTCTGTAAGTATTATCCAGTCTCATTGGAGTTTTTTTCTCAAGGTCGGCATAGCCCTTTGCCTTCTCCCATTTGTAATCTGAGCTTACAAAAGATACAATCATTCCGGGTATAAGTGGATTCACCGCAAGCACTGAATCAGTAATTCTATCGAACTCTTTATCGAGATTTATTTGAGCAAAGCATGATGCAGAAAAGAAAAAAAGAAGTAAAAAGATTTTGATTTTCATCATGAGTGGTTTTATTTGTAAAATTAGGCAGGGGGCTTATAAACTTAAAGAATTTTATTTAAAAAAACTTGATGAAATTGACCTTACGAAGCAGGAGCTTCGTAAGGAGCTTTTTATATTTATTTCTCCCTCCTTCCCAAGCTCCTGCTTGGGAAGAGGATACAATTATTTCATTTGCAAAGCCAGCTCTTTTGTTTTATCTATCAGCCAGCCCTTAGAAGCAACTGAATCCTTTTTAGAAATTTCGCTTTGTAAAAATCCCGCATCTTGATTGCTGCTTTCAGATTTCATTTTTAATAGACGATTATAAAAGTTCACAAAATTTAGATGCTGAATTTTAAAAGTCTCTGATATTTCATCCGATACAGAAAGGAAATTTCTAAAGGCATTTACCATCGAAAATCCTGCTTCGTACAAGTCAAGTTCGTAATAAATTCTAAGCATTAAGTTTTTTATATCTACCTTATATATAAAAACATCGTAAGGAATTTTACTCAGCTTTTCAAGCGCTTCTTCAAAGTTATTTTGCTCAAACAATAAATTTGCGCTTGCAAGGTTTGCCATATTCTCTCTGAATTCCGGCTTTAGTTTATCGGTATATTCATCAATAAAATTTTTAAACCACTCAAACTCCTGAACACTGATTGCCATGTTCATTATATTCCTGTATAAAAGCACACTCATAAATTCATTTTCCGACGGCGAGTATGCGCTATGCTCAAGCATCTTTTTGAAAATTTCAAATTCCTGCTCAGTTGAAACAGTTCCTTTTGTATAATCTTTTTCATGTATCCACGCAATGAAATCATTGAACATAAAGTACTGCTCTTTCCTGCTGAATTTATCTATCGAAGCATAAAATAAGTTCTGGAACTTTTCAAACATTTTTTCATCATCAATGTTCTCCAGTGTCTTTAACACATAATAATAAATTTCAATCAGCCAGTACCATTCTGATTTTCTTTCTTTCAGAAGCAAAAGCATTTTTTCAAAATCTATACTCTCAAAAACGCTCTCGAGCAAAGGACTTGTAAACTCCAGATTGTAATAATTCTTTATTATGATTTTATCTCTTCTCTTCCTTAAAAATGCTACGAGAAATGTCAGTGTAATGTACTCAGTGTATTTTATACGCTTGGGAACAGACTTATCGAATTTATGAATGCCGATATAATACTCCTCAAAAAGCCTTTCCATGATTTCCTCTTGTTTGAATCCCGTATCGCTCTTAAATTTATTATCCGATAACTTTCTTTCCAGAGAGTTTAGAGTTTTTAAAAACAGCTTATCATTTTTTTTGTCTTTATAAACTTTTGCAAGAGTTTCTTCAAAAAGCGTTTCATCTGCTGCAAGCCTTTCGTGCACAAGAAACTGTTCAGCCATTTTTGTTAAATCAGATGAGATATTTTTCAGCTTCTTATCATTAAACTTTTCTTTTGGAAAAAGGGAAGAAAAAATATTTTCTTTAATGAGGCTTTCGGAAGTAAAATCAGGATAGTTTTTCTTAAGAATAGAATAAAATCCGCTAACATCCCGCCCGCTTGAAAAATAAGGAGATGCGACAAATTTTTCAAATTCCTTCCACTCTTTAGCTGAAAAGACCTTTAAAATCTCTACTAATTTACTATCCCGCATTAAATTTTAGCCTGAAATATTGAGACAAATATAGAATTTATTGAGACAAATTGAAACCTAAAATTCATTTTTTAGCTTAAAATTGAAGTTTTAACTCAATGCAAGAAGAATTTTGTATTGAGACTTTTCGGGAAAATCTATTTGAGCGGGAGACTTTTTAAACCTAATTTTGAATCAACTTTAACAAGACAAACAATGAGCGCAAATCAAGCAATAGAAAAACTGAACGTTCTGAAAAGAATAATCGAAAGACTGAATTCTGAAATGGTAATTATGATTAGTGCTGCTGCTGAAATAGAAATCATCATTAAAAAAAATGAAGCAGGCATCAGCAAGTATCCTCTTCTTGAAAGCAAAGTTAACTCATTAATAGAAAATTATAAAAACTTAATAAAATAAAAATTATGCGCGGATTAAAAGAAATCTTAATTTTAATCACTTTCATTTTTTGCTTTAGCTGCATTTCTCATGCGGAATGGGTACAGCAAAGTAATCCTACATCTTCTTATATGTACAACAACTTCTTTCTCAACAGCAATACCGGTTGGGCTTGCGGCGGAAGAATTATTAAAACAACAGACGGAGGAGCTAACTGGGCAAATCTTGACAATCCATCCGCAAACAATTTAGAAAGCATTTATTTTATAGACGCAAACACAGGATTTTTGTGCGGGCATGAATTTTATAGAACAACTAACGGCGGAACTAATTGGGTGAGTATTAGTGTGCCGGGAACATTTTTCGGACGGGTTTACTTTACAAACTCTTTAACTGGGTGGCTTGCTGCCGGGACAGGAATCTATAGAACTACAAATGCAGGTATAAACTGGGCAAATATAAGCTCAGCTGAAACTACAAATTTGTGGTCTTTATTTTTTCTAAATTCTAATACCGGCTGGATAACTTCAGCATCCGGGAAAATTTTTAAAACTACCAATGCGGGAACCAATTGGGTTTCGCAAACATCAGGAACAACAAGCCCACTTGTTGATATTAACTTTATTGATGCAAATACAGGCAAAGCTTGCGGATGGAACGGAATATTTCTTAGAACTTCTAACGGAGGAAGTAATTGGGAATCCGTATCTACTCCCGTATCTTCTTCAATAGACCATCTTGCCTTCATTAATTCTTCAACGGGATGGATATCCGGCAATAGCGGAGTTGTATTCACTACTGATAACGGCACAAACTGGATAAATATTACACCGGCAGGAGCGCCCAATGGAATATCAGGGCTTTCATACGCCTCTCCCGGAATTTTATATTACACTACCACTACAAACATTTATAAATCAACTAACGGAGGTTTCAATCTAACTGCTCCATCAAACCTCACCGCTACACCGGTCAGCGCAGCTAAAATAAATTTAAGCTGGACGGATAATTCTGCTAATGAAGATAAATTCATGATTGAACGAAGCACTGACGGCTCGAGCTGGACTTTACTTGATTCTGTAAACACAGGAACTACAACTTATTCAAACACGGGATTAACTTTCAACACAACCTATTACTATAAAGTATATTGCAAAAAGTTATCTTATTCAGGCGGGTATTCAGGTATTGCTTCAGCTTTTACTTTTTTAAATGCTCCTGCTTTAAGTTCTCCTGCCAATAATTATTCACAGTCGAATTATACTCCAACATTCACCTGGGCTGCATCAACTTTTGCATCAACTTATTTTTTACAGGTTGCAACGGATACAAATTTCAGCAATATAGTTTATTCAACATCGGGAGCAGGTTTATTATCACAAGCAATGCCCGGCGGGATTTTACAAAACTCAACCAAATATTACTGGAGAGTAAAATGCGCGAATGATACGAATCAAAGCTTATACAGCTCATACAGAATTCTTGTAATGCAGGACCCAAATTACGGCAATAATATTATGTCAGGAAACAGTTTGTATTACTTTGCAAACTCTACAGCAGGAGCAAATCTATCCCCTTCACAGCCCTCATACAACTGGAAAGATACAACGGGAAGTATTAATCTGATTGTTAATGGAACTGCCCAAATTCCGGTCTCAAGCGGAACAGCAGATGACGGAAGGTTTGATATTCCAAACATCCTGACAGGAAGTAATGCCGTGAGATTCTTTGGTGTAAATTATCAGAATTTATACATTGGCACAAACGGAATAACTGCGTTCACATCCTTTACTCCCGAGGGGCCCGAACTTTATCAGCCCTCATATTTCGGTCTTCTAAATACAGCTATATATAATGCAATATTTCCATTGTGGAAAGATTTGAATTTTGCAGATACAACCGTTCACGGAAGCCGTCTTTGTTATAAAGTTACTTCAAATGAGATAATCATAACTTATATGAAAGCACCGACTTTTAATACGGTTTTAGATGCAAATGATTATGTGAGTTTTCAATTGGTAATAGAGTATTCTGATTCGCCAAGCACGAACTCCAGAATAACATTCATGTACAATTACATCGAAACAGGAAGCACATTTATTTCAAAGTATAATGTAAACACGCTCAGCCCAACTTTAATTGGAATTAACGGGGGAAATTCTTTAGCGCAGAGATTACAATACAGATTTTTAAACTATGACTCAGTGCTTGTTAACAGCGGACCAATGTTCGGTTCAAATCTGGCTTTGCAACTGGGTCCCGATGAAAATTTACTTCCGGTGGAGCTCTCTTCATTCACAGCAACTGTAAACGGCAGCAATGTAAAACTTAATTGGTCAACTGTGAGCGAGCTGAGCAATTCAAGATTTGATATTGAAAGAAAGATTTCAGGCAGTAATGATTGGAAAAGAGTTTCACACGTTAACGGAAACGGCACAACAAACCAAGTAAAAAGTTATTTCTATGAAGACAAAAACCTTGCACCTGGAAAATACCAATACAGAATAAAACAGATTGATTACAATGGCAATTTCGAGTATCACAATCTTGCAAGCGAAGTTGTGATAGGGGTTCCGAATAAATTTTCTTTATTGCAGAATTATCCTAATCCCTTCAATCCCGTAACAGTTATTAGTTATCAGCTGCCCGTTGACGGATTTGTGTCTATAAAAGTATATGACATGGCAGGCAAAGAAGTGATGAGCTTGTTAAATAGTAATCAAAATGCAGGCTATCATACTGTTGAATTTACAGGAACAAGCTTAGCAAGCGGAACATATTTCTACACAATGCAGGCAGGAGATTTCAAAGCTGTAAAGAAAATGGTTTTAATAAAATAATATTTATAAATCATAAATAAAAAATTATGCGCGGACTAAAACAAACTCTAATTCTAATTGCATTTTTGCTTTCATTTATTGGAAGCACAAATGCACAATGGGTACAGCAAAATAATCCCTCCGGCGAGTATCTATTTGATATATTTTTTATTAACTCAAATACAGGATGGGCAAGCAGTAAAGCTATAATAAAAACAACTAACGGAGGCACTAACTGGGTAAGCCTTGGCACCCCTGTTGAAAACAGCACGCTTACTGACATTTATTTTCTGGATGCCAATACGGGATTTGTCAGCGCCTATGGTTTTTATAAAACAACTAACGGCGGAAACAACTGGACAAACTCCGGGCTTCCATTAGGTATATACAAAAAAATCTTCTTTTCAAATGCAACCACAGGCTGGCTGGTAAAAGCAAGCAATAATATTTACAAAACAACAGACGCAGGAAACAGCTGGATAGTAAATTTCACCGGCGGTTCCCTCTTGGAATCTGTGAATTTTATCAATGCTAATACGGGATGGATGTGCGGAGAAAACGGTTTAATCTATACGGGAGTAACTGGGTAACTCAAACATCGGGAACTACCAGCACATTGAGAGAAATAGTTTTTACAGATGCCAATAACGGACATGCTGCCGGAGAAAACGCCACATTTTTAAAAACAAGTGATGGAGGTGCAAATTGGGTTTCGGTTTCGGGACCTTTTTCAAATACCTATGACAGGCTTTTATTTATTAACTCTAATACAGGCTGGCTGACAGGATATGAAGGTATTGCATTTACATCTGACAATGGTGCAACCTGGATTAACCAAACTCCGGGTCTGGCTTTTTATGGAGGATGTTATTATTTTCCGACAGGGACTTTATATACAACTTCTTTAGCAGTCTGGAAAACAACAACAGGAGGGTTTAATTTAAATGCTCCGACAAACCTGACGCTGACCGCAGTTTCAACTTCGCAAATTAACTTAAGCTGGACGGATAATTCAACCGATGAAGACAGGTTTGTAATTGAAAGAAGCCCTAACGGAAGCAGCTGGAGCGCCATTGATTCAGTAAATGCCGGAGTAACAACTTATCAGAATACAGGATTAGCAACTGACCAGGCATACTACTACAGAGTTAGCGCGAAAAGATTAATTTTCTCTTCCGATTATACAAATGCTGAATGGCTAAGAACACCGATGGTTGCGCCATCTCTTTCTTCACCTGAATCGGGTACTGTAATTCCTTTTGTTCCTGTTCTTCAATGGACTACCGCGCCAAACGCTTTTACATATACTTTACAGGTAGCAAGCGATACGAATTTTTCAAATATAGTTTATACAATTACGGCACCGGGATTGACATCTGCTGCGGTACCTCCCTCGAATTTGCAAAACTCAACAAGATATTACTGGAGAGCCAGAGTAAACAGCCTTACAAATCAAAGTCTTTTTACTCCTTACAGAAATTTCATCTTTCAAAATCCGAACTATGGCAACAATATGAATTCGGGAAACGGTCTTTATTATTTCGCTAATTCCACGTCAGGCGCAGCAGCTGCTCCATCAAAACCGGTTTACAACTGGAGAGATACAGCGGGAAGCATTTATCTTATTAAAAACGGAAGTTTACAAAGTTCATTATATAGCGGAAGTATTGACGATGGTGTTTTCAGATTAAATAATATTCTTACAGGAAGCAACGCTGTACGATTCTTCGGCAATAACTATCAGACACTTTACATAGGCACTAACGGAATTTTTTCCTTCAGTTCGTTCGACCCTCAATTAGGGACAAACATAGAACCCCCTACGGGAGGACTTTCTGCCACCGGTATTACAAATGCTATACTTCCCTTATGGAAAGATTTTAATTTTACTGATTCTGATGTGCCGGAAAGAACATTGTGCTATAAAATTATATCGAACGAAATAATAATATCTTTCATAAAAGCTCCAAGCTATAATGCTTCAGTTGATGCAAATGACTATGTAAGCTTTCAGATAATAATTCAATATAACATCAGTCCCTCTGAAAATTCCAAAATTAGCGTTATGTACAACTATGATTTGACAGGAAGCTCATTCATAAATCAATACAACAATAATACAATACTCCCAATGCTGGTAGGATTAAAAGGAGTAAGCGGGCAGGAATTCCAATACAGATTTTTTAATTCATCCCTGCAATTAATTAATTCAGGTCCGATATTCGGTTCTAACTTAGCGCTTGAATTTGGTCCCGATGCTACTCTGCTTCCCGTTGAATTAGCTTCATTCACATCAACTGTAAACGGCGGCAATACAAAGCTTGAGTGGAATACACTAAGCGAACAAAACAACTCCGGCTTTGAAGTGCAGCGTACAAACGCGGGCGAAAGCAACTGGAAAAAAATCGTATTCATAAATGGGAACGGAACAACGAATAAGCCTGCAAAATATTCCTACGAAGATAAAAATCTTGCTTCAGGAAAATACCAATACAGGTTAAAGCAAATAGACTTCAACGGTAACTATGAATACTTCAATCTTTCAAATGAAGTTATTATCGGTGTGCCGAATAAATTCTCTTTGTTGCAGAATTATCCTAACCCGTTCAATCCCAATACAGTAATCAGTTACCAGTTGTCAGTTGATGGATTCATATCTCTCAAGGTATATGATATAGCTGGAAAAGAAGTAGCGAGCTTGGTAAATAAAAACCAGAGCGCAGGTTATTATACAGTTGAATTTAACGGAGCGAACCTATCAAGCGGAACATATTTCTATGCAATACAGGCAGGAGATTTTAAAGCAGTGAAGAAGATGGTGTTGCTCAAATAATGTTAAAGTGGGCGCCCTCGTCCCGATAAGCCCTACGGGCTTTCGGGACGCTCGGCAGATAAAAAATTGACTCTGTCAATTTTTTATCTGCTCTGCCCGCCCGCTTTCAGCGGGCGGGAGGGCGCCCACTGAAAAGCTCAAAAAAAATCTTCCTCTGACTATTGTTACACATGCAATAAGTCAAAAGGAAAAATCCCGCTCCACCGCGCAGGGCGGGATTTTCTTTTTATAACTCATCTATTTTTTCCAGAAGCCATTTTCTGGCAATAATTTTTGAGTGCAGAATTTCGTTTTTTAATGCCTCCGGTGAAATTTCTATCTCTTTCAGTTTTGCTCTAAAAACCTTAGTTAGAAAATTTATAAAATTTCTTATTGGAACAATCAGATGTTCATTCCATAAGCCCTCTTCTTTTATCAGATGTTTCATACTGTCAGTTATATAGGAAAACTTTTCAAAATCATTCTGCTCAAAATAAATTTTCAAATACATCTGCTTTACAAGCCACTTGTCATTGAGATGCTGATATGTCGCATGAGATAAATGCTCAAGCGCCTTGCCGTAATCTTTTCTGAATACTGCAATATTAGCGTACGCATGTCTGATAATATTTTCTTTGTCGTTTCCTATGATAAGTGATTTATGCTGTTCAATAAACTCCTCGGCAAAATCAATCTCACCTGCGTTGAAAGCTTTAAAAAAAATCCCCCTGAACCATCCCGGGTCAACTACTCCGTCTTGAATTAATAATTTTTTTTCAACTAATTTTTTTGAAATCTCAAATTCAATTTTAGTATAATCAGAGTCATGCTCAAGCTTGTTTATATTGCAGTAATTGAAAAGATGAACATAAAAACTGAATACTTCTCCCCTGCTAAATTTATTTGTATTTTTCTCTATTAAATTCAGCAGTGTATATAGCAGTTCATCATTTCTATCTTTCCTGTATAATTTCAAAATCAAATAATAAATTTTCACAGTTTCCGAACCGAGATAATCCAGATCTTCCGCCAACGTTAGAAGATGTTCTGCATGGCGAAGTTCGTAATTCTTATTGAAAAAATATGTTTCGTACTCGGCAAATCCATACAAGCGCATCATAGACGTGAGAGTATATTTCCAGTGATTCTGAAGCTCTTTTTCATAGCTTGATTTTTTATAAAGCGGGTCATCTTTCAGAATATACATCATTTCTATATCATTGATTAAGCTCTGCCGCCTGAAGTATTCACTATCGCGCAGCGGCTGCTCCTCAAGATATTTTTCAGCAGCGTTAAATTGTTTCCAGAAAAGCTTGTCAATTCTTTTATGAAAAAGATATTCCAATAGATTTTTTTCAAAATTAAATCTATCCGATTTGAAATTTTTATAAGCGCAATATTCTTCAGCAGCTTTAAATAAGTTGCTCGTAAGCCGCCTTATCACATCGTCTTTATATTTTTTGCGGGGATATAGTTCGGCAAAAATATTTTCTTTGGAAAATTTCACATGGGAAAATTTCGGATAAAATTTTTTTATCACTTCAAAAAAATCTGTAACTTCGCTTCTGTTATTGTGTAGCGGTGAATGAACAAATTTCCTGAACTCCTTAAATTCTTCTTTTGTAAAAGATTTCAGCAGTAAAAATAAATTTACTTTTGCAAGAGAGTTTTCCGAAGCAGTTTGTTTTACGCCCATAACTCTTTAATTTGGTGGGACAATTTAATTGAGGTCTAACTAAAATCTACCAATAAAAAGTATAAAAATCTAATGCTTTTGAAATAATTTCATTAAAAAAATTTGGGACAATCTTTAAAATTCCTCTTTGCTGAACTACAATTTTCTTTATAGTTTTATATTAGATACATCTCTGTGAGAATGAGACAGTTCCAAATTTCATCCTATAAATTATTTTTCAAATATTTCCTCAACTCACAGAGGCAGGCAAAGCTCTCCGAAGCGCCGTGCCGAAGAGAGCGGCGCCTAACCTAAACACAAAGGAGATATTTATGAAAAAGCTTTACATTTTTTCCCTGACAGCAATACTTCTGTTTTCAATCTTTAACTTGGGCTGTAACAAAACAGAGGAAAATCCTGTTACGCCTCCAACCACCGGCGGAGACGGCGCGACTGCATCTTACACTTCGACAACAAGCGGCAGCCTTGACTATGAAGATTTTTCAATCGTTGTGAAAAAAGGCGATGTTCCTACTCTAACAGGAGGCGCTGCAGGAACGGTTTTATTTTCTATCAATACTTCTTCTGCTATGGAAAGCGGATTGCCCTCCATTCCGGCAGGATACACGGTAATTGGTAAATATCTTAAAGCAGGTCCTGAATCATTTACGTTTAATTCTCCTGTAAGAATCTTCTTTCCTGCCTCATCGCAATCTTCCCCGCAAAACCTGACTGTTATGTACTATGCGTCTGATTTGCAAACATGGAAGATTGTTCCGACATCGGCAATTGATACAGCTAAAAAAAGAATTGGTATTGATGTTTTAACGCTTGGTTATTTTGTATTAACCAAAGCTGCTGTAACAGAGTCTCCCATTGAAACCCGCCCTGGCGGATGTGTGTTTGATTATCAGGCAACATGGACTAATTTTATTCTTACTGTAAAAAGCATAACTCCTGAAGAGCCTTCCATTTTAAATTATTACGCCGGCGGATTTGTCGGCAGAACATTTTTAGGTCCGATATTTCTTGGCTGCCCAGAAGGAAAAACTAAAGCAATAGTTCCTCAGGGCACAATTGAATTCTGGGTTTCTTATTCCGTATGTCAGGGTTCAGATGTAAACATTTACACCTATACACTTCCTGCAACAGTAACAGTAAGCGACCCGCTAAACTTTATTGGATGGTCAACCTATGATGCAGTAACTTATGTTCCATTCGGACTTCCATCGGGAGGAACATGGGTAGTTGGCAGACCAAGCGGCACAGGAGGCTGGGCACCCGCTACAGTGCCTTATGGCTCAGGAGTGTTTCAGGCAACTTTGACATGGAATAATGTTTCATCCAACTATGCCGATATGGATTTACACCTTTATGGTCCGAATAATCTTCACATATACTATGGTAACAGAAGCAACTCAGATTTCTCATTGGATAGAGACTGGCAAAGCACGCTGGGTAATGCAACTGAAAATATTTACAGCTTAAGAAGTGTAATGCCGACGGGCAACTATGAAGTAAGAGTTAAAAATTACTCAGGAGCAACTATGTCGTTTAACGTCAGAACAATTTTAAACGGAGCTTCTTCAAATTATTCCGGCTCGCTTTCTAACGGAGCGGAAGTAACTGCAAAAACCTTTACCATTCAATAACTGATTTTATAAAAATAATCCCTGCTGTATGCGGGGATTATTTTTTGCAAAACTCTTAGTCTTATACATCTGAAAAGATTTTAATATTTTTTGTCTCTATTACAAAAACTGAAACTCTTTTTCTTCTGTATTGGTTACAAAAAAAATTTGAAAAGTTGTTGCATTTATATTTCATAAATTTTAATTTTACCTCGTTCAGTAATCACACTGGATAAAAACATTAAATGGTTGAAAACCGGAAAGGAGAATGTATGAGCAAAAATTTTTTGAAGGAGGCGCGTCTCTGACTATCAGCCGGATGTTAATATAGACCTTAACACGTTTTATGATATAAGAGAGGTAAGGTGTTCAAATGGCAGGAACCCCGGATTAGTTTCCGCTCTTCCTCCGCGCTAAACCTCAAAATAAGTCAGCCCCGAAAGGTGAGATTCCTTCCGGGGTTTTTTATTAATTTTACAACTATGCAAACTTATATAGAAATTAAAAACAAAAAAGTACCTGCGCTGGGCTTTGGCACATTTCGTATGCAGGGCGATGACTGCCTCAAAGGAACTGTCGAGGCGCTTTCAATAGGCTACAGGCATATTGATACTGCGCAGGCTTACGCAAACGAAGAAGAAGTTGGCAGAGCAATAAAAAACAGCGGGGTTAACCGTGATGAAATTTTTCTGGTTACGAAAGTAACTCCAAGAAATTTTTCAAAAAATAATTTTCTTACGTCTGTTGAGGAAAGTCTAAAGAAGCTTCAAACAGAAAGTATTGACTTGCTCCTCCTCCACTGGCCCTCAGATGATGAAACGAATAAAGCAGCAATAGCGCAGCTTGCAATGGCGCAGCAAAAAAATTATACGAAGCTTGTGGGCGTCAGTAACTTCACTTTAAGCCAGATGGAAGCAGCGCGCAAAGAAGCTGATATTTTTTGCAATCAGGTTGAGTATCATCCGTATCTTACACAAAACAAAATCCGCAGTTATCTTGAGCAGCACAATATGTTGCTCACTGCGTATCGTCCTTTAGCAGACGGAAAAATTTTAAACGACTCTGAATTAATTTCGCTTTCCGAAAAATATAGCCGGACTCCTGCGCAGATTATTCTTCGCTGGTTTATTCAGCAAAATGGCGTTTCAGTAATTCCCAAAGCCTCTGATGCAAATCACCGGAAAGAAAATTTTCATGTATTTGATTTTGAGCTTTCCCGTGTAGATATGGATAAAATTTTCGGGTTAAACAAAAATGAAAGACTTGTAAATCCTTCGTGGAGTCCGAAATGGGATGATTAACTTAACAAAAAAAATAGGGAGCTATTCAGCTCCCTATACCTTTGTATCTCAAAACTGCGCAGCAGGGTTCCGCAGTTTAATTTCACCTTGTTAGCCCTTTAAAGGCATAATGCTTTTTCCATGACTTCGAAGATTTTAAGCAATTAAATTTCATTAAAAATATTATTTGTATATATTTCTTACAAAAAGAAATTCGCAATAAATCACCTGAAATTTTTCAAAAATCCCTGTATATCATTGGTAATATCAATGATTTAACCGCATAATCGGTCATCTTAAAATGTTCTCAATTCAGACCATAGAAATTCTAAAATCACTTAATAAGAATGAATTGAAAAGGCTAGGCGATTTTATAAAATCACCTTATTTCAATTCATCCAAGCCTATTGAAAAAATTTTTACAATTGTTTTTAAGTCTTATCCCGATTTTGATAAGTCAGCTTTGCACTTCAAAAAAGTTTTCAAAAAGCTATATCCTTCAGAAGCGTATAATGAAAAGAGAATGAAAAACATGTACTCCGAATTTTCTAATCTCCTTAGAAAATTTATCGGCTTTGAACACCTTAGGCAAAATAGTGCAATGCTTGATGTTCCCATCACTGCCGAATTAACTGCACGGGGGCTAAATAAAATTTCCGAAAAACTAATTGCAAAAAGCTTAAAAGAAAATAACGACGGCTTACTTTCTATTGCCGATAGATTTCATTACCTGTACCCTCTGAATGTGCACCATACGCACAATTTAGGTTATCTCCGCGAGCACGGGACACCTGAATATCTGAAGGCAGATGTTGAGCTTATCGAAAAGCTGATTATTTTTTTCCTCACAAACATACACCAGCTTTCTTTTTATGATGTTACTAACAATCAGGTTTTCAAAATGCCTGAAAATCCTATTTTGAAAATTGTAGTTAACTCCATTGATACGGAAAAAATTCTAGCTTACTTCGATTCCGTAAACCACGAATATGCCTCTTACCTGAAAATTCATTACCTCTTTTGGTATCATACTACAAATGACATAGATGAGGAAAAGTATCGTGAGCTGAAAAAGGAAATTTTAAAGACAATTAGAAAAGTAAAAAAGCTCGACCAGAATCAGTTTATTGTAAGAATGATTCACATGATTATTTCAAAATTTGCAATAAAGGACAGAAAATTTTATGAAGATGTAATAGAGTTTGCCGAACTGATTGACGATTTTAAAATTTTCCCGGGTGAAGATGTTAATGCCTTTTTTAATGGTCCATTCCGCGACATCTTCATAACAGCCGTATCGCTTAAAAAATACGATTGGGCTGAAAATTTTCTGAACAAGTATATTGAGTTTGTCAGCAGGGATTTGAGAAAAGATTCCGAAAATTTCTGCCGCGGAATACTTAGCTTTAAACGCGGAAATTTTGAAGAGTCGCTGAAATATTTTAACGAAGTAAAGATGATTGATATTGTTGAAAAGCTGAACGTGAGATTTTATTATATTATGAATTACATAGAACTAAAATCATACGAAAGCGCACTTTCAGCCCTGCATTCATTCAAACAATTTATGATGGAAAGCGATGCAATACCGGAAATGTTCTCTGAACGCGTCAAGAACTCACTCAAATATTTTGCCGAGCTGATAAGATGTGAGGAAAAAGGAGAAAAAATTAGCGAGTGGGTATATAAAGAATTTAAGCAGACAGCCGGACTTGTACATAAACAATATTTATTGGAAAAGATTGAAAAGCTGATACAACCTTTTTAGTTTATACAATTCTTTCTCCCTTTTTAAAAATCTGCTATTAAAATAAAGAGCCTTTCCTTCATCAGAAAAGGCTCTTTACTTAATCCACAATACCAACTCTATAAATTTTTACTTCACTAATACCATTTTTTTTACATCTGAAAAATTATCCTTAGTCAGTTTGTAAAAATATGTTCCGCTTGGCAAACTTTTTGCATCAAACTGTACTACATGGCTTCCTGCTTCTTTCTTTTCATTCACCAGCTGCATTACTTCGTTGCCCAATACATCATATACTTTTAACGTAACAAATCCTTTTTCGCGAATCTCAAATGCAATGCTTGTAGAAGGATTAAAAGGATTAGGATAATTCTGCGCTAAATAATATCCTTCCGGTGTAGAGTTATTATTATTTATTCCTATGAACGGTCCGCTGCAGCCGCCAGTAACATAACTCCCCAAGTTAGATGCTCCGCCCCAAATTACTAAACAGGAATCATTGTTTACGTTTCTGAATCCGGCGTCAGGACTTCCATAGTTATCAGAACCATAAATATTATCTGGATTTGATTTAACCTGTGTTCCTAAAGTTAGATTATAAAAAGGTCTTGTATAGATATTGCTTTTTCCCCCGGTATACCGATTACTGAAAGAAAATATATATGAGCCATTAGACCTGTAGTTTGCAGCGACAGAAACCCCCAGTGTAATATTTTCTCCGGGAGAATTATCAACAAAAGCTGCCTGGAATGGCGGTACAGCGGCAGGTATATTAGGACTCCAAAAGCAATACGGACCCCAGTCTGTGCCTCCGAATAATTTCCTTACAATTATTACCAGTGAATTGTTTAACAATCCTGTTGCAGCTAATCTTGGACTTTCTTTGTATCGCACACCGTCGGTTACCGAAAAAAGTGTCGGCGATGTAGAACCAAAGTTATCGTTAGTTGCAAAATACAAAGTCTTTCCATCGTCAAAAAATCCCGGAACGCCTCTGACGATAGTAACCGTGCAAAGCAAATCTCCATTTGCTACTGTATTCACGTATGCCACATCAGATTCCATCTTCGCAGTATCCGGCGCTGCTGTGAGAGTATTATATGAATATTGTCCGAAGGTGGGATTTTGGTATCCTGCCGTCAATGAGATGCTGGAAGAATATGGAGATTCTATCTTGTATAGTTTTGTCTTTAATTTTCGCGTTCCGTTTATGTTTGAATCCAGAGTTAAGATTGCATATATATACGCACTTGAAATGTATTTAGCATTATCGCTCGTAATTCGTATGTTAAGAAATTTGCTTGCGGAAGTACCGGGCAAATAAATCACCTTCTGAGTCCCATCCTGACGCACTTTCAGGATTAAGGATGAGGAATAAAAATTATCGCCCTTGTAAGAAAGCCCTACAAATGCAAAAGATGAATCCCCCCTTGAAACAGCTTCAATATCCAAATTATTTGCCGTAACTAAAAAAGTTCCGACCGAAAATAATTTCCCTACAGATGTAAAGCTAATACCGTTATTAGTTGAGCGGAAAACCTTTAAGGTATCGGAAACCATTCCATAGCCGTTAATTACCACTGCCGCATATATATCACCATGAACATGTTCTCTTGAAATTCCGTTTGCCGATATATCAATGCCTGAACCAACTAGCGTTGTTAAATTAAGTGAGGCAGCATTGCTTTGAGTTTCCGCGGTTTTTTCATAAATGAGATTTCCGTTGCTTTCAGTTATTATCTGAGGTTTTGTAATTTCATGTAATTTATTTTCCCAGAAAATTTTTGCAGGAATATCTTCATTCTCTCTCGCCAACTTGATATTTTTTGTTATCTCGCTAACTAGAGAATTTGCCTGAGGAGATTCAATTAATTTAGTTTGAGTAGGCTCAGGCACTTTTTCTGTTTGGGAGAAAACAGTTTGTGCCGTAAGCAGAATTAAAAAAATGAGTGAAAGTTTTTTCATTTAGTTTTTAGGTTTTTTGTTTTCGCGAATTCATTTAAATAATTTTCACATGCTGAAGAAATAGCTTTATCCGCATCTGAATTTAAAATCTTTTGAATTTTTAAAATCAATTTTTGTGTTCTGGGGAATAGCCTGTAGCCTCTGGGAACTTTGATTTCTTTTTTCATAAATAGTTTTGCGCACTCTTTGTGCACTAAAAGTGCACGTTTAAAAAACAAACATAAAATAATATTTATTGTGTTTTTATTGCAAAGAGAATTTTTTCAAAAAGCACGGGTTTTTTCCATTTTTCAGCCATTGCCAGAGCTTAATAAATTGTTTTTATCATAATTTATAGATAATTTTTCGCACAACAAAAAAACTTAATTTTGAACGAAAAAATTGTTTCCATTCTTAAAACTTTTGATAAAGCGGATATAAAAAACTTCAAAAAGTTTCTCATTTCCCCTTACTTCAGCACGGGCAGAGACCTTACAAAATATTTTGACTGCATTATAAAACAACATCCTGAATTTGAAATCGGAAAAGAAAAGCTGCTAAAAAAGTATTTCGGTAAATTGGACGACAAGGACGGAAAACAATCTAAAATTCTGCGCGCAATAAATTCTGATTTCAGCAAAGCGCTTGATGAATATGTAACGATAAGCTCAGTGCGTTCGAAAAATTTCTACTCAAAGTATTTACAAATTCAGGGATATTATTCGAGAGGGCTGCATGAGCTTGGTGAAAAAAGAGTAGAGGAAGTTTTTGAAGAAGAAGAAAGCGCCAGTGTTTCATATACAAAAAAACTTCAGCTCATTTTACTCAAAAGTTTTAGCATTAATTTCAAACATCTTACGCATAAGAATAATGAAATTTACGGAGAGATAGAAAGCCAGAGTGAAATTTTGCTTTCTTTCCTCTTCAGCTTCTTTTTAGATATGCTGAACAGCCTGAGTGTAAATGCCGTGAATTATAATATCCAAAGAAAAACCGAACAGCTTTCGCTTCTTTTGAATAATATAAATCTCGATGTATTCCTTCAAAATCTGCGCCTCGACTATCCCAACTATAAAAAAATTAAGCTGGATATAGTTTTAATATCCTCAATACTGGAGAATAAAAATTTCGAGAATATGTATCTGAAACTTAATGAATTGTACTATGATGTGTTTGATTCATTAGACCTCACTACAAAGATGCATTACTTCACATATATACTAAACCACTATTCAAGAAACACCGGTAAAGAACACATATTAGTAAAATTTGAATTTGTTAAGTTTGCAATTCGGGAACGATTATTTTCATCAGGTTCTCTGAAATATATCCGACCCTTTCCATATAAAGTTTTTATGCTGTCGGGACTTTATGCCGGAGAGATAGAATGGTCAGAAAAATTTATTGAAGAATATCTTGAAAAACTAGACCCGGAGATAAAAGAAAATATGCGCCTTTACTCATACGCATTCCTGTATCATTACAAAGCGGATTATCTCAAATCAATTGATTTCATTTCTCTTTTCAAATTTGAAAGTGAAGTTTTTACGTATGATATGAAACTTATGCTGCTAAAAAATTACTATGAGCTTTCAAAAACATCAGGCGCATACTTTGAAAGCTTAAATTATTCTTTAGATGCTTTTTCACATTATCTCAAAGACAATAAAAAGGTTTCTGCAAGTTACCTGGCTGACGGGAAAAAATTTATTGCGGGCATGAAACTTTTAATAAAAGCAAATATGCTTCCAGTTACTAAAAAGGAAAAAAAAGATTTGCACTATGAGATTGAAAATTTTTTAAAGGACTCAAAAAATTTCTGGCTGGTTTCCAGATTAGAAGAACTGCTATAAAAAACGGGTCGTAAGACCCGTTTTCTATTACTTATTTTTTCTATATCAACTTTTCAAACAATATAATTTTTTCAAGCTTTCAAACTTTCCAACCTTTATAAACCTTACAACCTTATAAACTTTTTACTTCACAACTACCATCTTCTTTACATCAGAAAATTTATCCGTGCTTAGTTTGTAGATGTATGTTCCGCTTGATAAATTCTTTGCATCAAACGATACACTATAATATCCCGCTTCTTTTACTTCATTAACCAATGATGATACTTCCCTTCCGCTTATATCATAAACTTTCAACGATACAAACCCGGCAACAGGCAACTGAAAACTGATAACTGTTGCAGGATTAAACGGGTTCGGGTAATTTTGAGCCAGAGAGAATTTGCCCGGCGCAACTATGATGACCTCGCTTGTCAGCTCGTTATACTCAAAATTACCATTGTAATCTACCTGCTTTAACCTGTATTGATATGAACCCGAATTTAATCCTCGTTCAGTGAATGAATAATTTTGCGGAAAACTGCTTGTCCCTTTTCCCTCTATAAATCCTACTCTCTTCCATCCATCTTTCAGCGATTTTCTCTCTATCTCAAATCCCTTATTGTTTTGCTCGTGCGCTGTGCTCCAATTAAGAGTTACATTCTGTTTATCTGTAGAAGCTGTAAATGATGAAAGCTCTACAGGTAAAATTCTTGGTGTTACGATACAAAAGTAAGGCGAAGGGACATTGTTTATTGTTCTGAACGCTCCTCCCAAATAAATGTCGCTGCCGCTTACAGCTATTACATTAATACTACTGCTTGCATTCAGACTCCAGCTTGCATCAGCGCTGCCGTCAGTATTGTTTAATCTTGCCATATTATTCCTCACCTGCCCGCCTATAGAGGTGTAGCTCCCCCCCGCATATATATCGCTGCCGCTGATTGTTATACCATTTAATACACCATCGCAATTCGGATTCCAGCTTATATTTGCATTGCCGTCAGTATTGTTTAACTTTGCTATTCTGTTTCTTGTCTGACCGCCGATTAAAGTAAACTCACCCCCAAAATATAAATCACTGCCGCTCACAGCTAAAGTGGTTACTATGCCATCACTGTTTGCATTCCAGCCTGCATCAGCATTGCCATTTGTATTGTTTAGTTTTGCGGCATAGTTTCTAGTCTGCCCGCCTATGGAACTAAATGACCCTCCTGCATATACGTCACTTCCGCTTAGAACAATTTTAAGAACTGTGTTATCTGCATTCGGATTCCAGCTTCCGTCTGCATTCCCGTTAGTGTTATTAAGTTTTGCAATGTTATTCCGTGTCTGTCCGCCGATTGTTGTAAAGTTTCCCCCTGCGTACACATCGCTTCCGCTCACTGCTAAAGTAAATATTGTGCTATTTGAATTAGCATCCCAGCTTAAATCTGCGCTTCCGTCTGTGTTATTTAGCTTTGCTATATGATTTCTTGTCTGTCCCCCTATGGTAGTAAAACCTCCTCCCGCATATACATCGCCTCCGTTCACAACTATCGAATATACAACGCCGTCTGCATTTGGATTCCAATTAGTATCAAGCCTTCCGCTGGTATTATCTAATCTTGCTATGTAATTTCTTGTTTTAGCGCCGAATGTAATGAAACCGCCCCCGGCATAAATATCGTTGCCGTTTATAGCAATGCAGGTAACTATAGAACCTGCATTTGGGTCCCACCCTGCATCTGCACTGCCGTTTATATTATTTAGCTTTGCAATTTGGTTCCTCGCCTGTCCGCCGATTGTTGTAAAATCGCCTCCCGCATATACATCGCCTCCGCTTATTGCTATGGTACGTACCTGTGAGTTGGCACTAGGATTCCAGCTAGCATCTGCATTGCCATTTGTATTATTTAACTTCGCAATTCTGTTCCTTGCCTGACCGCCGATTGTTGTAAAGTTTCCTCCGGCATATACATCACTTCCGCTTACCGCTATAAAGTTCACACTGGAGTTAGCGTTTGCATTCCAGCTTGCGTCTGCATTGCCGTTAGTATTATTTAACTTCGCAATTCTGTTCCTTGTCTGGCCGCCGATTGTTGTAAAGTTTCCTCCGGCATATACATCGCTGCCGCTTAACGCTATAAAATTAATAAAGTTGTTTGCGTTTGCATTCCAGCTTGCATCTGCGCTTCCGTCTGTATTGTTTAACTTCGCAATTCTGTTCCTCGTCTGGCCGCCGATTGATGTAAAGGTTCCCCCCGCATATACATCACTTCCGCTTATTGCTATTGAAGTAACGGTATTGTTCGGGTTCGGATTCCAGCTTGCATCTGCGCTTCCGTCAGTATTGTTTAATTTTGCAATTCTGTTCCTTGTCTGTCCGCCGATTGACGTAAAATCACCTCCTGCATAAACATCGCTTCCGTTTACTATTATGATACGAATTATGTTATCAGCATTCGGATTCCATGCATTAACAGTGCCGTCAGAATTTATTCTTGCAATGTTGTTTCTGCTTTGTGAACCGACAATATTAAACACTCCTCCAATATACCAGCCGCCTGAGCCGTCAGGGGCGCAGGCAAAAATATTTCCGCTTACAATCGGGAAATTACTTGCAAACTTAGAGTCGGTGCCGGTAAGTTTTACACCGCCTCCGGTATTTTGTCCTACAGCGGTAAAGTAGCCGCCTATATAAGTGTAGTTTCCATCAACAGTAATTGCAGATACATTTGAGTTTGGTATCCACATATCTGTATTTGGAGTTTGCGCAAGCGCGCTGCCAAGCAGGAAAGTAAAATAAACGCAAATAAGTAATTTTTTCATATAGAGAAGAGTTTTTTTTAAAAACGGAAATTCTTTATTCAAAAATATTTACAGTTAAGTTTTCAATCAAAAAGAAATTTTTAGAAAATACCGCCACAAAATCTTTTTGATTAGATTATTTACAAAATAAACAATATTTTATTTTACCCAAAATACCGGTATGATTTCATCACAAAATCAAAAAATTCTTTCAAAGCTTGATAAAAAACAGACAAGAAAATTCAGGGATTTTCTCGCCTCTCCCTACTTTAACTCACGTAAAGTTATTTCACACTTGTTTGAAATAATTGTAAAACATTCTCCAGATTTTTCTTCAATGCCGGATGACGAGGCAGTGTTTAAAGTTCTCTATCCCGGGAAAACATTTAGCAGGCAAACAATAAAAAATCTTTATTCCGAGCTGGGAAATCTTTTGAAAAAATTCACGGGATACGAAGAATTTTCCAAAGACGAAAAAAACCTTAACAGATATATCGGAGACGGGCTGGCATCTTTAACGCTCTTTGACCTTTCAAGCAAGCACATTAATAAATGTATTAATGAAAACAAAAACTCCCTTTTTTCATTGGACAACCTTCACTATGAAAAGGAATTGTATCTGGTTTTACACTCAAATATCGGAATCTTAGACCGGAATGCAGCGGATGAGCATTTCATTACGAGAAAAGCTTTATCCGAAACCCTGATAATGGCATTCTTAAAAGAGCTTTATTATCTTTCGATGATAGATGCCATAGATAAAATTTTTTCACATGAGAAAGCGGATACTTTCACGGATAAAACGCTTCAGGCAATTGACATAAAAAAAATTTTGGAATACGCCGGTGAAAGAAAACTATCTGCCGCTCCTTTAATAAAAATACAGTATTACCTTTACTACTATACTGTCAACGATATTAGTGAAAAAGAATACATTAAACTGAAAGCCGAATTTCTTTCAGCAATAAAATTAGTAACAGGTTTTGAAAAGCTGCACTTTATATTGAGAATGAATCAAATAATAGTTACAAAATTAGTGCCTAAAAACAAAGAATTTTACGGGGAAATTTTTCGGTTTATCAAATTATTATGCAGCTTTAATATTTTCCCGCTCGAAGTGAAAGTTTTGGGAAGAGGAGTTTACAGGGATTTTTTCACCACAGCCGTTATACTAAAAGAATACGACTGGGCGGAGAATTTTGTAAATGAATATGGCAGGTTTCTTCCAGAAGACCAAAGAGAAAATGAAATTTTACTCGGCAAAGGTATTTTATCTTTCAAAAAAAATAATTTTGACGAATCACTAAAGTATCTGAACAAGCTGAAAATAACAGAGCTTACCGAAAAAATAAATGTCAGATATTACTATCTGATGAATTACATAGAGCTGATGGCTTACGAAAGCGCGTATTCTTCGCTAAGCGCTATCAGACAGTTTTGCCGGGACCGAAAGGAAATTCCCGATGTTGTTGCCGGGCTTGTATCAGATTCGCTGAAGTATTTTCTCGAAATAATTAATTGCGAAGAAAAGGGAGTTAAGTTAGAGGGCATTATCTATAATGAAGCCCGCGGCGGAAGAAGATACTACCATAAGCAGTATATTCTCGATAAAATGAAAAAGCTGATATAAGGGCACCCTTTAACAAATAACAAGATAAGAAGTTTCCCTTCAGGTCTTTCAACTGTTTATCGCAAAAAAAAATCCGGCAGTAAATTAATACTGCCGGATTAAAACTTACAACTGACTACTACTTTACTACCACCATCTTCTTCACATCGCTGAACTTATCTGTAGTCAGCTTATAAAAATATGTGCCCGAGGAAATACCCGCCGCATTGAAATTAACCGAGTAATATCCCGCCTCTTTCATCTCATTTACTAATGAAGAAACTTCCCTTCCGCTTATATCATATACTTTCAACGATACAAATCCGGTAATCGGTAGCTGAAAACTGACAACTGTGCTCGGATTAAACGGGTTCGGGTAATTCTGCATCAGAGCAAATTTATTCGGAACGCCAATCACAACTTCGTTATGCAAACCATAATATTTATAATTGCCGTTGTAATCTATCTGCTTTAATCTGTATGAATATCTTCCTGTATTTAATCCATTATCCGTGAATGAATAATTATGGGAAAGATTTGAAGTTCCATATCCTTCGGCAAATCCTATTTTGTACCACGCACCGTTCATAGCTTTACGTTCAATTTCAAATCCTTTGTTGTTAAGTTCCTGCGACGTACTCCAATTGAGAGTAACATTTCTCTCATTTATTGAAGCAGTAAATGAAGCAAGCTCTACGGGAAGTGGTATCTGTTCAGACCTCACCCAAAAGCCTCGTCCGTGAGTAGAAACTATAACATGAAATTCGTTTGAGACTGATCTGAAGGATTTTATTTCGGTAACTATGTTTGCTTCCGGCATACCCGTATTCCACCTTATCCAGTTTACCCCGCCGTTAGTTGATTTATAGCAGCCAAGCTCCGTGCCGGCATATAAAATACTGTCATTCTCATCGTAAGGTACCACTCCGGCAACCGGAACGTTCGGCATATCCCCTGATATATTTAGCCAGTTCGTTCCCCTGTTTGTTGTTTTAAAAATTTTATTCCCTGCAGAAAGACCATTTAAAACTACATAAGCAATACTTGAATTTGTCGGGTGCAATGCTATGCTTCTTATCGAAAGACTATTGGGAAGCTCCCCTGAACATTCAACAGCTGCATCACTTCCTGCCTGCATCATTAACCGCTGTCCGGTACTTGAATTAAGAGAGGAATAAACATAAGATGTATCGTTATAACTTTTTACGGAAAAATTTAGAACATTATGAGCAAATGCAGTTCCGTTTAAAGCTGTCCAACTGCTTCCGTTATCGGTTGAGTTATATATATGAGTTAAAATATTTGCATAAACATATCCTGTACGGCTGCCATCGGTGCGGATTTTTGGAAAATCTTCGCTTGAAGCGGGCAAGCCAGTGTTTATAAAATCCCAAGAGTTCCCTACGTTTGTTGTTCGCATTCTTCTGTAAGCCCAATTGCCTGTGAAATACCCTAAAATTCCATACATCATCGAAGAATTAACAGGGTCAATAGCAACACACGAACCATCCCCCGCCCCGGGATAAATATACCTCCATGTTACCCCGCCGTCTGTCGTTCCTGTTATTCCGTTATCTTGACATCCTCCGAAAATAACACTCGGATTAGTAACACCTATATCAAAATTATAATATTGAGTGATTGGAAAAATATTATTCATAGTGTTAAAAGTTGCGCCCTGGTCAGTCGAAACCGTAACACCTCCGTCGTGTCCAATGTAAGCAGTCGTCCCGTCTTTGCTCCATGCAACTGCATGCTGGTCAGCGTGTATGTTTATGTTAGCATTGTCATCTATCTTGGTCCAGTTCTGACCTGAGTTAGTTGTTCTCCACAACCAAATGCCGCCTGCAAGTACAATTGAAGGGTCAGTGGGACATACACCAAGCGAGCCAAGATACCAAGAAATTCCGTCCATAATATCACCCGATGAAGGTCCTGCAGAGCTCCAGTTTACGCCGTTATTTGTTGTGCGATACAAGCCAAGGTATGAGTTATTATCATCTGTTGTAAGCATCGCGTAAACATTATCAGGAAAATCTTTGCATATTGAAATATAAACTCTTCCAACATTACTTGACGGTAATGCGCTAAATCGAGTCCAGTTGTCACCTCCGTTTGTGGATTTATAAACACCTCCAAGTCCTGAGCCGTTATCCCAGAATCCACAGTAAACAATATTCGTATTTTGTGGATTGACTGCTACATCAGTAATTTCCCCGTTAAGATATTTTGTCCAATTCAATCCCGCATTATCCGAGCGGTAGTATCCGCTTCCGGTTGCCGCATGAACAACATTTTGAGTAGCAAATTCTACTCTGTAAAATGCAGAAGGATAAGTTCCCGCCATAGCTATTCTATCCCAATTAGCACCTCCGTTTTGAGTGCGCCATAAGCCAGTCCCTCCTCTTTTGTACGGTTCGCCTGTTCCAAGTAAAATATAATCAGAATTGCCCGGCATTACATCAAACGCACCCGTAGACAAAGACGTAACTTCCTCACTAAGCGGAGTCAGAGTGCTGGCTTTTAAGCTCCATAATCCGCCCGTTGCTGCAGCTACCATTACTTTTCCCGTAGTATCAACGTATACATCTCTCACTCTTCCGGAAAATTTTACATTAGTGTGTCCGTTTACATCATTTCCGTACGGACCTATCGCCGTCCACTGTGTCGAAGCGCTGTCTGAAGATTCCCGCGGCAAGCTTAAAACTTCATCCCACATTTTTTTCATCATATCTTTTTCTAGATAGGCTGGATGAGGATAATGCCATTCTGAAAAAAAAGCTTCTTCCATACCGGGGCGACCGGATTCGTTTTCTATACACGGTTCATTGGAAATTTTACCTGACTGAGCTTTAAAATTTACAAAGAGATAACCAAATGCTATTATTAAAAATGAAATCGCAGCAAATAAAAAAAAGTTATTTTTTTTACTGGTCATGTTATATTATTGAAGAGATTTTAGAGAATTGCGTGCTTACGCAAAGGGGTGTGCCGAGCGCGCTTGTTATATTTAAATCCCAAAGCCTGATGTAAATTATTGCTTTTAGATGTGGTATTCAATTCACATTTTTTTTAAACTTGTCATAAAAATAAGAAAGCCGATATCTTAAACAAAAAATATCGGCTTTTAAATTTTAATTTTACGGAATTCTATTTTACTACCACCATCTTCTTTACATCAGAAAATTTGTCCGTCGTCAGTTTATAAAAATACGTTCCGCTTGATAAATTCTTTGCGTCAAATGTTACGCTATAATATCCTGCATCTTTCACTTCATTTACCAATGAAGAAACTTCCCTTCCGCTTATATCATATACTTTCAATGATACAAATCCGGCAACGGGCAGCTGATAACTGATAACTGTTGCGGGATTAAACGGGTTCGGGTAATTTTGAGCAAGAGAGAATTTGCTCGGCACCCCTATGATGACTTCGCTTGTCAGCTCGTGATACTCAAAATTACCGTTATAATCTATCTGCTTTAGACGATAATTATATGAACCCGTTGTAAGTCCTCTTTCTATAAATGAATAATTTTGTGTTTGATTTGTTGTGCCTCTTCCTTCCACATATCCAATCTTTTTCCATCCTTCTCCAAACGAATTTCTTTCTATTTCAAATCCTTTGTTGTTTTCTTCCTGCACAGTGCTCCAGTTAAAAGTAACATCGTTTCCTTTTACAACTGATGTGAATGACGATAGCTCAACAGGAAGATTTCTTGTTGTAAATAATGCAAAATATCCCTGAGAATTTCCTCCCATAGTTGTAAAGGAACCTCCTGCATAAACATCGCCGGCGCTAACGGTAATTGCTGATACCAATCCATTTGCATTAGGGTCCCAGGCTGCATCTGCATTTCCATTTGTATTGTTCAGACTTACTATGGAATTGCGTGCAAGACCGCCTATTGTAGAGAAGCTGCCGCCAACATATAAATTACTTCCATTGATTGTAATTACATTGATAACACCGTCCGAATTGGCATTCCACGTTGGATCTGCATTTCCATTTGTGCTGTTTAGTTTTGCTATACGGTTGCGTGACTGACCGCCAATCGTAATGAAACTACCTCCTGCATAGATATCACTGCCGCTGATAGCAATGGAATTGACAATATTATCTGCGTTCGGATTCCATGTTGCATCAGCATTTCCGTTTGTATTGTTTAGCTTTGCAATATTATTGCGTGTCTGTCCGCCAATTGAGGTAAAAAAACCTCCTGCATAAATACTTGTGCCGCTTATTGCAATTGAAAAGACACCTGTACCGGTTATATTGGGATTCCATGCCAGATCTACACTTCCGTTAGTGTTGTTCACTTTTGCCAAACCGTTTCGTGTCTGTCCGCCGATTGTGGCGTAAGAACCTCCAAGATAAATATCACTGCCGCTGATAGCAATCGTTGCGATATTAGCGCTCGAATTCGGATTCCAGACTGCATCAGCATTACCGTTTGTATTATTCAGCTTTGCAGCATAATTGCGCGTCTGTCCGCCAATTGTAGTAAAGCCTCCGCTAACATAAATATCAGTTCCGTTTACTACGATTGAATATACAGAACTGTTTGCATTCGGATTCCAGGTTGTATCCAGCTGTCCGGTTAAATTATTCAACTTCGCAATGTAATTGCGTATCCGCCCTCCTGTAGATGAGAAATTACCGCCTACGTAAATATCGGTGCCGTTGACTGCAATTGCATTGACAATTGCACCCGTATTTAAACTCCACGACGCATCTGCGCTGCCGTTAGTATTATTCAGCTTTGCAATATTATTTCGTGTCTGTCCGCCAACAGAAGTAAAGAAGCCTGCGACGAAGATATCGGTTCCTATTACGGCAATAGCATTCACGCCACCTCCGGCTACATTAGGATTCCAGGTGGCATCTAAACTTCCGTTTGTTATATTTAGTTTTGCTAAACCGTTGCGTGTCTGTCCGCCAATTGTGGTAAAGGAACCGCCCACGAAAACATCAGTGCCGTTAATGGTAATTGTATTAACACCGCCGACTGTAAGATTCGCATTCCACGTTGCATCAGCATTTCCGTTTGTATTGTTCAGCTTTGCGATACGGTTGCGGGATAAACCGCCTATTGAAGTAAAGCTGCCCACAGTGTAAATATCACTGCCGTTAACAACAACTGCATTGATTAAGTTATTTGGATTGGGTATCCAGGTTGCATCTACAGTTCCGGTCGTGCTATTCAGCTTTGCCAAATAATTGCGTGATTGTCCCCCGATTGTAGTAAAGTTACCTGCTGCGTAAATATCAGCTCCGCTGATGGCTATTGAAAAGACAAAACTATTTGCGTTCGAAGTAAAGGCGGCATCTGCACTTCCGTTTGTATTGTTCAGTTTTGCCAAGCGATTGCGCGTAAGTCCGCCTATTGAAGTAAAGTTACCGCCCGCGTAAACATTGCTGCCGCTGACAACAATTGAATAGACCGTATTGTTTGCATTCGGATTCCAAGTTGCATCTACAGTCCCGTCTGAATTAATGTGAGCTATTCGGTTTCTGGTATAATTTCCAACTTTAACGAAACTGCCTCCTATATACCATCCGCCGTTCCCATCCGGAGCAACTGCATAAACTAAACCGGCAACTTTAGGAAAATTAATGTCAGGTGTATATGATGTTGATGTAACTTTTACACCTCCTCCTGAATTGTACCCAATATAAGTAAAATCACCTCCTATGTATGTGTAGTCTCCATCAACAGCTATTGTTCGTATTGAATTATTGCCTACCCACATATCCTGATTTGCGGTCGAAGGCTGCAATGCTGCCTCGTTTATGAACATCAAAAAAACTGCCGCTGAATATAACAAAATTGTGAAAAAATTTTTCATAATATTAACTATTAACTTTTTTAATATTATTTTATTAAAATCATTTTTTTGGTTTGTGTAAATTCCGCTTCCGTTAATTTGTAAAAATATGTTCCGCTCGATAAGCTTTTCGCATCAAATGTTACAGAATAATACCCTGCTTCTCTCACTTCATTCACCAATGATGAGACTTCTCTGCCGCTTATATCATAAACTTTCAACGATACAAATCCGGCAACGGGCAACTGGAAACTGACAACTGTGTTGGGATTAAACGGGTTCGGGTAATTTTGAGCAAGAGAGAATTTGCTCGGCACCCCTATGATGACTTCGCTTGTCAGCTCGTGATACTCAAAATTACCGTTATAATCTATCTGCTTGAGACGATAATTATATGAACCCGTTGTAAGTCCTCTTTCTATATATGAATAATTTTGTGAGTGATTTGTTGTTCCGTTTCCTTCCACGTATCCTATCTTTTTCCATCCTTCTCCAAATGAATTTCTCTCAATTTCAAATCCTTTGTTATTTTCTTCCTGTACTGTGCTCCAGTTTAAAGTAACATCATTTCCTTTTACAACTGACGTGAATGATGATAGCTCAACAGGAAGCGGAATAGGTGTGGTATTAAGAAAAACCGAGAAATTCCCGCCAAGTAAATTTGAACATACTAAATCTTTCTTGCCGTCGCTGTTAAAATCAGCAACACACATTCCGCGGGGACTTGAACCTGTTGCCAGATCTATTTTTGTTGCAAAGGTTGGAGTTGTCGCTCCTGCTGTAGTAGTATTCTGAAAAACAGAAAGTGTGGCGGCGCCAAAGTTAACGCTGGCTAAATCCTGCTTGCCGTCTCCGGTAAAATCACCGCTAATAACTCCATAGCAATTAGTTCCTGAAGAAAAATCTGTCTTTGCAGAAAAACTCGGAGTTGATGAACCCGTAGTTGTAGTATTTAAGAGTACAGAAACAAATCCGCCTGAGCTTTGACATGAACACGCTAAATCAGGTTTGCCGTCTCCGTTAATATCTACTGCAACAATCATATTAGGAGAAGTCGCAGTAGTAAAATCTGTCTTTGCAGTAAAAGAAGGCGCAGAAGCATTCGGAGCTGTAGTATTAAAATAAACAGAAATTGATGGACCATTTTGATTTGTACACGCAATATCAGGTTTACCATCGCCATTGAAGTCTGCCGAACAAATACCCCATGAAGTAAGTCCTGAAGCAAACTCAGTAATAGCAGAAAAAGTCGGAGTAGATGCTCCCGGAGTTGTTGTATTCAAAGCAACTGCAATTGTACTTGATGAACCTACAGATGATGCAAGGTCGGGCTTGCCGTCTAAATTAAAATCAGCTGAACAAATACCGGCGACACCGCTGTTTGAAGCAGTAAGAACTGTGTTCGATGACAATGTTGGAGTTGATGCGCCGGGCGTAGTTGTATTTAGCATTATATTCATAGTCTGACCGAACGTAGTAAATGCAAAATCAGTTTTGCCGTCCAAGTTAAAATCTGCCGAACACAATCTGAATGGCTGAATCGGTGTGGCAAAGTCTGTACCCGCCGTAAATGACTGAGTTGATGCTCCCGGAGTAGTATTATTTAATCTTATTGTTATATTTGATGCGTTTGAATTCCCCCATACTATATCCTGCAGTCCGTCTGAATTTATATCTATAGGAATTATTCCCGCAGGTCCTGCATTAGTTGAGAAATCTGTTCTGGATGAATTTGTAAACGGAGTTGCTCCCAAAGTCATTGTGTTCATAAAAACAGCTACATTATTAGTTGCGGCATCACCTGCGGCAATTAAATCCTTTTTTCCGTCACCATTAAAATCTGCAATTGCAAGATCTTGCACTTGTGTTGATGTGTTAATATCAAACCTTGTATGTAAATTCGGAGTAGCGCTGCCGGAAGAAGTTGTATCCAAAAAAACAGATATTTTTGAATCAGCTCCCGATATAATATCGGGTTTGCCGTCGCCGTTTATGTCAGCAATCCTTAAGAAATAAACCGCGAATGAAGCACTAAATTCTATCTTTGCAGAAAAGGTTGGAGTAGCTGCGCCAACAGTTGTTGTATTTAAATTTACTGCAATAATACCGGCTATAAAGTTTCCTGTAATGATATCCGGTTTCCCGTCTAAATTTATATCTGCAAATGTAACAGTGGTAGAAGTGTTTGCAGCTGCAAAATCTGTTTTCGCTGAGAAAGTCGGTGTAGCATTTCCTGTTGGAGTTGTATTCAATAAAACTGAAAATGTTGAAGCTCCACCGTTACCTGTTATAATATCCGGCTTACCGTCTAAATTAATATCTGCGCAGCAAACATCAAGAGGATTGTTTCCCGTTGTAAAAAGAACTGCTGCTGCAAAAGTGGGTGTAGCTGCTCCCGGAGTAGTAGTATTAATAAGAACTGTTGCTTTTCCTAAGCTATAACTTGTCCCTACTATATCAATTTTTCCGTCGCCATTAATATCTGCGGTTGTGATGCCATATGGAGAGTTGCTGGTGGTAAAGTTGACACCGGCAGAAAAAGTAATTGTATTTGAACCGGTAGTTGTTGTATTTAATACAACTGTTACTACACCGACTGTATTATTCCCGAAGGCAATATCAGGTTTGCCGTCATTATTAAAATCTGCTGTAGCAAGTCTGTAGGAATTATTACCGGCAGTAATATTTGTTGGTCCGGCAAATGTGGGAGTGGAAGCTCCCGTAGTGGTGGTGTTAACAAAAACAGAAAGTGTGTTTGCTAAAACATTGCCGGTAGCGTAATCTATTTTTCCGTCGCCGTTAAAGTCTGCGCAGACTACACCATAAGCAGAGTTTCCCGTGCTTGAAAAACTTGTTGCTGCTGAAAAACTTACCTGCGAAAATGCACTTTTGGAAAGTAATAGTATTAATGCAATTGCGCAAAAATAATGGATGATTTGTTTTGCCTTCATAGGGGTGAATTTTTTTTTTAAGAACTTAACAAAAATGCTTTTTCTCATATTTTAACGCAAAAAGAAATTTGGCAAAATTCATGGCGAAAAACCCCAGCCCCTATTGATATTTGTCTGATTTATAAGTAATTTACTCGAAAAATATTCACCTTTATGCTTCCCCTGCAATCAGTAGAAATACTTAAAAAGCTCGATAAAAAAGAGCTGAAAAGATTCGGCGATTTTCTTTCTTCACCTTATTTCAATCAATCTGAACTTATTTTAAAGATTTATGAAGCGGTAAAAAAAGAGCATCCAGAGTTCAGCGGAAAGCTGCTTCAAAGTGAAAAAATGTTCAAGAAGCTTTATCCATCAGACGAGTATAAAGAAACGCGGATACAGAATTTGTATGCGGAGTTCGGACGGCTGCTAAGAGAGTTTTTAGGGTGTGAAGAGATAAATTTTTCCGGTCTTCAATTTGATATTTTTATAGCTAACAAGCTGAAGCGAATAAATTTATTTGAATTGTCAAACAAATTTATTAAAAAAAGCTTACAACAACATAACGATGGTTTATTAACAAGTCCCCTGCATTTTCCCTCTTTGCACGCTATGAGTACCTGCTATATTCACAATCTTTCACATCTTAGGGAAAACGAAAATCAGGAATTTATTGATACTTATAAATCCGAATCAGAGATGACTACTATTTTCTTTTTAAAAGAGATTTTTCATACGGCATTGATATACTCTATGCAAAAGAAAATTTTCTCTCAGCATAAAAATCAAAAACTGCACGATGAAGTTTTAAGGTTATTTGATGTCCCGGCATTTTTAGATTATTTAAAAAGCATAAATCATAAATATTACTCATATCTAAAAATTTTTTACCTGCTTTATTATTATACTGAAAATGAGATAAGTGAAGAGCAGTATTGGGATTTAAAAAAAGAAGTTTTTCTTACTACTCCGTTTACTGGTAATGATGACAAGCTTCAAATCATAACAAGATGCATACAAATCATTCTGGCAAAGCTCGTTCCTAAAAGCCGCGGATTTCATGAGGAAGTTTTTGAACTGGGTAAATTATTTTGTGAACTTAAAATTTACCCGGATGCAGAAATGGATTGGCTGGCAGTCGGTTCTTTTAGAGATTTGCTAACTTCTCCGTTAATTTTACAGAAGTATGAGTGGGTAGAAAAATTCATAGATGAATATGTAAACTACTTAGGGGCAGAATTCAGAGATAACGAATTAAATTATTGGAATGGAATTTTGAGTTTTAAAAAAGGAAACTATGAAGACTCCCTTAATTTCTTTAATAAAGTTCAAATGGTGGATATAATAGAGAAAATTAATATACGGTTTTACTATCTTATGAATTACATTGAACTCAAAGCATATGAAAGCGCTTACTCCTCACTGCAAACTATACGCCAATTTTGTAACGACAGGGAAATTCCTGAAATGTTTGCAGTTCTTATCCCTAATGCTTTAAAATATTTTAATGAAATAATAAAATGTGAAGAAGAAGGGAAAAAATTAGACGATCAAATTTATGATGAGGCAAGAGACGGCAGAAGATTTTATCATGTAAATTATTTATTGGGGAAAATGGAAAAATTAAAAGGGGTGCAATTTTAATTTTTCGACTTGATTATTTGATATTTGTTTATTTATTTGAATTTTCCTAAATCTAAAATAATTCAGCATGAAAATCTTATTTAAATTTAAAATTTTGCTGTTAGTTATTTTTTTTATTTCCTCATTAATTATTAATTATGCATCTGCAAATTCTTATCATTCGATAAGCGGAACAGTTGATGCCGCATTAACCATGCAGCCTGTTTCCATTGCCGTAGAAGCTGATCAGGACAATCTGGGAACTGTAACAACAAATGAAAAAGGTGAATTTATAGTGTACGGTATTCCAAATGGAGCAAATGTTACATTAACCGTTGTTACATCGGGAGATGCATATGGCGCATATGCGAACGTATCCAATGTCACAGCAGACGTTACGGGTGTAGTTATTCAATAATTCTCTGTAAAATAAAAAAGCCCTAAAATATTTCTATTTCTATGTTACTCCGTCCCAAACCCCGTTTAGGGTGGCAATAAACTTGTAAACATTCCCAAACAGGGGTTTGGGACGAAGTAATATAGAACTTAACAGCCCTGCCTCTTAGGGTAGAGACGCAATACATTGCGTCTCTACAAACATCCAAAATATGATGTTACGAGTTTATTGCCGTCCCAAACAAAGTTTGGGACGGAGAACCAAAAACGACTTTTCAGATAGCCTCTCCAGTGTGGGAACGTATATCAGTCATAAACACTTGTTATTTATATAATTACGATTTCAAAGCAAAACAATCAAAACTGTAAAAACAACAATTTATCTCAAAACTTACGAGGGGGCGTAAGTTTCGCTATATAAAAAATCAGCAATTTAGCCCCCAAAATTTATTGTAAATGAAAAAGCCCTAAAATATTGCTATTTTAGGGCTTTTTTTGTTGTGAGACCGGGTGGATTCGAACCACCGACCTACGGCTTAAAAGGCAGTTGCTCTACCGCTGAGCTACGGTCCCAACATGTAAAAAATCTTATTTTTTAGCCAGTTTTATGCGGTTTCTGGCTCTATCGGCTTCTATTTTGGCTACCTCTTTTTGGTGGTATTGATTCTCTGCTGCTAATATTTCTTCGGCTCGTCTAAGGGCTTGCTCAGCCCTCGCAAGATCAATCTCTTCCTGCGTCTCCACAGCATCGGCAAGGACTATGCACTTATTTTCTTTAACCTCAAGAATTCCCGAGCTAATAGCAAAATACTGCGTTTTTCCCTCTTCTGTGGCAATTTTGATTGTCCCGATTTTTAGTGAGGAAATCATAGGGGCGTGTCTGTATAAAACCTGAAATCCGCCAAGCTCTCCCGGAGCAGTAATGGAAGTTACCTTTCCTGAGAAAACAGTCTTAACCGGACTGACAATATCTAACTGGATTAATTTCTCTGCCATTGATTATTGCATGGTTTTAGCTTTTTCGACAGCCTCTTCAATTGTTCCAACCATATAGAAAGCGTTTTCCGGTAAGTGGTCATACTCACCGTTTACAATCGCCTTAAAGCTTCTGATTGTATCATCAACCTTCACATATTTTCCGGGAATATTTGTAAACTGCTCAGCTACGTGGAACGGCTGAGATAAGAACTTCTGAATTTTTCTCGCTCTTGCTACTGTTAATTTATCCTCATCTGATAATTCGTCAATACCAAGAATATTAATAATATCCTGTAAATCTTTATAAGTCTGAAGAATTTTCTTCACGCTTTGAGCAACATTATAATGCTCTTCACCTACAACTAACGGGTCAAGAATTCTTGATGTAGATGTAAGCGGGTCCACAGCCGGATAAATTCCAAGCTCGGAAATTTTTCTTGAAAGCTCTGTTGTTGCATCTAAGTGAGCAAATGCTGTAGCAGGAGCCGGATCTGTATAGTCGTCAGCAGGTACGTAAATAGCCTGAATAGAAGTAATAGAACCGTTTTTTGTTGATGTAATTCTTTCCTGCAAGCCGCCCATCTCTGAAGCTAAGGTTGGCTGATAACCTACTGCCGAAGGCATACGACCTAAAAGCGCCGATACCTCTGAACCTGCCTGCGTAAACCTGAAAATATTATCTACGAATAAAAGTACGTCTTTATTTTGTTCATCTCTGAAATACTCTGCAACTGTGAGCGCAGTCAAAGCAACTCTTTGTCTTGCACCGGGCGGCTCGTTCATCTGACCGAATACAAGAGCAGTGTTTTTAATAACGCCTGATTCGGACATTTCCAAATATAAATCATTTCCTTCTCTTGTTCTTTCACCTACACCTGCGAATACTGAATATCCTCCGTGATGCTTAGCAATATTGTGGATAAGCTCCTGAATAATAACCGTTTTTCCTACCCCTGCGCCGCCGAATAAACCTGTCTTACCGCCTTTTGTATATGGCTCAAGAAGGTCAATAACCTTAATACCTGTTTCAAACATTTCTTTTTGAGTAGAAAGGTTTTTGAAAGAAGGCGCGGGTCTGTGAATAGGATATGTTTTCTTTGCTTTTATTTCACCTTTACCGTCAATTTCGTTTCCTGTTACATTAATAAGTCTTCCAAGCACTTCATCACCTACCGGCACTGCAATCGGTTCGCCCTGGTCTATAGCTTCCATTCCTCTTACAAGACCATCGGTGCTATCCATAGCAACTGCACGGACTTGTGATTCACCTAAGTGCTGCTGAACCTCGCATACGAGAACATCTTCAGTTCCTTCAATGGTTTTTCTTGGGATATGTAAAGCATTATATATAGCCGGAAGTGTTCCGCCTGCGAAATCTAAGTCAACAACCGGTCCGATAACCTGTATTATCTTTCCTACGTTTTTTGTATCAGACATTGATTTTTTCTGAAAATTTTAAAGGTAAACACAAAGATAGTCATTTTTTAGCATAGATAAAAGAGTAAAAAATTTCAAGATAAAGGTTTTTGACTGTAAAGAAATAATTTGGTTTTCACTTGCTATTTAACCGAATATTAATTTATAAAATAGAGATATTGGATTATTAATTGAATAAATTCTTAAATAATACTATGTTTTAAATCACTTCATAGTATTAACCACACCGTAGATGGCGATACGGTTTTATATTATATAAAATATCTCCGTTATCGTTCTTTTTTATTAAATTATTTTACAATTTTTTCTGCTTAAAACTATTATAAGTTCTAACTTTATTTATTCAAAAATTTTTGCGGAACTTATTTATACAAATTGCATTATAGATAAGTAACGCAAAAATAATATAAATCAGCCTATAGAAAAAAAATTAAAACAACGGATGAACTCGTTTTAAATGCATCCGTCAATTATTAACACATATTACCTATATGAAACTTATTTACTCTCTCTTTGTTGCATTCCTTTGCCACTCCCTGGCATTTTCGCAAACACCAATAAATTTAAATGCTCACGCCGGAAACATTAACTATGTTTCATTTTCTCCTGATGCCACAAAATTTGCATCAGCTGGCGAAGACGGAAATATTTATATCTGGAATCCTGGAACCGGAGATAAAATTAATACTATTTCAGTTACAGGAAATATTACGTGCACAAAATATTCGCCCGATGGCAAATATATTGGCGTTACTACTTACGAAGGAAACAATTATCTGCTCGATGCAGAGTCTGGTGCTGTTTTACAACGATTAGTCAGCAGACCAAACTCTTATGGAATTTGCTTTTCAACTACTCGCGGCTGCTTTGCAGTAAACTACTTTACCATAACAGATGAATATAAGAAAAATATTCTCGGCAGCACCTCACAAGTAAAAGTATATCATTTTAAGGCAGATGTTTATCAGGCAGGAAATTATTCAAGACCACAGGAGATTAATATCTTTGACGAAGAAAAATCAAACCTGACTTTTATTCTTGGACAAAATGTTGTGGAATCATATCGCACAAATTTATTCACTTGCCGTCTAAGCGATAACGGTGAATATCTTTTTTCTTCCCTACCGGATGGAAATGTTTCAGAAATAAATCTCAAAACAAAAAAGGTTACTACCATTTCGACAAATCATAAAAACAGGGTAAATTATATTGAGTTCTCTCCCGATAGAACAATTTTTGCGTCAGCAGGAAAAGATGAGGTTGTAAAGGTTAAAAACAGAATAGGTAATCCAAATACCAGAACTCTCTCAAATCATACAGGAGATATTTGTTCTATTGATTTCTCTCCTGATGGAAAATATATAATAAGCGCCAGCGATGATAAAACAGTGAAAGTTTGGAATGCTGAAACGACAAAGGAGATTATTACACTTAGAGGAAGCTCCAGCGACGTTATTACCACAGCATTTTCGCCTGATGGAAGATACATTGTGAGCGGCGGCAAGGATGCAACTGTAAGGATATACAATACTGAAAATTTTCTGCCTGATTTAAAAAACTTTACAACTAAGTTCGAAGCAAAAACCGGAATCTACGTGCAGGTAGAAAAAGAAAGGAAAGCTGCACTTGATGCTATTGCTGACTTGTTCAGACCTAAAGATGAATTTGAATCAACAGATGATTATAAAACGAGATTAAAAAATGCCGAACAGAAAAGAGGAGATATTATTAAGGAGTATGATGATAAGCTAGCGATAATGAAGGAATCGAAAGGTACAGAAGTAACACAAATAGAAACAACGGAAAAAACTATTATTGATATAAAAATAGAGCAGTCAAGAAAAGATACAGTTATTAGAATAGACTTCCTCGGCAAATACGATGCTGATAAAGAAATTTATCCTGTAATAATAAAAGGAAAAACGGGAACGATAAGCATTCCTAAAGCCGAAGCTCAATCATTAAAAAGCAGTTTTAAACTTGCCGATGTAAAATGCAAAAAAGAATTGAACAGAGATTTGAAGACATATAATTACTACGATTTTATTATAGTCCACCCGACAACAAGAGCAGAATATGTGTTTGATGATGGAAGTAAAAAGAAAGAGGAGGGGAATGAAAATAGCGTTAATAATACTCAAGTTGAAAATACTACACAGGATTATAGTACTGAAGTTAAAGTACCTGAGATAAATATTAGTGGTAAAAATATAGAATTATATGATTTGATAAATTATTATCTATTATCAGAAAATGAAAAACTTCAAACTTTTGATTGGGGTAAAGGCTCGGAAATTAAAGCAATCAAATGGGAAAATGACAAAAATTGTTTTGATAATGGTTGTATTTTATTAGGTAAAGTAAAAATTAAGATTGATGGGAAATTGAGTACTGAAAACTGGTATATAAATCTCAATGGAAATAAAGGTGAGAATGGATTTTCATCCTTTGGCTTTGAATTTGGATTCTTGAGTCATGGAATCGGAGGTGGAGAAGTTGATTGTGATGAATCTCTAAGACTAGAATACTACTTAGGCATGAATAGTTATGAAGCGAAAATCTTAAAGAAAAAAGACTGTGCTTATGGGGATGGTTATGCAGTTTATGAAGTAAAATTTCCTTATAGAAAAACATTTTGGATAGTCAATTCGTATTCTTCGGGTTCAAGACAAGGAGGATGCGGAATTACTTGTTATTTTTCAAAACAAGATGCGTTAAAAGATTTGTATTAATATAATAAAATTATAAAACCTTAAACCCTAAAACAATGAAAACAACAATTTCTCTTTTTCTCTTTTTAATTTTTTCCAGTTCTGCATTTGCACAATGGACATTGACAAATGGAGTTGGAACTGCAAATGGTAATACCATATATACTGTAGGGAATGATATATTCGCAGGAACCGACTCTAAAGCATATAGAACTACAAATAATGGTGATTCATGGATTGAAATAAATGATGGCTTTGGTCCATCACGAAAAATAAGAGACTTTGCATATTCCAATTTAACTTCAACACTTTGGTGCGCTGCTGAAAATAGCGGTTTATATTTTTCGACAAATAATGGTACAAATTGGATTAGAGAATATAGTTCCTTTACTACTTCGCCAATTGCGGTAGCAACCGCCAATCAATATGTCATAATGTCAAGAAGTAATTATATCTATTCTACTACCAATAATGGCGTAAATTGGGTTACAATGGACGGAAACGATCCTTCAAGTAGTAATCAAAAATCTATAGGAATAGATGGAAATAAAATATATTTAGGAGATGGATACAGTGGGGTGTACGTAACATTTCTTGGTGGGACTTCATGGACTCAGATTAATGGCAATCTCACAGGGAATTCTCAAGCAATAAATGAGCTTAGATGCGCTAATGGTAAAATATATGTTGTTACAGAAGCTGGCATCTATTCCTCTACAAATAATGGCACAAATTGGATAAATCTAAATCCCTCGCTATCAACAACCTCAATATGGTCTTTATCAATCTTAAATTCAAATATATTTATTGGTACGGCAAATAAGATATATCTTTCCACAAATGATGGCATAAACTGGTCAGATATTACTGCCGGTTTGCCTGCAAATCCGAATGTTACCGAAATTGCATACAACAACCAATATATATTTGCAATGCTTCAAACCGGAGCGGTATATAGATTGTTGAAAAGCAGTGTTATTGGAATAAACAATATAAGCTCCGAAGTTCCGTCAAAATATTCGTTATCGCAAAACTATCCAAATCCATTCAACCCTGTAACAAATATTGAATTTTCATTACCGGAAAAATCATTCGTGAAATTGAGTGTGTATGATATAAGCGGTCGTCAGGTAGCACAGCTTGTAAATGAAAATTTATCGGCAGGAACTTTTAAGTATGATTTTAATGCCGAGAATCTTACAAGCGGAACGTATTTCTATAAATTAGAAACTGATAAATTTAGTGAAACGAAGAAAATGATATTGCTGAAATAGTTTATTAAATAAAAAGTCTCCCTCTCGAAAAACGAAAGGGAGACTTTTTAATAATATAAAAGTATTTTTTATTCTACTGTAACTGACTTCGCCAGATTTCTTGGCTGGTCAACATTACACCCTCTTGCAGTCGCTATGTAATATGAAAGAAACTGAAGCGGAATGCTGTTTACTATCGGCTGAAGAATTTCGTGCGTTTTTGGAACTCTCAATACATAGTCGGAATAATCAGCAATGTTATCATCATCTTCTGTGGCAATTGTAATAATCTTTCCTTTTCTCGCTCTTACTTCTTCGATGTTTGAAATAACTTTGTCATAAGTGCCGTCTTTTGTTGCAATAAATACTACAGGCATATTTTCATCAATAAGGGCAATTGGTCCGTGCTTCATTTCGGCAGCAGGATAACCCTCTGCGTGAATATAAGAAATTTCTTTCAGCTTCAGTGCGCCTTCCAGAGCAACAGGGAAGTTTAATCCTCTTCCGAGATATAAGAAATTTTTCGCATCTTTAAACTCTTCCGCGATGTATTTGAAATAATCTTTCTTATCAATAAGCTGTTTCATTTTATACGGGAGAAGCTCAATTTCAGCGCCGATTTTTTTCAACTCTTCATCATCAATTGTTCCCTTCTCTTTTGCAATCATCATTGTAAGAAGAATAAGAGACATAAGCTGGCAAGTGAAAGCTTTTGTAGAAGCAACTCCGATTTCAGGTCCGGCGTGAATATATGTACCGGCATCAACTTCGCGGGCAATTGTGCTGCCCACCACGTTTACTAGTCCTAAAGTTGTTGCTCCGTGTTTTTTTGCTTCTCTCATTGCAGCAAGTGTATCGGCAGTTTCGCCGCTTTGAGAAACTAAGATTACTACATCATCCTGTCTGATAATAGGGTTTCTGTATCTGAACTCTGAAGCATACTCAACTTCGGTGGGAATTCTGCAATACTGCTCGAGCATATATTCGCCGACAAGCCCAGCATGCCATGCAGTTCCGCAGGCAGTAATGATAAATCTTTTTGCATTAAGGATTTTCTCCTTAATATTCGTTAAACCGCCAAGTTTTACTTCTCCGGTTTCAAATTTTATTCTGCCTCTGTAAGTATTTTGGACTATATCAGGCTGCTCACAGATTTCCTTGAGCATAAAGTGGTCATAACCGCTTTTTTCAATCATGTCTAAATCATACTCAATCTCCTGTACTTCCCTGTGAATATCTTCATCGTCAATTGTTTTTAGCTTTATCCCGTTCCTTCGGAGAACTGCATACTCGCCGTCTTCAAGATAGATTACATTTTTAGTATGAGCAATGATAGCAGAAGCGTCGGAGGAAACAATTATCTCATCCTGACCGACTCCGAACATTAGGGGAGAACCTTTTCTTGCAACGATAATTTTCCCGGGGTCTTCAATACAAAGACAGGCTATACCATAAGTGCCGTCAACTTCGCAGAGCGAAAGACGTACAGCAACTTCAAAATTGTTCTTATGCTTTTTGTAGTTAAAAGCAATAAGATTAACTAAAATTTCCGTATCTGTATCAGTGTGAAAAACGTATCCTTCGGAAGCGAGCTTCTTTTTAATGGTCTTGTAGTTTTCTATGATACCATTATGAACTAAATAAAACTTTTCATTCATACAGGTATGCGGGTGGGCATTATTGTCATTCGGTTCACCGTGTGTAGCCCAGCGGGTGTGCCCGATTCCAACATTGCCTTCGAATTCATTAACCGGAATTTGCGTTTCTATTTCCTTTACTTTACCGGCTTTTTTGAAAAGCTTTACTTCGGTAGCTGAGTTGATTACTGCAACGCCTGCGGAATCATATCCGCGATACTCAAGGCGCTTTAAACCATCGACTAAGATTGGGAGTGAGTTTCTTTTGCCGATGTAACCAACAATTCCGCACATTTGCTAACCCCTATTTTTGATTAAGAAAAAAAATGAGCGACAAAAAATCGCTCATTAGAAATAGTGCCGAAAAAGGGACTCGAACCCTTACGAGTTTAAGGCTCACCGGATTTTGAGTCCGGCGCGTCTACCAGTTCCGCCATTTCGGCTGCACTTTTCAATATAGCAATTTTAAAGAACTTTTGAAATGTTTAAAAATGGCTCAAAAATGCAAAACTTACGCTTAATCATTTTTCTCAAAAATAAATATTTGTTTTAGCATTTATTTATTTCGAGTATTTTCGATTGCCTCAATAAATACCTGTTTTAACATTTATATAATTGCGGGGAATTTTTATATTCCCGCTTTAGTTCTTCCAAACATAATACGTGTGCGAAAGCGAAGGCGGATTTGTCCTGTATGCGGCAAAACGCACTATGCCCACTCCGGGCTTGAGCCATATTTCACTGTTAAAAGTAATTGAGAGCCTGTAATCTATCCTGATGCAATTTTCAAAATTCTGTGATTCCCCCTTCACTTTTTCACCCGTGGAAGTTATCACTGCATTGTAACCATTATACTCCCACGAATACCCTTTCCTGAGGTCTTTTGCGCCCGGGAAAAGCAGCGCCTCGCTGCCATTCTCAATCGTGTAAACTTCCCCTGTTCTCTCGTCTATTTTTACATTCAGCTCAGAATCTTTCTTTCCAAAAAAAGGATTTGAAGATAACTTTGCATGGGTAAAATTGCCTTCAGTCTTTACGGAAGAAATTTTTATTGAGATTATTTCGGTTTCATCTCTGGGAGCTTCATTTATATAGGTAATAACTTCATTCTCTTTTAATGTAAACACAGAGCTTCCCTTTTCATTGCAAGACACAAACAGAATAAGAAAAAAAATGCTATGGAATATTGTTATACGCTTCATCTGTTTTCTAAAAAGAATGCTAATTAATAAACAAAGGTAATTTCGCCTGAATAAAAATTCTTTACTTCGCCGTTTGCAAGTTTCACTTTTAACGAGCCGTCTTCTTCAATATCGAGGATTTCCGCTTCCTCTTCGTGTGAATCCGCAACAACAAGAAACTTTACTTTTTTTCCTACAAGCTCGCTGTTTTTTTTCCATGCAGTCATCAGCTCGCCGCGGGTATTTATTAAATGCAGATTCCTGTAAAAGTTCCCAATGAATTCAATCAGGATGTCTTCAATGCAGTGCCTTGCCTGGGTTTCATTGGAAAGCGAACTTGCCTTGTGAGAAATATTATCCGGGATTTCCGTCTTATTAACATTAAGACCTATGCCGATGATAAAATTTTTTTCATCTTCGTGTAGTCCTGAAATTTCGAGAAGAATTCCGCAGATTTTTTTTTTATTCAAAAGAACATCATTAGGCCATTTTAAATGGACATGAATATTATTGTGGGAGGAAAGAATTGACTTCAGAGTTTCAGATAATATATAAGATGTATAAAAATTTACGAGATGAATATTATCAACGCTGATATTAAATTTTTTCACAAGAGAGAAAGTAAGGTCTTCATCGCTTGCTGCAATCCATTTTCTGCCGAACCTTCCCTTGCCTTCTTTCTGAAAAGAAGTGAGCACAATGCCGTCGGGAGGAAGGTTATTTTCCTTCGCATATTTATTAGTTGAATCCAGCTCCTCAAAATGAACTACGTAGTTCAGAAGCGATTCTTTTACAAGTTCCTTGTTTAAGCGTTCGACGTCCAATGCCTGCTGAAAATATTTTCAAGCATAATAAATTAATCAAAACTCAGATTAAAGGGAAAGAAATTTTCACAGGTTTGTGAGGAAGGAAAATATCTGCTGAAGAATTTTTATATATGGTGAGAAAACAATGCTATCTCGCTGCTTGCATTTTTAGCTGTTTTAGAAAGCAGCTTTAAACTGGCTTTTATATTTTCATCCGTTACATAATTTGATATTATCAATTCTTTTCCTATTTGATCCGACTCATCTGTTTGATTTCTCATCCCATAGATTAAGTTCCAATTATGAATATTAGCAAATGAAAACAAATCCCTTACATACTCGCTATCGTCAAGGGTTATGAGCCAGCGATGAGCGCATCCCCTTACTCTTTCAGCAAAAAGTTCATAATCAAAATATTTGTGCATATTACCATTTTTTCCATAAAGCGCAGACTTTTTCGCAGAATAATAAGGCGGGTCTAAAAAAATCACAACATTTTTTCCCGGCTCTGTCAACAGTGGAGCATAGTCTAAGTTAGTTATTTCGGTTTCATTCAATACGTATCTTAAATTTGCAAGTCGTTCAATACTTGTATCGGTAAATCTTCCCTTAAATGAGCCTTCGGAATATCCCCCGGATTCTGATGTACCGGAAAATGTTATTCTGTTATAAACAAAAAAACCGGCCGCTTTTTGTAAGTTATTAAAATTTTTATAATTCTCATTCAGAAAAGCATAAAGCTGCTTTCCATTTTCAAAGTTTTGCTTTAAGGTTTTAACTTCATTGACCACAAGTTCAATGTTACTTTGAGCTTGAATCCAGAAATTATATAAATCATAATACAAATCGTTAACCCAATAAATTTTATCGGGAAAAATCTGCTTCAAATTTATATATACCGAACCCCCTCCTAAAAATGGCTCTCTAAATTCATCATAGTTCGGAATAAGATTAGTCAGAAACCTAACTGCTCTGCTCTTACCGCCCGGGTATCGTAAAGGAGATTTAATTACTGACATTTCCCCACCTTTAAAAGAAAATTATTTGTTCTGGCTTCATCAATTAATTTTAGCAATAAAGCTTTTTCAGATTTATTGAAATTATTTTCTACCATAGAATTATCTAAAAGAGAGTCATTCATATCGGAATTAAATTCTGTAATATTTTTTACAGAAGTTAAAATCAATATTGGCTTAGCCAGAAAACCAATACCATCAATTTTTACTTCTTTCAAATTTGAATATAATATCATTTTTAACAAGCCATCTTTAATGTCATCCTGCGAAGGCAGTTTTGCAGATGTGGAATTTTTTGATTCAATCAACTCTACAATTTTGCATTTAATATTAATAAGTGCTTCGTCCACAGTGAAATAATACAAACCTCCCAAATAGTTCTTTATTGTTATTCTTGCCTTTGAAGCAGTTGATAAATATTCCAGCTTATGCGAAGTGCGTATTTCTCTCTTACTTGCAAACATTGCTTTCTCACGGGAAAATTTCATAAAATTTTCATATCCCTGTATAATTTTATCTTTAAAATTCTGGAGTCCTGCCGAGGAATGAAGTTTTACACTGCTTCTTTTTTCAATCCGCGAGTATGAAGCAATTACCTTATTCATTAAATCATCTAAACCTGTTTGTATTTGCAAAAGATTCCAATGTAAAGCCGAGCTTTGATAACCCTGTAACTCTCTAATTTTTCTTTTTATGTAAGAATTATCAAATTGCTGATTTGTAATTTTAGCTTTGCCGCTTGAATTACTTTGTTCGGCAGTTTTGTAATAACCGAGTATCACATTGACATCAAGCAAACTCATAAGTGAAATTGTGTCCCATTGAATAAAATCTCTATCACCATTTGCACCTTCATCTTTTACTAATGGAATAATTGTAATTCTTTTATTTCCCGATAATGTGTTATAAACCCGGGCATAAGGGTAGCTTCTTGTTCTTTTAGGTGAAACCCACTTTGAAGTGAAAAAATTTACAGAACCGTTTTTAAGAATAAAACTACCCTCAGAATGATTCACATTAAATTTGCTGAAAGAATATTGGGGTAAATCAGGAATAAGTTTAGCAAAGTAACTTATACCTGTTATTTCTCCCGTAATTTCAATTGGTTCTGACATTTTCTTAACAAAAATAAATATAGAAAAAACTTGTTTCAAAAAAAGTGTAACAAAACAAATAGACCTCACAGGATTTCAAACCTGTCTGGTCAATTTCAGCTTTTCAAAGTGTTTAGCCTAAGGTAACCCGGAAATCAAAATTTCATTCATTTGGTTTTTTATAAAAAAATCTTAATTTACATATACTAATAATTGTATTAATGAATTTAATAATTCTAGTTTCTTTCTTACTTAATATCTTTCAAATGGATTACAAAATTGTAAATCTCGATGAGATTAAAATTATCGGAATAAATAAAATCACTACCAACCGGAACAACCAGGCAATGAGTGATATTCCTGCCGTAATAGGAAAATTTTACGGAGAGGGATTTGCAGAAAAAATTCCTTCCAGAATTGATAATGATATGCTTGCGATTTACACTGATTACGAGAAGGATTACACTGCTCCTTACAATTACATCTACGGATGCAGGGTAAGCTCGGTTGATTTCATACCAGAGGGAATGATTGGAAAAATAATTCCTGCTTCAAAATATGCAGTCTTTGCAGTAAGGGGGAAGATGCCTGACGTAATAGTTAACCTATGGAAATACATTTGGAAGGAGTTTGATTCGCAAAGGGCTTACATAGCAGACTTTGAAGTTTACGGAAAGAAATCTCAAGACCGGGAAAACTCGGAAATCGAAGTTTACATTTCTATAAAATAAAAAAGGCGAAGTTCTTACTTCGCCTTCAACTATAAAATTTTTATTTACTTTGTCTTTATTTCAGAACAACTAACTTCTGGATGGCAGTTTCCGTTTTTATATCATCCTCTACAACAAGCTTATAAAGATAAACTCCGTTGGCAATAAAGTCTCCGTCGTTATCGCGCGCATCCCATGGAATCTGATTATATCCGACATTTAACGGCGTGAGAATTTCCTTAACTAATCTCCCGGATACTGTGTAAATTTTTATCTTGCCGCTGTGAGGAGTCATAGCGCCTGCAATATTGAAAATAAAACTTGTTTCTCGCGAAATAGGATTAGGATAATTATAAAAATCTTTTACAAATAACTCATTTGAAACAACTACATCGTAAGTAATGCTGTCGAGCTTCTCTCCGCTGTTATCGGTGATAAAAATTGTTAACTGATTGTTTCCGATATTGAGATTAGGAGCAAAGTTCAACTCAATATTATCTGCTTGAGCATCGTTGAATCCTTTTGACTTTTGGATGTGATTTTGCGAGCTTCCATTGTACGGCAAATATTGATTGTTAAGATAAATCCTGATGTTAGAAGAATCACTTGAGATATTTTTTGACAGCTTTCCTCCCTCTGGATTATCTCCATTATCGTCAATTGTCTGAAGAGCGCTTAAATTATTTACTCTTATCTTCACATCAGGGTTCTTTCTTACAAAGTCTCCGTTTTTAATAATCGCTCCGTCAAAATAAACATCTGCAACAGGCAGTACAGGAGTAGAGATTATTCTAAACGTAATCTGTCCTGTATTATTGTATGAATAAAATTCATTTGCCTGACCGTATGGATAAACCTCAGCATAAATCGTAACGGATGTCGGCGCTGCAAGAGGAGAATTATCACGCGGTATTATTATATCCTGCGTAACCTTATACGAACTATCAACCTGAACTAATGCAGAGATTGTATCTGCCTTTATTACTTTTCTTCCCGGTGAGAACGGATAATAAAACCAGTTAACATAAAACTTACTTATATCACGATACCCTGTATTAACAAATCTGAAATCTATTTTTACCTTTTGCAAAAGCTTTACAACAGAGTCTTTACAGTGGAAAGTCGGCTTGTTAACAACTACTTCATACGGCGGATTATATTGCGCGGTAACGGATTTCACAACCGGAGACGGCGCAGCATTCAAAGTATCCACTGAAAGCTTAAATAAAACATTGAGGTTCGGATATGTATAGGAATTTAATGTGTCTAAACTTAATCCTGCAAAACTTGTTACATTGGAATACAGCAGCGATGTTGAGTTGTCTTTTTTTACCCCATAGACATCTGCCGAAATCGCATTACCTGTTCCTACTATCTGCTCCCACGAAAATTTCTTCCAGTTTTGAGCAGGTCCGAGATTTACAATAGCGGTGCCGAATGTTTTCAGATACTTGACGTTCAGCGTGCTATTGGAAGGACACCAGTTATTAAGACACGAATTAGCTGAATTATTTCTATGAAACTCTTCTGAAATTTGTGATGAGTTAGCTCCCTTATATCCAATGAAACTCCACGTCCAGAACTGATTAAAACCCGGAGTGGAATCTGCATATACGCTTCCGAACTGACGGAAAGCGTTTTTACATGCAGTATTCATTGAGTTTGAAGTGGTAACAAGCGCTTTTACAACCATAATATAACTTGAAGAATCCAGTCCGTTAAGGTATGCGGCAACTGAATCTGCTGATGAAGCAGAGTTGAATCTGAAATTTTTCAGTTCCTGAATTTTCATATCTGCTCTTCTCACCCTCAAAATATTTAAGCCGGGATTAAGCCCCTGCCCGATATTAATCTGGCTGATATTAACAATAAAGTATGAGCTTTCCTCCCCGTTATTTCCGAGAGAGTAGCACCTCATAAATCCGCTCGACTGGGGAATAGAAATTCCGCCTGACTGATAGGAAACATTATTAAAGTTAGCTTCGTTATATTGGTTTTTTGATTTAAGATAAACAATAATACTTGAGTCGGCAATCAAACTTGTTTTTGCAAACGGCGATGCTGAAAAAACTCTCGTACTATATGAAAAAGTTTGAGTCTGCGACCAGCCCGAAACATTGCCGTTGATAGAAGCGTTTGTCCTCCAGTAATATGTAATTGTAGAATCCTTCAAAGGTACTGCCGTCTGGAATTTTGAATATACTCTGCCGGGACTGTTATTAATAAATGTAATAGGATTTGTAAAAGAATTATTTGTATCAAGCTGAAGAGTCAGCTGAACCGTATTGACAGCAGGGTCGCTATCGGGATTTAAACAAGTGAAGTAAACAGTATCGGTATTAACTATAGAACCGCTCACCGGCTTTAGAGGAATGAATGAATTATTTTTTAGATTAACCGGAATAGTAATGATGTTATTGTTCGGATCTTCCTGCGTGTACCAGTTATCCGGGTCTAAACTGATTCTGACAAAATATATTCCAAGCGTATCGAGAGTAAAACTATATGAAGCGGAATCTTTAAAGTTGAAATTTTTTACTACTGTATCACGGGTTTTATATGATGCGTTATTTTTTAGAATCTGAAACTTAATTTTCATAGAGTCGGCGCCCGTTCCGAAATTTTTCGGATAAGCTGTGATTTTTACATTCTGCCCGATAACAGGCGCGGGGTCTGAAATTGTGTAATCGTTATCTTTAATCGAAAACTCAGGATAAGAAGGCAGATTTAATCTTTGCGCAGGGTCTCCAAGGAAATTAAAGCACTCAAGAGAAATTCTGGTAGAGAAAGTAGCAGAATCATTTTTCATAATCGTTTCTGCTGCCCTCAGCAAATCCCCCTGCCTTCTGAATGCGCTGTCTTTAATTCCTGCAAACATATATTTTGTGAGGAGGTCGGTAGCGGATGTAAAAGCCCAGCCCGTGCATCCTACATAACCAATAGCTCCTTTATTATCATACATAAAGAACTTCTCGCCGAAACCTCTGGCTCCGGGGTCGGAATTCTTTGCAGTAAAACACGTCATACTAAACAGCAGAGGCAGCTTATATCCGTTTGAAAGCAGATTAGGGTCTTCAAGCCCCTGATCCCAAGTACCGTTTCCGGCATGTCCGCTGTAATTAATAATAGTTGCTCCCCTGTTAAAATCATTTATAATCGAGTCCTGAAAATTATATGTAGTGCTTCCCTGTCCGTCAATTCTGTAAATTTTATCAACTAATGCAGAGATAGGTTTCGGAGTAAGGTAAGTTGAACTATACGAATTACAGATACTTTGAAAATAATTCTGCTCAGACTGTGTTACGCCTCCTGTTACCAAGATAAACCTTTTTACCCAATCATCAAGCGGCTGGCTGTTATAGTTTAAAATCTTGTTCTTCATTATCTCGGCTTCGGCAGTTGTATATGCGGGCAGCCGCCCTACTGCGATTGTCGGGTAATAAATTGTGCTGTTGAGATTAAATGTAGCAAAATAGTTATCACTGTTCGGATTTCCATAAACAGGAACTACATTGCCGTAAAAATTTCCCGGAGTTCTTGCCTGATTATTTTTCGGGTCCAGAGAGCCTCTGCCAAATAAACAAACATATTTCATTTTCGGAGCAGTCCAGTTTTCATAAGCAGTTTTTAAAAATAATCTTACTGCCGAAGGGTTTTCTAATCCATAATTATAAACATCATACAAATCTTCTATTTCAGCTTTAAAGCTCCTCATTCCGTCGTTTGACTGCCTGTATGAGCGGATTGCCTCTGCCTGCGATTCAAACATTCTGTTATACACAATAATGTAGTCTGCACCCGTTAAATTTGATACAAGATTAGGCACAGATTTTTGCTTTATGCGGAATGGTTTTTGAGTAATATCTGCATTTATTATTTCAAGCTTTGAGTTTGATTTTGCAGTAAATTGTAAGTTGCCTGCATTAAAAGCGTTGTTCGTAATTCTTAAATTATTTCTAATGTCATAAATATTTACCGGCGCAGAAGTATTAACAGAATTAATTGTGAACCTTTTGGAAGTCGAATCCCCCAAGGGCAAATTCATTTTTAATGCGCTTCCGTCTAAGGTGAATATTCTCGGATATGTAATTTCAAAGTAATCAAGATAGAACTGAAGGTTCAACGCGCCCGAAGGGAAATAGAACAGTTTTATCTGATTATTAGCTGAAGAGGATAAAAGCGATACAGGCAGTGTAACCGTTGTATCCATTCTATTAAAATCGTTTGCCACTACCGTTGTTATTACTGTTCCGTTAATAATAATCTGCACATTGTGCTCGTTGAAAAGCGACGTGCTTCGCGCTGCGGGATAGCCCGTTACCCTTAAATTGAATGTAGATGCCGAGGCATCGAGCTTAGGAGTGTTTACGGATTGTGTTACATCGTAATAAGGAGTCAGATACCTCCAATACCAGTCTTCTCCCATAAAGTTATCAACACTAAATCTTCTGTAATCATTGACATTAATCTGCTGCCCAAGAGAAAAGACTGAATCCTTTTCAAAGTGCAGCATCTCATTAAAGTTTGAAGAAGAGTAGTCCGTGCCTGTAGAATAAGTAAAATCTTCATATCTTAAACCCTGCGCGCCGCCCCAGTCAACCCAATAAATATTAGTATCGGAATAAATACCATAATATTCATATAAAGTATATTGATAACTCCCTATTTCATCGTAAAATTTTGTATTTCCTCCGTAATTTCTCTCTCCGTAAAAATCGAGGAAATCGCCTTTATCAAATGTTCCGTCCGACTCGCCTGAAAAATAAACCGGGACTTGATTTCCTTTGTTATAAATCTTTACTGTTCTCGGGTCAATGGATGAAACATCTATGCCTGCATTCGTAAAATCCGATTTGTCAACTCTGTACATTGCATCCTGAACAACATACATTTTGAGATATGTTTTTCCGGGAGTAATCCAGTTAGGATTTTGGGAATAGGAATTTTGGAATAGTAGTAAGCCTGATAATATTACAAAAACTGATAAATAATTTTTCACAACGTAAAGTTAGTTTTTCCGGTGAATAAAAGAAGTAAATATAAGGCTTATTTGTTAAAAAACATAGTAAAATGTAGTATCTTTACTATTATTTTTTAACAAATTAGTGATATACAATCAAAGCCCTATATTAGTTTTCTTATTTTAAAACTGCTATTTTTTCTATTTTCGTTTCTATTTTTGAATTTCCGGTTAATATCATTTTATAGAAATAAACTCCATTTGCAATTGCATCTCCATCGTTATCGCGCCCGTCCCACTCAACCTGATTAAAACCGATATTAAGTCCGCTAAGGTTTATTTCTTTTATCAGCCTTCCCGCCGATGTGTAAATTTTAATTTTACCCGAATCAGGACGCTTTTCACCCTGAAGCGTAAACATAAAGGTGGTTTTATCTTTAAGAGGATTTGGATAGTTTGCCAAGTTCAGCAGTTTTAAATCATAATTGACCTGAAAATCATATTTAATCGTGTCTCCTACGTTTCCGGTTTTATCCGTGAAATCAAACTCTATTTTATGACTTCCTTCCGCCAGTTTCGGGTAATATTTTACAGTAGCGGCAAGTTTATATCCTCTTGCTGCAATGAATTGTATATCAGGATTATTTGCGTAAGGAATATATTTTGAGTCAAGCTTTATCTTAACAGTATTAGTATCTGCGCCGTCAATTGCAATAGGGCTATCATCCAGAAGCTTTATTATAATTTCAGGTCTTGCCTGAATATAGTCTCCGCTGTTAATTTTCTGTCCGTCAAAAGTAATTTCTGCTGCCGGCTTTAAAGAGTCCGCTTTGACAATTATCTGAGTAATGCCCGTATTATTATAGCTGTTAAATTCATTTACCAAATAAGCGGGAGAAGATTCAAAGTAAATATTTACAGAATCGCCCTGATGCCCCATACCTACAGTAGAAAATCTTACCTGTGAATTTTTCACTTCATCCACGCCGATTGATGCGCCTATCGTATCTACTTTAAGAATTTTCTGCTGCCCGTTGATAAAAGCATACCATTTATTCACTGTAGAGTAAATAGAACCATATCCTATATTAGAATAGCTTACTCCTATTGTAACACTATCACCCTCCTGCATTACAGTATCGCTTCTTGTGAAAGAATAATTATCAACTGCAAGTTCAACGGGAGGAACATAATTTAAAACAAAAGATTTCAGGTACGGAGGAATATTTCCCTGCAGCGAGTCAAGATTGAACGCAGATGTAATAGTTATATTCGGATATGTGATGGCATTTAAAGTATCAAAGCTAAAAGATGAGCTTACATTGGAGTATAGCAGCACGCTTTGGTCAGATACTGTTCTGCCATAAAGATTATACTTTATATTAGAAAACGGAAAGATTGTCTGATTAGCAAAAAAGTTCTTCCACGATTTTGCCGGACCAAAATTTTGCGTAAGCAATCCGTTTGTAAGCTGGAACGCTTTTGTTACTGAGGCATTTGAGGGGCAGTAATTTTCAGGACATGAACTCTTAACATTATTCGGATGATAATCTTCTCCGCTTTCTGAAGGAGATATACCTTTCCTGCCTACAAAAGCCCATGTCTGAAATGTATATTGCGCCTCACCTCTTACGCTGTCAATCATCCGGGAACCGAATTCTTTAATTTTATTTTTTGCATTAGGTCTTAAACTATCACCGCCAAATCTTAGTATAGTTGCCATTAGTACATATCTGCCGGAGTCAATACCATTAAGATAGTTTACGATTGAATCTGAACTCGAAGGGGAAGTCATTCTAAAACCTTTGAAATCAATAAATCTTCCGGTCAATTTATTAACTGATAATATAAAAAACCCGGGGTAAGAACTGTTATCAACTCTGTAAATCCCTCCGTTAAAAGTAAATTCAGATGCCTGCTCCCCATTATTTCCGTGAGACTTAACACGTAAATCGGCATTACCGAACGGAAGGGTAAATCCTTTATCGGAAGTGAACGATAAATTTGAATAACTTCCTGCATCAAACTGTCCGAGTCTCTTCTTTGAAAGTTTTACCGAAGAATCTGCTGCTTCCGGCGTGCGGGCAAATGTACCGGAAGGATTATAAATCAATCTCTGAGTTGTTGACCAGCCGGATGAATCATTATTTACAACTGAATTCATTCTCCAATAATAAACAAGATTCGTATCGGCAACAGGAAGAGAAGTTTTAAACTTCGTAGTAATTCCTCCTGTAACCTGCTTAAAGAACAATCTTGGAGATGTGAAGCTAAGGTTCGTATCAATCTGAAGAAGAACCTTTACCTGATTTTTCTTGGGGTCAACATTAGGATTTATCCCGGTAAACTCTACTGAGTCAGTAAGTATAAACGAGTTATCAACCGGTTTTAAAGGAACATACGAAACATTTCTTATCGGTATGTTTACGGTAATTGAGTTATTGGTTTTATCATCCTGCGGATACCTGTTGTCAGGGTCAATTGTAAACTTCAAGGAATAGTTACCGCTGCTTGTAATAGTAAAGTTATAGCCAACTGTATCAATAATTTTTCCAAAATTTCTGAGAATAGTATCCTTAGCAGGCTGCGCTACTCCGTTTCTGAAAAACTGAAATCGCATTTTTACCGAATCAACTCCGATTCCATAATCTGACGTAAAGAAATTTATTTTAACAGGGTCGTTTACAGCGGGAAAAGGATTTGACATTGAGAAATTTCCCGGCAAAATTTCAAATTCAGGATAAGTAGGCAGCAATATTTTTTCAGAGGGGTCTCCAAGCAATACATAAGTATTTAAAGTAAACCGTGATTGATAACTTGTATTCAATGAATCGCTTTTAATAGCATATTGCATCATCTCTCCCTGCCTGCGAAGTCCGCTTTTTAGCCCGTCAAGAAATCTCTTATTGAGAGCCTCTCCGTTAACGGCAAACGTCCAGCCGGAATTTCCTACATATCCTATTGAGCCTTTATTCGGGAGATAAATAAATTTTTCACCGAATCCGCGATATTCATTAATGGCATTTTTCCCCGTAAAGCACGTCATACTAAATACAAAAGGGAGTTTTTGTCCGTTTGAAAGCACACTTGGGTCTTCAAGCCCGTTATCCCACGTTCCGTTTCCTGCATGTCCTATATAGTTAAAAAACATCGCGCCGCGGTTGAAAGTATTTTTAATCGAATCGGAAAACTGATAGGATATACCGCCTGTTGAATCATTTCTGTAAATTTTATCTGACAAAAACCTCAGAGGATTTACATTAAAGTAAGTATTAATTATTGAATTTGCTTCTAACTGGAAGCTGGTCTGCTCACCTCTGTTCAGCCCGCCTGTTACCATCACATCTTTCTTCCACCAGTAAGCATAACTGTTTCTTTGATTATCATAGCTGATTATTTTATTCACAATATCATTTGCTTCCTGCTCTGAATATGCCGGCAGCCTTCCAACAGCAACATGCTGCACATAAACTTTTGCGGAATCATAAACATTGCCAAAGTAACCATCGCAGGTGGGATTCCCGTAGCTTGGGACAACATTTACGAAAAATTGAGAACTGTTTGAATTCTTTTTCGGGTCGAGAGAACCTCTTCCGAATAGGCAAAGATATTTTGCTTTAGGCGCAGTCCATGTAGTATAAGCATTTTTTACAAATGAGCGAACTGCCTTTGGGTCTTCCATGCCATAATTAAAAATATCATATATATCTTCTATGCTTGCTTTTACAGAGCGCATGGTATCAAACGATTGCCTGTGCTGCCTCAATTGTTCCGCCGCATTTACAAACTGCTGCGGATACACAATTATATAGTCAGCCGCGCCGGTAACAAGATTAGCAACCTGCTTTTGCTTCATTCGCAATGGCTTTAGATAAGCATTCGAGTTTGTGATTTTTAGATTGGCGTTGCTCTTTGCGCTAAACAATATTGTATCAGATGAAACGCCGTAGTTAGTGATTCTTATGCCGTTACGAACATCATACAACGTAAGATTATTAGGCGAACCGAAACCGGAAACTTTAAAACGCTTTGTTGTAGTATCCGTGCCTGAATTATTAAAGGCTAAGTCGGCGTAGAAATTATTTTCAAAAAATTTAAACTTAGAAGGATATATCAAGTCGAAGTAATCAAAGTAAACATTCCCAAATGGAGCTAAGGGGGGGGGACCCATTCCGGTACTGTCAAAATAGGTAAAAATGACTTTTGTACGCTGCGCTGTTGTATCAAAATAGCTCGAAGGGAATGATACAGTGGTATCATATTTATAGTAGCCGATTGTTTTATAAAATCCGAGAGTGTAATTATCAACTAAAATTCTGAGTCTGTTTGTATCATTCGCATTTGGATAAGCGAAAAATTTTATCTGCGCTATTGGCTGCGGCGATACATAAAGATTTTTTAGTTTAGCGCTATCCCGCACACTGTAAAGATGAAACAAATCATCCCAGTACCACCCTTCGCCTTCAACCAATTCAGGGTTGTAGTTTCTATAATCGCTGTTAGCATTTTTGCTTTCACCCAAAGAGTATATTACATCACGCTCGGCATGAAATTTTTCATAGTAGTATGGCGATGAATACAGGGAAAAAGAATTTGAAGAGCTGACATCAGTCATTCTCAAACCATTTGCTCCGCCCCAGTCAACCCAGTATGCCGAAGTATCGGAGTAATAACTAAAATACTCATCCTTAGTGTACACTAAAGTATTTTCGTATCCATTTAAATATCTGGTAGTCCCTCCGTAATTACGGGTTCCGTAAAAATCAAAAAAATCATTATCGTTGAAGACACCATCGGCTTCGCCTTCAAAGTAAATGGGAATTTGATTTCCTTTATAAAGGACCTTTACGGTACGGGGGTCTATAGCTGATACACTAATACCAGAATTCGTAAAATCGGATTTGTTAATCCGGTAAACTCCATCCTGAACAATGTATAGCTTTAGGTAGGTTTTGTTTGGAGTAATCCAATTGTAATTTTGTGAAAAAGCTGTACCTATCCCACAAAAGAATGCCATAAACAGAAGTACTTTTTTCATTTTTTTATAGGGGCGCTATTTTTTTAGCTTTTGAAAAAAAATTTTATAAATGAACAAAGGGTTCCCGAGGAAATATCTTTTCCATAATCTTGCCGGCTCATTAAGAAAGCGATAAAACCATTCAAGTCCGAGATTTTGGAAAAGCACCGGCGCGCGATTATAATTGCCGGAGATAAATTCGATGCCGCTGCCCATAGCTATCTGAACGGGAACATTTACCAGATGTGAGTAACGCGAAAGCCACTCTTCCTGATGGGGCGAACCTAAACCTACGAATAAAATATCTGAATTGGAAGACCTAATCTTAGTAACAGTTAAATCAGAGAAATTAGTTTCCCGTTTTACTATTCCGCCTATTTTTAATTTAGGAAACCTTTCTCTTAATACGCATTCAAGTTTCCCTACAGCTTCGTCCCCGCCCCCGAAGAAAAAAATCTTTCTTTGGTTTGCCTCAGCATAAGATAAAATTTTATAATACAAATCAGTGCCGGTAATCTTCTGCGCAAAGCCGTTATTCCCGTAAAGAATTTTTGACGCTATATAAACTCCGATTCCGTCAGCATAAATTGCAGAAAGTTTTTTAAGGTTTTTTTCTAATTCAATATTCTTCGCAGCTTCATTAATGATATGCGGATTTACATTCAGAAAAGTAAAGACTTCTCTGCCGGAGATTTTTTTATCAACGACACTAATTATTTCATCATAGCCCGAATCAAGGAAATCAAAACCGAGAATATTTATCGCCCGCATTTATTTTTCTATCACTGCAATTACTTCAAAAAAATTTCCTTTATTCTTTTCCAAAGTTTCAACATCATACTCCTCAATCAGGGTAAGCCGGTGCTTAGCAAGCAGAGCATTCATATCTTCAGATGTAAACCTGCTTCTGTATTCTCCAAACTTATCGCCTACTTTACTGTAATGCAAAATTATTCTACCAGATTTTTTCAAAACTCCGGCAAACTCGTTGAAATACTCCTCAATCTGAGTTTTGTCTATATGCACAAAAACATCATAGGAGAAAATCACATCAATTGATTCTTTCTCTGCAAAGCCAAAATCAATATTGCTGATAAGATTATAGCGGAGCACGCTGTTATTTCCAAACCTCTCTTTGCAAAGCTGAAGACATTTTTCAGAAATATCTACAAGGTGAAGCTTCTCAGCTTTTTTCAAAAGATGCTCTGTCCACCTTCCGCCGCCGGGACCTATTTCTATGATTGAAGATTTTTCAGGAATTATCCTGCCTATTATTTCGCTAATAAGCTTACCCTTCCATTGCGGTGATTTTGTCCACTCCTCGCCAAGCTGATTCCAATCCCAGTTGTTCCATGTCAGTTTGTTTTGGGTTACGCTGTTCCATCCCGGGTACTTTTTTTTAGCTTCAAGTTTCTGGAGGTTTTTAGAAAAATATTCCATCTTAGTCAGTCTCTTAAAAAGATAATTTAACGTCCACCCTGTTCCGTTTTCCCTGAATGACAATTTAAGTCTATCTATCCTGTAGCCCATCAATTTATACCGGATAAAATTTGTTTTTTCTTAATAAAATTAAAAAATTCTTTAGTATCAATAGCAGCGCTTTCAGTTCTGAAAATAAACTTGTTATCCATATTCTGAAAAACGGATTTCTCGTTTTTGTAATAGAATATTCCAAGAGTTTTTACTCCATACGCATCTGCAATATGCAGCGGAAAAGAATCAACTCCGATATACAGCTTGCAATTTTTTATTAGCGAAACAAGCTTTTTTATACCGGGTGATTCCTCAAAGTGAAGTCCCGATACAGTAACAAACCCTTTTATTTTTTTAAGCTCATCTTTGCTGCCGATAAGACAAACTTTCTTTTTATTTGTAATACAAAGCTCATTTAAAATTTCTTTTATAGAATCTTCGCCGATTTGTCTGTTTGCATCACTTGAAAAAAAATGCGCAACAATGTCATACGTCCCGCAAGCCTCATCTTCAAAATCAAAAATGTGTTTCGTGATTTGGGCATTTTTTATCCCGGCATAATTTAGCGCCAGTCTCATTCTTTGAAGGTAATTTTCCTCGGGTTTCCATATTGCAGCTTTGTTTTTAGGCTGCGATTTTATCCGTAAAGTATCTTCATCATTATGCCAGCTTTTCTTTTTAATGATATTCACGAAGCCTATTTTCTCATCTGCCTTAGAAAGCTTAAAAAGCGATGTATTCATCTGTCCCGGGAAAAAATTAAACACAAAGTCGTATCCGGTATTCCTGATTTTAAAAATTATCCTATGAACTTCAGAGAATGATTTTCTTTTTATTAAATATAGATTATCAAAACCAGCCTCATTCAAAAAAAACCTTGCGCTCTCCGAGGAGATAATATCAATCTGCGATTTTTCGAAATGATGCCTCAAAGTTTTCAGCACAGAGCATACAAGATAAGTATCGCCCAGCGCATTTGTAGATATAAGAAGAATTTTTTTCAACTTTGCTGCGATAAAAATTTTCTGAGCACTGAGTTCTGATGAGAAAAATAACTCAGTAAATATTCCAACCTGAATTTAATTCTATTTTCTTTAAACCATAAGACAAATTTATTTGGGAAAAGCAAAACAATTTTTGCCAGAATAATTCTTGGTTTCAAAAAAACTCCCGCTCCAAACTTATTCCAATATGAAGGGGCTTTTTTTTCTGCCCCGTAAAAAAATTCCCGCCATCCTCTGTACTCATATTCTTCTTCATTAGATTCAATACTAAAATTGTTTTTGAAATTATCCCTGTAATACGGCTCCTGTATTGCATACACCAGCTTATTCTTTTCTGTAATGTTTTCTCTTGAGAAAGAATTTTTCCTGTATCTTACAAGAAGCAGAACTTCCTGAATATTATAAAAGCAGAGCTTATCTTTTGCTCTAAGCCATAGCTCATAATCCTCAAACACTCCCGGAGTATATCCTCCTGCTGTAATTATCTTTTCTTTTTTATACAGCATGCCCGCATGAATGACTTCACTGTGAAGAGCAAATCTCTTTTTAATTTGTTCATCGCTTTCCGGTGTCTTAATAGAATAAAGCAGCTTTGAATTTTCAAATGCAGCATACCAAGAGGAAACAACATCATATTTTTTCCTTTGGGAAATAAAATCGTACTGCTTTTGAAGCCTTTCCGGTAAAGAAATATCATCTGCATCCATTCGCGCAACCAATTCAGTTTCACATTTTGCCAAGCCGTAATTCAACGCTGCGCCAAGACCTGAATTTTGAATCTTAAAATATTTTATCCTGTCATCTTTAAACCCGTCAATTATTTCTTTTGAGTTATCCTCTGAACCGTCATCAATAATAATAAAATCGAAATCACTTAAAGTCTGGTTTAAAATACTCTTAATCGAAAACGGCAAATACCCTGCATTGTTGTACGTTGTCATTAATACTGAAAGTTTTCGCATCTTAATCTTCTATATTTTTGATTATGTGTTCAAGATTTTGTTTCTTTTCGCCTAAGATAGTTCCGGCTCCAATCGCTTTCCACCTAAGCCACTCAAGAATATTTTTCGACGACAAAAAGCTCCATAGAAAAAGAAGAAAAACTTCAGGGAAGAACAAAATCTTTTCGCGGAGTGAATATTCCCTGAAATCCTTTACTGATGAAAACTTAAAAAGCAAAACGGCATATTTGGCTTTCGCAGCGTTCTGACTTTTAAAATATTGCGGTTTAAAATTCTTAAAATAAATATCCTGAAAAAAAATTTTAGGCTTTCGTGCTTCCATTGATGTCATGGAATTTTCCTTCAGGCGAATCATATATAATGCTTCTTTCAAATTATGAAACACAGTTTCTTCCCTTATCCTAAGCCACAAGTCTATATCTTCCAGACAATCAAGATTTTCATTGTATCCTCCGAATTTTTCTATATGCCTTTTTGAATACACAGAACCTGCATGACAAATTGCGCTTGAGTAGTTTAATTCTTTTTTGATTTCTGTATTTTTTTCGGGAAGATACTTTATATGCGATATTTTTTTATTTTTGAAAAGAGCATACCCGCATGAAAGAACATTTACACCGGGGTTTTTCTTTATATAGTTTACCTGCTTTTCCAGCCTGTCAGGTATTGAAATATCATCAGCATCCATCCTCGCTATGTAGTCATACTTTGCTAACGCAATTCCTTCATTTAGCGCCTTCGAAAAATTTACTTTGCTTATTTTTTTATAAACTATCCTCTCATCAACAAAAGATTTGATTACCGATTCGGAGTTATCAGTTGAACCATCGTTGATAATTATGAATTCAAAGTAGGGATACGTTTGGCTTAAAATACTTTTGATAGCTGCGGCAACATACTTTTCTTCGTTGAAGACGCTCATGACAACTGAAAGATAAATATTTTCTCCGCTGGAATTCAAAATTTTACAAACTTTCCGTTTTCAAATTTGACTACATTAACCGAAGCTGTATTAATACCCGGAGTAATTTTAACTGTGAGAGGCTTTGAAAACATGTTTAATTTCAGTACTTCATATATGGCATCTTTTCTTTCTGCGGTATGAATTCCCAAACTATATTTTTGAGTATAAAACGGCTCGTGAGTGAAATATGTATCATTAAAATCCGATGATACAATAAAATCATTTCCGTTTTTTGTAATAACTCCGCCGCTAATATAATGCCCGGCATCAAATGAATTTATAGCAGCAAGAGAAGTTATATTGTTAAACCTTCCAATGGAATTATTCATCTTAAAAAAAAGATAAACCCCAATATCGGAAAAACAATATGACTGACCAAGTGAGTGAGGATAATTAATTATCAGATTTTCTTTTCCTTTATCATACGTATTTGTAAGCGAGCTAAGGCTTTCCTCCTGCACTTTATAATTAGTAAGCCAATAATTCGTTATCGTGTAATATCCAAGAATAAAAAGAACTATCACAATAGAGTAAGAAATTTTTAGGGGTATTTTTATTTTCTCCGAAGATTTCAGTCTGCTGCTTAAAAAAGTAAAAACGAATATCAGGAACGAAACAAAAGTAAGAGAAAATAAGCGGTAAGTTCCCCCGCCTGCAATAGCATAGAAAGACAACGTGGAAAGTGTAATCCCGATTCCAGAAAATATTATTGCTGAATATTTCCTTTTTGCAAAAGCAAACCAAAGTATAAATAAAAAAGCCGCGCAATAAAGGAACGCCATCACAAAGAAGGTTAATTTATATTGTGCATAAAAATAAATGAGCGTTCCTGAATCAACAGGGAGGAAAGTAAATAAAACTGATTTTACATAGGCAATGATAGTATTAAAAATATTGAGGTTCGTAAAAAGAGTTTTGGTTTCCAAAGAGGCAAGGGCGCTCCTGCAAAACACAAAAACAATAAGCGCAGTAATTTTCGCGTTAAAGATTTTCATCAAAGACGAAAATAGCGCAGGAGGCTTGTTATTCAGAAAGTATAACAACCAAATCAAAATAAATTCTACTATAAACCAGCTGACGGCATTTTCTTTACTAAGCAATGCAGCAAGATAAACTAAGGCTGAAGCAACAAGAAAAAATTTTTTGTTTTTTTCAATAAAAACAAAAGTAAAATAAAACGAGACTAAACAAAACAATATAACAACTAAATCCGTCCGGGCTGATACCCATGCAAGATTAGTAACATTCCCCGGATAGAAAAGATATAGAGAAGCTGCCGTTAAACAAGCATATTTATTATTTACGCTAAAATAATTTTGTATTTTAGAGAAAATTACAACGAGTAAAAAGAAATTCACCAGATGTATCAACTGTGAAAGCAAAGCCCAGTACGGAACTTCAAAATGAAAAACTGAAAACGTAATATATGAGAGCAGGGATGTAAGCGGCCTGTAATGAACGGATTCTATCTGAACAGATGGTATCAACTGCCGGATGCCGTTTTCCCAGTAAGTTGCTATAGGAAAAGGATTATTGTTCGAAAAATATATTACGGGAAGGTCATCTGCAATGAAAGCGCAGTTTTTTACTATGGGAAGATTCAGGAAAACATATACGATTAATATTGCCGAAAGGAACAAATATGTTTTTCTATTATCCAACTAAAGCGTTATCGTAAATTTTGCTGTACTCCGTAAACACTTTATTCCAGTTTAGCTCTTTGTATATTTCAGAAGCCGCCGATGACAGCTTTATGCGCAGCTCTTTGCTGCTCAAAAGAAAATTGAGTTTTTCAGCCAAATCACTTTCATCATTTGTCGCTGCAACAAACCCATTAACTCCTTTAGTAATGAATTTTGAGATTCCCGTATTTTCAGATACGACAGGAACTAAACCCACTGCCATACACTCTGCCGCCGCAATAGAAAAGGTATCGTAAAAGCTTGGTGAAACAAAAATATCTTTATCGGATAAAAATTTCACAAGCGCCTCTTTATTCATTTTTTGAATAGGAGAAATCTCAACATTTTCAAATTTCTTATCAAAAATTTTTGTATTAAAGCTCCCTACTATGTATAGCCGGCATTGGAATTTAACTTTATCCAAAGCAGAATATAGAAATTGAAAATTTTTATCCCTTCTTTCACTATCTCCAATAAAAACGATAGATGGAATAATATTGCTGCTACCGGTTTTTGCTTTAGAAAACTCTTCATCTATTCCATTACTTACATAGCAAATTTTACGTTCGGGAATGTTATAATACTTCCGGGCAATATTGAGTTCAAAGCGGGATAAGAATAGCAAAACACTGCTAAACTTCATAAATATTTTTTCACAAAATGAATCCTTTAGCTTCAATCCTTCGGGCACGGATTTTAATTCATTATTTTCATAAATAGCAACTCCATGCACATTGTAAATAATTTTAACCCCCGAAAAAATTTTACAAATATATCCGAGCAGGGCAAAGCGTTCAAAAGTAATTACATGAATAATATCAGGGCGAAATCGTAAGACAAAAGGAATTATTCTAAAAATTCCTAAACGATATATCTTCAAATTTCCTTCATGCTCTTCAATACATCCGAACATTTTTTGCATTAAGGAATAAACATTCCCTTCAAAAAAATATTGGACAAATACGCATTGATTTTTTGTTGATGCGGATGAAAAAATCCGCTTCGCGACTTTTTCAGGACCGGATAACATTTCCGACTTATTGTGCCTCCCAAAAAATAAAATCTTCATCTGTATCGCAATACTTTAACAAGAAAAGCGCTTTCAAGTATAAGAACAACAATTTCAGTTATTATTGTAGAGTAACATGCAGCAACAAGACCTATTTTTGGTATGAGAATAATATTTAGCGCAACGTTTGTTATAAGTCCTGCTGTAACTGCAATGAGGACAAAATTAAATTTCCCGAGAGCGTTTAGCGCAATTCCGGTAAGATTGTTCAGCGCCAGAGGAATAACAGCAAAGCTCAACAATTTTAGAAGCGCGGACGATTCGGCATACTTAGCGGAATAAAAGAAAACGACAAGTATATCAGGAGCAAAAAAAAGTATCAGCATAGCGCCTGCGCTTACTGTCAAAACAATTTTCGCATATTTTTTTAGAAACAAACTGACGGAGCTGATTCTTCGGCTTAGGTAAGACACTTTCGAAAAGCCTTCGATTAAAATAAAAGAAAAAGACAGAGTTGACGCTTTCAAAAGTCCGTAAGCAATATTGTATTTACCGGTATCGGAATAGCTCAGGAGCTTAGATATAAGCAGCACATCAACTCTATCATACATTAGGTTAACAAGAACAATTATGCCAAGCGGAATTGAGATTTTTATTATAGAACCAAGAAGCTTAAAATCAATTTTTTCTTTTGCTTCCTGTAATAAATTTTTTTCGATATACGTATAAAGAAATATCAGGTTTAGCAAATAGGAAAGAAGCAAAACAATTACTACAGATTCAATTGAAACATTGAAGTTTAAAAAATAGGCAGCAGGGAGCGCCGCAAACAGGCATCTGGAAATTATCAAAAAATAAAACTGCGCTTTGAAATCCAGCATACCTGATACAATTTTACTCATCATATTCAGATACAAACTCAAATATGAGGAAAGCGCAATTGCAATAAATATTATCACAGAACTGAAAGGCTGAAAATATTCAGCATAAATAAAACACAAAGCAAAATACAAAGGGAAAATCATTACATATAGAAGGAGAGAGGTTTTATATGCCGAGCCGATTTTTTTTGCTTGTGAGACATCTCTCTGAAAAAAGACAGGCAGCCCGAAATCAAAAAAAGAAACTATTATATAAGATAGAGCCATTAACGCAATAAGCTCTCCGTAAATTTCAGACGGAAATTTTCTCGCTATATATAAAAAAAGAAAAAATGAAAATAATTTATCAAAAATGTTCTGAAATAAATTAAATTTATTTTTGGAAAAGAATTTTGAAAGGGTTTTCAAACAGAAAGGATAATTATCGGGCTATTATTTCTTTATTTGCTTCGCAGGGTTTCCTGCTACTATGGTGTCAGGCTTTACATCTTTTGTAACAATAGAACCTGCGCCGACTACGGCATTTTCTCCGATTGTAATACCGCAAAGGATAGTTGAAGATGAGCCTATAGAAGCACCTTTTTTTACATAAGTCTTTTCGAGCTTCCAGTCCGCTTCAGTTTTAAGGCTCCCGTCTTCATTAACAGCGCGGGGATATCTGTCATTAATGAACGTTACGTTATGACCTATAAATACGTTATCTTCTATTTCAACGCCTTCACAGATAAATGTATGGGATGAAATTTTACAATTTTTTCCTATCAAAGAATTTTTTTGCACTTCTACAAACGGACCAATCTTACTGTTATCGCCAATTGTGCAGCCGTATAAATTTACAAAATCATTTATCACTACATCTTTGCCCAGCTTTACGTCTCGTATTTTTTTACTTTCCATTAAACTCCATTATTTTACCGCGCTCTTTTATTGATTTATCGGCAGCCTCTAAAATTTTTACGATTTTCAATCCGTCATAACCGTTCGTGAGAGGCACTCTGTCTTCATTAATGCAGTCAATAAATTCTCTCGATGCAAGGGAAAGCGCTTCTGTTTGCGCAACTTTTGGTGAATACATATCTCCAATTCTATATTGCACTAAAGCTTCGTGAATACTCTCTTCCTCATCTTTTCTCATGAGCACACCTGAATCATACACTCTGATTTTTTCCACATTTTCCATATCATCAAAAACCAGCATTTTCTTTTTTCCTCCGACGATAGTTCTTCGGATTTTTACAGGAGAAGTCCAGTTAGAGTGAATATGCGCAAAACAATTATTCTCAAAATAAATCGAAAGGTATGCAATGTTTTCGTGGTCGTAAAAATTAGCTATGCCATTTGCAGCAATCCCCGTAATTTTATTTTCGGGGAGAATATAGTTCATTATTGATAAATCGTGGCAGGCTAAATCCCATAAAACGTTCACATCGTGCTGAAACAAACCAAGGTTAATTCTGACCGAATCAAAATAAATTACATCTCCAAGCTCGCCTTTATCAACAATCTCTTTTATCTTTCTGACAGCGCCTGTGTAAATAAAAGTGTGGTCAACGAAGAGTTTTAAGTTTTTCTTCTCGCTGAGATTAATTAAATCCTCTGCATTTTTGGAAGAACCCGTGAATGGCTTTTCTACCCATACATGTTTGCCGGCATTTAAAGCTGCTTTTGCAAATTTGTAATGGCTGCCAACCGGTGTTGAAATAATAAGGGCATCAAAACTGTAGTGCTTCAGCAGCTGGTCAAAATCGCTGACTGTTTCTACGGAAGGATATTTTAACTTTATTAATGAAAGTCTTTTTTGATTATTATCACAGCAGATAATTTTTTTTACTTCTTTTATCGCCGAAAAATTTCTGACTAAATTAGGTCCCCAGTATCCTAATCCTATAATAGCAATATTCATTTAACAGTAAAGAACTTTATTTATTTTGCTCCCCTGCCCGTAAGCATTACAGGAAAGGTTTTTATTATTAGCTGCAAGTCTAGCCAAGGTGTTGCATTATTTACATAATACAAATCTAAAATTATTGAATCTTTAAATGAAACACTTCCTCTGCCGTTTATCTGCCAAACTCCTGTGCAGCCCGGAAGCACTGAGTGTCTTCTTTTGTGCCATTCATCAAAAACTTCATACTCGTATGGCAGGCAAGGACGGGGTCCGACCAGACTCATATCTCCCTTTATTACATTGAAAAGCTGCGGAAGCTCATCTATGGAAGTTTTTCTTAAAAACTTTCCAATTCGTGTAACCCTCTTCTCATTTACTATTTTTGTAAGCACAGAATCGTTTTCGTAGCTTTCCTTAATGAGAGCACGCACCCATTTTTTATGCTCTTCTTCTGACTCAGGGACATCTATCATCGAACGAAACTTATAAAGATTAAACTTCTTTCCGTTCTTGCCGATTCTCTCCTGCGAAAATAATACTTTTCCCTTTGATGTCAGCTTAATAATAAGAGAAACAGAAAGCAGTAAAGGCGATAAAACCAGCAATCCAAGTACCGATGCCGCTACATCAAACCCTCTTTTAAAAATAATATTAATATTTTTATTAACTTTTTCAGAAAGATCAATTAACGGAATTCCAGAGTATGACTCGGTAACAATTTTTTCGGGGATAATCCTAAAAAGTTCAGATGAAAGTTTTACATTCAGATGAAGAGTGTTGCAATAGTCAATTATTTGCAGCAGCCTTTCGTAATCAATATCATCGGTAGCTATGATTATTTCATCAACTTTAACATTTGAAACAATTTTTTCAAGCTTGTTCATACCTCCAAGCGACCTGATATTACCATAAATAAATTTCCCAGACGTAGATTCGTTATCAATAAAGCCAAGAATATTTATACCGTAAAAATTTTCGAATAATATTTTTTCAGCCAGCAGCTTACTTGATTTACCGGAACCGACAATAACCACATTCCGTTTAATCAGATTATACTTAGTGAAGTAAAAATAAAGCGGTTTCAATATTACAACGCGGCAAAAAGTGATAGAACTGATTCCAAGCATGATAAAGGTAACAGCAACAGTCCGTGAACCAAGCACAATATCCAATTGTAAAAAGAAAGAAATCAGAATAAGAATTAATCCGCCGTATATAAATGATTTTATTATAGAAACAATTTGCGAAGAACGCGAAAGAAAAATATTAATCTTATAAAGATTATTATTCTGGAAAATGAATATAAAGAAAAGTGAAAATATTACGTTTATCAAATGAGTTGTGGGGAGGTCAACATCTGCAAGAATTCTCTTATGAAATATCCTCTCTGATATATATTCAGATGCAACAAATGATGCGCACAGAATTAAAAAATCTGCTATGGCGTAAAAATATTTATATTTAGGGTACTTTATCACTTATGCCAAATATAACTTAAAGGGGAATGCTATATTTTTGTTCTATATATTAAATTTTAGTGATTGATACAAATACAGTTTCTTAACCTAATTTTAGATTAGTTTAATTTATAATCAAGATATTAATATAACCTCAAAATTTATACATTTAAAAAACGGGAATAGAGGTTTGTAAGGCTTTTTTTTGAATTACTCCAATTAAAAGTATTTTTGTACCGCTCAAGACCTATCTGTTTCTTTTGACTGAGCAGTTCAGGATTGCCGCACATATAAATAATTTTACCGGCAAAATCTTTATAATCAAAGCTCTCGCAATAAACCGCTGCATCTCCCGCAGAATATTGATTTTCTTTTAACGAAAAAGAAAGTATGGGAAGACCATGCGACATATACTCCATAATCTTTATCATAGTGGAAATATTATTCTGCACTGTAAATAAATCCGGCGAAAGCCCGACATCGGCAGTATTGAGATAGGAATGTATTTTCTCCCATGACAAATATCCGGTAAACTTTACATATTCTTCTAAAGCAAGATTTTTATGAATTGCCTTTAGCTCTTTTATATAAGGACTTCTTTCTATATTATCCGAACCAATTAAACAACAGTAAAAATCAGTAAACTTTTTCTCGTGAACTAAGTAATGACAAGCTTTCAAAATTACATCAACTCCGTCATCTTCCCCCATCATCCCGAAAAAAACCAACAGATACTTTCTGCCGTTTTTTAAACTTTCGTCTTTTTGTACATCTAACCTGCCGTCAAGTTCCGGCGCATTTCTAACAATAAAAAAATTACTTTCATTGATTCCATATTTCTCAATAAGATATTCTTTATATGATTGATTAGTCGTTACGATATAATCTGTCATTTTTAAATTTAATTTTTCAACTAAATTCAAAACCGCAATGAATATCTTCTTTACTGCAGATTTTTTTTCGGAATATTTTGATTCAAAAGTGTTGACAAACAAATCATGAACATCAAAAATATACTTAGCTCCGAACGGTTTGTAAAAAACAAAAATCAGAAAGAATAAATCGGGAGGGTTTGCCGAATGAAAAACATGAATTTTTTTTTTTATATTTAAAGTAAAAACTAAAAAAAAAGTTCTTATAAGATAGTTTAGATATTCAATTATGTAAGAGATAAATCCTCTTCCAATCACAATTTGCTTATACCTGTAAATATCTATGCCCTCAAGACGAGCAAAATTTTCTTTATCGCTATCACTGTTCTTAGGAGAAATTACACTTACGTCAAAGCCCATTTCTTTAACAGCTTTCGCTTCCTTCCATACACGCTGGTCATCCGGTACGGAGCAGTTTTCCACAACAAATAGTATGTGCTTAGGCGTAGAGGCCAATATAGTTTTCCTTTGATTTCAGGCTTTCGTCCGCGAAGATTAAATCAACAATAATTTTGTTTTTTATTTTCATCAACTCGGATTTTTTCACTAATTCATAGCTGTTTACTATTATCACTTCCGATTCACTTAATAACTCCCTGTACGAATGTAAAAGATAATCCGAAATTACCGGCAGTTCTTTAAATAAATACTCCTTATTTGCGCCCGTCAGATTTTCGAGGTTAATTCTGCTGTCGAAAATTTTAACACTATATCTTTTATCAAGCAGTTTCTTTGCTAAGCTTACATAAGGACTATTACGCACGTCATCTGTCCCGTCTTTAAAAGTTATCCCGATAAATCCAATATCTTTTTTTCCGGTATTAATGATTAGCTCAAAAGCTTTATTTATAATAGATTCATTTGAAATCGAAATACTATCTATAATAGGAGCGGTTACTTTGTTACTGGAGGCAATATTCTTTAACGCGCTCAAATCTTTCGGAAGGCACGAACCGCCGTATGCAAAGCCCGGCTTCATATACTCTGAAGAGATATTCAGTTTTGTGTCTTTAACAAAAAGCTCCATAAATTCGTTTGCATCTATGCCCAGTTTTGAGCAGATATTTGCCGCTTCATTTGTAAAGCTTACTTTCAGCGCATGAAAAGAATTATTCACAAATTTTATAAGCTCCGCATTTTTTATATCGCTAAAAATTACCTCGCCATTCACACTGCTGTAGATTTCTGCAAGCTTGCTCATTGCCATTTTATCATTTCCGCCAATTAATGTATAAGGAGGATTATAGTAGTCATTTACTGCATTCCCTTCCCGCAAAAATTCCGGGTTAGCAAGCACGGAAAAATCCTTTCCTGAAATTCTTTTCGATTCGGCGGCGATAATATTTCCAATCTGAGAAATTGTGCCCGGGGGTACAGACGATCTGACCGAGACGATGTGAAATTCCTTTTTGCTTTTTAAAGCAGCGCCGATTTGTTTTGCAACCGTAAATACATGTGATAAATTCAATGCGCCGTCCCTATCCAATGGTGTGCCTACGCAGATAACGGATATTTCAGAGTTTCTAACTGCATACTTAAAATCATCCGTTGCGATGATTTTCTTTTCACTCACTCCATAATTAATTTTTTCATCAATTCCTTTTTCAAGAACTGTAGGTATCCCTGAATTAATTAAATCTATCTTCGCGGAGTTTGTATCAACACCAATTACATCATAGCCGTCAGCAGCAAGGCAGCCCAAGCTCACACACCCTACATAACCGATTCCAAACACAGAAATTGTCATGAAGCCGAAGTATAGTTTTCAAAAAAAGTTTTATACCACATTTCAAATGAAAGTATGGCAAAAATCCGGCGAAGATTATTTTCCTTGCCCGATTTATGGTTATCAATCATTTTATTTAAAAAATCCAAATTAAAAAAATTATTGCCAGCAGAATTTCTATCGTTTAGAATTTTCTTCGCATCATCTGCAAAACTGTCCTGAAGCCATTCATCCATCGGAGTCTCAAATCCCCTTTTCTTTCTGCCAATTATCTCTTTGGGGAGCCATTTCCCTGCAGCTTTTTTGTGAATGTATTTATGCTTATTTCCTCTGAGCTTAAAATTTGAAGGCATCGTTTCAAGAAAACCTACAAGTTCCTTATCAAGATACGGAACACGCATTTCAAGAGAGTTTGCCATGGTCATTTTATCACCGAACATAAGCAAATCATCAGCAAGCTTCATTCTTGTATCAATAAATAATATTTTAGAAAGTGAGTCATCTAAATTTTTCGTCATCGAATACCATGGCTTCAGTAAATCAATATCTTCGTTTTTGATTTTACCATAAGCATCCTCATTTAACAATTTTTCTTTTTGCTGCGGAGTAAAAATTGTATAGATAGCAAGAAATCTCTGAAGTTCGTCAGAAAAATTTAGCGCATAGGATGCGCGTTTAATTCTCTCATTTCTTGGAAGAACACTTGAAAGAAGGTTAACCGGAATCAGATTTAGAAGCGGTCTGTATTTACTTATCTTGCTTTCTCCATAGTATCTTTTATATCCGGCAAGAGGCTCATCCGCTCCCTGCCCTGCCAAAACAACTTTTACTTTTTTTGAAGCGAGTTTCGAAAGGTAATATAAAGCAGGTATTGTAGTTTCAGCAGCCGGCTCTTCGAGATGATAAAATGATTTACCAAAAAAGTCTAAGTATTCTTCCTTCGATAATTCTGTTCCATGATGTATTGAGTTAATAAAACGCGATGATTCTTCTGCATCTTTAAGTTCGTTATAATTTCCCTTACCTGAGAAACCGATTGCGAAAGAACTAATTTTCGTTTTCGATTTACCCTGCATAAAATAACCTATCACAGCAGAATCAATTCCGCCGCTCAGAAACAATCCTACCGGAACATCGCTTATCATCTGCCTTTCAACTGCCTTTTTCAATAAAAAAGAATATTCTTCAATAGCTTCTTCTTCTTTTATATTGTAGTTAATGGAAAGATTGCTGTTATTTATCTTTTTGAATGAATATTTACCGTTCAAGTTATACTCAAGAATTTCACCCGGTTTTATCTTAAAGATATTTTTAAAAAGCGTTTGAGGAGAAGGATTATATCTGTATGTTAAAAAACTATTGAATGCAGTATAATCTAATTCAGCCTTGTAATCTTCATTGCAAAGAATCGCTTTAATTTCAGAACCGAATGTAATCCCACCGGAGGTAAAAGAATAATAAAGCGGCTTAACGCCAAAACAATCCCGCGCAATTATTAACTTTCTTTTTCTTTTATCATAAATAGCAAATGCAAAAATCCCGTTCAGCATATCAAAACTTTCCGTATCATACATTTCATAAGCACTTAAGATGACTTCAGTATCTGAATTTGTTTTAAAACGCGCTCCTGATTTTGCAAGTCCTTCGCGCAATTCTCTATAGTTATAAATTTCTCCGTTAAAAACTATCAAAGAATTCCCGCTCTCACTTTCCATAGGCTGATGCCCGGAAGTTAAGTCAATTATGCTGAGTCTTCTATGAACCAGCCCCATACCATTTTCCTTGTCGAAATAAATTCCTTTGTCATCCGGTCCGCGATGTTTAATTACTTCTGACATTTTTTCTAATAAATTCACATTCAACTTACCGGAACTATCAATTACTCCCGCGATTCCACACATTATTTTCTTAACCTAATTAATTTTGCAGGGTTTCCGGCTGCTATTGAAAAAGCATCAACATTTTTAGTAACAACAGAGCCTGCGCCAATGATTGAACCCGTCCCTATTTTCACTCCAGGTAGAATAATTACCCGCGCGCCAATCCATACATTATCTTCAATAATGGTTTGAGGGTAGTTCTGCACTCCCTGCTTCATCATCGGTATATTTACATCATCGAATTTATGACCGTAGTTTAAAATCATCACATACGGCGCTATCATAACATCTTTTCCGATTTTGCAGTTTCTTATCCAGCATTCTTCATTTATTTGGGAGTTAGCGCCTATTTCAATATCCCTTCCATCTCCGAAAAAAATTCCTGATTCAAGAGTAACATTATTTTCAAGCCTTTTCAAAAAAAGTTTTGCAAACAAATACCTCACTCCTGAAAATAAATTTCCCAATGGAAAATTAGAGTTAGGAAGATGTTTCCCGAATGAATAATATAAAAACCTAAATAGAAATTTCACGAACTATTTCTCCGCTTCCACAAATATTTTATATCCAGAAGTTTTAAATTCTCTTTCCATGAACAAAATTACAGGGTAGAGTGATAACAAAAGAAAATACGATACTGCTCCGATTTTTTCAGACAGCATTTCATAAAAAATGCCGAGTTTTGAACCAATGATATAATGGGCATTTATATTTCGGAAACCTGCCTCTGATAATTTGTTGGATAACTCCTCAACCGTATAAAGCTGCGCGCAATAGCACTCTTTGATATGTTTCTTTCTGTGCGATTCAGAAATGTGTTTTGAACTTAAGCTATCTGCCGTAGCAAGAAGCTTCCCGCCGGGCTTTAGCACTTTATAAATTTCTTTAAATGCCGTCCTATCGTTATACAAATGTTCAAACACGCAGACACTTATCACTTTATCAAAAGATTCGGGCAAAAAATTCAAGCTCTCTGCGCTGCTTAGATAAAAACTGCATTCATTGGAATAATTCTTCTTTGCTATTTGATAGTGTTCCTCGTAAGGCTCAATTCCGAACATTTTAAAACACATCTTACCGAAGTAATTCGTCCAATAGCCGTCGCCGCTTCCTATATCAAGAACAACATCGGTATTTTTGAACCCGGCATTTTTAGCGATAAAATTTATTTCAACTTTTCGGCAGGCATTAATTTTTTTCGTAAGAATATTAATCAATCTAACATTCTTCAAAAAATTTATCGCTCTTCGTGATGAAGAATTTTGCGGTATGAGAGCCTGGGTTTCCATTTAAGCAATGTAGGAAAGCGCTAGATACATGGGCGCATTTACCCACCTATCCATCGGCATCTTATAAAAAAAGTATTTTGACTTCATATAATTGTAGTACCCTTTATTATTCCATAACATTTTATCGGCGTTTTCAAAAACTTTATGCAAAAAATCTTTTTCCACATAGTTAAGCTTATTCAGATAAAAAAGAGTCTGCACTGCTTGCGCAAAATTCTGCCCGTCAAGCGGATACAGCTTATCATGAAAATATTTCGGAAGATAATCTTCTGTGAAAAAATTTTTCAAAAAGAACATAGCTCCTTTTTCAAAGAATTTTTTTTCAAAAACAAATCCGTTTAATGAAGCAACCGATAGCGCTTCCAAAATATACCCTGAATGAAATCCGTCAATGAAATTACCCTTTCCGTCATTTGAATAATACCATGAGCCATTTTCATTTTGACTATTTTTGAGGAAATTTATTGTTTTATTTATTAAGACATCGTATCCATTTGAATTAAAAATATTTTGACACCTTGAAAGCAAGCCTACCATAAGCGCATTAACATTAAAAATTTTTGCCTCTAAATTTTCCCAGTAATTCCATGTTACTTCGTTATTATTTTCCGAAAATCCTAAGTCATAAAAAATATAATTTAAGCCTCGTTGAATTAAAAATTCCACTTCTCCGCAGACTTCATCATTACTTTTTTCTTTGCTTAACAAATAGAAATCCAAAAGTGAGTTTAAAGCATTAACCGTGTTAAACAAATTTGGGGTAACTTCATCTGCCTGAACAAAACGTGTTGTAAATTTGAACCGCAGTCCCCACGCAAAACCTTTGTTTTTTTTTATCGCTAACTCTTTTAACAATAAAAAATGTTTTCCGGCGCTTGCGTAGTGTTTTTCCTCATTAAATTTTCTGCATAGTATCGAAGATGCAGTAAGTAAATCTGATACTTCTTTAGTATGAATTTTTCTTTTTATGCCGATTACCGGACGAATATTTACAGGAGCAAGACGGATAGACTGCTGCCATATTCTCTCAAGAAATTTATTACGGAAAAAAATTCCGCTTAAAGGAGTATTTAGTCCATCGTAAGGGTCATAGGAAAATAAATTCGTTTCACAGAAGCGCTGCTCAAGAGAGTTTAACCTTTTTTGAATCAAACCTTTCAAACAATCAGCTCACCTCTTCTATTACTTTACTCAAAATATTTTGATATGAGTACTTGCTGTTTATACCGGCGGCTGCTTCCCTGTTATACGAATGACTGTCAAGCGTGTGCAAAATATTTTTTAAATCATCAAATGTATTATAATAAAATCCTGTTACTTTGTTTTCCAAGAGGTGGTCAAGAGTTGAATCAAAGGGAATTATAGGGAAACACCCCGATGCCATAGACTGCTGAATTGAAATTGACGGAGCAAACCATAGAGAATAATCGGCAGCGTTAAAAATTAAGTTCGCCTCTTCCGGCGAAACAAACCGGTGCAAAATCAAATTAGGAAGATTCAATTTTTTGAGATTTGCCTCTGTTTCCTTAGAGTAAGAAGTATCGTCAAACCCTGCAAGAAGGTAAATAAAATTTTTGTTTTTGCTAAGAAAATTTTTCACCTGCTCAACCCAAAACTCAAACGGCTTACCTTTGTAAATACGGCTTACTGTAGCTAATAATTTTTGCTTCTCGGATAAGCCAAGCTTCTTTCTGAATTCATCTCTAAGCTGCTGCGAAAAAAAATATTTAGAGCTATCGAAACCCAAACCATAAACCCGTAACTTTGCTGCAACATCAGGCAGAGAAATGCTTTTTAAAATATCAGCAGTTTCATTCGTATTAGCCATTATCAAATCCGATTTTTTAAAAACATCCTTATACCATTTTTTCTTTAATAAATTGAAAATAGTTTTATTTCCTTTTGTCCCTTTTGCGTTAGCAACTCTGTTATCAATTGTCGTATCGCTAAAAACAGAAATTACCTTAGAATTTTGGTTTACATATTTAAGCAGAAAAAACGGAAGCCCCGAGCCGGGCAGCAGGGAGAAAACTATTTGCGGAGAGAAATTTAAAAAAAACCCGGTTAAATCTTCCTTTGGATAAAAAGTGTTTTTAATCCGCAAAGATTTCTTTATTCTTTTAACTTCATACTTTCCTGAATAGTCTTCATATCTTTTGGTTAAATCTAAGTTACTTCTGTCGGAAGTCAGCACCTTCACCGTGTGCCCCATTGATGCCAAAGCGTCTGCAAATTGAACTTCCTGATATCCCACATGATTTTCAAAAAAAGGACAAAGTATTAAAATTTTTTTACTCATAAACCATTACTCATCTGAAAGCAGCTCCCGGATTTTATTCTGAAGCTTTTTCATATCGCCAATTGGTCTTGCCGGATTGCCCACCCATATTTCGTTTGAAGGAAGATTCTTTGTAATTACGGATGCAAGCCCGGCATATGAATTTTTTGAAAGCGTCAGCTGATTCAAAGTTGAAGAGGAAGGTCCCAGCCAGCTATGGTCTTCTATTCGCACGCTTCCCCCTACCATATTATTTGCGGTTATGATACAATGTTTACCTATGATTGCATTGTGCCCGATATGCACAAGGTTATCAATTTTTGTTCCTTCTCCTATGATTGTGTTTGCAAGAGCGCCTCTTACCACGCAGGTATTTGCGCCAATATCAACATTGTCGTGAATTTCGACCCCTCCTATATGAGTAAATTTTTCATATTCATTGTTTTCGTTCACTTCATATCCAAACCCTTCTGAACCAATTATACTGCCTGCATTTATAGAAACATTTTTTCCGATTTTAACATTATCAAAAACATGGCAGTGTCCGTGAATAATTGTCCCTTCTTCAATGACCGCTTTGCCAACGTATGTAAAAGGTCCTATATAAACGTTCTTATGAATCTGTGCTTCACTATGAATCACCGATGAAGGGTGAACTTCAAACTTTATTTTTGGAGCATATAATTTTTCCAGAACCCTTATGATAACTAATTTAGGATTCTCAACTTTTAAAAATAGTTTTTCTTTTAAAAGTTTTTCTCGCGGCTCTATATTTAAGGGACATATTATAATTCTTGCTTTAGTTGAAGATATTACCTCATCTGCATTTTTTTTTCTGGGGCTTATCCATACTAATGCGTTTTCATCAGCTTCCGAAACTGCCGAAACCTTCGCAAAATTTTGAATATCGGTATTTCCTTCCAATATAAACTTGCTTCCCAGACAGGCTTCTATTTCTTTTATGCTATACATTATTCGTCTCTATAATGTTTTTTTTGCTTAATGAGTTATACGCAGCAGTCATTGCCAGTAAGAATATAAAAAGCTCTCTCAATCTTCCAAAGAAAAAACTTTCCTGAACCAAGCCAATCAAAATTAATCCGCTCCAGTAGATAACCGTAAATGGTACAGCTCTGCTTAAAATTGTTCCCGCTCTTTTTTTCATTAATAAAGTAAGTGAATATATTGCCCAAAGAACAAACAGAGAAGCTCCTATATAGCCATAGTAAACAAGCCAATTCAGATATTGATTATCGGGCGATGTGTAAATTTTTTCTTTAATAAAATCATTTGTAGTATAGCCGAAAAATCCCTGCTTAACAGAAAGCATATACTGGGGAATCCATTGCCATTTTTCTAATCTCACTTGCAGAGTGGGGGGAATGCTTCCATTTTGCAAAAACAACTTGAACTCGTAGAATCTAATATAGTTATCAAAGCTGAGGAAATTTGAAAGCAAAAAAAATATTAAACCGCTTGAAATAAGTATGACAGAAATAACGCCAAAAATTTTCAAGCTAAATCCCTTTTTTATATACAGCAGATAAGAAACAGACATTAGGAAAAGCATAATCAGGCTAGCTCTGTTACCTGAGAGAAAAATCATTAAAATTCCAAGTAGAATAATCAGTATGCTCCAATAGTTTTTCAATTCCGTGTTAACAAAAATAAATATAAATAGAGTGAAGCATAAAACAATACCCATTCCATTGAAGCTGTCAAAAATACTTGTTACTCTGTTAAGAAGCTGAAACTCGTATATATTATCCGAACCTGACTTATGCACAACATGATAAAAATTTTTAATTATGAAATCTGCAATGGGACTGTTTGTAAATTGTAGAATTCCGATAGAGCTGACTAAGATAATAAAAAAAATTAAAATTGAGTTAAATAATCGTAAATCTCTCCGCGCCGTATTCTCCGAACTGCTTTCCATAAAGACTGAGTAAACTAAAACAAACAAAAAAAACAGCTTAACATAGTTTAAAAAATTCGCTAACTCATCCGAGCCTAATTCAAATCCCATAAAAAATTTTCCGGCAATAATAATGACGGTAATAAAACAAGGGATGAGAAATATTCTCATATATATATTATCTAACTTAAATCTCGTCCCGCTAAACAAGACTAAGAGAAAAGTAACAAGAAAGAATATGTCCGAAATATAAGCATGATAAATTCTAAATACGGGACCGGTTAAATAAAAAAAAACAACTCCGAATACCAGACGTTTTTTTATTTCAGATGATAATCTAAAAAGGTTCATTTATCCGGCTAATTTAAAAACATTCCACGGCATAGGAACGAGCCTGTTCGCTATGTAAAAAGTTACTGCGTAAGAAACAGCATTACTAAGAAGAAATGCCTGCGCTGCACCGATTGCGCCGTTTGTCTCAATAAGCCAAAAGCACAGCAGAATATTTACAGCTCCCGAAATGAGAGTGATAAGCATCAATAACTTTGACTTTTTTTCATAAAAAATATAATTTACGTGCATCTTATAAAGCCCCGTGAACGCATAAGCAAAGCTAATCCAGATGATAAACTGATGGGAATTTTTATACTTTTCTCCGAGTATTGTTGACGCTGCTAGCGACCCGGCAATACCGACTATTGCAGCAACAATAAAAATTATAACGTAATAGAGATAAGTTTTTTTTACCAAAGATTTTTTGATTTCCAGAGTAGGATTTTTCAGCTGCTCAAAAAGATACGGCGCGAACGCCCTGTTAAAAGAATCCTGAATAAGAGAAACAATCATTCCCAAAGTTGCGCCTGCGCCAAACTCTCCCGTTGCGGCAATGCCAACCATAGAATTTAATATTAAACGGCTTGCTAAATCGGCAGCCCATGCGCCGAGATTGTGAAGAGAAAGAGGAATCCCATAGCGCAAGCTGTCTTTCATAAATGATGCGTTAAAATCGAAATTGAAATATTCTCTTCTTAAAAAAATAACAAGACTGACGGAACAAAAGATAACAGCCGTAATTATCTGGCTGTAAATCAATCCTTGCCAGCTTAACCCCAGACTAATTACAAAATAAAGGTTTAAGCCGTTCTTTAATATTGTGTATGAAATTTTAAAAACACCGTATCTGTGCGGCTTGCGAAACGACTGCCAGAGATTCGCGTTCAAATCATTTATATATTGAAAAAAACATCCGGCAAACACCCACATCAGCCATTGAGAAGGAAATTTTACAACATCTGAAATTTGAGAAGATAAAAAATAAAAAACTACAAATACTATCGCCGAAAGAGAAAGAAAAATAACAAAGCTGTTAAAAAAATATTCTTTGAATTTTTCATAGGATAATTTAAAGTAGCTTATAATAATAGAAGCATCGGTTCCCAATGACAAAAAGGGGACAAAGAAACTAAGCAGCGTCTGAAATGTAACATACACACCATACTCGTCAGGAGATAAAAATCTGGTTATTACCGGAAGCAAAATAAAAGGTACGGCGCGGTCTAAAACTGTAAATGTAGTATATACTCCTGCATCCTTAGCAAGTCTGCTTTTTAGAAATCTTGAATAGTATAATTTAACAGTGTGCAATTAGTTTCGTCCGTTTATCATATTAATCAGCACATCAATTCCTTTTTTGAAGTTTTCGGAATTAGGATTTTCCTTAACAATAGTCTTCATAGAAAGCATCGCGGCAGCGCAGGAAAAAAACTCACTCTCATTTGACGAGTATTTTGCAGCTCCTGATTCAATTTGCTTTCTGAATAACTCTTCCCCGGTTCGTGAGAGTACTATACTTGGCACTCCAAGCATGTCAGCTTCAAGAACAGAGCTGGAAAATTCCGTTACGTGCAGGCTCATATTTTTTAACAACAGAGAAAGAGGATAGGAATGAATATTATCGTATATTACATTTTTTAATTTTAAACGGCTTAGCTGTTCAGTTACTTTGCTTTGAGCTTCAAAGTATTGGGGGTGAAATCTAATCCACCATACCCAGTTTTCCGGTGATTGTTGAATAATTCTTACCAGCAGTTCATTTAGTTCAAACTCTGCCTGATGAGTATATAAAATATTTATCTGATTGGGCTTGGAATTTTTGAGTTCATTGATTTCTTTTGTATAATAATTAACGTGCTCATCATTTTCATTCAACTCAAGCACCGGATTACCGCCTGCAAGCGATAAATATTTACCATTAGTGTTTAAGCCCCATAAGTTAATATTTTCTTTTTCCGTTTCTGTCCAGCACCAAAAAATATTCGGCAGAGTTTCATATCCCTCATCGGGAATTTCATTCCATAATGAATATAAATAATCGCTCTCTGATTGAACGCCATGTTGAATATCCGCTGTTTTAATTTTGAGCCGGTGCGCCGCTAAAAGCATTCCCATTGCAATGTAAGAGTAATATCCTTCCACTATTGCTATTCCGGGCTTTGCCTTTTTTAGAATTTTTTCAAAATAGACCGAGTAATTAAGAACTCTTAAAATTTTTTTTAAGAAAAATTTTTCAGTGAACTTAGTTTTTTCCAAAAAGTCATCAAATCCGCTCAATTCTGAAAAATTAAACTTCTCAAATTTTAATTGAAAAAGGGTGTTTAAGTTCATCAAATTTATACCCGTTCCTATATATTTTGAATTCCGGTAACGGGGTATTTTTTTCTCCATGGTATCGGTGTACTCCAGCACTAAGGAGTTTATTTTTTTTTCTTCAAAATAGCCTGTAAAGGAATCCGAAAAAGGATTAAACCATTTACCGCCAAGTTTGAAATAGCGCGTGGATGTAACATTTAAAAAAACAGCGCCGAATTTACCATCAATCTTCTGATTATTTACCGAATCGCTCCAGCCCGAATAAACAGAAGCCCAAATTGAATTAATAGAATCAGATAATAGCGAGGAACGGTAAGAGGAAATCTGGTTACTTTTTGTGAAAAAATTTTTCGCCGATAGATGCAGACCAAGTGAAATTCTTATTATGGGCCAAATGTGAAACCCAAAAGCCTTCCAGGTTTTTACGGGAAAGTTTTTTTCAAGTTCAAGGATATATTCAAGAATCTCTGCCGAACTTTTGTTACTGCCCTGCAACTAAATGAGTTTTATTCATACAGACCTGTAAAAAATAATGAACCGAGTTTATAAATAAATCCGCTTTGAGATAAATCCTGTTTTCCATCTAAATACTCAGAGATAGTTTTTTTCATCAATTCAGTTTTAAAATATTCAGGGCTAAAGTATTTCTCCAATTCTGCTTCAGATAATATTTCTTTAAAAGCTTCTCCAAAAACTGAGTTATAAATTGTTTCGCAGTTAAGATTCCATTTGCCGCCTGAATAATTCCATCTTTTATCAGATTCTGCAATATATGAATGCGCTTCCGCATCTTCAAGAATATGGCGTGGAAAATTCCATTTCTCTTTAGCAAGATACCTGAGCGGAAATTTGGTTGGAGACATTTCCAGCCCCCTGCCCCAGCATTGCGGCATAGAATACATAAATTTTAATAAGCTAATATCAAGGAATGGGATTTTGCAATTCCCATTGGCTTCTCTCATAGGTGAGTGCTTCACCTCAATCTGCGGGCTGTGAAAATGATAAAACCTGTAAAGCTGAAGAAGGTAGAAATATAAATTTCCGGCATCAGCTTTTTCCGCTATTGCTTCAAAAATGCTGCCGTTTAAATTTTCATTAACTTTATTTTTTAACGCGCTTCTTGCAAATTCACTTTCAATCGGCAAAAAAAACGGTACTCTGCCGCCTGAAATCATAAATGAGTTAAAATACCTGATATATTTTTCTTTCCCGTTGTTCATATTTTTCTCAAAATTCTCATCTCCGAAATAATATCGAAAAAACTGATACACTCTATCTTCTTCAAATGAATCGCCCTTAACTTTAGAAAAAAACTCCGGGCTGAAAAGATAGCTTTTCATTTTATCTCCATATTCACGTAAAGCCCTGCCGGGATATGTAACAGAAACGTATTGAGAAAATCCGAAATTATGTATTGAGTCGGAAGCTTCTCCGCTGAAAACAGATGCTGATGAATCTTTTAAAAAAATATCATTAACTGCTTTCGGCATATCAACAAAAAAATACGTGTGATTTTTTTTAAGGCATGCGCTTAAAGATTTCCAGTCATCAATCAAACTTTTATTTCCAAAATCTATTTCAATCGTTTCAGATTTGATACCGTAATAGTCCGCTATCTTCTTTACTTTATCGGATTCATAAATGTTATATATTTGTCCGTCTTTTAGCTTTGTTTCATATACAAATGAATTTACTTTAGATGCCTCGTGCGCCTGCAAAAGCTGAAAGATAATTGCCGTAGAATCCCAACCTCCGCTGTTAAGAACAAAGTTAGTATCGGCAGAGCGGGAAATCACCGAATCTGAAATCAGCCTGTCATATTTTTCTATATTCTGCAAGCCATAGTTCTCAACAGAATACACTTCCTCTAAAAAACAATTTTTAACCGAACCGGCAGAAATTTTCACATACTCATTTACAGAAAATCTTTCAATTCCATCATAGAGGGTTTGATATGCGGGAGTATATCCCATCGTCAGATAAGAATGTAAACCCTCTTGATTGTATCTAACTTCACCGATGCCTGAGATGATATTTTCAAGATTGTTTGAAGCGGTGAATATACCATTATAATTAGCATAGAAAAAGTTTCTTCTCTGTAAGTAATCACAAAAAATCACAACTTCATTTTTCCCTTTATCTATATAGACTGCATTGTAGATTCCCTCAACAGTATTTACAAAAGATGAAACATCAAAACCGGAAATTTTCCGGGATAATAACGCAGCATACTCATTTTTTTTTATATGGGAAACCTTTTCTCCGTTAATTGTATAATATATTTCTCCTTCAAAGAAAATTTCTTTGTCTCCGTTTTGGGCGCAGAGAACGTGCCTCAAATCAGAAACAGAAAGGAATCCTCCGGCAATAGAAATTTCCCTGCCGCCGGATTCAGGGTTTTTATTTTTTTCAAAAGAAATTTTCAAAAGAGCAATTACATTATTTCTAAATCGGCTTTCACCATAATATCAACCAGCTCTTCAAACTTTACCTTTGGTTTCCATCCAAGATTTTTTTCTGCCTTTGCAGCATCGCCAATGAGTAAATCTACTTCCGTCGGGCGGTAATAAACAGGGTCAACAGCAACTAATACTTTTCCGGTTTTTTTGTCTTTGCCGATTTCATTTTCTTCTTTTCCCTCCCACTCTAATTCTATATCCACAGATTTAAAAGCAAGCTCGGTAAATTCTTTTACAGTATGAGTTTCCCCCGTTGCAAGAACATAATCTTCCGGTTTATCCTGCTGCATAATCATCCACATTCCTTCGCAATATTCAGGAGCATATCCCCAGTCTCTTTTAGAGTCCAAATTGCCAAGTGTCAGCCTTTCCTGCTTTCCTTTTTTAATTGCCGCAACTGCCCGCGTAATTTTTCTTGTTACAAATGTTTCACCTCTGCGCGGAGACTCATGATTAAACAAAATTCCGTTGCATGCAAAAAGGTTATACGCTTCGCGGTAATTAACAACTATCCAATAGCCGTAAATTTTAGCTACGCCGTAAGGACTTCTCGGGTAGAAGGGAGTTGTTTCTTTTTGCGGAACTTCCTGTACTTTTCCGTAAAGCTCGCTGGTGGATGCCTGATAGAATTTCGTTTTAATTCCGGTTTCTCTGATAGCATCTAAAAATCTTAAAGTGCCGATTGCATCAACTTCCGCAGTATATTCAGGAACTTCAAACGAAACTTTTACGTGCGACTGAGCAGCAAGATTATAAATTTCATCCGGTTCAATCTTTTCAAGCAGCCTGTTTAGATTACTGGTATCTGTTATGTCTCCGTGATATAGAAAAAATGATTTATTCATTATTTCTTTATCTCCCATAAGGTGGTCAATACGCCCGGTATTGAACGAACTGCTCCTTCTAATTATTCCGTGCACTTCATAACCTTTCTTTAACAAAATTTCCGCAAGGTAACTGCCATCCTGTCCGGTAATTCCTGAGATTAACGCTTTTTTTGACATTAAATTAATATATTTTGATTTATAAATTATTTTTTAACTATAGCTCCGCTAATCCTATCACAGTCCAATACGCAGATAGGAGCAGAGATTTTCCATATTTTTCATCTTTTCTTTTTCCTGCAAATATATAAAAATTCAGAATATAATTTGAGAAAAGACCTGCTTTAAAAAGAAAATACCTTTAATGCTTTATTAATTCAATTTAAAAAGAAAATGGATTTTTGATAGGAATTTTGAAGAAAATTATCATTTTTCTTCCTTCTCTTTGTAAGTTTTTAGTGTTAGCAAATGAATGGTAACTGCTCCGGCAATTATTAACAGAAGAATGGTAATATAAATAAAATTGGAATTATCTTTAATAGTGTAAATCGAAAACAACATAGAAAGCCAAAGAAATACTAAGCTAAATACTTTAACAGATAGCGGTGTGCCCTTCTTATCTTTATAATTTTTTAAGTGTTTTCCAAAATACTTATTTGTATGCAGCCAGCTATAAAACTGAGGTGAACTTTTTGCGTAACAAGCTGCGGCAAGAAGTAGAAAAACTGTGGTAGGCATCAGAGGTAATATCATTCCGAGGATTCCAAGCCCGACAAAAGAATGCCCTGCCAGCACCAAAGCTTGTTTATTAAATTTGCTTATTTTCTTATTTGATTTATTTTTATCCAAACCTGATTCACAAATTTACTAATTTTGCTAATTTAAAAAACTTGCATTATACGAGTATATAAAATCCATGAGATTTACAAAAACGAATAAATTTCCGGGTTGAACAATAAAAAAGCGGAACCAGAAATTTTCCGGTTCCGCCATTTTAATTACTAATGTTAAATTTTTTATCTTACTAATATCATCTTCTTTGTATCTGCAAAATCATCTGTAACTAATTTGTAAAAGTAAATTCCGCTTGAGAGCTTTGAAGCTTCAAAACTTACTTCATAAACACCCGGCGTAAACTTTTTATTTACTAATGTAGCGACTTCTTTACCTAAAACATCGAAAACCTGAATGCTTACATTCTTTGTTGAAACTACTTCAAATTTTATCCTTGTTTCAGGATTGAAAGGATTCGGATAGTTTTGATGAAGAACAAAATTTTTGGAAACAGTCGTTCCGATATTTTGTACCCCTACCCTGTCTAATGGGTTTAATGTGAAATTAAGATTATCAATTGTAAAGTTATTGGCAGAAGACAAAGTTACATTTGCAGATGCAGATGTATATCCTATTCTATTTACTATAATATCATAATTACCGGGAGGCAATGCTGACATTCCGTACAATTCATTATTATTGCTCAATGCAAATCCGCGATAAAGATTGCCCTGCTTTGCATAAATAATTGTTTTCGATTTAAACGGCAGCCCGCTGCCATTTATCAAACCCGCCGGCAAATAATTTAGTATTGAATTACCGCCGATTACTCCGTTTGAAGCAATAGGAGTTGCCGGAATTACATCTATATTTATATTTGAAACATTCCCGGCTACTATTACTCTTTGAGAATTCTGCCACTGTAATGTAGAAGGATAGTAGGTTGGAACAAAATCTTCTACCTGACTTACATCATTCGGAAAAGCTATTACGTCAACCGTATCCTGACGTGTTCTCACTAAGTTAAAAGTTCCGTTTGCCTGAATATTAACACTATCAACCGATAACACCTCTCTGGTATATAAATCTAATCTTATAGCTTTTACTTTTCCCGAAGTTACAGGTAAACCGCTGCCGGAATATTTGACTGTTCCCGAGATTGTATAAGTAGATAAATTTTTCCACGATGCAACTCTGTATGCTGTTCTTCCGCCCGCAGTTGTAAACTCACCTGCGGCGATAATTGATATAGCGGTATCAGGAGCCAAAATGGCATTAACTTTATCATTCATTCCTGTGCTATAGCTTGACCAGCTCGTTCCATTCCACTTTGAAATTCTGTTACAATATAAGCTGTTTCCGCTTCCGGCAAATTTATGCTGTCCTCCCACAATCAGTTCATTATTAAACATTTTTAAGGCGTAAACTCTGTCTTCCACTCCCCCTCCGACTGCCGACCATGTAGAACCGTCATAAACAGCAAGGTAGTTTGACGGAATTCCGCCGCCTGTAGTAAACCTGCCGCCGGCATAAATTTTACCGTTGCCTGCCTCTAAAGCAAAAATTCTGTCATTAAAGGTTGCAGAACCTAATGCCGTCCAATTTGAACCGTTCCATTTGGCAATTTTTCCGGCAGCGCTTCCGCCTGCACTGCTGAATCTGCCAGCAGCTATCATATCTCCGCCATTTAGCGCAAGAGCATAGACAGTATTATCAACCCCCTGAGTGCAAGGTCTCCAGTTTCCATTATCCCAATATCCAACATTATTTAACACAGTGCTTCCTGCATTGGTAAACTCTCCGCCGGCATACACATATGAATTATAATCTATTAAGGCATAAACAGGACCTGACAAACCGGTTCCTAAAGCATTCCATTGTGAACCTGTCCATTCAGCGATATTATTTGCTGTTGTAGAGCCTGCCTGTGTGAATTTTCCCCCCGCATATAGTTTATTGCTGACTATAGTCAATGCGTAAACAGTATCATTTAATCCGCCTCCTAATATTGACCAGGTGTTTCCATCCCATTGCGCTATTCCGCCTGAAAAGCCGCCGGCAGCAATTAGTTTCCCATTAAAATATGTTACAGCATTTACGCTTCCATTCAAACCCATTCCTAAATTGGTCCAGCCTGTTGTCTGAGGGAAAACAACCCTGCTAACCATGAGGCTAAATATTATAATAAAAAACTTTTTCATCTTATTTGGATTTCAAATTTTTAAATTCTTCAACTGTGTAACCTGCTTTCCAATAAACTTCAAACAACTCAATCATATATTGCGCAAAATTCTTATTACGAATGATTACATCCGTTCGATTTACTTTTGGAATTGTTAAGTCCATTAAACTCAAGAACACAATATTTTCGTCAAAGATTGCAACGTTTTGAGGCACTTTTTGCGCTAACCTAATCTTCTCTCCTTGTTTTTCAAAGGAAACACACAATTTTATTAATTCATCTTTAGATGTAACACTTACCCACTTATTATCTTTTTCCATTTTAAAATTTGTAGTTGCTTCATATATGCTTCTAATTCTGCCGCCTCTTTTATAAAATTTCAATACTTCTTCATCTACCTCTTGGGAAACATGTCCCTCAAGGCGATTCATCAAAAGCATTTCTTTATCAGAGTTTTTTAAAAGGTCAATAAATTTTAATGCTCTGAATTTATTAAACCCTTTAATAAGTTCTACATCAACTTTATTCTCATCCGGCTCTGTTGCTTTGTACAAATTTTTTAATGTGGAAAATGAACTTTTTAGCTGTTTCAATTTCTTGTCATGTGAAACAACCAGTTCTTCCTCTATCTTCCCCTCAATTACATCGGGGTCAATCATCTCATAGCGGAGTTTTGTGGAGGTTTGTATCTCATTGCAGAATCCCTTTTCGGCAAACTGCTTCAGGATATCATATACAGAAGTCCGGGGTATATTGGCTTTCTCGGCAATTTCGGCAGCGGTCATATTGTGGCCGCTCATCAGTACGGTGAAAACCTTTGATTCGTATATGGTGAATCCCAGTGTTTCTAATTTTTTAATTGTTTCTTCCATAATGCGCGGGGAACGATTTCTATGTCGTAGTTTCTACTACAACAAAATTATTGAGTTTGGAGGTTAAAGTCAAGGTTTATTTTCGGCGGGATTTTTTTAACCTATTTATACATAATATACTTTTCTCTTTTGTTTTTAAAAACCTCTAAATTTGTGCTGTACGATTCCGTTATTTCACTTAGATTTTTATTTGAGTTCAGCATCTCTCTTAGTGTTTTTGTTCCGGCAAGCTTATCAATAAATTTATCTTTCCGCAAGTTAAATTCAGGAAAAAGCTTTTTGCAGGAAATAATAATTGCAATTGCTGTCTTAAATGGCTGAAAAGATTTTATATCCTGAACATTAACAAAAATACCTTCACATTTCTCCCCTACAAATTTAGGCGGATTTGAAGGACTGGTTATTGAATTCGGAATAAAGCTAATCCTTTCAAACTTCACACCGGGAAGATTATACTGCTCGAGTTCGGAAACTAATTTATCGCCATCGCAGTAAGGAGCGCCTAAATATTCAAATGGTCTATCGGTTCCTCTGCCTTCGGAAAAATTTGTCCCCTCAAACAAGCATGTTCCGGCATAGCATACGGCGGAACTGGGAAAATAAATACTCGGTGAAGGATTTATCCATTTCAGCTTTAGCAATTCATATTTAATACTTCTGGAATAATTGCTCATCTGAACTACTTCGAGATTCAATCTTCCGGCAAAATAAGTGTCGTTAAGAAAATTTGAAAGCTCTCCGCATGTTAACCCGTAAACAGCCGGAATATCCAGCATACCGACAAATGATTTACAATCATCTTCCAGCATGAATCCGTCAGTATAATCGGGATTTATCATAATCGGTCTATCACAAACAATAAAGCTTTTACCTGACGAATTCGCCGCTTCCATACAATAAAAAAGAGTGTTTATGTATGTATAAAACCTCGCGCCGACATCCTGAATATCATATACCAATACGTCAACATCATTCAAATCGCCTGAAGAGGGCTTCTTTTTCCCTCCGTACAACGAAACGACATTAATGCCTGTCTGCGCATCCACATAGCTTCCGGTATTATCATCACCTCTGAAACCATGCTCCGGGCTGAATATTTTTACTACATTTGCTTTTCCTTTTAGCTCATCAATAATATGCGAGCCGGAGGAAGTTATTCCGCTTTGATTTGTAATTACGCCGATTCTCTTTCCGCTCAGCAGGTCAATTTTTTCATTTAATAAAACTTCATTACCAAGCTTGAAATCTAACTGAATGGAATTTTTTTCCGCGCCGCTTTGAACTTCGCAGCGGTTTAAAAAATTTGATAATAAGAAGACAAAACTAAAGATGAGAATTTTCATAGGTGAAAAAATTCTCCCCGCGAATATCGCAGGGAGAAAATATATTATGAATATCTTTTTCTTAAGAAGTGAGTAATCAACCGCACACCCACACCGGTTGCATATTTAGGAATATAATCTCCGGTGGAGTTACTCATCGCAGTGCCTGCAATATCGAGGTGTACCCATGGGCAATTTTCAACAAATCTTTTTAAGAACATTCCACCGACAATCGTTCCCGCAGTACGCGCAGGATTTCCCATATTACTTACATCTGCATTATCGCAGTCAATTAATTTATCGTATTCCATCCATGTTGGCAGTTCCCATACTCTTTCATAAGTTGCCTGACCTGACTCAATAATTTCATTCTTGAGGTCGGAGTTATTCGTCATTGCCGTAGTAACAAAATGCCCTAAAGCAACTACAGTCGCTCCGGTCAATGTTGCTAAGTCTATAATACAGTTTGGTTTCATTCTCGAACCGTATGTAATTGCATCTGCAAGTATAACTCTTCCTTCTGCATCAGTGTTCCCTACCTCTATTGTTTTACCGCTGTAAGATTTTATTATATCTCCCGGCTTTATTGCATTTCCGCCCGGCATATTTTCAACCGAAGGGATTAGTCCGACAAGATTAACTTTCAGCTTTAATTGTGTAACAGCTTCAAAAACTCCCACAACTGCTGCTGCTCCGCACATATCCATTTTCATGGCTTCCATACCAGCAGAAGGTTTTATTGAAATACCGCCGGAATCAAAAGTAACGCCTTTGCCCACTACAACAACAGGAGCATCTCCTTTCTTTCCGCCGTTATATTTCATCTCTATAAGATAAGGACCATTTTTGCTTCCTTTGCCTATTGCAATTATGCCGCCCATGCCCATTTTCTGAAGCTCATTCATAGCGAATGCCCTGACAGCGTATCCTCTTTGCTTGCCGAGCTTCTTTATTCTGTTTGCAAGCTCTTCAGGATAGAGAACGTTTGAAGGCTCATTGCCTAAATCTCTCGCGCAATGAACTGCCTTCCCTATAATGCTGCCTACTTTAATTCCTTCTTCGATTTGCTTTGCAAACTTTTTAAGATTATTAAATTCGGAGAAGAATGTAATTTCTTCTATCGTAATGCGTTTCTCTTTAGCAGTCGTGATATATTTATCAAAAGCATACAAAGCCATTATGCAGGCTTCAGTCTGCACTTTTGCAATAACATCAATAGTTCTTTTAAGAGATTCATCCTGAACAATTTCTACTGCTACTTTTTCAATTTTATAATCATTTGCTTTCTTTACTGCTCTGGCGCATGCTTTCCTTACTTTCTCAAGGGTAAGCTCATCTTTTTTCCCCAAACCCGATAAGATAATTCTTTTATCGTTTGAATATATAATCTCAACTTCCGTATCTCTTCCCGAGAAATCTTCGAGGGTGATTCCCAGTATTTCGGTGTTAAGAGTTGTTTCTATGTTTTTCAATTCTGCTGTAAGTAAATCCTTATCCTCATAGCAGAGAAAAACGAAAGCATCCGATTTTATTTTATTAGCCGGACTCTTATCAAAAGTGATTTTCATATTACGGATTTTTCCCCTATTATATTATTTTTGTAAATTTTATGGAATGTATTTGTCTTTAAGCTCAAGAATTTTTTCTTTTAGCTGATGTAAATTCATATCATAAACTCTTGCGCCTGCTGCGTTTTTATGTCCGCCTCCGCCAAACTCCTTTGCAAATCCGTTCATATTAATTTCGCCTTTAGAACGGAACGAAAGCTTTAATCCCGTTTTCAACTCTACTACAACTATACCTGCTCTTACTTTATCTATATCCATCGTGTAGGCTGAAAGCCCTTCCATATCATCTTCTTTTAGCCCAAGCTCTCCAAAATCTTTTTGAGTTACATAACCAATGCAAAGCCTGCCTTCGTTAAAAAACTCAAGACTGTGAATAAATCTGGAAATCAGCTTTAACTTTCTCAAGCTTGTATTCCCGTAAACTTTATCATATAGTTCTACGGGGTCTGCGCCTCTTTGAATTAATTCTGCCGCAGTAATAAAAGTCTGCGATGAAGTTCTCGGAAACCTGAACCCTCCCGTATCTGTCATTATTCCTGTATATAGCAGCGAGGCAATTTTATCATCTATGGCATCTGCATCAATTGTTTTATAAAAATCAAATAGAAGCTGGCAGTTTGCCGGATAATCCGTATCGGAAATATATGCGGTAAAATCTTTATCGTTTATTCCAAGATGATGGTCTATGCAGATTTTAGGTTTTGTTGAGTTTCTTAAAATCTGCTCCATTGATTTTGTTCTGGAATACTCATTGGTATCAAGAACTAAAATCAAATCACATTCATTAATAATTTTTTCGTTTTCTTCCTGATTATCATAGAATACCTTGATTATGCCAGAGTCAAGGAATTCAAAATTCGGGGGCGTAGGGGAATGATTTATTACAATGGGATTTTTTCCTTTTGATTTTAAAAAATAATACATCGAAAGAACACTGCCTATTGCATCGCCGTCAGGAACTAAGTGAGTCGTAATAACTATGTTCCGGTATTTATCAATGATATCATAAATGTTTTTGAAACTATCCAATACTAATAACTTTCTTTCTCAGAAGGGAATTTATTTTCTTTTATATCCTTGCTGTACCTTTTGAATGCCTCTTTCATATCCTTAGCAAGATTCATGTATCTTCTTACAAAACGCGGCTTAAAATCTTCTATCATTCCAAGCATATCTTGCGTAACCAAAACCTGCCCGTCGCAATCAGGTCCTGCGCCGATTCCTATGGTTGGAATTTTTAACGACTTTGAAACTGCCTTACCTAATGCTGCCGGCACTTTTTCAAGCACAATAGCAAAGCAGCCGGCTTTTTCGAGCAAAAGAGCATCCCTTTTTATAGCTTCGGCTTCAGCCCTTTCAACACCGCGTGTTTTATAACTTCCGAATTTATTTATTGACTGCGGCGTTAAGCCAAGATGCCCCATTACAGGGATTCCTATTTCAACAATTCTTCTGATTGTTTCAACAAGGTACTTTCCGCCTTCCATTTTTACAGCGTCGCATCCGGTTTCTTTCATCAGCCGCCCGGCATTTCTTATTGCTTCTTCAGTTCCGATTTGATAACTCATAAACGGCATATCACCGACAACTAAGGCATTCTTTACCGCCTTCTTTACCATATTGGTGTGATATATAATCTGCTCTAATGTAACAGGAAGGGTTGTTTCGTTGCCCTGTATTACATTTCCGAGCGAATCGCCGACTAAAATCATTTCTATTCCTGCTTCGTCAAGAAATTTTGCAGTGAGATAATCATATGCAGTGAGCATAGTGATTTTCTCTTTTTTCTTTTTCCTCTCGAGCAGAACCTTTGTTGTGATATGCTTAGATATATCTTTGCCGCTGTGCATTATTTATGCTTCTTATTTTCTTTCAGTAAAAGGTCAGAGTAAGAATTTTTAATAAATTTATCTTCATCCAGTCCGAAGTGCTCAATCATCTCCTTCATTTGTTTTTTAGCTTTATCAATTGATGAAAAAATTATCTCAAACTCAAGAAACACTCCAAGATTTTTAACTTTGTCAAGATGAATCCTGATATTATCATAAATAAAAATTTCCCTTTTTTTGGAAACTGTTACAAGCTCATCAAAAAGGTTATCAAGTATTTCCTTCATTTCGTTGTGGTCTTTTGTACGCACCAGCAAATATTCGGAAATTCTCTTTCCTTCCTCTTCGGGTCTGTCGTAAAAAATTAAGCTTCCAAAGCTGTTATTAATCACTCTTAGTTTCAGGCGGGCTTTTTTTACTTTATAGTAAAAATCTTTCTGCGCTTCCGAATAATGATTTTGAGACTGAAACTTTCCGCGCAAAGCCAGAGCTTTTTTCTTTACCTGATTATAATTTTCGACAGGGAATTTTATTTCGTAATTTTTAGGCATTATCTTATTATACCTCTTTTACTGTTTGAAATAAAATTTAAAATGTTATTTACTTCTTCCGTCAATTCAAGTTCCGATTTTATTTTTTCGACTGCATCGCTTACGTTGTATTCTGTCCCGTAAATGAAATCATAAGCTCTTGAAATATTTTCTATCTGTTCTGCTGAAAACCCTTTGCGCTTTAAGCCGACTTTGTTCAGCCCTATAAATCTCGACGGCTCCCGTGAAACCATTATATACGGCGGAACATCTTTCACGACCTTTATACAAGTTCCTACCATACAGTAGTCGCCTACGTGCACAAACTGATGAATACCTGTAAGAGCGCCGATATTTACATGTTTTCCAAGCACAACATGTCCGCCGCAGTTAGCGCTGTTAGTCATTATCACATTATCACCGATAATATTATCATGAGCGACGTGAGAAAAATTCATTATGTAACAATTTTTTCCCACAACACTTTTTGAACGCGAGCCGTTTTTACCCACTGTTCCTCTGCACAATGTAGCAAGCTCTTTTATTACCGTTCCTTCGCCGATTTCACAAGTTGTGGGTTCGCCTTTATATCCTAAATCGTGAGGCTCAATGCTGATTTGCGCCGAAGAATAAATTTTCACTCCGTCCGCTATTCTTGCGCCATTAGCTATATAAACATTATTTCCTACACTTACATTATCGCCAATTACAACATCATCTTCAATTACAGTAAAGCTGCCTGCGTGAAAATTATTTCCGATTACTGCTTTGCTTCCTATCTCAACGTTTTTCATTTTTCCCCGCGAATAATTCCTCTTGTGCTTCCCTCGATAAACTTAATTATGGTTTCAACTTCCTTTGTAATATTGCCTTCTCTTAATTTTTTTATACCGTCGGAAACATTCAGTCCGCTTTTATAGATTACATCGTAAGCGCCGGAAATACTTTTTATTGCTTCATCCGAAAACCCTCTTCGTTTAAGCCCTACAAGATTTAACCCTTCAAATCGCAGCGGGTCGTGTCCGGCAGTGATGAACGGGGGAACATCTTTAGGAACCCGGAATCCGAACCCCACTATAGAATGCTGCCCTATTTTTACAAACTGGTGAACGCCTACCATTCCGCCTATAATTGCCCAGTCTTCAATTTCAACATGTCCGCCGAACTGAACACTGTTGGCAATAATCACATTATCGCCGACTATACAATCATGGGCAAGATGAACGTAATTCATTATAAGGCAATTTTTACCTATGACAGTTTTATCATTGTAAGTTGTCCCTTTGTTGAGAGTAGCATATTCCCGCACAACACTTCCCTCGCCAATTTCAAGAGTGGTCGGTTCGCCTTTATATTTCAAATCCTGCGGAACTGTGCTGACAACGGCTCCATGAAAAATTTTCACACCGTTTGCAATACGCGCACCATTACCTATAAAAGTATTAGAGCCGATTTCAACATTATCGCCGATTTCAACATCATCTTCAATTACAGCAAAATCTTTTATCGTAACATTATTCCCGATTTTCGCTTTGCTGCTTACGGAGGCGAATTTCATTAAGTAAGAATTAAAAAACTTTTAAAATAATTTTTCTATCTGAATATCATCATCTTTTTCGTTGTACTTAGTCATCATTTCTGCCAAAAGCCCTATGGAGAACAACTGAATACCTACAATTATTAAAAATATTCCGCCAAGAAAGAGAGGTCTATCGCTTAAATTTTTTCCCTCTAAATATTTTAGAGCAATAAGGTATAAGCTAATTAGTGAACCCAATCCCGCGCTTGTAAGACCGAGCACTCCAAAAAAGTGCAGCGGTTTTTTCATAAACCTGTGTGTGAATACAAGCGTAAGAACGTCAAAAAATCCGCTTAGGAATCTTCCGGGACCGAATTTTGTTTTGCCGTGTTTCCTTGCATGGTGCTTAACAATTTTCTCCGTAACTTTAAATCCCGATAAATGAGCTATTGCGGGAATGTATCTGTGCATTTCACCATATACACGAACCGATTTAACAACTTCTTTTCTGTATGCTTTTAGTCCGCAATTAAAATCATGCAGGCGGATACCTGAAAGCTTTGATGTAACATAATTAAAAAATCTGGATGTGTATTTTTTTATAAAGGGGTCGTATCTTACTTTCTTCCAGCCTGAAACTAAATCATAACCTGAGTTTATCATGTTAATCAATTCTGGAATTTCATTCGGGTCGTCCTGTAAATCTGCATCCATTGTGATTACAATACTGCCTTTTGCAGCTCTGAATCCTTTTGCAAGCGCTGCCGATTTTCCATAGTTTCTTCTGAATTTTATGCAGTGGAACCGCGGATTTCTTCTGTGAAGATTTCTAATTACATCAAATGATTTATCCGTGCTTCCGTCATCTATGAATATAACTTCAAAATTGTAATTAATACCGGAAAATACATTCTCTATTTTTGAAGCGAGTTCCTGAAGAGAATCTTCTTCATCCAATAGAGGCACAACTACGGAAACCAAAGGAAAATTATTCGCTGAACGTTTTTCCTGAACAGGTTCCTTTTTAGGCTGCTGCTGCTGTATAGGATTCTCAGTCAAATTCTTTTTCGGTTGATTTTCCGATTGAGGTTTTGGTCTGTGATAATGTCTTCGTCGTCTGTTATCGTTGGACTTTATATTTGTCAAATTGCTTTTTTGTAACTTCATTTAATCGTTTATACCTGCTCTTTTTCTATTCAGTTTTTGAATTAATTTATTAGTTTTATAAAACCTTAAAAATAACTTTATTTCCAATGAAATACAATGTAGAAGCACTCGCGAGTGCCAAGTTTCAAGTGCCAAATTTCAAATCGTTATTATTTTACGCAATACTTCACATCAACACTACATCCTTGGAAGCATATTTGCTTGCTCATCACACGACAAAAAATTTGTAGCCCTATCCTAAAAAGGCTGTCTCAAAGTCAGTATTTCTCCTTGCGAAGCTCCTGCTTCGCAAGGAATATATTTTATGAAGCTCCGCTTCATTGCAAAACGGAGTTTTGCAGGCGCTTTCCGTCCCAAACGGGGTTTGGGACGAAGAACCTTCAATTAGTTTTTGACTTTTCACACAACCTCTTTAGGATGGGGCTACTGTATTATTAGTAAGTCCTGATGAAATGTCTAATTTCGAAAAAATTATACATTCTAAAACTATTTTTTGTCGTGCGATGAGATTTGCTTGACTCTAAATTCATAACTTGAATCTTGGCACTTGAAACTCAAACTAAATTGTTTTTAAAATCAAATTAAGGTATTTTTCACAAAATATTTTCAAATAATACCATTAAACAAACAATGAAAAACTTTGCAAAATTTTCTATAATTGCAATTTTTATTGCAATCGGATTTACTTTGTACTCATGCAACAAAGGCGGCTCAGGAAATGAAATTTTAATAGGACAATTTGCATCTTTAACAGGAAGCGAAGCTACTTTCGGAATCTCTTCAGATAACGGCTTAAAATTAGCAGTTGAGGAAATAAATAAATCCGGCGGATTATTAGGCAAACAGGTAAAATTAGTTACGGAAGATAATCAGGGCAAACCTCAGGAAACCCAAACCGTAGTTCAAAAACTTATCAATAGGGATAAAGTTGTTGCAATCATCGGTGAAGTTGCTTCTTCACGAAGTAAAGCCGGCGCGCCAATCTGCCAGCAGAATAAAATTCCGATGATTTCACCTGCATCAACCAATCCAGAAGTTACAGCAATAGGCGATTATATTTTCAGAGTTTGTTTCATTGACCCGTTTCAGGCAACGGTTATGAGCAAGTTTGCGCTTAACTCAATGAAGGTAAAGAAAGTTGCAATGCTCATTGACCAGAAAAATGCTTACTCAACAGGACTTGCAGAAAACTTCAGAAAAATCTTCACACAGATGGGCGGAGAAATTATCGAAGAGCAGAAATATTCAGCAGGCGATAAGGATTTCAAAGCGCAGTTAACAAGCATAAAAGCAAAAAATCCCGAAGCAATTTTCATTCCGGGATATTATACGGACGTGAATTTAATTTCAATTCAGGCAAGAGAAATCGGATTAACATGTCCGCTATTCGGAAGCGACGGATGGGAATCTGAAAAGCTAACAGAAGGAAAAGCAAAAGATGCGCTTGAAGGCAGCTTCTTTTCAACGCACGTTTCAACCGAAGACCCTAATCCCAAGATTCAGGATTTCATAAAAAAATACAGAGCGAAATATAATTCAGAACCTGATGCAATGAGCTTCTTGGCTTACGATGCAGGAATGATGTTGTTCGATGCAATTAAAAAAGCAAACTCAACCGAAGGCGAAAAAATTAAGAACGAACTTGCCAAAGAAAAAGATTTCCCGGGCGTAACAGGGAATATCACTATGAACGAACAAAGAAATGCAGTAAAACCTGCCGTAGTTCTTGAAATCAAAGACGGAAAGTTTAAGTATAAAGAAACCATCGCTCCATAATTTAATGGTGAAATAGTAAAATAGTGAAATAGTAAAATAGTGAAATAGTGTTATGGGGTTTAATGACGAATTTAGAGACAGAACTAAAAAGTTTTCATTAAGAATTATCAAACTATTTCAAGCATTGCCAAAAACTGAAGAGGCAAAGATAATTGGCAGGCAATTATTAAGAAGCTCAACTTCAATAGGAGCAAACTTTAGAGCTGCCACCAGAGCAAGATCTTCTAAAGAATTTTATGCAAAAATATGTATAGTAGTTGAAGAAGCTGATGAAACGTTGTATTGGTTGGACTTACTTAGTGAATCTAAAATATTTCCTGAATCTAAACTAAAAGATATAGCAAATGAAGCAATGGAAATAACTAAAATTGCATCTGTTACCAGGAAGAATTTCAAATTTTCAAAATAATTTTTTTGGCTAAACACTATTTCACTATTTAGCCATTTCACTTTTTATCAAATATGTCAGAGTTCATTCAGCAAGTCATCAACGGCTTATCACTCGGCGCTATCTACGCACTGATAGCTCTGGGTTACACAATGGTATATGGTATTCTCAAGTTTATCAATTTTGCCCACGGGGAAATTTTTATGCTGGGCGCATTCAGCGGGTTTTATATTGCGCGCTTACTTGGATTCAATGAAAGCTCTATTATCGGAGCATTGATTATTCTGATGCTTTCAATGACCACTTGCGCTTTGATAGGCGTTACAATCGAGAAGCTTGCTTATAAGCCATTGCGCTCTGCATCTAAACTCACTGTGCTTATTACTGCTATCGGAGTTTCGTTATTCCTGCAATATACAGGGCAATTGGTTTTCGGCGCAGACCCGAAGTCGTTCCCTACTCTGCTCACAAATGTAAACTTCAAAATTGCAGGAGCAAACATCGGCTCTAACCAGATTGTTGTAATTGTCTCTTCAATTGTGCTTATGTTCGGATTAAGAGAAATTGTGATGAGAACAAAAATCGGAACGGCTATCAGGGCAGTATCAAACAATCTCACTGCTGCTTCTTTGATGGGGATAAATATCAACAATGTTATTTCGTTTACATTCGTTCTCGGTTCATCGCTTGCCGCTGCAGCAGGAATTTTATACAGCATAAATTATCCCAGCATTGACCCGCTTATGGGAATTCTTCCCGGCTTAAAAGCTTTCATCGCCGCAGTACTTGGCGGCATAGGTAATTTTCCCGGAGCAGTTCTCGGAGGGCTTGTCATAGGATTGATTGAAACTTTCACCGTAGGTTATCTTTCACCCACTTACAGAGATGCAATTGCATTCGCAATTCTTATAATAATTCTGCTTGTAAAACCCACAGGTTTACTTGGTAAAAAAGAAGTAGAAAAAGTCTAAATAAAAAAGGCAGAGGTTCTCTCTGCCTTTTTTTAAAAACAAACCTCTTTACGAAGCTCCAGCTTCGTAAAGTAAATTCAATCATCTATTCAGCAGCACATTCACTGCTTTTTCAAGCTGCTCGTCTCTTCCTCGTGTCATCAAATTATATTTATTAAATACCATATAATCCGGTTCAAGCTGCTGGTTTTCTGCTAATGTGCCGTTGGATAATCTGTATCCGACTTCAGGAATCCCGAAGACTAATGAAGGATTTTGCAATGTTTCCCACCATACTGAAGTGCCAGTACCCGGAACAGGCATACCGACAGTTTTGCCTAAGTTAAGTTCTTTATATGCTAAAGGAAATAAATGCGCATCGGAATAATTTCCTTCGTTCATTATTACTGTTGACGGCTTTATCCACCTCATATAAGGTACGTAGCCTATTCTTTGCCCTCTCGGCAAAAACTCAAAATATTTTTTCCCGCTGAGGAAAACAACAAGCTGGTCATGCAGGTTTCCTCCGCCGTTAAATCTCGTATCAACTATCAATGCTTCTTTTCCCTGATATTCGCCCATCACTTTATCAAACACTGCTCTAAAGCTGCCGTCATTCATGCCTCTTACGTGAACGTATCCCAGCCTTCCGTTTGATAAGCTGTCGGTTAATTTTTGTTCATGCTTAATCCAGCGTTTGTAGAGAAGCTCGAATTGTTCTCCGAAAGTAATAGGTTTAATTGTTTCATCCCATCTTTCGCCGGTGCTTTCGTTGTAAAGACTTATCAAAGTATATTTCCCGGCTTTGCGGTTGAGAATTTTATCCAAAGGATTTTCGCTGCTGATTTCAATCCCGTCAATTTTTTCAATTATAGTACCGGCAGTAACCTTTGAAGAGAAATTATTGAAAGGACCTTTTTCGATTACTTCTATTACCTTCATTCCTTTGCCTGAATAACTCTGGTCATAGAAAACGCCAAGCTCCGCAGTTTGGTCTCCATTATTGTTTTGTCCGAAATACCGGCAGCCGGTATGAGAGGCATTCAATTCACCCAGCATCTCCGAACACATTTCAGCAAAATCTCTGTCATTGCTTATGTATGGTAAAAATTTGGAATACTCCGTTCTGTAAAAATCCCATTTAACACCATGTAAATCCGTCTTGTAAAATTTCTTAACAACCTGTCTCCAAATATGGTCGAAGATATACTCCCTCTCAGCACGTTCATTCAGATTCATTTCTGCATTAAAATTCAGGCGCTTCACTTCTCCCGATTCTGTATTAATTCTTGAAGCATTGCCGTCACTGATTACATATACATTCTTTCCTTCCTTATCCAATATCAAACCTCCGCCTCCGGTGCCGAGCTTGGCAAGAGTACGCGTTTCGTTTTCTCTTATTTTCCTTACCCATAAATCAAACCCGCCTTCAAACTTTGTAAGGTAATATAGCTTCTCTCCGTCAGGCGAAACGACAGCATCGGATATTTCAGAAGAGATGTTTGTCAATCTTACTTTTCTTCCGTCTATATTATCTAATTCAAATTTGAGCGCATCGTCTTTCTTCTCATCTTTGTTATCTTTCTTTTCTTTTTCTTCCTTCTCTTTTAATAGCTGATACTCTTCTTTGTTTAGTTTGAATTTATCATAGTCTTCCTGAGTAAAAAACATAGCGTATATATCTGACTGCGAACCCCAGTTAGCCGCGCTTCTTAATCCGTTTTCTGTAGAAAAGTACATCATCATTTTCCCGCCCATCATAAACTTCTGGCTGAAGTTATCATAGCCCGCGCGTGTCAATTGTTTCAGCGGTTCTTTTCCGCTTGCATCTGCAAGTCCAATTTGTGTCTGCCACTGATTTTCATCTAAGAAATGCACAAGCAGCCATTTGCTGTCAGGCGACCAGTCAAACCACTGGTCTCCATCAGAGTAGGAATAATTTTTTTCTACAGGAAGAATATTTCTTATTTGTTTTGTTTCAAGGTTTACAATATTAACCGCTGTTCTTTCTTCCAGATATGCAACCTCTTTTCCGTCAGGAGAGTACTTCGGAAAAAAAGATTCTTTGCCATTATTAACTATTGCCTCTTCCTTTAATAAAGTCGAATTAAAAAAGTACGGCTCTCCATCCCGGGCTATTGTCGTTTGATAAATTCCCCATATATTATTTCTTTCTGAAGCATATATCAAGCTGCGCCCGTCGGGAGAAAAATAAACGCTTCTTTCCTGCCCGGGTGTATTTGTAATTCTTTTTGTTACTCCGCTTTCAACGGAAGCAACGTAAACTTCCCCTCTTACAATTACTGCAAATTCTTTTCCGTTGGGAGAGGGTTCCATTTCAGTTGCGTTGCCATAGAAATTGATTACCTTTTCTGAATTCGATTTTTCTTCCAGAGTAACTCTTACATTTACTTCCTGCGGCTGGCTTCCTTCACGCATTGTATAAATTTTTCCGTCCCAGCCAAAACACAAAGTCCCTTCTTTTGAAATTGTTAAAAACCTTACGGGGTGATTTTCAAAAAAAGTTAATTGAGTTGTATTGGAAGGATTTTTGAAATCCATTTTCCAAACATTGAAAGTGCCGCTTCTCTCACTCAAAAAATAAATTGAATTTTCATCGGGAGAAAAGACTGGACTTCTGTCTTCTCCTATGTAATCTGTAAGCATTGTAAACGAATCATTCGATTTATCATAACACCATAAATCCCTTGCAAATGAAGACGTGTGATGTTTTCTCCACTTATCCTCAAATCCTTTTCTGTCATGAAATAAAATTCTGTTACCGGATTTATCCATCACAGCATCATCGGCAGGAATAGATAATACCTGCTTTACGGAACCTCCGTCAATTGAGACGCTGTATAGCTCAGGCAATGCTCCGGTTGGAAAGCTGACCGAAGTATTCAAATCCATTCTTAGTGAAGTGAAAATTATATTTTGTCCGTCAGGGGTGAAGCTGGACGGATATTCTGAATTTGAATAATAAGTAAGTCTCTTAGGAGCTCCGCCATAGGCAGAAATAAGATATATATCAAAGTTGCCGTTCCTGTCAGAAGCAAAGGCAATGTTTCTTCCATCGGGAGACCAGACGGGCATAAAATCGTATGCCTCGTGAATTGTTAACGGCGAGGCTGCTCCGCCGGAGGCGGGCACTGTATAAATATCTCCTTTATATGAGAAGGCAATGGTTTGACCATCCGGGGAGATGGCTGAGTAGCGTGTCCACAAAACTGATTGAGAAAATGCAGTTATAGAAACGAATAGAAACAGTAGAGTTAGGTACTTTTTCATTATTTAGTTTGAGGTTAACAGGAAAAATGCTAAAATATAAATCTAAAAAAAACGAATTTCCTGCGGAGTGGATAAATTATTCATTACAAGAAAAAATTTTTATAACTTGTAAATATTAATTTAAACGCAAAGAACGCAAAATATGACAGCGAAGTCCGCAAAGACCTTAAAAACAAACTCAAAATGTGATTTTTCAAACTCGAAATTGTTCAGCCAGAACAGACATTAAAGCGCAATTAGTTTTATTTTTGAGATATTTAGGAAAAATATTTTATTTTTTTTTGCGTGCTTTGCAAAAACTTTGCATCTTTGCGGTTAAATTCAATTTTTTAGGAAAAATTTTTGTCGTGTGATAAGGATAAATTAATTGTGTCCTGATTTGAAAGCGAACTCCTTGCGAAGCTCCTGCTTCGCAAGGAATATGTTTTATGAAGCTCCTGCTTCGTTGCAAAGCGAAGTTTCACGGGCACTTTCCATCCCAAACGCAGGTTTGGGACAGAGTAAACGATAGGTTAAACTTGCAAGGAGTTCCTAATGATGTGAATATTATCTCACTTCTTACGGTAGAGACGCAATGTATTGCGTCTCTACAAACAACCGAAATATGATGTTACGAGTTTATTGTCGTCCCAAACGAAGGTTTGGGACAGAGTAATATAGAACTTAACAACTCTGCCTCTTGGGGTAGAGACGCAATACATTGCGTCTCTCAAACACCCGAAATATGATGTTGAATTTCTACTCCGCCACAAACTCCTGATATAGTGTTAAAAATCTGCTTTCCCTGCTTCATTGCAAAACGGAGTTTCGCGGGCACTTTCAACCAAGCGCTTTAGCAGAACGCAATAAAAAAAAATCCGGTAATTGTACATTAAAAATTATGTCAAGAAGATTCTTAAAAAAATTACCTATATATAGTAATAGGCAAGTTTATCTTTGAAATTAATCTTTTGATAATTAAATTTACAAAGTTCTTTAGAAATACTTCAAAAATTAGCAAAAACTAACAATTTTTTTATATTGTTTTAACAGTTACTTAGGTGATTTCTTACGAGGGGGCGTAAGTTTTGGTATATGTTTTTACAGCATTTACAGTCGCTAAAAAACAGTTTTTTTAACCCGAAATACTTAAAAACGGAGCTTTTGAGGTTAGATTTAGTTCTTTTATGAAGGGTATTTACAAATTATCAGCTAAAAATTTCAATATTTCCGGCTTGCCCTTTTTATTAAGCGAAGATGTTTCTATCATCACCGGCAGTTCGTCCCAATACTTGAGAAGCTCGGCGCAAAACTCATTAATATTCTTTTTGATTCTGGATTCTTTTTCCTTATCGGTTTTTGTGAAGGCAATCACAATCGGCACTCCGCGCTCGCCGCATTTGTTTATAAAATCTATGTCAATTTTCTGCGGAGGTATGCGCGTATCTATGAGCACAAACAAATACTTTAAGCTCTCTCTTTTCATTATATATTCCCATAGATTTCTTTCCCACTCCTCGCGCATTTTTATCGAGCGCGCCGCATAACCGTAGCCGGGCAAATCAACGAGATAAAATTTTTTATTAATCAGAAAATGGTTTATGGTTACAGTTTTTCCCTGCTTGGAGGAGGTCTTCGCAAGTCCCTGCTTATTAACAATCATATTTATCAGAGACGACTTCCCCACATTCGACCTTCCGATGAACGCAAACTCCGGCATCTCGGGCTTGGGACATTGGGATAATTTTGCAGAACTTTTTATGTATTCTGAAGAGAGGATTTTCATAGGACAGTAATTTAATTGTCTTTTGGAGAAAGTAATAGGGAGAAAAGAATAATGAAATTCCCCAGAAAAGACATAAGCGTATATACCCCCTTAACACAGTAAGGCAAAACTTAGCATAAAATCTCCCCCAACTTTTAAAGTATTTTCCTCGTTCATACGACTATATAAGTATAATGGAAAAAACTCCCGCTGAAGTGGAACATGCTATAGAAAATATCGAAGTTACAAATTTGCAAAATGCAGAGATTCACGAAACCGTCAATACGGAGCGGGCGAAGCTGCTTTCATTTATAAAAAGCAAGGTGCCTGCGGCTGATGAAGCGGAAGACATTCTGCAGGATGTTTTTTTCGAGCTGATTGAAAGCAAACGCCTGATGCAGCCGATTGAAAAACTTGCTTCGTGGCTATACACAGTCGCACGGAATAAGATAACCGATTTCTACAGGAAGAAAAAACCGCTTTCACTGGAAGAGGAGTACAGCTTCGGCAGCGACGATGAGCCGCTGATGCTTGCCGATGTGCTTCCTGCAATGGAAAACGCTCCCGAAGATGAAATGCTGAAGGAAGCAATTTTTGAAATGATGGAAGAGGCGCTTGACGAGATTCCTGAAAATCAAAGCGCAGCTTTTGTTATGAATGAGATTGAAGGCAAAACGCTGAATGAAATTGCGGAAGAGACGGGCGTTCCGCTGAAGACGGTGATTTCTAGAAAAAGATATGCTGTGCTTTATCTGAGGGAGCGGCTTCAGACACTTTACAAAGAATTATTTAACATTTGAACGCCCGCTGCTTCCCAACGTCCTCGTTGGGAAGCAATAAGAAATTCACAATGAAGACATTGGGAATGACAAAAAAAAAATTGAAAAAGAATTATTTAACATTTAATAATAAAAATTTTATGAGAAAATTATTTAAAGTAGTTAGATTCATCATATTCGCAGTATTGTTTCTTGCAATAGGCGGATTTATCACAATGGGCTTATGGAACTGGCTTATACCGCTCCTGTTTCACGGACCTGAATTAACATTCTGGCAGACAGTCGGGCTGCTGATACTCTCCAAGATTCTATTCGGCGGGTTCGGGCACCGAGGCGGCAGAAGAGACTGGAAGGACAGGAAAAGAGAAAAGTGCATGCACTGGAAAGAAAAATTCGGAGATAACTGGAAAGAGAAAATGGAAGAGAAATTCAAAGGAATGAGCGACGAAGAAAAAGAGAAATTTAAGCAAAACTTTAAGAGGTCTTTTTCCGTAAATATCAGTTAGCAAAGCAATGCCTGCCTGAAAACGGCAGGCGCTTACAAATATATCTCGCACAAAAGACCGACCGGTTTTTAAACCGCCTGAAATGTCTCGCAGCAGATTCGGGTGAAAAAATTTTACAATATCATTTCAAAATTTTAAAAAACAAAAATGACAGGAATAGACTGCCAAAATGTTTTAGTATTCAAAACTAATGTTCAAAACGAATTTCAGAGGTCATATGTGCAGATAATAATGAATTCCATATACGGAGTTCATGATGCGACGGTTGATTTAGATGATGTTGATAAAGTGCTAAGGCTTGAAATAGATGAGGAAGAAGTGAATGAAGCATACGTAATTGAGAAAATGCACACGCTTGGATTTATGTGCAAACCGCTTGACAACTGAGGGCAAAAATCAAATCAATTTTTTTTCAAAAGCATTTCATTGTGCTTTGCCAAATCCACCGGCTTATGAACAATTTTTGTTGAAGCCGGATATTTTTCTATTTTCCCGGGATGCCGCTTTGGGCGTTTCACCAATTCCCCGCCGCAATTAGGACAGATATTTTTAAGAAGCTCACAGCTGCATTTTTTGCAAAACGTGCACTCGAATGAGCAAATCATAGCTTCTTCAGAATCAAAGGGAAGAGAGATGTTACAGTTTTCGCAAGTTGGTCTTAGCTCAAGCATTATTCTTTCTTTAATCTTCGGGAAATATCCTGAAGTGATGTCCAGCTTTCAAGAAGCTCCGGGATTGTTTCGGATGCAGTAACAAACGTCCATAAATATGCGACTATAGAAAAAAGCTCTCCTGCGCTCCATTCATCGAGTTCTATTGAGATAAAAATCACAGTTCCGAAGATTAAAAGAAGCACAAAGCGCATGAGACTGAAGTTAAGCGCCCCCCAATTGGAAATTTTCACCTGCGGCTTAGCAAGCTCCGCGTAATACTCCTCTACATGCTTAGGGTCTTTCTTAGAAATAATATCTACAACATCCTCATACATGTCATGATAGTTTTTTTGATGTTTCGATACTTTGTTTATATAAGATTTATTAATGATGTACAGCGGCACTATTATAAAAGCGCAGACTAAAGAAATGCGCCAGTCAAAAAGATACATTGCTATTACAGCTCCGAAAATTGCGACAAGCTGGTCAATTATTTCCGGCATTCTGTATTGAAGGAATGCAATATACTGATAAGAAAGCTCTGCGCGGGCAGCAGTTTGTGATACCGTGAGGTTTTTTTCAAGAGAGTCTTGCGAAACATATGTTGCAATTTTTGTAAAGATGGATGTAAAGAGCTTCGTATCATATACCCGTCTGTAAGTACCGGCAGCAGAGTTAACAACATAAAGCCCTACCCATCCGAAAATGGGCCAGAATGTATTTACATGCGGGTCAACATAAGCTTTATCAATAAGAATATCTATCACAAGCCCTATTAAATATGGCTCTATAATCCATGCAACATTCTCTATTATAACAAGAAAAACAGCAAATGAAATTTTTGCTTTATATTTTTTGAACAGCTCTCTTAAGTGCATTAGTTTTTTACTGCGTTTTCTCTTTCTTTTTTTCTTTTGAAAAATCCCATTATAAATAAGATAACGGAAACTAAAGAAGTCGCTGCCATTATTAATACGAAAGTATTATTTCTCTTCAGTCCGACAATAAAAAATGCAACTGCCGCAATCAAAGTTAAAACAACGCCAATATGGGCTGCAATGTGGTTTTCATTTTTTGTGGGGAAAGAAAGGAGGATGAGAATAAGTCCCACACCCACCCCTATAAATGCCGTCGGGCTTTTGTGTTCAGGTTCAGCTATCAGGTAGGGAATAAGACTTAAAAAAAGTAAAATTAGTCCATTTATTAGCATTACAGCGTATTCTTTCATCTCAAAAAATTTAATTTAAGCAATATTCTAATGTTGAAAGGCATTTTCAATTCAAATTTTTTTGTAAAGAATCTTCATTTCTTTCCTAAAGATTTTTTGCCTATAAAGTGAGACACGCCCATAGTTTCAAAGTTTAAAACCATTAAATTATTTATATTTTCATTTATTTTACTATTCGAACTATACTCAAAAATTTTGCAGTATATTACGCTAAGTTTCAGAATTATATGTATTGACTTTATTGTAATTATATTTTAAGTTGGTCTATCACAGAAAAAGGTAATACCTTTTCAATAAAAGCACTCCCAACTTACCAAACCGGTAAGCTTTCAACAACAGCTTCAAAAAATTTTTTCTTCCTGGCATCACCGCGTCTCTTCTCCGCGATTTAAATACATTTCTTAAAAACTCTAACCAAAGGAGAACCCTATGGAACAAACCGTAGTTCAAACCAAAAAGCTTCGCGTATTACCGGCAAACAGGTATCACGCAGGCGACTCAACTCCATTTTCTGCGTTCGATTTAAACACGGTAACGCAAAAAGAACTTACCGACAAATTTCGCATAAGCTCTGATGCTGCGAAAATGCTTCTATCAATCAGGAAAAAATCGGCAATCAGCCGCCCTGATGAGGTATTGCATTTAAAAGAAATAAAGAAAAAGGATTTTGAAATCCTTAGGAGATGCGGATACGGAAACAATGATAATAAATTCGCAATTACCGATGTGCAGCCTGTAGAAAATTATGTATTCAGCTTTAAAAAAATTTCGCTGAAAATTTCTTTCCTGAACCCTTCAAATAAAAAAATTGCAATCGCTTCGATAAAAGTATTCTGGAATGGCGAACCATTTACTATTGAAAAGGAAGTCAGCAGAAAGGAATCTGAACAGGGTTTCATGATTTTTGATTTCGAAGACAGCCAGACGCTTCCTCCCGGTCCGGCAAGATTTATTGTCAACCTCTTCAGCGAAGACGGAGGGCAAAGCATGTTTAAGGTAACGTATGCTGTGCTGCCTTCAAACCCACTTTCGTTAACACTTTCTCCTTCTACATATTACGTAACCGGAACTTATAGTTTAAGAGGATATTATAGTTCCTCTTCCGATAAATTTTATACTGTAGTCAAACTTTCAGTGTATAACGGCGCAAGTTCATCTGTAACAATGTCTAAAAATATTAATTGGGAGTTTTGGGATGGCGGAGTCGGCGGCAGTTCGGTCGAATCAGGCACAGGAAGTCTTTCAAGTAATTTCACAATTGATGCTTATAGCACCTGGAGCACAACTATTACTTTTTCTTCACCAAGCGGCAGCGGAATTTATAAGAAATATGAAGATAAGGAAGATATGACTTTGAAAATTGAAATGCAGAAAACAAGCGGAACAAAAGTAAGCGATACCCTTACTGCAAGAGTAATGGCTGCGTTTGGAGTTGATATTATCAGAGTTGCCAGCGATTCATTCACATCACAGGAATATACAGACTTGTTTGATGCCGTAGATGTAACTCAAAGCATTTATGAAGCGATGGATATAACATTGCGGGATATAGGCAGATATGCCATTCCAGATTCTTCGGCAGGCAGTTACAAGTATATAAACTCTGAAAGTGAATGCCGCGATATGTTTGAAGACTGGACTGCTTACGATGCTGATGGTGTAAACATTGATACATTTGTTACTCACGACTTCGTTGGAACTTCATTTGATGGTTTAGCCGGAGATATTCCCGGACCTATGTCGGACTCGGGAAGAAAAAGCGGAGTCGGTGTTGATAAGACCGGATACGTTGACGGCTCAGGTGATAAAAGGCTGAGCATTGATTACTTGGGGATGTTAATTGCTCACGAACTTGGACACTTCCTTGGACTTTCACACACAAGCGATTCGGGCAACCTAATGCTTTCAAGCAGCGGTGAAACCGATACTGATATTACTTACGACCAGTACAAAACTATTCTGGACTACGGTCGCGTATTTGTTTATTAATTTTAAAATGGAGAAAATAAAAATGAGCAATAAAATAAATTCAATAACAGCAAAGAATATTAAATTCAAAAACAACGAGCCTGCGCGGGAAATAAAGGGAGGCTCGAAAAAAAATTCCGTGTTTGTTTCCAGAGATAAATATCCTGCAATCGCACTGAGAGAAAAAGTTAATTCTGTATTGCTGAATCATTGCAGCGGAGCTGATTTTTCATCAATGTTAAAGCCGGAGTATGAGCCAATAATTCAAGCAATATCACTTGAAACCGTAACAACAGGATGCGAACCTGCAATAAGGAAAAAAGCAATCTATGCTTTAAGGCATTATTTATCTCCCAAGTCAATAAATATTTTGACTGAGCTTGCATCCATCGGCGAAGACGAGTACGTAAAAAGCGGAGCTTTAAATTCACTTGGCGCTAATATTCAAACGGCAGCCATTCCGGTTTTGTTAGGCGCTTTAAAAGACAGCTCTGACTTAGTAAAAACTTCCGCAAGATATGCGCTTGCAGAAATTTCAACAGCGAACGGGAAGGAATCGCTTTATCAGGCGCTCAAAAATACCAAAGATTCGGCAATTAAAAGAGAAATTGAATCTATAATTAATGTTGAAAAAAAGGAAAGAAAAATACCCGTAAAAGCTAACAGCGCACAAAAGGAATAACATTTCACAAAAATCACTTATCATTAAAAATACTGCGGTGCAGCGAAAGCAATGCCGCAGTTTTTATATCCTTCTCATAGTTTAGTTCATATTTAGCATCATATTTAGCATCATACTTAACAAACAAACTGAATTTCGTAACTGCATTGACAAAAAAACTTAATATCCTTATTTTATAAGGTAAATTAAATAATATTCCTTAATTAATAAGGCAATGCACTCCGCGAAACAGAACGAAGATATTAAGTTAGATTCCATTGACTACGCTATTTTAAGCGAGCTGCAAAAAAATGCGCACATTAAAAGAAATGAGCTTGCTGAAAAAATCGGGCTGTCGCTGCCATCTACAATTGATAGGATATACAAACTTGAAAATCACGGTTACATAAATTGTTATACCGCTATTTTAAATCATAAAAAACTCCACTTTGATATTACCGGATTTATTTTTGTTGTCAGCGAATCATCGAAGCATTATGGAAGCTTTATCGAGCATTGCCAAAACACAAAAGAAATTCTTGAGTGCCATTCGATAACAGGAGAAGGTTCGCATGTTTTAAAAATCAGAACGGAAAATACCACGACACTTGAAAAACTGCTTTCAAAAATTCAATCGTGGCAGGGAGTTAAATCAACGCGCACAAGCATTGTGCTCAGCACATTAAAAGAAACTCTTAACTTAGATATACATCAAAAAAAGTAAAAAAATTAATTAATAAACTTAAACTAATCTCAACATGGCTTCTGCAGAAGAACACAAAGAAAAGCTTGTAAATATTAATAATGTTTTCAAGCTCATTAAAGACAAAGAAATCAAAATGATTGATTTCAGATTTACAGATATGGTTGGCGGATGGCAGCATTTTTCAGTGCCCACGCACAGACTTACCGAAGAAAGTTTTTATGAAGGATTCGGCTTTGACGGTTCTTCTATCAGAGGATGGAAGCAAATCAACGAATCGGATATGCTATGTATTCCTGACCCAACTACAGCTAATGTTGACCCTTTTATTAAAGTGCCGACTCTCAGCATGATTTGCGATATCTTTGACCCTATCTCCAAACAATATTATGATATGGACCCGCGCTATGTTGTTAAAAAAGCGCTGGAGTATTTGAAATCTACAGGAATTGCAGATACAGTTTATTTCGGACCGGAAGCAGAGTTCTTCATCTTAGACCACGTTGCATACAATGTGAATGAATACTCAAGCTGGTATAAAATTGATTCCGTGGAAGGCTTCTGGAATACAGGAACTGAGCACGAAGCAAACCTTGGACATAAAATCAGAATTAAAGAAGGCTACTTCCCTGTCCCTCCGGCTGACTCTACAAATGATTTAAGAAATGAAATGGTTGTAAATTTAATGGCAGCCGGCATTGATGTTGAAACACAGCATCATGAAGTTGCTACAGCAGGTCAGGCAGAGATTGATTTCAAATACTGCCCGATGCTTAAATGCGCTGACGATTTACAGATGTTCAAATACGTAGTAAAAAATACTGCTAAGGCAGCAGGCAAAACTGCTACATTTATGCCTAAGCCAATCTTTGGTGATAACGGAAGCGGTATGCACACCCACATCAGCTTATGGAAAGACGGCAAGCCTCTTTTTGCAGGCGATAAATATGCCGGACTTAGCGAAACCGCATTACATTTCATAGGCGGATTGCTGAAGCACGCTCCTGCTTTACTTGCGATAACAAACCCGACTACTAACTCATATAAAAGATTAGTTCCCGGATATGAAGCCCCTGTAAATCTTGTTTACTCTATGAGAAACAGAAGCGCGGCAATCAGAATCCCGATGTATTCAGATAATCCTAAAGCAAAAAGAGTTGAGTTCAGATGTCCCGATGGCTCTGCAAACCCATACCTTGCATTCAGTGCATTATTACTGGCAGGTATTGACGGTATATTAAATAAAATTGATCCGGGTCAGCCGATGGATAAAGACGTTTACCACTTAGATGCAGTGGAAGCAGCAAAAATAAATCATGCTCCCGATTCGTTAAGAAATGCTCTGCATAACCTGGCAAAAGACCACGAGTTCTTAAAAGCAGGAAACGTGTTCACAGAGGATTTAATTAGTACATGGATTGAATACAAAATGAACAAAGAAGTAAAAGAAGTACAGCTAAGACCGCATCCATATGAATTCCATTTATACTATGAAGTGTAATTAATAGTTACACAAGAAATGAACCGAAAGCCTGCGGGAAATTTTCCTGCGGGCTTTTTTTATTGCCCTTTGTAATACCAGACTCCGCCATATCGAAGCAGGCAGGATTAATATCTGTCAGGTTTAATTATACACGGGAACTTTATTGCTGAATAAAAGTATCAAAAGAAAAAATGAGCTTTTATGAGAGCATCAAAATTTTACACAATACTATTCCTCTTACTTACACTCCCTATTTTCTCCTGCGGAAAAGTTTCCGAGAAAATTTCAAATTCCGGCACTGAAGATAAAACAAAAGAAGTTTATAATTCTCCCACGGTGCCTTTAGATGAATTCGGAAAAAATACTAACAAAACTTCAACGTCCCTTCAGGATAAAAGCGGAGAGATTAAGCAGGTTTCTGACGTACCCGATATTACAAACAGAATGATAATAAAAACGGGAACGGTGAACTTGGAAACAGAGAAGTATGATGAAGCGCTGAATCAAATTACCGACTATATTAAAAGAGCAGGCGGGTTTATTACCAATTCAAATTCATCTGTAAATGCCTCCGGGAAAAAGCAAGGAAGCATGACAATCAGAATTCAATCGGACAAGTACGACCAGATGGTAAAAGATATGGGAAATTTTGGTAAAATTTTGAATTCCCAGATAAGCGGAAACGATGTTACCTCTGAATACATTGACTTGCAGGCAAGATTAACTACTCAAGGTGAGCTTGAAAAAAGACTGTTAAACCTTCTTAACGAAAAGACTGCACGGCTGACTGATGTGGTTGAAGTTGAACAGAAACTTTCAAATGTAAGAGAACAAATTGAGAAAATTCAGGGGCGCATGAAATTTTTAAAAAATCAAACCGACTATTCAACGCTGACAATATCCATTTATGAACCTTCATTAATGACTACATCAAGCGGCGGCGGGTTTTTCTATGAGATTGGAAACGGATTCAAGAAAGGATTGAAAGGCTTTACGGAAATTCTTTCAGGAATTATTACAGTTACAATTGCGCTGCTGCCAATAATAATTATACTCGGAATTATTGCTTACATTGTGGTTATGCTCTATAAAAAATCCAGAGCCAAGAAATTAGTAACAACACCATAAATTCCCTTCATAATCCCCTCCTGAGCCGGCAGACTGTTGAGAGCAGTATGGCTTGGGAGGACATCACTTAAACTGCAAGTCCGTCCAATAAATTTTTGCAGGTTCTAAAATTTTAATATACATAAAAAAATGACTTTATATTCTGGATATATCGCCATAATTTATTATGGGTATTAAAACGAAACTATTTTTTACTAAAATACTGGGTTTCTCATGTGTTGTCGTTCATTGTATTTTTAAATCTCACGTTATTTTGCAGAAATGTTACACAGCTTCAAAAAGTAACATTTCAAAAAAGTGAGAAATATTGAATAATCAATACTTAAAATTCAAAATGTTACAATAATGTTACTTTTTCGACCGGTCGAGAAAGTGCAGCAAAATTTTAAAAGAGCCTCAAAAACAAAGAATGTTACAATAATGTTACTCTTATGCGAACAGTTCGGAGAAGTCATACTCAAACTCATTTTCTTTAAAATTTTTTAATTGCTTAATGCAAAATACCTAATATAACGCTATGGGCTTGGATAATATAAAAGGACGCGGGACGGCGTTAAATCCCGATAACAGATTTGAAAATATAAAGATGGAAATTCTTGATGAGTACCTTGAGCACACAAAGGATGAAAACGAAAAGCCTGTTACACAATTCTTCAATGACAACACAAAATCAATTCTTGCAAAAAATGACAGCGACGACCTGAGTTTCAATTTCAGCATAAATCCATATCGCGGATGTGAACATGGCTGCATTTACTGTTATGCAAGACCAACACACGAATATCTGGGTTTTTCATCCGGGCTTGATTTTGAAACTAAAATAATGGTAAAGAGCAAAGCGTCAAGTCTGCTGGAAAAGGAATTTCAAAAAGCATCGTGGGAACCTCAGATGGTTCTTCTCTCCGGCAATACAGACTGCTACCAGCCCGCAGAAAGAAAACTCAAAATAACCCGCAGTCTCATTGAGGTATTTCTGAAATATAAAAATCCCTTAGCAATTATTACTAAAAATTCACTGATAGAAAGAGATTTAGATTTGCTTCTGGAATTAAGCAAACTAAATCTGGTATTCGTAACAATCTCTATCCCGACGTTGGATAAAGAAATTGCCGCAAAGATGGAACCGCGAACATCCGCCCCTTCGAGAAGATTGAAAACAGTAGAAGCTCTTTCAAAAGCTGGAATATATGTGAATGTAAATATTGCGCCTGTCGTTCCCGGGCTTACAGATGATACAATTCCTTTTGTGCTGAAATCTGCAGCGGATGCCGGAGCAAAAAGCGCAAGAAAGATAATTTTAAGGCTTCCATGGCAAACAAAGGAGCTTTTTACAAATTGGGTTGAAAAAAATTTTCCGGCAAGATCAGCCAAAATCCTTAACAGGGTGAAAAGCCTTAGAGACGGTGAGCTTTACAAATCAGGCTGGAGTATTAGAATGACGGGAGAAGGTGAATGGGCTGATACAATTTCCCAAATATTCTATCTGAACTGCCGCAGGAATAATCTAAATATAGAAAAACCTTTTCTGCGAAATGATTTATTTGAAAAAAATCCTGAACAGGAAAGATTGTTTTAGTTAAAATGAAATACTCATCAAATCCATATATTGAGCAAGAATTGCAAGCTGGCATTCATATATAAAATATGAAAGGATGGCAAAAATGAAAAATAAAATTGAAATGTGTTTAAACTTAGTAGAAACGATTACAGTGATTGAAATCGCCATTAGTACACTTGAACCGATAAGATAACCTGTTAAAATCTTCACTTCGCCCTGATAAAAAAGCGTTACATAATAGAATTCATACCAGATTAAAAAAGCGATTAAAAATCCGCAGACTACAATTACAATAAGACGGTTCACCATAGGTATATTATAGCGGACAATCTTTAGTTCAAATAAAATCTTATAAACAAAAGTAAGGAAAACTATAGAAATGCAGACAATATTAACTATGGCTATTGAGTTCACCAGAAAATCATTCGTATAATAATACGAATCATTCAAATGATTTAAATCATTAGCGATAAAATACATAACGCTCATCAAGACTGCGCAGAAAAAAGAATAAAGGCAGACTAGTAGAAACTTCCTCTGTTTTATATAGTTCGTAAGGGTGAAGAACATTTTTAGGTTTTAAGCTGCTTCAAGTACTACGGCAGTGCCATAAGCAAGAACTTCCGTTACACCATTCATAACCTCATTAGCATCATACCTCATGCCTATAATTCCATTTGCGCCGATTTCCTCAGCATGTTTAACCATAATATCAAAAGCTTCCTGTCTTGCATGCTCGCAAAGCTCGGTGTAAAGAGTAATATTACCGCCGGCAAGAGTTTGAAAAGCAGCTCCGATGTTTGCGAAAAAATTTCTTGAGCGCACAGTAACTCCTCTTACGACTCCCAAATGCTTTGTTACTTTGCACCCCGGAATTTCGAAGGTAGTAGTGATAAACCGAATATCCATTTATTATTGCAATTTTATTAAAATATACGATTAATATATTAAATATCTATTAAAAAATTTATGGCATTAAAGGTTTCTATTTTTTCATTCGGGTACAACAAAAGCGGAATCCCAAAAGACGAAAGCGGGAATGGCGGAGGATTTATTTTTGATTGCAGGTTTATGAATAATCCGGGGAGGCTGCCTGATTTTAAATTTAAAACAGGAAAAGACGATGAAGTAATTCAATTCATTGAAACACGGACAGTTATGCCCGATTTTTTGCAGAATGTTTACAAAATTTCCGAAATGGCAGTTGAAAATTTTTTGCAAAGAAATTTCTCTGATTTGTTAATAGGCTTTGGATGCACAGGCGGACAGCACCGCTCTGTTTACGCAAGCGAAAAACTCGCTCACAACTTGAAAAAAAAATATCCTGAAATTAAGGTTGAAATCAAACACAGAGAGCTGGGATTAACGGAAACATTTTAAATTTGATTTGAGGCTTGAAAATAGAACAATACAATTCGTTAGAAGAAAGACAGCTTGAAAAAAAGACCTTCCGGCTTCACCTAATCTCTCAGTTTTTTAACGGTATTTCGCTCGGCATTCTTTTGCTTCAGGATGTCATTCTAAAAAAATCCCTCGAGGCAAGCAACTTTGAAGTAACTGTTCTTATACTTGTTACAAGCATTGCATTCCTCTTTTCAATTTACGGGGCTGAGATAATAAACAGAGCATCAAACCCCGGGCTGACGGCTTTTCTTCTTGGAAGTTCGGGGAAATTATTTTTGTTTTTAATTCCGCTTTTCGATACACCTGTTGTTTTTATTTTCTCAATAGCAGTAATGAGTATAATTGATTCTCTTCTGATTCCTACGTGGAATATTGTCTATAAGCACAACTACACTCCGCAGAAAAGAAGCTCGTTGTATTCCTACGCCTCAAGCTTATCAACTGCGCTGCTGCTAAGCACAACAACTTTATTCGGATATTTTCTTGACTTTAACCACGACTTGTATAAATTATTTTTTCCGGCTGCGGGGATACTCGGGATAGTAATGTATTTTAATCTGATGAAAATGCTGAATTTTTCATTCAAAGGAGAAAAAGAAACAGTTCAGCGAAGCTTTAAAATGGATTTCAGGCTATTTAAAGATATTCTGATTCTTCCCATAAGAAACTCAATAAGAATTTTAAAAACCAACAGAAGATTTTTAATATTTGAAATAAATTTTTTCGTTTACGGAATGGCATTTATGATTTCCAGCCCCGCCGTTCCTGTTTTTCTTGTTGACGGGCTGCACCTTGCATACACTCCCATATCATTTGCGAAGGGATTAATATTTCATTCTGCGCTTATTATATTTACTCCAATTTCAGGAAAAATTCTTGGCACAAATAACCCAACGAAATTTTCCGGGTATATGTTTTTGATTTTGGTTTTGTTTCCTCTTTCGCTTCTTTCAGCAAAGTATTTTCCATTGTGGGGTATTTACAGTTCACCTGTGGAAATTTTATTTTTCACATTTTTTCTTTTCGGCTCTGCAATGAGCGGTGTTACAATAGCATGGAATTTAAGCTCGATTTATTACGCTCCCCATAATGAAGTTTCAAATTATCAAGGTGTGCATGTAACCCTTACCGGCGTAAGAGGATTGTTTTCTCCTGCGCTCGGCTATATCATCATGCAGACTTTTTCTATTGAAACGGCTTTAATATTATCATCAATATTATTCGGCGCATCCGGTATTTTAATGCTTGCGGAAAGCAAACGCTCTTAAATTTGAGACAACTAATAAAAATATTAACTCCGCTCTTATTAATAGTAATATATATTGCCGCCTCACATTTGACCGATAAGAAAATTGAACCGGCAGAAGGTTATCCAATCTGGATGAAAAGTCCAGAGGGCAAGTTTTCGCTTCAGACATCAGGACTGTTTTATCTTGGCAGGCAGGGGCAGAAAAAATTTTTTCTCAGCGCAAATGATAACGGCAGGATAGACAGAATTTCTTTAGATGAATCATTTTCTCCTCCTAAATTTGATGTGCAGGTTTTACATTTTGAAGTTGCCTCAACTGCAAAATTTTTTGCTGAGTTGGCGAAAATGGATTTTGAAGATATTGTTTACGATAAAGTAACCAATAGGATTTTAGTTTCCATAGAGGGAAATTCCGATTTCGTACCGCCGAGAAGAGTCTCATATCAAAAAACTGAAGGTTTATACGAGCTCGAATTCAACAAAACTATCTTAGATTGCGATACACTAAAAAAAGTAAAAAAGATTCCATTGCCCGAAGAACTTTTTCTTTACACCAATGATAACGTAACTTTTGAGGGATTTGCAATCACCGATAACTATATATATCTCGGGCTTGAGAACATCACTGATGTGAATTCGCAATTTTCCGATAGCACCTATTTGTATATAATGGATAGAAATACGAGGGCTATAAAAAAAATATCAAGCAAGCTGTTTAATGTACGCTCGATTACCGGACTGTGCGCAAAAGATGATCTTACTTTGTATGGAGTTGACCGCGAATCGAAAAAAATATTTTATATAAAATTCAATCCTGACTTTTCTATCAAAGAACATAAAGATAAATCATTTGATTTACCTATGCCCCAGCATCCCGATTTCTCAATGGATAAAATGACCGGTGTAGAGGCGATTGCAGTTGACGATGAGGGGAACATTTACACAGATGTTGACCCGTGGTCTGACCTGTATAAACCCGACTTGACTCCGAAGGCTCTATTGAGCGAAGAGGAGAAAATAAATATAACAAAGCTGATTCCTGTTTTGTATAAATATAAAAATCCATTTCAATAAATAATGAAAAGTTACAGAAAAGAACTCTGGTTTGAAATCAAAAATAGAAGAAAACTGATAAACATAACTCCGGTTCTTGAGGACTGTCTTCGTGAAAGCGGTATTAAAGAAGGCATTCTCTTATGCAATGCGATGCACATTACTGCAAGTGTTTTTATAAATGACGATGAGAGCGGGCTGCATCACGATTTTGAAGTGTGGCTTGAAAAACTTGCTCCAGAAAAACCATACTCCCAATATAAGCACAATGGCTATGAAGATAATGCCGATGCGCATCTAAAGCGAACTATTATGGGGCGCGAAGTTGTGATAGCAATTACAAACGGCAAGATGGATTTCGGTCCGTGGGAGCAGGTTTTCTATGGCGAATTTGACGGCAAAAGAAAAAAGAGAGCGCTTGTGAAAATTATTGGTGAATAAAAAAGGCGTTAATAAAATAACGCCTTTAAAAATTTTTACATGTAACACTGCATTAAAACTATTTTTTCAGATTTTTCATCATTCCGCCCATATCGGAAAAATTCACATCCTTCGGAACTTCCATCGCCTCATCTGAAATATTTACTTTATTATCAAAACTGACTGCAAGCATTGTCATAGGTTCGGTTTGAATTTTAAGAGGGATATACTGCTTTGTAACAGAAATTTTTACCCCTTTACCTGTTTCATAAATATCGCATTCTTTTCCTAATATTGTTTCTGTGCCGACTTTCTTTTTATCCTTCAAATAGTTTTCCATATCTCTGTAGTCCAAATCTTTTCCCTCGTTAGCTCCTTCTGATTTGTACTTAGAAATATCAATCTTAGTGCCGACTTTTTTTCCCATAATATCCATAACAGTGTAAACAAAGTTATCGTCGTAGTAATTATTCGTGGTCATCTTTGCTCCTTTTACATCCATAGTCATTTCCTGCTTTACACGTTTGCCTTTTTTGTAAGTCGTCACATCGCCTTTCACTTTGCCTGATAATTCATACTTGATAGTGAAGTCGCCGGCTGCTGTTACTTCTTTATTGCCTGAAGATTCGCTTTTGCTATCAGAGGACGTTTTAGTGTCGGAAGATTTGGAATCGGTGGACGGAGAATCTTTTTTCCCGCATGAGGTAAGGAGAACCAGCGAGAAAATTAACAACACTATAGAAAATCTGTTAAAAGTTTTCATTGAAGTGTTTTAATTATGAAATGATAAATAAAAAACGGCAGGCGCAATGCCTGCCGCTGGAAAAAAATTAAGCTGTTACGCCGACATGAGCATCCATTTTTGAAGTGATTACATTTTTTGGAACTGCGCCGACTATCTGGTCAACTACTTTACCGTCTTTGAAGATTAATAATGTAGGGATGCTTCTTATTCCGTATTTCATAGCGACATTTGGATTATTATCAATATCCATCTTTCCTACTTTGAATTTCCCATCGTATTCTTTAGCAACTTCTTCAACAGTAGGCGCAATCAATTTGCATGGTCCGCACCATACTGCCCAAAAATCTATTAATACAGGTTTATCCGAATTTATAACTTCAGCATCGAAGTTAGCATCTGTTATTTCAAGAGCCATTTTATTTATATCCTTTCTATTGTTTACTATTATTTAAGTATATTTTTTAATGAGGAGAGAATCAATTTAGTAATAAATTATCTTCCCCGACAATTTGTTTCAAGTTGGAAATTAGTTCCGAGTGAGGTCTTACCCTGCTTCCGCGAGCGCGCAGTATTTTGGAATTTCCGTTATTTCTTATCTGGAAAAAGACATTACAGTTTCCTTCGTTCGCTTCTACAAGCTCATGAATTTTTATAAGTTTTGAGCTGTCAAAAGTTTTTTCATCTAGTATTAACATCAGGTTCTTTGAACAAATTTCGTGAAGACTTTGTATTGGATATATCTTTTCAACTGTAAGCTTTATTTTATCGCCGTTTTCATCGGGCTTGCCTTCCACTATTACAAGAGATTCGTTCTGAAATAAATGATTTTTTGCTTCAAACAAATCAGAAAAAGCTACGCACTCACCATCACCCGTAAAATCTACCAGCGTAAATACTACAAAACGTTTTCCTTTCTTAGAAAGTTTCACATCTACTCCGGTTATAACCCCTGCCATTCTTACTTTTTGAAGCTTGGTAAAATCAATTTCGGAAATTTCTTCACCAAAAGTAAGGCTTACATACTGGTTAATTTCTTTCTCATACTTATCGAGCGGGTGCCCTGTGAGATAAAAACCAAGCGACTGCTTTTCAAGATTGAATTTTTCAGCATCGCTGTATTCTGGAAAATCTCTCCACCTGTAACCGTCAGGCTGAGAAAGTTCAGCGCCAAACATAGATTCCTGCCCGATTACTTCAGCATCATTTTTATGCCGAGAGGCGTAAATAGCGGCAGCTTCTGCATTTAGATATAATTTATTTCTATTCGGCTCCATTGAATCAAATGCGCCGGCATGAATCAAGCTTTCAATTGTTTTTTTGTTTACAAGACGGAGGTCAACTCTTATAAGAAAATCTACAAATGATTTATACGGTCCTTTTTCTTTTCTTTCGTTAACAATATTTATAGCAGCCTTCTCGCCTACATTTTTCAGCGCACTGAGTCCGTAACGGATTTCCCCTATATATTTATCCGTCTGATTATAATTTATGGAGAAATCCATAAAGCTTTTATTTATATCGGGCTGCTTCAAATCAATTTTCATCTTCTTGCATTCATTTGCAAAAAGCTGAAGCTCGTGCTCGTCATCTTTTCTGCACTCCATAGAAACAGCAAGAAACTCAAGCGGAAAATGCGCCTTCAGATATGCAGTGTAAAAAGCAAGTATTGAATAAGCTACTCCGTGGGATTTATTAAACCCGTAATCCGCAAAGTCTTCGATTAATTTAAAAAGCTCCTCTGCAATTTTCCTGCTCATCTTATTTTCAAGCGCGCCTTTTACGAACTTTGCCTTTACCTCTTTCATCTTTTCTTTATCCTTCTTACCCATAGCTTTTCTCATATTGTCAGCTTCTGCCATCGAAAACCCTGAGAACTCTCTTGCAATCTGCATTACCTGCTCCTGATACACAATGATTCCGTATGTTTCTTTCAGAGAATTTTCAAGTACGGGATGTAAATAAGTTATCGGCTTTTTGCCGAATCTTTTATCAATAAAATCAGGAATAAGCTTCATCGGACCCGGGCGGTACAGAGCATTCATTGCAGCGAGGTCGTTGATATTTTTCGGTTTCATTTTTGAAAGATACTCGCGCATCTTGCTTTTCGAAAACTGAAAAATACCAATGGTAGAGCCTGCGGAAAATAATTCGTAAGTCTTCGGGTCATCTAGTGGAATTTTATCCGTGGTCAAGTCAAGATTATACTTTTCATTTACGAGCGAAAGAATTTTTCCTATGATTTTCAACTCCTTTAAACCAAGGAAGTCCATCTTAATCATACCCGCGTCTTCAAGAAGCTTCATATCGAACTGTGTGCAGAATACGTTTTCTTCACCGGTAACTTTTGAAAGCGGAACGTAATCTGTTATGTTTGACGGAGCTATTACCACTCCTGAGGCATGTATGGAGGAATTTTTATTTAAGTTCTCAAGCGTTCGCGCATAGTCAAACAATTTTTTCTTCGCTGCCTTTTGTTCGGCTGTACCTGTTTCAAAATATTTTTTGAAGTCGGGCACTTCTTCCATACACTCGGAAAGCTTTTTCACTTTGCCGAATATAATCGGAATATGTTTCGTTAACTCGTTTATTTCATTGAATGGGAAATTCAAAACTCTTCCTACGTCTTTCAAAACACCGCGCGGGGCAAGACGGTTAAATGTTACAATCTGAGCTACTGATTCATCACCATACTTTTCCTTTGCATATTGAATAACTTCATCCCTTCTGTCATCCTGAAAATCAATATCAATATCAGGCATTGAAATTCTTTCAGGATTCAAAAATCTTTCAAACAGCAAGCCGTAGAGCATGGGGTCAACATCAGTAATCCCAACTGCGTAACACACTAGACTACCCGCGCAGCTTCCCCTTCCGGGACCGACGAGTATGCCGCGCTCCTTTGCAGTATTGATAAAATCTTGCACGATTAAAAAATACCCAGAGAACTCCATCTTTTTAATAACACCAAGCTCGTACTTCATTCTTTCAATGTAGCTGTCATCAAAATCCGGCACCCGTTTTTTCAATCCTTCAAAAGAAAGCTTCTCAAGATAATCATCTAACGTATCAACTTTTTCTTCTTTAGGGATAGGATACTTCGGCATGAAGTTAGTTGATGTATCCAGAACGAGATTACATTTTTCCGTTACTTCAAGCGTTGATTGTATCGCCTCTGGAAAATCCCTGAATAAGTCGCACATCTCCTGTGTTGACTTAAAATAAATCTGGTCAGTTCCGTAGCGAAAATCACGGGTAAGGTCAATATCATTTGAAAGCTTTGATTGCTTAGCGCTTAAGTGCAGATATATATTGTGAGCAACTGCATCTTCTTTTTTAATATAATGGACATCGTTCGTTGCAATGAGTTTTAACCCGAATTCCTTCGCAAGCTTAGGCATTGCGTTCATAACTTTGCGCTCGGCATCGGAGTTTATCATCTTATGGTCTTGAATCTCCAGATACAAATCTTCTCCGAAAATATCTTTATAAACGCCCGTCATCCTTCGCGCAGTTTCCATATCTCCACGGGTAATATAGCACGATATAACTCCGCCTGCGCATGCAGTTGTGCATACAAGCCCTTCTCTGTATTTGTTCAGGGTTTCAATATCAATTCTCGGCTTATAATAATAACCTTCCGTATGCCCAATGGAACAAAGTTTTATTAAATTTCTGTAACCGGTTTCATCTTTTGCTAGAAGAATCAGGTGGGCATAATTTATGCTTGAGGAAGTAAGACCGTCAGGAGTTCCTTCAGGCTCGTCTTCAGGTTCTATTTTTTTTATAACATTTTTCTTAACCTTATCGAAACGTGAACCTGCCTGAGCTACGTAAACTTCACAGCCGATTATAGGCTTAACGCCTTTTTTACGCGCCTTATTATAAAAATCCATCACGCCGTACATAACTCCGTGGTCAGTAAGCGCAACGGCTTTCATATTATTTTCTACTGCTGCGTTTACCAAGCCGTCAACGGTAGAAATAGCATCTAAAAGCGAGTAGTGAGTATGATTATGGAGGTGAATAAATTCCTTAGACATCTTTATAAATTAATTATTATTTTGCAGAATAATAAAGAATTTTTTTTGGTATTGCGTATGCAATATTTTATAACAATCTTATTCCATCGTTCATTCCTTTCAATTTTTTTAGTATTGATTCCAATACTTTCTCGGTTCCGGCTCCCAATTTTTTTTCTATTATTCTCAGAAAATTTTTATAATTTGAATTGCAACATATTTTAAATTAATTTGTAATTAATAATAACTTTCTAACAAGAACAAATTATGATAAAAGCAAAGTACCTTTTAGTAATTCTGTCATTAGTTCTTACAGGAACAGCATTTTCGCAGCCTAAAACAGTTCCTGTTTCTTCTTCCCAAAGCTATGCTTTAACTTTAAAGTTCAGCTCGCTCGGAATCGGCTTAGACGGCTCCACGAATATTTCAAAAAATCTTAATGCAAGAGTAGGAGGGCAGTTTTTTGCTTTTAACGTCAATGGGGGTAAAACCGGAGATGACTTTCTCTATACTGCGGAAACAAAGCTTCTTTCATTCTCTGCTTTAGTTGATTATTTCCCTGGCGGTTCGATTTTTAAAATTAGCGGAGGATTACTTTTAAATCTTAATAAAGTTGAAACAAAATTAGTTCCCGGGCAAAGTTATGTAGTTAATGGAAAGACGTATGATAAATCCAATTTAGGAGATATAACTACAACAACAGAATTTACGAAAGTAAATCCATACTTGGGGATTGGTATAGGTAATCCTTTAAATTATAAAAAATTTGGTTTTACAATGGATCTGGGAACAATGTACCAATTCGAACCTCAGGTTACGATGTCCGGTACCGGTCTAATCAAACCAACTGAAACTCAAGCCGGCACAGTTCAAAGCAATATTAGCTGGTTTAAAGCATATCCGGTAGTTATGTTCGGCTTAACATATAAATTTAATTAAAAAATTTTGGTTAAAGTTACTGCTAAAAATATTTAACTTTAAAACATTAGCATGATAAAAAAAATATCACTTACAGTTTTTACACTGATACTTATTTCGGCTTCCGTACTTTATTTACAAAGCTGCGATATAAAAAGCCCGACAGAAAACGTTCAGGTTTTGTTCAATACTGATGGTCCGACAACCGGCGGCTCCATATCATTTTTTGATGCAAGAACTGCATCAATGATTTCATCTCCCAATGTTACAGTGAAATTTATCGGCTCTAACGCAGGTAAAATTACCGACCTTGGAAAAAATACAATAACATCTTTCACTTCGAGCAGCGGAGTAATTTCTTTCGGATTAGCAGAGGGAACAACTCTACCGCTTGATGTTTCGGTTTTGATTTCGGCAAACGGCTTTCTTACAACAAGCATGCCGATAAAAATTACTTCACAAGGATATTCCGCTTTCAATATGTATATGGTGAATATTGCAAATCCGCCGGACGGAGTTTCCATTGCGCAATACAGCAATGCAGGCACCTGTAGTAACGGTGTGCTTGCTTCTGAAGTAAACCTAACGACAACCCTGACAAACGGAACAGGAGGCGTGTGCAAAATCCGTCTTCCCGCAGGAACAATTATAACAGATAATTCCCCAACACCGATTAATCTTAATGGAACACTTTCAGCAACTATTGCATACTTTGACCCGACTAAGGAAACCGCTTTAAGATGCTTCCCCGGCGGATTTAACATAAACGATACTTCTATGTTCAGCGCAGGTTTTGCATTATTTGATATTAAAGATGCGTCAGGAAGAGAAGCTAAAAAATTCCCTGCTGCACAGCCGGAAGTTACAATTGAAATTCCTTCCAATGCAGTAAATCCGCAAGGCTCTCCGATTCAGATTGGCGATGCAATACCCGTATTCAGCTATGAAACATTAGATGGTGTCTGGAAACATGAACCTATGGGAGTAGTAGTTGCGGGAGGCAACAGTAACAATGCTATTAAATTCAATACTTCCCATCTGTCTTACTGGAATCTCGATTATCTCAACGGAGCTAATTGCACCGTCAGCAGAAAAATTATATTCAATCAGACCGGCGGATGCGCTTCAGTTCCGCTGGAAGTAAAACTGTATTTTGTAGCCGGCGGCTCTGAAATATACTACAAGAGCATTATCAAGTCCGCTTCCGATAACACAATGACTTTCTATTATGCACCTTCGGCAAATATGAAGATAAAGCTTTATTATAATGGAAACCTTGTTTACACAAGCGGAACAGTAAATCTTTGCAGTACCGGAGATTTAACTTTAAGTTATACAGTGCCGACACTACAGGCAATTACAGGAACTGTTACAGGAGTTTGCAGCAATAACCCGAACGTTGTAGTTCATCCCAGCTTCCCTGTATATTACAGGAAATCGGGCAATGCAACATGGTATTATCTCGGATATATGGTAAACGGCAGTCTGACACAATACTGCGGTGAGTTCGGGACCTATGATTTTATGACATTCTATAATGGCTCGGCGCTTGTTGCATCAAATGTAGCAATAAATACGACAAACCCAACGTTCTCCTTTACAATTAACAACTGTAACTAATCTTATTTTATAAAAAATTGTAACGAAAACCTGCCCGATTTTTTCGGGCAGGTTTTTTTATTTCTGAAATTTGCGACTTTTTCCAATTTCTTTCGTCTAATAAGTATTAAAATATTTTAATTCCTGATTGTAATAAATGTATCGCGATACAGATATTTTTCTTGAGCACCTGCGCCCTCATTATAATGATGCAGTAAAATATTGCAGGGCTTTGACTTTTCGCGTCTCTATAGACGATGCGGAAGATTTATTTCAACAGTCAGTTCTAAAGGGATTAGAAAATTTTCCTAAGCTGAATGAGAAAGAAAAATTCAAAAGCTGGTTCTTTAAAATAATTACTAACGAGTTTATCAATCAAACAAGAAGGGCATTCTGGAGGAAATTTCTTCCGATGGATGAAAATGTTAAGCATTCCAAAATGCCGGAGATATATGAGCAGATTGAACAAACTGAAAGAAACGCTGCACTCTACAAAGCATTATCAGAGCTAAGCAGCAAAGAACGCATTTGCATTTTGCTTTTCGAGCTGGCTGAATTTTCTATTGAAGAAATCAGAAAAATTCAGAACGAAAAAAGTCTTTCGGCAGTAAAGTCAAGGTTAAGCCGCGCGCGGTCAAAATTGAGGGAGCGAATAACGGAGATTGAATTGTCTCAGGAAATTCGTTTCAAAAAAATAAATCCGAAAAATTTAGGAGATTTAGAAAATGAAACTCTCAAACTTATCTCAGAATTCAAACATGAATAGCTGCGAAAAATACTGGAAGGAATTAAAAGCCGAAGACTACAGCAAAACTTTTCCGCAAGTTGAGCAATGGGTAAATAATCTGAATTCTGAAAATTCATCTTACAACTCAAACAAAATTCAGAGAATGAAAAACTTTTTTGCTTTTAATAAATTTAAGCTTGCATACTCATTTATCTTACTTGCAGTCGTATTTGCAGCCTGCAATATGCCTGTAACACAAAACGAAACCATAGGACATGCTCTATCATGGAAGGTTTCAAAATCAAGCACAGAAGCAGTTGAAAAAATTAATTCACTTTCATGGATTGACAAATCAAAACTTTCCATAAAAGAAACAAATGAAGATGGAAGAGATTTTTTAAATTATAGTCTCGTCCTTGATTCAAAATCAAAAGATGAAGCTGACGGATATATGAACGGATTAAAAGATATTGCCGGCATAAACTCAGTTCAGATATTCCCTCTAAACCAGACAACAAAAGTGCCTCTTTATGCGGCAGCATTACATTCATTTTTTAGAGTTGATATTGATGCAACTAATAAAAGTGATGCGCAGGTAAAAGAGGAATTACAACGCCAGCTAAAGGAAGCCGGAGTTACCGATATTAAAATAGATTTTCAGAGAGACGAAAACGGCAACCGTCTGCTCAAGATGGAGCCGGTGGAAAGCGGGCTAAAAGACAAGAATGGAAACCACAATAGAGATTTTGAAATGAATGTAACTGACGGCAACAATCAGCAGTTCCTGAAAACTCAAAATAAATCAGACGGAACTTTAAATCTGGATGGAAAGTCAGATGACGAAATAAGAAAAACTATAATTGAAGATTTAAAGAAAAACGGAGTTGATGTAAAACCTGAAGATTTGAAAATTGAAAGAAGCGCAGATGGTAAAGTTCAGGTAAAATTTGAAAACAAACAGGATGATAAAAACATGAAGAAAGATAGAAAAATTGAGCTAAAACTCGGCAAGTAACTTCAGCAAAATATTTATCTCCCAAACCTCTTTCTGCAAATGCGGAAGAGGTTTTTTTATTTTAGCATTTCCGTAAGCTCTTTCATACCCTCCGTTGCTGATTTCTCAATGTAAATTGTATTAGGCGGAGGGTAAAAAATATCGGGTTTCTTAGGGTCAATAATATATTTTGCGCAATCCGGCGGTACAAACTCAATTAAGCTTGCTGCAGGATAAACAACCATTGATGTTCCGATTACAATAAAAATATCAGCGGTAAAGCAGTATCGGATTGCCGTCTCTATCATAGGCACAGCCTCACCAAACCAAACGATATGCGGTCTTAGCTGAGAGCCTTTTTCACATTTATCTCCAAGATTAAGTTCACTTCCCTCAATATCATAAATCAGGCTGCTGTCAAAAGTGCTTCTTGATTTTTTTATTTCTCCGTGAAGGTGTATTACGTAAGATGAGCCGCCGCGCTCGTGAAGGTCGTCTATATTTTGAGTGATGATTGTAACATCGTAGTCTTTTTCAAGAGAGGCAAGCGCAGTGTGGGCAGAGTTAGGTTTTGCTTTTAAAATCTGTCTGCGCCTTTGATTATAGAATTCAAGTACAAGCTCTTTATTGTTTCGCCATCCCTGCGGTGAGGCAACTTCGGTAACATCGTATCCTTCCCAAAGTCCGCCGGAATCTCTGAATGTTGAAATCCCTGATTCGGCAGAAATCCCTGCTCCGCTTAAAACAACGAGCTTCTTTTTCAATTCTTCTGATGTTGGTTTGTCTTCTTCTTTGAATCTTCCTTCAATTCTTTTAAATCTTCCATTTTATAATAATACTCCCTGTCATTGAGGATAAACTCATACCGCTCATATATATTGTAAAGCCTGCTTTTAAAATCCCTCTGCAGCTCAGTTCTCAGTTCCGTTGTAAAATCTTCCATATCGCCGCAGATTAACTTATTTACTTTATTCATATCATACAAAATTCTTACCTCGTTGAAGAGTTCCACACCTTTAAAATCAAGAATACCCGAAACTACAGTTCCCGTTAAAGCAAACGGATAATGGTAATCATCATACCTTGCCTGCATTATGTAGTAAATAATTTCTTTGTACCACTTTATTACCTCATCACGCCGGCGAGGCTGGTGAACGGCAATCTGCGAGACTGCTTTTAAAATTGCCCTGTTAGTTTCAATATTATTAATTCCGTTGAGAATATATTTTTTAAGAAACTCAAGGGAGTTGCTGCCTAAATTGTAAACAACTTCCCATAGAAGCTCCTTTGTATATTTGCCGCACCAGAATTCCAGCGCATCTTTTGACTGGGATAGAAATGCAAGAACAGTATATAGGCTTGACTCTGATTTTAATTCAGACAAAATAAAAAACGCATGTATGGGAAACGAGCGTTTCGATAATGAGAGATTCTGCGACTTGTAATAATCATAATTATCTATGCTTGCCTTAACGATTGCTTCTAAATCGTTAACCAGCGTTTCTCTTGGAAGCTCAAGAATTTCCTCAATTATTTTCCTGTCTATTCTCATACCATTTGAGTAAAGAGAATAAAGCTGAGGATGAGTTAAGCTCACTTTGTTCATTTTGGAATAGTTTTAAATAAAAAAACCGTAAAATCTATTAAATTTTACGGTTTCAAAGAAAAACTGTATTTAATAAATTCTATTTTGCGTAATCTTTGACTTTTGTTAAAATATACTGCGCAACAGCTTCTGCTTCTTTAGGTTTCAAACCCTGATTCGGCATTGGAGGAAAATCAGGATTAACCTTTACAGGATTGTAAACAAAGGCAGCTAATTTTTTAACATTGTCATTATATTTCGGCAGAACGTCTTTATAAGCAGGACCTACTAACTTCGTATCGAACTTATGGCACGCTGAACATTTAGCATTGAAAATATCTTCCCCGCTGATGCCGGTATCTTTTACTTCAATTTTGTTATGCTTTTTCTGATATTCTTCTGCAAGCAAATGAACTTTTTCAAACTGCTCTTTTAAGGCTGCATTTATCGCAGAAACATCTTTTAATGAAATCAGCGAGAACGATACTATCATTAAATAGAACATAGCTCCCGAGTATTTAATTTCAGAGTTTCTTATCAAAGCATATAGGAAGTTCGCCGTTAAAAGAATTATAATAAGAGCAAGAGCGCCTATTACAAACAGCGAAGCGGAAAATGCGTGCGAATGATAAGTTAGAAAACTCGAAAGAAATAAAACAGGTAAAATAATTATTGAGTAAAAAGCTAAAGAACCTGCAAATCTTTTCACATAAATTTTATAATTATCGCTTCTGTTTTTGATTCCGCCGTTCCATCCGAAGAAATAGAATAAAATTGCAATACCTGTAAATGCAAGCCCGGCGCAGATAAAAAAGCAATAGTTTATCAAAACAGGAACAGAAAACATATAAATTAACGGTGAGGCGTGCGCCCATTCACCCGGATTTGTAATTAGCGAGGTTCCGCCTACAAAAAATAATGATGCTACCATAAGGCAGACTAAACCCCATCCGCCGAAAGTTGTTTTCGATGCCTTCAATCCGGCTTCATACTCTTCAATTTCTTCCGGGATTTGCTTCTTCTCTTTATCCTCATTAATTACTGCCTTCAGAGTATCAACTACCTCTTCTATATCAAAATTTGCCTTATACTTGTAAATCAGCGTAATACCGAGATAATACAACAACGATGCGGTAATCATCATTCCTACAACTGCCGATTTTGTTTCATACATAAACTGCATGTAAACAAAAGTAGCAGAGAGAACAGGCACTACTCCAAGCCCTAAGCCCACTCCTTTGCTGAAAATCAGCTTATCCATTATATCGCAGGCAAACCTGTAATAGATACTGCCCCTGCTATTTCTTCCCTTACGGTTAAAATAAACCGAAAACATAGTTGCGCCTATTGTCGCGCCCATATAAGGGAAAAACAATGCAAGCGATATAAACAGAACAAACCTTAAGACCTGCAGATGTGTTTCATTCGGTGGTATTACGATTTCGCTTAGAAAATCCATTAATTAAATCCTTTCAAAAAACTTTTATAGTATTTTTACTAATTTATCTATTGAAACAGATGTAATAATTACAAGAGTATAAATATTAATCCTGACAAAAGTATTAAATAAATTTTTCTTTTCAGATGGCGCTTTTAAAAACTTATATGACTCAAAAATAAACCAAACCGAAAGAGCAAAAATTATAAAACTTGTTATATTAAAATTCAAAATCCCTGAAACCGGAATCAGCAGCGCAACGCTTACTGTCGGTAAAATCCAAAAGAAAGTAATTTTTTTCAACTGCTCCGCTGAAAACTTGCTTTTTAATGTAGGGTATCCACCTTTTTCGTAATCATCGCCATAAATCATCACTAAAATCCAGAAGTGAGGGATCTGCCACATAAACATGTACAATGCCAGAAGCCAGATTTGCGGACTTAAAATATTAGCGCCGCTGGCAACCCATCCTGCTACGGGTGGCAATGCTCCTACAAGCGCGCCGGGGATAATGGCAAACGGTGTAACTTTTTTTAGCGGTGTATAAATTCCGTTATACCAGAATAAAGTAATGAGTCCTATAATAAGACATTCTATATTAGAGCCGAGCAGAATTACTGCACTGCCCAGAACTATAATGGCGAGTGAAACAACAAACGCTGCTTTGCGGGAAATTAATCCTGCCGGAATAGGGCGGTGTTTTGTCCTATCCATCAGAATATCGGAATCTGCTTCCTGAACCTGATTCAAAGCAGAAGCTCCGCAAGCTAAAAGAAAAATACCGATAACGGGAAAAAGAATACCGGCGCCAAACATATAAGAGCCTGTGATAAATCCCAACGCTGTTGTCATTGCAACGAACAAGGTAATTTTCACTTTACATAAATCAAGCAGAACCTTTACCATAGAAACGGCTGATGACGAAGCGAGATTTTCTTTTACCGCTAACGATTCCTTATTTGCGTTTAATGCTTCGATTATTCTAAAATTTATTTTTTAACTGAATCTTTTTTGGTTTCTTCTTTTTTGGTAGCATCCGGGACCTGTTTTACTTCTTTCTTAGTGGTATCAACTACCGGAGCAGAAGTTTTTAACGAATCTTTACCGGTTGTTTTTAATGAGTCAGTTGCTTTTTTTGTCGTGTCTGCGGCAGGGGTTACTTTCACCCAATCATCAAACTTTTGCTGTGGGATTACCATAAGAACGGCATACATATAAGAGTGATTCATTCCGCAATATTCTGCGCAGGCAATATCATATCTTCCTTCTTTTTCAGCATTGAACCAAAGATAGTTTGTTCTTCCCGGCACAGCATCTTCTTTCACTCTAAGAGCAGGAATAAAAAAGCTGTGATTAACATCATTAGCATGTATTTCCATCTTAATGTCTTTTCCGACAGGAACGTAAAGTGTATCGCTTTTCTTTTTAGTTTCAGGATATTCAAAAGTCCATTTCCACATTTGCCCCGTTACTTTTACAGTATAGGCATCGGCAGGAATATCACGGAGATTTTTGAACCCCATGTATCCATAGAAGAACATCACCATAACAAGAATAGTAGGAAGCACTGTCCATGTTACTTCGAGCGTAGTATTGCCGTGAATATTTTCTGCAACAGGGTGATTTTTCCTGCTGTACTTTATACAAAAATAAATCATAGCAACCGTAACAAGCAGAAGCAGTATTATTGAACAAGCAATAATAAAGAGCATTGTGCCGTCGGTTTGTGAAATTATATTAGGTCTCATAAAATTGGTTATCTGAAAATTAAATCAAAAAATGTTAAGCCAATCATTGTTGCGAAAATAACAATACAGACTGCAATAAAAACTTTAAATATAGGCGAATCGAATTTTACGTGCATAAAGTAGTTTGCCACAAGACAAGTTTTTATTGTAGCGATTACAAGAGCAACAGTTAACGTCAATGAGCCGAGATTTAATCCCGCAATAGAAACTGTAATTGCAGTCAAAGCAAGCAAACCAAAGAACACAAGGATATATACTCCGTATTCGTGCGAGTGGCTCTCGTGTTCATGTATTGCTTTTTCTTTTTCTGAATCCATTTTATAATTTAAAATTTATTTTTTATCTCTTAGTGAATTAAATAGAATAACGGGAAAAGGAAAATCCAGATTACGTCAACTAAGTGCCAGTAAAGCCCTGAGTTTTCCAGCTTTTGGAAATTATCATGGGTAATTTTATTCTTCTGAATCATAGCCATTATCACGCCTATAAAAATCATACCTATGATGATATGCAGTCCGTGAAGACCGGTCATTACATAATACAAGCCGAAGAATAACACTTCGCCTTCGCTCATTTCTGCAAGAGCTGGACCTTTCGGATATATACCAATCTCAATTTTATGCCCCCATTCAAAATATTTGTTCACCATAAATGCAGCGCCGCATGCAAGCGTGAACCATAAAAAACCGAGACACAATCTTTTATTTTTTTTCTGAAGAGAAACTATTGCCAACACAACTGCGCAGCTGCTGGCAAGCAGAATAATTGTATTAATTGCCCCTACATATGTGTCAAGGTGCTCAGCCGCTACTTTAAAAGCATCGCTGTACATAAATCTATACGACGCATATAGTATAAACATTCCTCCGAAAAGAAGAACTTCAGTAAACAAAAACAGCCACATACCCATTTTCGAGCCTACATCATCTCGGTGTGTATGCTCGCCAACATGCGCATGAGCTTCGTGAACATGCTGCTGATGAAGGGTTAAATCTGAATTTTGAGACATTGAAAATTATTATTTTCTAATTTTAAATATTCGTTTTAAAACTAACTATTAGTGCTTTAATGATGCTTCCTTCAATCCTTCCCTGTCATAAGGTCCTTTTGTTACAACCGGAATCTCGTCAAAATTTTCCATAGGAGGAGGTGAAGGCACTGTCCACTCAAGAGTTGTTGCATCCCAAGGATTTTCAGGTGCAGTAGAACCATGTCTTAAGCCTCTCAAAAGATTTGCAAGCATCAGAAGAATACCTGAAATCATAATCCATGAACTGACTGTAGCAATAACGTGATAAGTTTGGAATTCAGGAAGGTAATCGTAATATCTTCTCGGCATTCCAAGATAACCCATGATAAACATCGGGAAATATAAGCCGTTGAATCCGATTACAAAAATAATACATGCGAGCTTCGCAATTTTTTCGTTGTACATTCTGCCAAACATTTTCGGGAACCAGTAATGAAGCGACGCAAAAAATAAAAGTCCCATACCTCCGAACATAACATAATGGAAGTGTGCGACAACAAAGTATGTATCCGTTAAGTGAATATCGGTGTTTAATGTTCCGAGCACTAATCCTGTCAAACCTCCGATTGAGAAAACAAAAATAAAGCAAAGCGTATAAAGCATCGGCGCAGTAATTTCTATCGAACCTCTGTATAACGATGCAACCCAGTTGAAAACTTTAACTCCTGTCGGTATTGCAACAAGGAATGTCAGGAGTGAAAAAATTACTCTGGAAGTATCACTCATCCCTGATGTAAACATGTGGTGTCCCCATACAAGGTAACCAACAAGAGCAATTGCAAGGGAAGACATTGCAATAGGAGTATATCCGAAAATCGGCTTTTTGGAAAACGTTGCAATAATATCAGAAACGACACCCATCGCAGGAAGAATCATGATATACACCGCAGGGTGCGAATAAATCCAGAACAAATGCTGGTAAAGAATCGGGTCGCCTCCTAACGCCGGGTCAAAGACACCAATACCTAAAGTTCTTTCGAGTATAACAAGAACAAGGGTAATACCGACAACCGGAGTAGCTAAAATCTGAATCCACGCAGTAGCATAAATACCCCATACGAACAACGGCATCTTAAAGAATGTCATGCCCGGAGCGCGCATTCTGTGAATTGTTGTTACAAAGTTTAAACCCGTTAAGATAGAAGAGAATCCAAGGACAAATGCTGCGAAAACTGTAAGCGAAACATTAGTGGTAGTTCTGATGCTGTAAGGAACGTAGAAAGTCCAGCCCGTATCAGCCGCTCCTGTAAAAATGGAAATAAGAGCAAGAATACCTCCGAAGATATAAAGATACCATGAAAGTAAATTCAGTCTAGGGAAAATAACGTCTTTTGCGCCGATTTGTATAGGCATTATAAAATTTCCGAACACTGCCGGAACGCCCGGAATAATAAACAAAAACACCATAATTACTCCGTGCAGAGTAAAGAGTGTATTATATGTCTGGGGCTTCATAAGTGTCTGCCCGGGTGTAAGCATTTCAAGTCTCATGAAAAAGCCTAATGTCATGGCAGTCAAGAAAAAACCTATCATTACCACCAAATACATCAAGCCGATTCTCTTGTGGTCAACTGTGAGCAGCCACGACATAATTCCTTTGTGTTTGCTTTCGTGCTTGTAAAAGTCAACTACTTCTTCCCTGCCTGCAGGGACTGCAATTGAACCGTTAGCCATTTGTTTTATCCTCTATTATTAAATTTGTTTTTTTCTTTTTAAGAAAAAGAATACTCGAAAAAATTATCAGCAGAAGCAGTATTCCACCGCCCGCTACTCTTGTTATATTAAGAACGTATCCTTTAGCATCAGGATTATAGCTGAAACAAAACTGAACAATCTTGGCAATTGAAGTTCCTGTTCTGCCTTCCGATGCTTCCATAATTGCAAGCTTGAAATCGAAAGGATTAAACTCAGTGCCGAATAAATATCTTGCGATTTTTCCGTCAGGCGAAACAGCCATAATTGCAGCGCCATGAGCAAAATCATTTCCTTCTTTCTTTACATAAAACCCTAAAGCATCACATATCTTAGCAATATTAACACTATCCGCCGTGAGAAACTGCCAGCCATTTTGCGGAAGCTGCGTCTTCAGAGTTTTATAGTAGTTTTGTTTCTTCTCTGAAGCCATTATATAATTTTCCAGCGGATTAAAACTTACGGAAATTATATTGTAATCTTTGCCTGCCTCTAAATCAACCCGGTCAACTACTTCTGCAAGCCCATTAGAGAGCGGACTGCATATTCCCGGACACCGAAAATAAATTAGAGATATTATTGTCGGCTTTCCGTTTAAATAATCTTTCAAAGGGTGCGGCTCGCCCTTTTCATCAAAAAGCACGATGTCTAATGGGACAAACTGCCCTGTCTTTTCATCAATGCCGACTTCTTTCTTACCGCTGCCTGTATTGCTTTCATCAGCTTTTACAACTGCTACAAATAAAAACGAAACTAATAAAAGCAAACACAGAGTGTTTACTTTTTTCATAAATCCTTTACTTAAACTTTTATTGCGCTAAAAACATTTTTGAGATACGAATACAACTGATTCCACTCTTCATCCGATAAGCTGACTATCTCTGTCTTAAAGCCGGCAGAATAGGGGTCGCTCATGATTAGTTTTGCAAGGTCATTTTTGTTATCATTCCATTTCATATTATCTGCAAGGAAATTCACCGCCCTGCTCTGGCTTCTTGTTTTGTTTTTAAATATAACAGCGCCGGCATCAGTTGTGTTAGCGGTAATATCCATCTTTATCTTATTAATCAAACTATCTCTGCCTTTTTCATCATTAAGAATTTTTTGAATTGCTGTCTTAACCGGAATCTGATTGGGCTGCTTTACACCTTGTGATAAGCTGTAAGCCGCATCAAGAGCTTTCAATCCGTCCTGAGAGATTGCAGGATACCCAGGATTTAAACTTCTTATATATTGAATAATCGCTATTCTGTCTTCCGGCGGAATATTAGCATAGCTTGCCATGCCTCTGTTTGTAATGCCTTCCTGCAAAGTAAGGTATATCTTATCAAATGAAGGTCCGTTTGTCCATCCGGTTAGCTCGTGGAAATTTCTCGGCTTTGGATTTAAGTTAGCTCCAGCCGGTCCGTCGCCTTTTCCGTCAGGTCCATGGCATGGTGAGCATGTTGATTCATACAATCCTTTTCCCTTTGCAACTAACTCAGGCGTAGAAACAGATAATTTATAAACATCAACGGGAGGAGAAGTTACTCCTTTTTTCACAGCAATATCAAGCATGAAAGCCTGCGCAGAATCAAGCTGCTTAGGTAGTATGTTCTTTGAATTCATCGTGATGAAATCAATATTCTTGAAATAAACATACCCTGCTGTTATCAATGCAACAATCACGAAGATATATATAACTCCGTAGTAAGGCAGAGAGCTTATTAACCTTGATGAATATTCTTGTTTATTATCTTGTTCCATATATTAAACTTGTTCTTTCTTGAGTTATAACTGTAAAAATTATAATGTGAAATTCAATCCTGCTTCCAGCTTCGGGTCGCCGACAGGTGTAATATTTTCTTTGTTTGCTTTCATTGTAAACACAACAATAATCAGTCCCGGGGCAAAAAGAAGCATTCCAAGCTCCTGCCATCCGAATACAGGGCTGCTGCTGTATGTAGGCATTATCAGCCAGTACAAGTCAAGCATATGAGCAAGCACCATCCAGACGCTCATCACCTTTAATACCTTCAGGTTTACCTTTATGCTTCTCGGAAGAAGAATAAGGAACGGAATTACAAAGTGGAAGAACAGCAGACCAAGCGAAACATACTGCCAGCCGTGATGCCATCTCTGCATATACCAGACTGTTTCTTCAGGAATATCCGCATACCATACAAGCACGAATTGTGAGAAAGCGATATATGCCCAGAAGATATTGAAACCGAAGAGCAATGTGCCGAGTGAATAAAAATGGTCGTTGCTTACTCTTGGATTTAAGTATCCGTTTTCTTTTAAGTGAATTGAAATAAATGTAACTATTGCAAGCGTGCAGACAATAGTTCCTGCAAAGTAATAAACTCCGTAAATTGTCGAGTACCAATGCGGCTCTAAGCTCATCATCCAGTCAATAGCTGCCATAGTCATTGAAATAAAAAACAACGGAGCAAATACTACAGATAATTTTATATTCGTTCTGGTCAAGCCGGGTTCTTTTGTTGTATCCTGCTTTTTGGAATTTCTTGTAAAGAAGAAATAGAAAATAAACCAAACCACTATACAGAAGGCAACTCTTATCAGGAAGAAATTCATATTAAGATAAGGTTTCTTCGCTGCTAAAATTTCATCACCCGGTTCAGGATGCAGCCAGTGAAACAAATCTCCCATAGTGAAGATAAGCGGCACGACAAGAATAATGAGAAGCGGAATAATTCCCGCAAGGAATTCGCATACTCTTCTGAACGGCACGCTCCATGTTGCTCCCACAAGGTACTCAAGCGCAGTCAAGGCAAGACCGCCGATACCCACGCTTGTGAGGAACATATAAATCCATAAGTAATCGAAAGCCCCTCTTTGCTTGTTCGTTAAAAACGATGCTACGATTATCAGCAATCCGATGCCCGTTAGTGCATATCCGAGCTTTGAAACTTTATCAGATATTGGTTTATTTACTGTATCCAATGTTAAAAATTTTAATTTTCTTTTAATTGAATTTTATATCAATTACGGCAAATCCGTATCCTTGGCATTTTCTGCTCTTTGCAATACTCTTATATAGTTTACAATTGCCCATCTGTCATCCCTTGAAATCTGTTTTGCATAGCTCGGCATTGTATTCTGACCGTTAGTCATCACATTGTAAATATTTCCGTCAGCCCATTCGCGTACTTTCTTTGAATGAAGCGTCGGCGGATTCGGGAACTGCCCGTTTAGTCTGCTGTCTCCTGCGCCAAAATATCCGTGACAGGGTGAACAATAAGTATTATACTGCTTCTTTCCTCTTGTAATGGATTTCTCATCCATCGGAACGGGGTTCGATAACAGCTTTACAAGTGAATCAGGCATTCCTGTATATTCATAAGGCATATATCCTCTTGCAACAGTTCCGTCAACAGGGCGCTGCATTGAACGTCCGTCTTTAAAAAGAGTTGAGGTATTCTGAGGATTTACTTTAAACTGGTTGTGCATCCAGTCGAAAGGAAGAATGTTCACTAACTTCCCTATTGCTCCGTAAGTGCCGAGAGCAGTAACGATTGCTACCAATATTAAGGTATAAATAAACTGCCTGTTGAATATAGGAGTCTGCGGTACAATATTTTCTTCGGGATAATATACAACCTCGATGTCTTTTCCGCCTACTCCCGCTAAAAATGATTTCACTTTATCAACATCGAACTGCGCATCTGATGCTTCTATTGCAACACCGAATCTTGTGCTCGATGTATATTTCATAAAATTAGTATCGTGGAGCGGATTGCTGATTTGCGGAAGTTTATTCCACAATAAAAGCATACCGAATACGCAGAACAAACCGGAAATCAAAACGGTCAGCTCGAACATAATCGGAATAGAGGCAGGAAGATTAAAGAACGGCTTTCCTCCTATGATATTCTTGTAATCAAAGCCTGACATGTAACCAATCATTGCAACTGCAAGAGAAACACCCGTGAAGCCCGCGAGAAATGCGAATTTACCGATGACGGTTTCCTTCATTCTCATTGCAGCGTCCATTCCGTGAACCGGATATGGTGTATAAACATCATACTTATCGTAACCGGCATTGGATGTTTCCGCAGCGGCATGGATAATCTCATCAGGCGTATCGAATAAAGCAGCAACGGAGTGAACCTTGCTTGACCTTGGTCCGTCCTTTGCTAAATCTTCGTCTAATTTTAAAATCTTTTTAAGCATATACTATTAATGTTCTTCTGAATGATGATGATGTGTCGGCTGAGCGCCGGGCACAACTGCTTTTATTTCCGCAAGCGATACAGACGGCATTACCTTTACAAATAACAATAAGAGAGTAAAGAATAATCCAAAGCTGCCGAGTAAAATTCCGAGGTCATACATTGTCGGAATATACATACCCCAGCTTGCAGGTAGAAAATCTCTGTGCAATGATGTAACAATAATTACAAACCTTTCAAACCACATACCTACGTTTACAAGCAATACGAGAACGAAAGTTATACCTATATTTCTTCTAATTTTCTTGAACCAGAACAACTGCGGGAAGCCCACGTTGCACGCGATCATAATCCAGTATGCCCAGGCATAAGGACCGAACGCTCTATTAATAAATACAAACGATTCAAACGGGTTTCCACTGTACCACGCTATGAAAAATTCCATTCCGTACGCATACCCTACCATTGTACCTGTAGCAAGCAGAATCTTATTCATCTTTTCGATGTGATTCAGAGTTATGATATTTTCCATATCATAAACTTTTCTCAATATAATAAGACACGTTGACACCATACCGAAACCGGAGAAGATAGCGCCCGCAACGAAGTAAGGCGGGAAGATTGTTGTATGCCATCCCGGAATGACCGATACTGCGAAGTCGAACGAAACGATGGTGTGCACGGATAACACAAGAGGTGTAGAAAGACCTGCAAGAATAAGATAAACTCTTTCGTAGTTCTGCCAGTCTCTGTTAGAGCCTTTCCATCCTAAGCTGAGAATTGCGTAAATGGATTTTTTAATTCCGCTTACTGCTCTTGCTCTCATAAGCGCAATATCAGGAATAAGCCCGATACCCCAGAACACGAATGAAATCGTGAGGTATGTAGATACTGCGAATACGTCCCACAAAAGCGGCGAGGTAAAGTTTACCCATAGCGCATTTTGGTTAGGATAAGGAAGCAGGTAACCCGCAAGCCATGGGCGGCCTGTATGAAGAATCGGGAATATACCCGCCGTCATCACTGCAAAGATTGTCATTGCTTCTGCAAACCTTGCAATCGCTGTTCTCCATTTTTGCCTGAACAAAAACAGAATAGCTGAAATAAGCGTACCTGCGTGACCGATACCAATCCAGAAAACGAAGTTGATAATATCAAAACCCCAACCCACGGGATTGTTATTTCCCCACATTCCAATACCGTAATACAAAGTATATCCTACGCAGATTGCTCCTATTAAAAGAGCAGTGTTAGCCATAAGAAATGCTACAAACCATTTCTTGCTGGGCTTCCGCTCAGTAGGGGCTAATACGGTATCATCAATTTCAGCAAATGACGAACGCGAGTCAACTAACGGTAGTTCTCTTGTGTATGTTGAATCAAAAGCCATTAGAAATTTTCAGTAAATTAAATTTTAAATTTTATATCTGAACTAAACTCCTGAACTCGTTACTACACTCTTTCGTAGTAACACTGTCCATTCCCACGCAGGAGCGTGGGAATGGGAAAAAAACTCTTTTTTGAACTCGTTCCAACGCTCCTGCGTTGGAACGCTAATTCGTTACTACGCTCCTGAGTGGTAACGAATTTCCTTCCCAAGCAGGAGCTTGGGAAGGAGGAAAATTACTTTAATGCTTCTTCTCTTCTTTCTTCTCGTCTTTTCCGGGTTTCTCTTCACCCATTCCTTCTATTCCCAGCGGCTCTAAAATATTTCTTAATTTCGAAATATATGTTACATTTGGTTTTACCTTTATATCTTCTAGTACTCCGTATCCGAGCGGGTGCATTCTCTGTTGATAGAATTCGGATTTCTTGTCATTCATATCGCCAAACGAAATTGCATTAGCAGGACATGCTTCCTGACAAGCAGTTTTAACATCGCTGCCTTTCACCCTTCTTCCTTCATAACTTGCAACTCCCTTTGCATCCATAATTCTCTGCAAGCAGAATGTACATTTTTCCATAACCCCTCTTGAACGAACAGTTACCTCAGGATTATACATATAGTTCATCGGGTCAGTCTGATAGAAGCCGTCGCCGACTCTGTCTCTCCAGTTGAAATAATTGAATCTTCTTACTTTATAAGGGCAGTTATTTGCGCAGTACCTTGTTCCCACGCATCTGTTGTAAGCCATTCCGTTAATACCGTCTGTACTATGAGTAGTTGCCGCTACCGGACATACGTTTTCGCAAGGAGCGTTATCGCAGTGCTGGCAGAGCATCGGCTGGAAGTTTGCTCGCGGAGCATCAGGTGTTCCCGCATAGTATCTGTCAATTCTTATCCAGTGCATTTCGCGGTTAACCTTTACCTGATCTTTTCCGACAACAGGAATATTATTCTCAACATTACATGCAATTGTGCAATAGTTACAGCCCGTACATTTATTCATATCAAGAACCATCGCCCACTTTACGCCTGTATAGTAAGGATGCTCTTTTGTGCTTTCGTTAATACTCGGAAAACTGTCTAACCTTATTCCATGAATTTCATCGTCCTTTTGCAAAAATTTCGGTTTCTTTCTATACTCTTCATAAGTGCCTTCTCTTATAATATCTCTCTTATATTGTATATCTTTTGTAACAGGATCATCTACAGCATGATGCTCTTGAGTAGAAACAAGCTCATATGTTCCGCTGCCTTTTTCTACCTTTACATTATTATAGAGGAATGCAGATGTTCCTGCAGCGCTCATTAATGAATAGGTATCGAATCCGTTACCAGTTCCGATTGTGCCGCCGGTTTTTCTTCCTCCGCCAAGCTCAATTGAAATAACTTTATCGGCAAGCCCCGCCTGAATGAAAACAGGCACTTCAAGTGAAAGTCCGCCGTTTGTAATTTTTATCTTATCGTTATCTTTTACGCCAAGCTCTTTTGCAGATGCAATCGAAATTGCCGCATAGTTATCCCAGACGATTTTTGAGATCGGATTTGGAAGCTCCTGCAGCCAGCCGTTATTAGCGTGCTTTCCGTCTCCCAACGAATGGTGCTTCTGGAGAAGAAGAACAAAATCATTTGTAGAATTTGTTCTTGCGTTGTTCACGAATGTCTCTGTGATGAATGCAGGATTAGCAGCCGGCTTTTCAGCATACGATACAAATCCGTCCTGCAAAGCTGCAAACCAGTAACGCTTGAAATCAATTGAAGGCTTAATGGAAGTGTAAACATTCTTCTCCCAGTTATCCATCAGATATTCGTGATATAAAGTATCTCTGTATGATTCCTTTTTACCGGAAACCCATACAAGCATTACTGCTTCTTTTTGTCTGGTATTATATAGAGGATTTACAACAGGCTGCTGAAGCGTCATTACGCCTGTTCTTGTTTTGTAATCGCCCCATCCTTCAAATGATGTATGAACCGGAAGAACATAATCGCATAAAGCAGTTGTTTCATTCGCTGATTCGCTGAATGCAACTCTTGTGTTTACGTTCTTTAATGCTTCATCGTATTTGTAATTCTTAGCAAGATTGAATGCAGGATTTACATCAAGGTGAATCACAACATCAATCTTTTTGCTTCTCATATCATTCACAAGGGCGTTCATATCATCTTTTGAAGAAAGAGCCATCACTTCAAATCCCTGTGCTTCGGTTGAATATAATTTAGTATTACCGAGAATTTCATTTAAGAAATTTACAGCTATGTGAGTTGACTCAGGCATTTTGTCTCCGGCAATAACAATTGATTCGCCCTGAGCTTTGCTTAAGTCGTTCACTAAATTTTCTACAATCTTTTTATCGAGATTATTCTTCTTCGCAAAGTCATCAAGAATACTTCTTCCGAAAATCGGAGTAAGCCTTCCGTCAGTTGCATAGTTTGAGATTTTTTTCTTTCCGAGAAGCTCGCTGATTAAGCAATGAACAAACTCTTCGATTAAATCTGATTTTAATCTCATTCTGTAATCTGCATTCATTCCCGTTACAGTCATTGCCCCCTCAACAGCATATAATCTGTTGAACTCTCTATCACTCATAACATCTCTGTTATAAGCAAATTTTCTTAAGTTCTCAATGTGTCCTTCATCAGTATCGAGGAAGTCCGATTCAAGCGCAAGAATAATCTTCGCTTCTTCCAGCTTAACTACAGGCATATTTCTTGTGCCGTAGCATTTCTGCCATGCAGATTTTCTTGTAGAGTTATCGAATACTTCGTATGAATAAATTTTTGTATTTGGATATGCGGCAACGAACTCATCCATAACTTTTTTGAAAGTCGGTGAGGTAATTGCGTTTGCCACAACTGCAATTTGTTTCGCATTTTTTAAGTCTGCCAATATCTTATCATCAACATCTGCCCATTTTGCCTTTGAACCTTTTACCGTCGGCTCTTTCAATCTTTCAGGATCGTACAAGCTCATAATGCTTGCCTGCCCGATTGCGCAGATTTTTCCCTGATTGACCGGATGCTCTGGATTTCCGTCAACTTTCACCGGTCTTCCTTCGCGTGTTCTAATTAATGTGCCGCACCCTGCGCTGCATCCTGCGCATGCAGAAGCGTAGAAATTCGGTCTGCCGACTGTTACTTCTTCCGGCTTCTTATTGTAAGGGATAATTTCTCCTTTATCCCTGTAATCGTTGCATCCTGCTGCCGCTAATGCTGCCGAAGCAGAAAAAAGAGCAAGAAATTTTCTTCTCGATAAGCCGCCCATTTTTGATACATCGGGCTTTTCAAGCTGTTCTTTTGTGAACTCAGATTTCTTTGCTTTTATAAATTCAGGGTCTCTGTAAAGCTCTTTAAAGCTTCTCCAATAATTAACTTCGCCCTTTGGCTCAATATCGCCCTGTGGCACTAATTGTATCTCATCATCCTTCTTTATCTTATCACTGATGTCGAATATTTTTTTATCCATTAGACTTTGTGTTTATTGTTCTTTTGACTGCAAGCGAGTTTTCTTTGAACTTCACTTCCTTTGCCTGAGAGTTTTCTACTTTTGATTTGAAAATCTCAAACGGAAGCTTTGTGAGAGAATAAACTCCTGCAGCAGCCGCTCCTGCGTATATAAAAAACTTTTTTCTTGTAATCTTTTTAGAAGAAGAATTTGTATTTTCTTTCATATTGAAAATAATATTAATAAAGGCTCCCTATCTGTGGCAAGTTGAGCAATTCTCAGGACCCTTATTAAGTTGATTTGCTTTTGTAATATTATTCGTATTGTTGGGATTTATAACACTGACATTTTCTTCCGGCGCTTTGTGGCACTGAAGGCAGGCGCCCATTGTAAGAGACTTCACTTGACCTACAACTTCGGTTTCTCTCATATTGCCGTGGCAATTCTGACAGTCTATTCCCTGATTTACGTGAGATGAGTGGTTGAAGTATGCAAAATCAGGAAGGCGGTGAATCCTCTTCCATGGAATCGGAATATTTTTTTCATAGTATTCCGTCAGCTTTACTATTTCAGGCTTATCCTTTCTTGCAAGGGTATGGCAGTTCATACATACATCTGCCGATGGAACGCTTGCATATCTGGATTTTTCTACTCCGACGTGGCAGTACTGACAGTCAATTTTCATTGTTCCCGCATGAAGCTTATGGGAATATTTAATGGGCTGTTCAGGTGTGTAACCGATGTTGTTTCTTTCGGCAAATGTAGAGTAGTATGTAAGTGTGAAAACTGAAGCTGCTACGAAAACAATTATAGGCAGGCGGACTTTTAGATTATAATCCTGTAAAAATTTTTTCATTAAAAATTTTTTACGTATTTATTTTTGATTTACAAAATTTCTCAAAAGCGTTTTTATTATAGGGAAAAACCGCTTTTAGTAAATCTTGTTTTGCAGAAGTAAAGTTATAAGCCATAAAACTACAAAAAATAATTTTAAGTAGTAAGAGAAAAATTAAGAATATACTGGGATATTATTTCGTTCTTGACACGGCTTATTATTTAGACGGAGTATAGATAAGAAACTATCCCCTCGTTCCGGCGCTCCAGCGTGGGAACGAGTAAACTGCCTACGTTGCTACGCAGGAGCGTAGCAACGAGGAAAAATTCTCCATTCCTGGTACACAATTCTCCCCTTGAGGGCAGGGCTTGTTAAGTTCTATTATAGATACAAATTTCTCCTTCCCATGCTCCAGCTTGGGAAAGAGTTCGCACATGAATTGAACAAAATAGCTTCGAGCTTAACATCCCTGCCCTTGAGGGAAGTCCGACCTTTAGAGCTAGTCCAGCATTTATTGCGGGATCGGGAAGGGTGTTTGAACGAACACCCTCCGTCTCGCCCTTGGTTCGACACCTCCCTCTCCCGCTAAAGCTGGACTTACGAAGGGAGGAGTTTTCCCCCAATTTCGCAGAAAATCCACAGCATCCCGACTTGAAACAAGTTTCCCTATCTGCCAAATTATCTTACCAATCCAAACTACTCAAAAAATTATTGCAAATTTTATCCATGAAAAAATTTTTCATTCTGCTTCCGTTATTAATACTCGCAGTTTTTGCATGCGGCAAAAAAAATGCAGGCACTCAGACACAATCTGATACAGTTAAGACAAAATCTGCCAATCAAATAAATTTTAAAAAATTTTTCGATGCCGATACAACAACCGGCTGCATTGTGATTTACGATTATAAAAATGACAGGCATTATTATCACGATTCTGCCCGGTGCTATCGCGGATTTCTCCCGGCATCAACTTTCAAAATCCCGAACTCCCTTTTCTTTCTGGAGTCAGGCGTGTTAAAAGATGAAAACGAAATCATCAAATGGGACGGGGAGAAGCGCTGGCGCGAAGAATGGAACAAAGACCTCAACCTCCGCGAGGCATACAAATATTCTGCCGTGTGGTTTTATCAGGAATGCGCACGAAGAATGGGACTGGAGCAAATGAGAAAATTTGTTGATACGCTTAACTATGGCAGCAAAGATATTTCAGAGGGAGTAGATATGTTCTGGCTGAAAGGAAAGATGCGCATAACTGCTATGGAACAGCTCGGCCTGCAAAGAAAAATTTATGAAAACAAAATCCCCTTCAAGCAAAGGAATATTGACATACTAAAAGACATTATGATAAATGAAAAAGGCGCAGATTATATTTTGAGATTAAAAACCGGAACGGCAGTAAACGATGACTCGAAAGTCGGCTGGCTCGTCGGCTACCTGACAGTGAAAGAGAATGTATATCTCTTCGCTCTTAATGTTGATATTACCGAAGACGACTGGAAGTTCGAAGAAAGATTTTCAATAATGAAAAACTGCTTTGAAGAAATGGGAGTTGTAAAGTTTGATAAGAAGTGAGAAGTGAGGAACTGACAGTTTTTTTATCACGCTGCCCCGCTACATACAGAGCCGGATAAAATTAAAATTGCCTGTTCCGATGCTCGGGATATGTTCTGCTCAGCAGCGGGGAAAAAATACTAAGCAAAAAAATAAAATTTTAGCAGAGCAGCGCTGCCTGCAATATTTCACTTGACAAAATTATACATATTTTTCATTTTACATACAGTGTGTATGTAAAATGCTTTTTCAAATTATCACTATGAAAAGAACAAAAGAAGAAGCAGAACTCACAAAGAAAAAATTATTAAATATTGCCTTACGGCAATTAGTAAAAAACGGCTTCGAGAATGTTACACTCGAAAACATAGCCGCAAAAGCCGGAGTAACACGCGGAGCTATCTACTGGCACTTTAATAATAAAGAAGATTTACTTGATTATCTTATAAAGACAAAAGACATAGAGTCTCTTGAGATTATGGATATTATTATGACTTCGGATGCATCTCCGCTTGAAAAGATATACAATATGGTTTCGGTGCATTTTCCGGTTTTCAAAACCAGAGCTGAAATGAAAAATTTTGCGCGGCTCAAAATGGATATATATAATTATTATTTAAAATTCGGCGACAATAGAAACATAGGGAAAACTTATACAAAAAATATTACCCTTCTTATTAAGCAGGCGCAAGCTGAAAGAAAGATAAAAAAAAACGTTGATGCAGGTGAAGCTGCATATACTATATTCAGCTTAATAGGAGGCGTGTATCTTAGGTTCAACCAATCGAATTCAAATTATAACACTCTTAAAAAATTATACAAGCTTATAGAAAGCTATATAAAGCAAATAGAAACATAACCCGCAACTAACTAAATATTATGAGCAAAAAATCTTTAGGATTATACATAGTACAATTATTAATAATTTTATTTTTTCTTTTTAAAGATTCTGACGCTCAGACCTTTGACACAGCTTACGCCAGAAAGCTGCAGGATGCTATAAACACTTTGCGCTCAAATAATAGTCTAGTTGGAATTTCCGCCGCTGTTTACGTCCCCGGACAGGGGCTTTGGCAGGGAGTCTCCGGTATTTCTTCTGCCGGGCAAAACCTTACCCCAAACCACGCTTTTTTGACGGGAAGTATTATGAAAAATTTTGTCGCTGTTATGATTTTACAACTGGAAGAAGCAGACAGCTTAAGCATTGACGACCCGCTATATAAGTGGCTGCCAAGATATAATAACATTGATAGCAATATTACAATAAAGCAGTTACTAAATCATACAAGCGGTATATACAGCTTTACCGACCACCCCTCGTTCAGTACTGCCATTACTTCAAACTGGAACCGCTATTGGACACCCGAAGAGGTAGTTTCGCAGTATGTACTCGCCCCTTATTTTAACCCCGGTACCTCATGGCGATACTCTAATACAAATTTTGTTTTATTGGGAATGATTATTTCTAAAATAACGGGGACAAACCTTGCAGAACAGCTAAGGAGCAGATTCTATACTCCGCTGGGAATGAACCGTTCCTTTTTTGAACCGCAGGATACAGTATCCGGTCCTTACGCTCACAACTGGGTAGATTTGAATGGAGACGGAGTGCCGGAAGATGCCTTTTTTATTCCAAGAACCGCTCTGTTTAGCTCTACAATAGGTTCAAGCGGAGTTGTAGCTAATCCCGAAAATCTTATACGATGGTCAAGAGCTTTGTTCGAAGGTTCGCTTTTAACTCAGGCATCAATGAATAAATTAATTTCATTTGTTCCGGCTGCATTAAGCGGTGTTAACGGCTACGGGCTTGGAACTTTCAGATACAATGTTATGGGAAGACCTTGCTACGGGCACGGAGGAAACCTGTTCGGTTACTCCTGCATGTATATGTATTATCCCGTTGACAGCATAAGTATATCTTTAATGATAAATCAGGATGCTGATACCGGTCCGATTTCCGTAAATTTTATGAACAAAGTTATTACACTCCGCCCCGTAGGGATTCAAAATATTTCGGCGGAAAACCCGGCAGGCTACGACTTACAACAAAATTTTCCTAATCCGTTTAATCCCGAAACGAGTATTAATTTTTCTCTCCCCAAGCAGAGCAGCGTAAGGTTAAGTGTTTATAATTCGATTGGTGTTTTAGCGCAAAATATCTTTGAAGGAAAACTGCAAAGCGGAACGTATTCGTACAAGTGGAATGCAGCCGGTTTTCCCAGCGGAGTTTATTTTTACAAACTTGAAGCAGATAATTTTTTATCCGTAAAAAAGATGACTTTATTAAAATAGAGTTACAATTTAAGTTCCCTGCTTTTGATTTTAATGCGGCGCATACCGTTTCCATTTAATGATTGAGTTAAAGCAGTATGTCCTCTCTCTCACGCAAAAAAATCCGGCAGGGTTTTATTTTAGCAATACAAAAGTACCAATACTGCGAGTTTTTGCCCCTTCAATTATTTTGTTGATTTAATTTTTGAGGGGGAACTCGCTGTTTATTCTTTCATCATTTCTTATCACACGCCAAAAATTTTTCTTAAAAATTGAACTTAACCGCAAAGATGCAAAGCACGCAAAAAATATAAGATATTTTTCCTCAATATCTCAAACATAAAACTAACTGCGCTTTAATGTCTGTTTGGCAGAACAATCTCGAGTTTGAGAAATTATATTTTGTGTCAGTCTTTAAGGTCTTTGCGAACTTTGCTGTCATATTTTGCGTTCTTTGCGGTTAAATTCATATTTACAAGTTATAAAAATTTTTTGTCGTGTGGTGAGTCATCATTTTCACTTCGTTTAATTATCTGGCAACAATTGAACTTATTTTTTATCTTCGCTGTTATACCCCGCATAAAATAATAAATGAAATCAGCCAAAGCCCTTTCTTTCGCCCTTCTCTTTTTTTGCTTTACAATTGTATTTGCAATTACCAAAAACCTAAAAGCGCAAGGATGCAGTGATGCAGGTTTCTGCTCCATCCACTCATTAAAGCCGGATGAGCATACAGAAAGCGTTTTACTGAATCAGGTTAAAGCAGGCATCTCATACGGCAGAGGAGAGAACAGCGTTAAAATAATTTCTCCTTATCTTGAGTACACGAGAAACTTAAATTCCTGTCTTAGTATCTCCGGTAAAATTTTGTTTACGTCTGTAAAAGGAGACTTAGGAGACGTAAGCGGAATGTCGGATGGATTTATTAGCGCAAGCTACTCCGCCGGCAACAATACAGGGCTTACTTTAGGATTTAAAATCCCTTTCAACGACGGCAATTCAGCCATCAATAATCTCTCTCTTCCTATGGCATATCAAACAAGTTTGGGAACGCTTGATATTATTGCAGGAATAAATCACTCGCACGATAAGTTTGAATTCACCGCCGCTCTTCAGCAGCCGCTCACACAAAACAAAAATACTTTTTCTGCAAATCTTTATCCCGCCGGCTCTGAGGCGCAGCTATATCAGTCAACAAAAAATTATAAAAGAAGCGGCGATGTGCTTCTAAGAGCTGCATATACTTTTGATATTGATAACGGGAAATTTAAAATCACTCCCGGCATTCTGCCTATCTTTCACTTAGCAAATGATAAATACACTGATGCAAACGGCATTGAGCAAAGCATAGACGGCTCGCAAGGCGTAACGCTTAACGGAAATTTATTTTTAGTTTATGAAGTCAGCAAGAAAAATTCCATTGAGCTTAGCTTCGGCGCTCCGATGAAATCAAGAACAATAAGACCTGACGGACTTACTCGTAAATTTGCTCTATCGCTTGAGTATAAGGCAAGGTTTTAGGATGTAGAAGTGAATTTTTATTCCTCCATTGAGGGAGGTGGCGAGCCAACGGCGAGACGGAGGGTGTTCGTTCAAACACCCCTCTCCCCGCTTCGCGGGTACTCCCCTCAAGGGCAGGGCTGTTAAGTTCTGATGTTCACTTAAATATATTCTCCCATATTCTCCTTACCAAACTCTGTTTGGTAAGGAGAATATGGGGCGAAACTTCGTTTCGCATACAAAAGCGGAACAGAGTTCCGCTCACTCTTTCCGTCCCAAACAGGAGTTTGGGACGGAGTTCTTCTAATTTTCTTGAGAACTTAACAGCCCTGCCCTCAAGGGGAGAATTTTGAACTACTGCCCAACTGCTTTTCCGACTTGGCGGGGTCTCTACAGTATTTCTCATTCCCAAACCCCTGTTTGGGAATGTTTACGAACTTACTTCCGTCCCAAACGGGGGTTTGGGACGGAGTATAAGTACATTTGAAGTTATACTTCTCGTACTGTAGAGACATATTACTATGCGTCTCTACTAACAACCCTGATGCCCAAATAAGTAAAAAATTTTATATTGATACGCGGGAGCGCAGCAAAAAGGAGTATATCGGTTTCACCTCTCGTTCCTACGCGATACTAGTCCCGCTAAAGGCGGGAGCGTGGGAAAGGGTAAAAAGTCTCCGTTGCTACGCAGGAGCGTAGCAACGAAGATAAAATAAAAAATTTAATCGCTAAATTTGAAATCCACAAATATTTGTTTACTTTATACTTACCATTTCCCACTCGATACCATAAACTTGTTAAAACAATAATTTACCCCAAAACTTACGAGGGGGCGTAAGTTTTGCCCTATAAAAAATCAGCAATTTAGTCCATAAAAAAAGCGGAACCCGGCAAAAAGCCAAATTCCGCTTAAAATTTCAAGAAAATGAAAACTACTTCGCAAGTATCATTTTTTTAGTATCTGAAAACCCGTCCGTCTCTAACTTATAATAATACATACCGCTTGCCAGCCCGTAAGCATTGGCATCCAAAACATAAGAATAACTGCCGGAATTGAGGTTTTCGTTTACTAAGCTTGCTCTTTCCCTGCCTAAGTTATCAAAAACCCTTAGGGTTACAAAACCGCTTTTCAGCACGGAAAAGTTGATTTTTGTAGCCGGATTGAAAGGATTAGGATAGTTTTGCGAAAGCTTGAATTCCTTAACAATTTCGCTGTTTTTCTCAATCGAGGTCGCCGGAGTAATATTTATGACAAAATTATTGGCAAAATTCCACGCATCTCCGCTTGAACCCGCTAACATGTTCACAGAATTGCCGTTAGCAAAAATCGAATCCTTTGTATTAGGAGCATTAGGAGCTTTGTATTTAAAAGCCCATCTGATTGTATCTCCGCCGACTGAAAGCTTGGGTGAGGTATGGGTCAGTTCGCCCGAAATAAGCTGAAGCTGGGACTCAAGAAAGCTTGTCATCAACGTTCCGGTTTGCGCAGCTATATTACATCCGCCGCCTACTAACGGTCCGCCGAATAGTTTTAGCCTGTAAGTTGCTGTATCACCCGCTTTAACTGAAGCAGGACCTGAAATAATAGCGCTTACACCTGCTGTAGGAGTACTTCCATGGCAAGTGCATCCGTCTCCGTTTTTTTTGGTCCGCCCCGTTATTCCGCTGCTGAAAGCTTCGAGTGATTGATACAATACAAAAGAAGAAATAACAACAAATACAACAATTAAAACTTTGGAAATTTTCATTATGGTTAGTTTTTTGAAAATAAAATTAGTCTAATTAAGGTAAAGATTCCATAAAATAATTATTACAAAAATTGCGAAATCTCCGCAGCTAACTTTGCGTTATTCAATACGAGTTTTATGTTAGAATCTAAGCTGGAACCTCCCGTGATGTTTTTGATTTCTCCCAGTAAAAACGGCGTAACGTCTTTTCCTTTAACATTTTTTTCATCAGCTTTTTTTAAGGCATTTTCTATGGCTTCATCTATAATTTTTTTATCCATTGAAAATTTTTCGGGAATAGGATTCGCTACTATCACTCCTCCGTTCAAACCCAGCTCCCATTTGGTTTTTATCATCGAGCCTATTTGGCCGGGGGTATCTAATCTGTAGTTTACTTTGAATCCCGACTGCCTCGTATAAAATGCAGGAAACTCATCCGTGCCATAACCGAGAACAGGTACTCCAAGCGTTTCAAGATACTCAAGAGTTAAACCAATATCTAAAATTGATTTTACCCCCGCCGAAACAACGGCAATATTGGTTTGGGCAAGCTCGGTCAAATCTGCGGAAATATCGAAAGACTCATTTCCCTTTCTGTGCACGCCGCCGATGCCTCCCGTAGCGAAAATTTTTAATCCTGCCATAGCGGCGCAAATCATAGTGGCAGAAACTGTTGTAGCAGCATTCAATTTTTCCGAAACTATCACCGGAATATCTCTTCGCGAGGCTTTGAGAATATTGCCTTCGCCGGATAGTTTCAGCAAATCATCTTCCGTCAGCCCAACCTTTATTAATCCGTCAAGGATAGCAATTGTTGCCGGCACGGCTCCGTATTCTCTGACTTTATCTTCCACTTTTTTAGCCGTCTCATAATTCTGGGGATAGGGCATTCCGTGTGAGATAATGGTTGACTCCAATGCAACAACCGGCTTTTTTTCATCAAGAGCTGATTGCACTTCCTGCGATATTTTCAAGTATTTGTTAAAACTCATTTTGAATTTTCCTTTTGTATAATTTCAATAAATTTTCTTCTGTTAAATTTTCCGGGACTGAATTTTCGGATTTTAAAGCAAAGTATGAAGCGCAAATTCCCAATTCAACACAATCATAATAATCATATTTATTCATAACGCCGTATAAAAATCCCGCATTAAAGGCATCTCCTGCTCCGTTCGGCTCAATTGCTTCGAGCTTAATTGAATTAAAAAATTTTACTTTCATTTTTTCAGTATCAATAAATACAACCCCCTTTTCGCCCCGCTTTAATATAATTGATTTGAATTTTTTGTATTTCAGCATATCCAATTCAAGGGCAACCTTATCAACATTAAACTCGCCGAAAATTTTCTTGTACTCGTTTTCATTTGGGGATAGCAAATCTATCCTGCCCTCAACTTCATTTACAGATAACGATTTCTCCGATGAAACTGTATCAATAAAAACCGGTATATTATTTTCGTTTCCTATTGTGATTACTTTTTCAAGGGTTTCCTTTTGAAGGTTCGTATCTGCAACTATAATTTTGCTTTTCTCTAAAATTTCTTTTTTCTCTTCAATGTATTCAGGTGAAACAAGGTTTAGCGAATCCCTCATATCATTAACGGCAGAAACAAGGTTTCCGCTATTATCGGAAATTGAAAGATAACAGGATGTTGGAATTTTATCTGCTGCTTTTATGTGGTCAGTATTTACTCCTGCGCTGTGGGTTTTATCTATGACAAACTGTCCGTTTGCATCAGTTCCCGCGCAGCCAAAAAGATAAACGGGAATGTTCAGTCTTGCAAGATTTTCGGAAATGTTTCTTGCAACTCCGCCGGGAGAAAATTTTATTCTCCCTATGTATGAATCTGCGCTTAGATTTTCTTTTTCGGATATTCCCTTTACATCGAGATTAATTCCGCCTATGACGGAAACAAAATTTTTCATCCGCTAATTTAAACTTATATTAGCGAACAAAAAATTCATAAAATCTGCATCCAAAATCCTGTGTTTTTGAGGTTCTCCGTCCCAAACCCCGTTTGGGACGGAAAGTATCCGCAAAACTCCGTTTTGCAATGAAGCAGGGCTTCATAAAACATATTCCTAGCGAAGCAGGAGCTTCGCAAGGAGAAAAGCGGACTTTTAGCACTGTCTCTAAAGGATGTGTTACAAATTTTTTGTCGTGTGGTGAGAAAGTCCTGTGTTTTTTTCTAAAAAAGTTCAAAAAATATGATATTAATCATAGGTAAATTTCTAAATTTTTCTTAATTTTATACAGCAATTAAGAACAAAAAAGGTGTAATTTTTATAGCTGTACGTACTATAAGCACATATAAGGAATAACACAATATGAAAGATAAAAAACGCATAAGGGCTGCAAACAGAACTGCCATAGATGCTCTTATCTCACTCCTTAAAAGCCAAAACTATCTTACAATTGCTCCTGCCATTCGCGACGGCGCGATAACTTACGATGAAATAGAAAACACTTCAAATCTTCCTGCCGGCTGGACTGACATTCAGGAAGCAGGGCATTACACAATCAAAAAAAGAAATGACAACGCGCTGTTTGGCTACAATGTGGGTCCGCATTCGTGGAAAAAATTCCTCTTCCCGCCAAAACTTCAATTGTTTCAGGCAGTAAAAGACGGAAGAACGTTTGAAATAAAACCGGCAGCGCCGGATAAAACCAAATACGCTTTTATCGGTGTGAAACCATGCGAACTGGCTGCAATAAAAATTCAGGACAGGGTTTTCAACAATGAAGATTTTTCCGAACCGAACTATTCTTTATTGAGAGAAAGAATTTTTATTGTTACAACAAACTGTACGCAGGCAGGTAAAACCTGCTTTTGTGTTTCGATGAATTCCGGTCCTAAAGCAGACAATGGTTTCGATTTATCAATAACCGAAGTAATTAATAATTCCGGCCACTTTTTCACAATAGAAAGCGGAAGCAATAAAGGTGAAGAAGTTCTCAGTATGCTGGAAACCGAGCCTGCATCCGAAGAGCAGATTGCTATGGCTGAAGAAGGAATAAAATCTGCCGCAGATAATATGGGGCGAATGCTCGAAACGGACGGGATAAAAGAGCTGCTGCTGAATAATATGGAGCATCCCCAATGGAATGATGCTGCATCCAGATGCCTGACGTGCGCAAACTGCACTATGGTATGCCCTACCTGCTTCTGCAGCAATATTGAGGATATTAACGACATAAGCGGAGAGCATACTGCAAGGTGGCGGAAATGGGATTCATGCTTCAGTTTGGATTACTCAAAAGTAGCCGGAGGAAATTTCAGGACTTCACCGAAGGCGCGCTACCGTCAATGGATGACTCACAAACTTGCTGCCTGGATAGACCAGTTTGGAACCTCAGGCTGTGTCGGATGCGGAAGGTGCATTACATGGTGTCCTGTCGGAATAGATATTACAAAAGAAGTAAAAGCAATAAAAGATAATCCTGTAAATTAATTTTTAATTAAGGAGGAGAAATAAAATGCACACTGAAGATATTTCAACACTTCTAAAGAATCATTCGTTTCTAGAGGATTTAAAACCCGAATATATTGATTTGATTTTATCCTGCGCTTCTAATGTATATTTTAAAGACGGGACAAAAATTTTCAGCGAGGGCGAGGAAGCAAAGAAATTTTATCTTGTCAGAACCGGAAAAGTGGCGGTAGAAATTAACGGCAGAGAAAAAGGCTCAATAAGAATTTTAACTCTCGGACCGGGGCAGGTTCTGGGGTGGTCGTGGCTTGTATCGCCATATTTGTGGCACTTCGATGCGTATGCCATTGACGATGTAAGAGCTGTAGCTTTAGACGGAGAATGCTTAAGAAATAAATGCGAGCAGAATCATGACCTGGGCTATGAGCTTCTAAAAAGATTTTCGGAGCTGCTTGAAGCAAGATTAAAAGCTACAAGAATGCAGCTGATAGATGTTTACAAAAAAGAACTTAACTGATTTTTTATGACACTAACCGACGAAACAAAATTACTTACAGAAGAAAGTAAAGTTACGGCAGACCCGATGATACCTTCGCTGTTTACTATAAAAAAAATATTCTGGGAAACTGACGATACATTTACGATAGAGATTGAATCGCAGGATAAAGTTCCGTTTAACTTTATGCCCGGTCAGTTCAATATGCTTTATGTTTTCGGACTGGGAGAATCCGCCATTTCAATCTGTTCAGACCCATATAAGAATAAAACAATCTCTCACACAATTCATAGGGTCGGCAATGTAACAACTAAGCTATCCCAGCTAAAAAAAGGGGATACAATAGGACTGCGGGGACCATTCGGCAGCCACTGGGATGTTGATAAATTCATTGGTAAAGATGTAGTAATTATTGTGGGGGGCATAGGGCTTGCGCCGCTGCGTCCTGCGATATATTCTATTTTCAGAAACAGAAAAAAATTTAACAGGGTAATCATCCTGTACGGAGCCAGAACTGCTCTCGATTTGCTTTACCGTGTTGAGCTGGAGCAGTGGTCGAAGACAAAAAACGTTGAAATTTTAACAACCATAGACAGAGGCGACAGTTCATGGCGTGGAAATATCGGAGTCGTAACAAATTTATTCTCATACATCAAGCTCGATGCAATGAATACATACTCAATGGTGTGTGGTCCCGAAATTATGATGAAGTTTTCCATTGAGGAATTATTAAAAAGAGGCGTTGCCGAAAAAAATATTTTCCTCACAATGGAAAGAAACATGAAATGCGCCATAGGCTTCTGCGGGCACTGCCAGTACTCATCGAAATTCATCTGCAAAGACGGACCGGTATTTAATTATTCGGATATAAAAGATATTTTTAATATTTACGAGGTATAGCTTATATGAAAAATTCAAAACCAAAATTAGCCATATTCAAATTATCATCATGCGACGGATGTCAGCTTTCAATTTTAGATGCGGAAGATGAATTGCTTGCAGTATTGGGAGCAGTTGAAATTGCTTACTTCCCGGAGGCAAGCAGCAGAATGCTGAAAGGACCTTACGACATAGGATTAATCGAAGGCAGCGTTACTACTCCTCATGATGTTGAACTTACAAGACAGATAAGAAAAGACTGCAAAACATTAATAACAATAGGCGCATGCGCAACAGCGGGAGGAATTCAGGCATTAAGAAATTGGAAAGACGTAAAGGAGTTTACAAAAATTGTTTATGCAAGCCCGCAATATATTTCTACATTAGACAGGTCAATGCCCGTTGCATCGTTCATACACGTTGACTTCGAGCTTCGCGGATGCCCTGTAAACAAATATCAGCTAATAGAAGTAATTGTAGCGTTTCTCAACAAAAGAAAACCGAATATCTCAACTCACTCTGTTTGTATGGAATGCAAGCAAAGAGGAAATGTCTGCGTTATGGTAGCGCACGGAACTCCATGCCTTGGTCCTGTTACACAAACGGGCTGCGGCGCAATATGCCCTTCTTATAACAGAGGATGTTACGGATGCTTCGGACCTATGGACTCTCCGAATACTTCTTCTCTTTCCCGAAACATCGAGGCAAGAGGAGAAACAAAGTATGACATAATGTTAGCGTTCAGAGGCTTTAATGCTTACTCTGAGCCGTTCAGAAAGGAAAGCGAAGCGTATGAAAAATAGGACAATAAAAGTTGATTATCTTGCCCGAGTAGAAGGCGAAGGCGCATTGTATGTAAAAATAAAAAACGGAGAAGTCGAGAATGTCCGTCTTAAAATTTTTGAACCTCCGAGATTTTTTGAAGCCTTTTTAAGAGGAAGAAAATATTCTGAAGCGCCGGATATTACGGCGAGAATTTGCGGAATATGCCCCATAGCTTACCAGATGTCAGCGGTGAATGCAGTCGAGAATGCTTTCGGGTTCAAACTTGACGGTCAGCTAAGAGAATTGCGAAGACTGATTTATTGCGGTGAGTGGATTGAGAGTCATACGCTTCATTTGTATATGCTTCACGCCCCTGATTTTCTAGGTTATCCCGATGTTGTTCACATGGCAAAAGACCATCCTGCCGTTGTTGAAAAAGCATTGAAGCTGAAAAGAATCGGCAATGATATTGTAAAACTTATCGGCGGAAGGGAAATCCATCCTATCAATGTAAAGATTGGCGGATTTTACAAAGTGCCTCATAAAAATGATTTGAAACAATTACGTGAAGACTTACTTTGGGCAAGAGATGCGGCTTTGGATACTGTGAAATTTACGTCCACTCTTGAGTTTCCTGAGTTTGAGCAAGACTACGAATTCATTTCATTATGTCATGATGATGAATATCCTTTCAATGATGGCAGAATAAAATCAAATAAAGGATTGGATATATCTGTCGAAGAATATGATTTTCACTTTATTGAAGAACATGTTGAGTACTCACATGCTTTGCATTCTAAACTAAGAGAAAGAGATAATTATTTTTTGGGTCCCATTGCAAGATACAATCTCAACTTTGATAAGTTATCAGATATAGCAAAGCAGGCAGCAGCGGATTTGAACTTGCCGAGATACATCAATAATCCTTTCAAGAGTATTATTGTAAGAGGTGTCGAAACATTATACGCATGTGATGAAGCAATAAGAATTATTGACAACTACGTTATGCCCGATGCGCCTTCTATTGATTATAAAATAAGAGAAGCGACAGGCTACGGAGCATCTGAAGCTCCGCGCGGAATGCTTTACCACAGATACAGGATTGATGAAGACGGAATTATTCAGGATGCGAAAATAGTGCCCCCGACATCTCAAAATCAAAAAACGATTGAGAAGGATTTGAAATATTTTATTCCTCCGCGGGTAAATTTACCGCAGGATAAGCTTGTTTGGCAGTGCGAACAGGCTGTAAGAAACTACGATCCGTGCATTTCCTGCGCGACACATTTTTTGAAACTGCATTTAGATAAAGAGGATTAAAAAAATGGAGAATAAAAAAATCTTAGTGCTTGGGATTGGCAACAAATACAGGTGCGACGACGGAGCGGGAATAGCTGCGGCTGAAATGCTCGAGCAAATGCACATCGAGAACTTTGATGTAAAAACTCTCGACGGAGAAGGCGCGAAAATCATTGAGTCATGGAACGGCTACGATGATGTTGTAATTATAGATGCCGTAAAGAAAAACGGAAGCGCCGGAAATATTTACGAGATAAATGCAAATGAAGATGAATTAAAATCAGATTTTTTTAATTACTCTTCTCACGCATTCGGACTGGCAGAAGCAATAAATATTTCAAAGGTAATGAATAGACTCCCGAAGAAATTAACAGTATATGGTATAGAGGGTAAGAGTTTTAATTTCGATACAAAGCTCACCCCTAAAATAGAAAAAGCTGCTGCAAAAACTGCGCAAATTATCAAAGGGAAATACAGCTTAAATTAACAATGCACGAGCTTTCAATTGCAAAAAATATTATTGAAATAGTAAAAGAATCGGTAGAAGAGAAAGACCTTTCAGAAGTTGACAAAGTGGTTTTGAAAATCGGAGATTTATCGGGAGTAGTTCCGGCTTCGCTTTTATTTTCACTTGAAGCAATTACAAACAATACTGAACTTGAAAACGCAGGATACGAAGTAATAAATGTTCCCTTTATAGTAAAATGCAATACTTGCGGGAAGGAATCGAACAATGAAGCAGGAATAGTACGGTGCACCCTATGTGGAAGCAATGATACCGGAATAATTTCAGGAAATGAATTATTAGTATCCGAAATAATTTTAAAAAACTAAAAACAAATGAGCGTAATTACAGTCGAAAGAAAAATTCTTGCAAAGAATGACGAAATAGCAGAACAAAACAGAGAGCTTTTAAAACAAAATGATGTCTTCACCATTAATCTTGTAAGTTCGCCCGGCTCAGGCAAAACAAGCCTGCTCGAAAAGACTATTTCTTTAATTGGAAGCAAAGTAAATATTTCCGTTATCGAAGGCGATGTGCAAACAAGTCTTGATGCCGAACGTGTCGCAAATTACAATGTGCCTGTTGTTTCGATTGTTACAAACGGCGCATGCCACCTTGAAGCAAAACTTGTACAGGATGCAATCAATAATCTTGACCTTGCAAAGACTGAGCTTTTGTTTATTGAAAACGTCGGTAATTTAGTCTGCCCTGCGGGATTTGATTTAGGCGAGGAAATGAAAATCGTAGTTGTAAGCACTACTGAAGGAGATGATAAGCCGCTAAAGTATCCGAAGATGTTTAGAAATTCGGACGTTATGATTATCAATAAAATTGATTTAATTCCCTATGTAAATTGTGATATTTCTAAGCTGAAAGACAACGCTCTTCTTATAAATCCCGGACTGAAAATTTTTGAAGTAAGCTGCACTTCCGGTGAAGGAATAAAAGAGTGGTGTAATTGGCTTATTGAAAACGTTAAAGGAAAGTACATTCATCAGACTCAGCTTGTATATTAATCAGTTTCATTTCTCCTTAATGTTGCTAGCCATTCCGGCTATAAACACAATCGTGCCTTCCCCTCAGGAAGGCACCGGTTGCATCCGGCTTGAAAATTTCCCGCCTAAATTTTTTATCACACTTCTTTTATTTTTGATTGTATGAAAAGCGTTAGAATAAATATTCACGGAACTGTTCAGGGAGTAGGGTTCAGACCGTTCGTATATCGTCTTGCTAATGAACTCAATATTAAAGGATGGATAGTTAACTCCTCAGAAGGTGTTACAATCGAAGCTGAAGGAATAGAAAAAAATATAAATGATTTTCTTTTGAAGCTGCGAGAAGAAAAGCCCGTTAACTCATCTATAACGAGTTTTAGCTTCATTGACTCATCGGTAAAATATTTTCAGTTATTTGAAATCAGGCAAAGCAGTAACTCGCAAAAAAAGACTGCCCTTATTCTGCCCGATATTGCAGCATGCAAAGATTGTGAAGAAGAAATTTTCAATCCTGAGGATAGAAGATATTTATACCCTTTCACAAACTGCACAAACTGCGGACCGAGATTTTCTATAATTGAGGCTATTCCTTATGATAGAGCAAATACGACAATGCGTGAATTTGAAATGTGCGATAAGTGCAAAGCGGAGTACGAAAATCCTTTTGACAGAAGATTTCACGCCGAGCCTATTGCTTGCCCTGATTGCGGGCCGCAGGTTACATTTTATGATAATGAAAAAAATCTTATTTCAGAGAGACATGAAGCAATAGTAAAAGCAGCACAATTTATTCGTGAGGGGAAAATTGTTGCGGTTAAAGGATTAGGGGGATTTCAATTATTAGCAGATGCTTCTAACGAAAAAGCAATTAAAACACTAAGAGAAAGAAAGCACAGAGAAGAAAAACCTTTAGCAATGATGTTTCCTTCATTGGAAAACGTAAAAGATTTTTGCGAAGTTAACAGTGAAGAAGAAAAATTACTATGCTCCGCACATGCGCCGATTGTTCTATTAAGAAAAAAAGAAAACAACTTTATTGCTAAAAGCATTGCCCCTGAAAATAATTACTATGGCGTAATGCTGCCCTATACTCCCCTGCATAAAATTTTATTGGAAGTCTTAGATACTCCAATTGCAGCGACGAGCGGAAATATTTCAGATGAGCCGATTTGTATTGATAACGATGAGGCATTTGAAAAACTCGGCGGCATTGCAGATTATTTTTTAGTGCACAACAGAAAAATTGTGAGACAGGTAGATGATTCCGTAGCAAGAATTGTAAAGGGAAAGCCGTTTATGATTCGCCGCGCAAGAGGATTTGCCCCTTACCCCGTAATAACAGATAGCGAAGTTCCTCCCGCGATTGCAGCCGGAGGGCACTTGAAAAATACAGTGGCAATTTCTTCAGGGAAAAATATTTTCATTAGCCAGCACATAGGAGATTTAGATACAAAAGAAGCATTTGGCGCATTTAAAAAAATCATACACGATTTTCAAAACCTTTACGCTGTAAAACCGGGAACTGTTATCTCCGATTTACACCCGGATTATGTTTCAACAAAATTTGCAGAGAAGCTTGGCTTAAATCACTTTCAGGTGCAGCACCACTATGCTCACATGCTTTCATGCATAGCTGAAAATAAAATTGAGGGAGAGGTTCTTGGCATCTGCTGGGACGGAACGGGCTTTGGTACTGACGGCAATATATGGGGCGGAGAATTTTTAAAAGTGAATGAAGATAAGTTTGAGAGATTTGCTCACTTGAAATATTTCCCACTTCCCGGAGGAGAAAAAGCAATAAATGAAATCTGGAGAACTGGAGTTTCACTTTTATCTTCAGTTCAATCAAAAGAAGAGGTAAAAAATTATTACAGCAAGCATGACGCTGATACAATTTTGAATTTAATCGAAAAAAAAATAAATTCTCCTCTTACATCAAGCATGGGAAGATTGTTCGATGGAATATCATCAATAATTAATCTGACACAATATTCTTCTTACGAGGGACAGGCTGCCATGCAGCTTGAAAATATTGTTGATGTAAACTCAGAGGAACGCTACGAGTTTGAACTAATAAAATCGCAAAAAAACAATTTTGACATCGAGTGGAGAAATGTGATTAAAGAAGTTTTCTTCGATTTAAAAAATGGCATTTTAAAAGAAACTATTTCTTCTAAATTTCATAATGCGCTGGTTGATTTAATTCTAAAGGTTTGTAATTTATCAGGGATGCAGCAAATTGCTCTCTCAGGTGGTTGTTTTCAGAATAAATTTTTATTGGAGAAATCAATTGATATGCTTACAAATAACGGGTACAAAGTTTATTGGCAAAGTGAAATACCAATTAACGATGGAGGCATATCACTTGGTCAAATGATGTATTATAATTTTTTAAACAAAAACAGAAAATAAAATGTGCTTAGCGGTTCCGGGAAAAATAGTGAGCATAAATGATTCTGAAAGTCCTTTTACCCGAACAGGAAAAGTAAGCTTCGGCGGAATCATCAAGGAAGTCAATTTATCTTACACGCCTGAAGCAAATATAAATGATTATGTAATTGTGCATGTAGGTTTTGCTTTAAAAAAACTCGATGAAGCTGAAGCAGGAAAAGTTTTTGAATATCTAAATCAAATGAATGAGCTTGATGAATTAAACGAAGAAGAGAAATGAAATATTTAGATGAATATAGGGATGCCGAAGCTGTATTGAAGTACGGAAAGCAGATTAAAAAAATTGTTACAAAACCGTGGAACATTATGGAGGTCTGCGGCGGGCAGACACATTCAATTGTAAAATTCGGAATTGATGAGCTGCTTCCAAAAGAAGTAACTCTTGTTCACGGTCCCGGCTGTCCCGTTTGTGTTACTCCCTTAGAGCAAATTGATAAAGCCATAGAGCTGGCTTCACGAAAAGATGTTATTTTTTGTTCCTTCGGAGACATGCTGAGAGTGCCCGGCTCAAAAAAAGATTTGCTTTCTGTAAAAGCCGAAGGAGGTGATGTAAGAATTTTGTATTCACCTATGGATGCGTTGAAAATTGCGAAAGAAAATCCGCATAAGGAAATAATTTTTTTCGCTGTGGGTTTCGAGACAACTGCTCCCGCCAATGCAATGTCAGTATATCAGGCAAAGCAGCAAGGTATAAAAAATTTTTCTATACTTATCTCACACGTTCTTGTCCCGCCGGCAATTGAAGCAATACTTTCTTCTCCACAAAATAAAATTAATGCTTTTCTCGCTGCGGGGCATGTTTGCACTATTATGGGTTATGAAGAATATTATCCAATTGCAAAAAAATATAATGTGCCAATTGTTGTTACGGGATTTGAGCCTGTTGATATTCTATGCGGAGTTTACATGGCAGTAAAGCAGCTGGAAGAAGGAAGAGCGGAAGTTGAAAATCAATATTCGCGTGTTGTTGATGAAGCGGGCAATGTTCATGCGCAAAATATTATTAAGGAAGTTTTCAAAATCAGAAACAGGAAGTGGCGCGGCATTGGAGAAATCTATCAAAGCGGTTTAGGATTAAACGACGATTACGTTGAGTATGATGCGGAAAGAAAATTTAACCTTGTGGATTTTAAAGTTGAAGAACCTTCTGAATGTATAAGCGGGCTGATATTACAAGGTGTAAAAAAACCTTTTGACTGCGAAGCATTTGGCAAAACCTGCACACCTGAACATCCATTAGGAGCAACGATGGTTTCCACTGAAGGAGCATGCGCTGCTTATTACAAATATAGGAACAAAATGAAAGCAAAATGAAAAGTGAAATTGATTTTGCGTTATTGTGCCCCATACCTATTTCAGATTATCCGCATGTTCTAATGGCGCACGGCGGAGGCGGAAGACTGATGCAGCAATTAATCGAGAAAATGTTTTTCGCTGCGTTTGGAAATTCTTTCCTTGAGCAAAGAAGTGATTCTGTTTTATTGAATCTGGATAAAAACAAAATTGCGTTCACAACTGATTCATACGTAGTAAAGCCCTTATTTTTTCCCGGGGGAGATATTGCGAGTCTTGCAGTAAATGGAACGGTAAATGATTTATCAATGTCCGGCGCAAAGCCGTTGTATATAAGTCTGGGATTAATAATCGAAGAAGGCTTGCCAATGGAAACCCTATGGCAGATTGTAACTTCACTTAAAAAAAACTGCGATGGGGCAGGGGTAAAAATTGTTACAGGTGATACAAAGGTTGTTGATAAAGGAAAAGGCGACGGAATTTTTATTAACACTAGCGGTATAGGAATCATCGAACATAATTTTACAATAGCTCCTTCTAAGATAAATGAGGGAGATTTAATTTTTATTAACGGCGATATTGGCAGACACGGAATTGCAATTATGGCTAAGCGTGAAGGATTAGAATTTGAAACTGAAATTGAAAGCGACTGCGCGCCGTTAAATCATGTCGTATCTGATTTACTAAATGAAGGAGTTGAAATTCATTGCATGCGTGATTTAACCCGCGGCGGACTTGTAAGCGCGCTGGTTGAACTTTCATCTGCAAGCGGATATGAATTCATCATTGATGAAAAAGATGTTCCGGTAAGGGAAGATGTGAATGCAGCGTGCGAGCTTCTTGGATTCGATGCAATGTATGTAGCTAACGAAGGAAGATTTATTTCTTTCATCCCGGAAAAACATAAAGAAAAAGCTCTAACAATTCTTAACAAATATGGTTTTGGAAACGCAATAGGCTGCGTTGGTAAAAAAAATAATGACGGCGTAACTCTTATTAGCAGAATAGGAACAAAAAGAATTTTAGATATGATTTCTGGCGAGCAGCTTCCGCGGATTTGTTAAAAACAACAAAGCCCGCTTACGCAGGCTTTTGGTTTATTTATCTTTTATTTTTTCTTCTATAATTTTTTTAATCTCATCAATTTTTTCTTTAGCAGCATTGTATCCTGCATCATAAATCTGCTTATCGTACTGATCGCTTAATGGAGGAAACTGGTCAACTTTCGGATTTAAAACAACGTCAGCTAAGCTTGCATTATGATTGCCGATATTAATTGCATTCACCTGTCCGCTTCTCCTGTAAACATCTAAGAAAGTTTTTATATCATCAGCTTTTACGGAAGGAAGAACGGACATCAGATTAATTGCTATTACAACATCAGGTTCGTATGATTTTGCGATGTCAACAGCAACGTTATTCCAAACTCCGCCATCAACTAAAACCATTCCATACATCTTCACAGGTTCAAACACCATTGGTATTGCGCAGGAAGAATTTACGGACGGGGCAATTGGTCCCGAAGAAAGCGGAATAGTTTTTCCGCTGATTAAATCGGAAGTAATTGCAACGAACGGAATTTTTAAATCTTCAATATTTTTTGTTTTGATATGCTCTTTAATATATGCCTGAAGATTTTCACCCGTAACAAAACCAACCATTGAATTAAAAAGCGAAGCATTGAAAATTTCTTCTGATTTAATTTTTGAGGCAAGATTTCTAAGCGAATCGCTGTTCGGATTATTGGCATACATCGCTCCGACAAAACTGCCTACACTTGTACCGACGATTAAATCAACCGGTATTTTATTCTCTTCAAAAACTTTTAATGCGCCAAGATGCGCCATTCCCAGAAAAGCTCCGCCACCCAGTACTAAGGCAACACGGGGTTTTTTATCAAGCTTTCTTGGAGGAGGCATTGTCCGCGGAGAATCAATGACCATAAAAGTTGAAGAGCATGAAGAAAAAATAAACGAGGAAATCAAAAATAGGATTAACGAAATATGTTTTTTGAGTTTCATAAGGTTATAAGAGATTATTGCACAAAATAATTTATCCTCTATAATAAAAAAAGCCCGTTAATAAGATTAATTAGACGGGCTTAAAAAATTCAGAATGGAATTTTGAAAAAAATTTTTACATTCCTAAAATCCAAGCGAATATAAGAGGCGCAACAATTGTTGCATCGGATTCAACGATAAATTTTGGAGTATGAATATCAAGCTTGCCCCATGTAATTTTTTCATTCGGAACTGCTCCTGAGTACGAGCCGTATGAAGTTGTGGAATCGGAAATCTGGCAGAAGTAGCTCCAGAAAGGAACATCGTGCATTTCCATGTCCTGATAGAGCATCGGCACAACGCAGATTGGAAAATCTCCTGCTATACCGCCGCCGATTTGGAAAAATCCAACTCCTTTGCCATCAGAATTTTTCGTGTACCAGTCGGCAAGCCATGCCATATACTCAATACCGCTTTTCATTGTGGAAGCCTTTATTTCGCCTTTGATTACATAAGAAGCAAAGATATTACCCATCGTGCTGTCTTCCCAGCCGGGAACAACAATCGGTAAGTTTTTTTCCATTGCAGCCAGCATCCAAGAATTTTTCGGATCAATTTCATAGTATTGTTCAAGCACTCCGCTTTTCAGCATTTTGAACATAAACTCATGGGGGAAATAACGTTCGCCCTTATCATCGGCTTCTTTCCATAATTTGTGAATATGCTTCTGCAAGCGTCTGAAAGCTTCTTCTTCAGGAATGCAGGTATCAGTTACGCGGTTGTAGTGATTTTCGAGCAAGTCCCACTCTTCCTGCGGGCTTAAATCCCTATAATTCGGGATGCGTTTATAGTGCGAATGAGCCACGAGATTCATAATATCTTCTTCGAGATTTGCGCCGGTGCAGCTAATAATGGCAATTTTATCTTGTCTTATCATCTCTGCTAAAGAAATACCAAGCTCGGCAGTGCTCATTGCTCCCGCTAAAGAAACCAGCATTTTACCGCCGTTATCAAGATGTTCTTCATATCCCTTCGCCGCATCAATAAGAGCAGCAGCGTTAAAATGGAGAAAGTTTTGTTCGATAAATTTTGAAATAGGACCTCTGGTTTTCATAATTTTGATGATTTCTTTTTGAAATATTTCTGATTAATTGTGTGGAAAAATGAAAATACCATTATAAGAGATATAATAAAATGAAAAAATACCTGTCAGACAAAAATAAATTGCAATTTTTAAAAAATTCCCATTTTTGTAATTGATTAACTTTCCAAAAATTGGTATTTTACTAATTCGTTCTAAGAGACAGCAGTTCAATCGAGCTAATTTTTTTCGATAATGTCTGAAACAAAAAGTTTAGAAACATTTTTTGTAAGGACAGGTAGCTCAGTTGGTAGAGCAACGGCCTGAAAAGCCGTGTGTCGCCGGTTCAATTCCGGCCCTGTCCACTGTAATAACAACCACTTAAGAGTTACTCTTGAGTGGTTTTTTATTTAGTGGGCATACAAGTGGGCATATATTTTCTAACTTTTATGTATCCGGTAGAAATGGAGTAATTATGTTTCTATCAAAAAGAAAATCCGGAGTTTATTACATCTTCTATAAAGATGAACTATCGGGACAAACAAAAAAGGTTTCTGCTAAAACAAAAAATTATAAAGAAGCCCAAAAGAAGTTAGTCGAATTTGAAACAACTCTCACCGAACAAAACAAAAGCAAGTTCTTTACCGTCAAATCTTTAAGTGAATTCGTTTTGGATTACGTTCAAAATAATTTCACTAAATCAACTCTACAACTATATAGAAGATCATTTAAAGAGTTTATAAATATAGTCGGAAATAAAATTGCGTTTGACGTAACAGCAGAAGATATAGAGTACTTTAAGAAAGTACGGCTGAATTCTGTTGGTGCTGTTACACTCAATATAGAAATACGCAATCTAAAGTCCAGTTATAATCTTGCAAGAAAGTTCAAACACTCCTACAATAATCCATTCACGGATATAAAGCAGATTAAGACTGTTGAAAAAGAAAAAATGGTTTTTACCGAAGATGAAATTCTATTGTTGATTAAGAATATTGATATTCCATTACTGAAAAATTTTGTAATGATAGGTTTGTATACCGGGATGAGATTAGCGGAAATATTAAATCTTCAATGGAATGATATTCTATTAGAAGATAAAATCATTAAAGTTTTAAATAAAGAGAACCACAGAACTAAGACTACTAAAATTCGTTCTATTCCGATTTCGGAAAAGCTTTATCCTGTGATGTTAGCCATGAAAAATGAAAACAAAGGAACCTATATCGGTGAAAAATATTTATTTCAAAGTTATACTGACAGACCTTTTGACAAAAGCTTTATAACAACAAAATTTAAATCATGTGTTATAAAAGCAGGTTTACCAGACCATTTACATTTTCATAATTTAAGACATACCTTTATAACACAGCTATTGAGAAAAGGGATAAGTATCTATAAGGTTAAAGTCCTAGCTGGACATTCCTCAATTAAAACGACCGAAGGATATGCTCATTTAATAGTTGAGGATTTAAGAAATGCAGTTAATGTTTTATGAATAAAAAGGTTTGATTAAAACTCTTCCTTGACCGTAACTCAACGATACTGTTACATTCAAATATCAGATCTGAAGGATGCTTTAAATATGTAAAGCTTGCTAATGTAGATAAGTACTTTATAATGGAATATATAATATAAGATATAAAGAAAAAAAGAGAAGAAAAAAAAATGATGCTGAGTAATAATAAAAAATGATAAATAGTAAAAAAAATCAAGAACATTTATAATTAAAAAACTCCCATAAAAGAACCATTGCGAAGGTATCCAATTCACAATATTTCAATAGAGACTCTGTTAACATGCTTCTTTCAGACTCTGACATATTAGAAAACTGCATTTGGTTATAGGCAAACATTGCAGCACCACCTTCAGCAATAACATCACCATCAAACATTAAATTTATCTCTTCTTCTGAAAAATCATATTCAAGAGGAGAAAGTAATTTATATGGGTCTTGAATTTTAGACCCATTTTTTTGAATCCAAATCATGGGTTCTTTGAAATTTTTACTGGGTATACCTGATCCTCCATAGATAGGTTTATCATATTTATCTTGAAGATATTTTGATTCATTTAGAATAGTTGGAAGGACAACCTTCAAGGAATTTGAACCTTTCATTCGAGGTGAATAGTAGTAATTCTTAACAAGTTCTAGCATATCTACCATTGCTCTATCTCCATCTGTAATTTTATCTATCCATTCTATTAGTTCTTCCTTATTTGGTAATTCATCAACACTTGTTTCATTCAATTCTTTTTTAATAGAGTTTAAAACTGTCTTCTCATGTAAGGCATATCTAAAAATTGTCCCGGAATCACCATCCAGTTGATTTTTTAATTCAATTAAAAAATCGAAGTTAGGAAACTTTCCAGGTTCAGTATTAATGTATTCTCCTATATGTTCAATTCTTCCATCTTCATGAACTATGTGACGTGAGAACTGAAATGCAATTAACTCATAGGGTCTTCTATTTTTGTTAAATGGTATAGCAATTGTTGAAGTTTCAAAATCTATAAAATGTAAAGGGTATTTCCATGTCTTCATTACTTTTTTAAGTCCTTCTTTATCAAAGTACTCTTCGTTTGTTTTATTAATTACAGATTCATACTGAAGCTTTTGTCTAGCTTTACGGGATAAGTATCCACAAGCCGTCTTATCAGTAAAAATAGATTCATCTAGTTGAGACATAAAATAATTACCTTTGGAAAACTCTTTATCTGTTGATCTAAAATCCCAAATGTTATACACTATTGTTTCAAGAGATTCAGTATTGTGTTTTCTAAATATTGCATCCCAACATTCCTTGAAACCACTTTTTTTCACCGCATTCTCTTCTATTTCATTAGTTTGGAACTCACATTTTTTGCATCTATTTTTGATTGTCGGGTTAATTTTTCCGTCCCTATTATAATTAAGTGATACTCTGTCTATAAACTCTTCAAAGCTTAAATTTAGTAAATCTTCGTTATCGGCACATTTCCACACTAAATCAATCTCTTTATCTACGTTAACCATTGTAAGAATAGAATTTCCTAATGAAGTTGGCGTAACATCGCCATTGATAACAACTTCAAATGAACCATCTGTTCTTTTTATTTCAAATTTCTGATTTAATCCATCAATGGAAGTTTTTTTATTTTTGTCAGCTAAGTATAAATGTGCTTCTACTTCAAATTCATCATGAGCATTTGAAATCACATATTTTTGAAATGAAATATCATAGATGTATTTTTTCCATTTTGAAATTAAACCACCTCTCTTACCCATGAATTCATCCTCGTTACTATCATATGATTTAGATTTCACTTCTACTAACTTTAACTTTTTACCCTCTTTAATCAAAATATCAACTCTGACAAAACAATCTTTGTATAAAAAAGCTGCTTCAAAAATTACGACTCTATCTCTTTTTAATAACTCTTCAGTTTTAGCGATTGAAGATTTGTAATCTCTTTCTTTTATCAATACCCCTTCTGGATAATAGCATCTTGCTAATGTTCCAACTTGAAACCCACCCTTTGCTAATGCTTCAAGAAATGCATCGTCATTTTTCTGATTGGAATAAGCGTCTTTATTTAAGTAATAAAGTTTTGTTGGGCATTCAACAGCTTTTACAAATAAAGATTTTGTAAGGTATTGGGGATTTGCCAAAATAAATTGATTTGATTAATGAGAAATATACAATTGAAAAAATTGAAAACATATATATAACTTTGGTATAATATTATTCAATCTAAAATATACATTTCAAAAACAATTCTTCAGAAATGAACCTTAGCGTACTCTCTTAGAATTTGAAAAGACTTAATATCAATTATTTACGTTATAGCGAAGAGTAACAAAAAACCAATGACGAAAATCGTTGACTCAATTCTTTGAGTGTATCTATAGGTTAAAGTTCTTGCAGGATATTCCTCAATCAATGCACCCGAAGGATATGCTTATTTAGTGGTGGAGGATTTGCGAATACCGTCAATGTATTATAGATTATAAGTACTAAAGCGATTTTTCAAACTTAATCTTGATATATCAATATACTAATTATATGACTTTAAAAAATTATTGTTTTACTCTAAAATAAGTTATCTAACCCTTCCATTATGAAAAAAACTTTTCTTCTTTTAATTTTAGTATCTACGCAAATTGCTTTTTCACAACCATCAAATTCTCCTTATCCAATTATTTTTGTGCATGGGTTGAATTCTTCTGATCTGACTTGGGATAACACCATCACTCAATTAAGTCAAACGTGGCAATCGAGTAATAACCATAAATTACATTTTGTACTTAATGCCAAAAGTAATGTTACAGATTATTTGCAAGATGTAATAATTCCGTTAATCGACCAAGATGGAACAATCGTAAACAAGATAACAAAATCCAGTTTGTATTCAATAAATTTTAATAATTTTTGGAATCAGAATCCATCCGATCCTAGAATATATCTTTATAATTCGGGTACGCCAGGAGTAAATGAATCTACAAGCAACCAATCTGCAATTTTTAAGCAAGGTTATGCCTTGAAAATTTGTATTGATTCAGTTTTAAGAGTTACTGGGGCTGAAAAAGTAATTTTAGTTGGACATTCTATGGGAGGATTAGCTATAAGAGAATATCTGCAAAGAAAAGAAAACGGGAATTATAAATGGTGGCAGAACCCAAATGAAGAAGATGGACATAAAGTTGCAAAAGTAGTAACAATTGGGACGCCACATTTGGGTAGTAATGCATCTACTTTTAACCCAACTTTTAATATTGATAATAATAGTGAAGCAGTGAGGGATTTAAGATATTCATATTTATCTGGTTTTGATGCTCCATATCTGTTCAGTAACCTAGAGTCTAATATTCCGTCAAATTTCTATAATAATGATGTGAATTGTAATGGTAATAATGTAGATTTTATTGACGGGCTATCTTATGGCACTAATTATAGTCTCGTAATGCCGCTACCTCAAAATGTTCTGTACACTTGGATTGTTTCAAAATTTGAAATTGGACCTTTTTCCTTTGACTGGGATGGAGTTGTAGATGCAAATAGACAATGGTTAAATGTAAGCGGAACACCTTCACCTGTTGGAATTGCGGATACTATTCTTACAAATAAAAATCATCTTCGGGAAACCGAAGATAGCCAATCGATAATTAGAGGATTGGATGAACCCGATAGTGTGAATTTTGCTTATCCTATAAAGTTCAATACTTCCTACAGCGGTTTTATCACAACTCAACCATTTGGGAGTCTTTTAGACATAGATTTTTATAAAGTCACTGTTCCTCAGAACGGAAACTTAAATGTAACAATTAGTGGAACAAATGCAGGATTAACCGGAATTGCATTGTTAGCAAACAATTCAGTTCTAGTTTCAAAAAATATTCTCAACACAACCGAAATTATTAATTTTCAGGTAAATCCAGGTGATTATTTTATTCGAGTCAGAGGACAAGGAGATGAAAACCTGAACTTTAATAGTTATAGATTGAATACAATTTTTACCCCTCAAATATTAAACAATGGGCTTCTTGCTTACTATCCTTTGGATAATGATGCTAGTGATTATTCAGGAAATGGATATAATGGTACACTAGAAAATTCACCATCATTTGAAAACGGCGTAATTGGTAATGGAGTTAAAATATATGGGACTGATTTTGTGTATGGTAATGGAAAGTGTGTTATATTACCAGCATCATTAGCTACAAATTTAAATTCATGTTCAAATTTTACAATTTCACTTTGGGTAAAGGAGGAAGGTATGGCGCATTATCATGGTGATTCATATATTTTTTTTGGAAATCATTCATTAGGTTATGCCGGAATTTCCCATTTATATAATCCTGATAACAACAGCCAAGAAATTAATTTTTGTGTAGGTAGTGATGAATATAATATTTTTCCTTTTAGAGTTCCATTTCCTGGTAATTATTCTCCCCATTTTATTTTATATACTATGACATATAGCAATGGAGTTTTGAAAGCTTACATTGATGGAAATTTCATTGGTGAAAAAAATCAAAGTGTTTTAATAGGTGAACCGAGAGCCGCGATTGGAAGACATTATTGGAATAGGGAACAATTATATTGGTCAACGAGACTACAAGGTGTCATTGATGATGTTCGTATTTACAACAGGACACTTTCAGATAACGAAATACGATTGTTATATTCTCCCGATAAATCTTTAAGTTTGAATGCACCTAATGGGAATGAAAATTTTGAGGCTGGCTCTGTGCAAAATATAACCTGGAATGGGTATGGTGTATCAAATCTAAAGATCGAACTTTCTACGAACAATGGATATAACTGGACATCTTTATCTGATAATTATTCTGCTTCATTAGGTAATTTTCAATGGACCGTACCTTACATAAATTCTATAACATGTAAAATTCGAATTAGTGATGCTTCTAATCAGGAAGTAAATTCAACATCGTCTTCAGTTTTTACTATTTATACATCAAATATTAATGCGGGTCTTCTTGCTTATTTTCCATTTAATGGAAATGCAAATGATGCTAGTGGTAATAACAATAATGGAACAGTTTACGGTTGTTCAAGTGTTCCTGATCGTTTTGAAAATCCAAACAGTGCTTATAGTTTTAATGGTATTAACAATTATATTGTAGTTCCTTATAATAGTAATCTTTATAGTCCAGAACTTTCCGTCTCGACATGGATACAGTTCAATGTATTAGATGGAACACGTGAACAAATTTTAACTGTAAACAATAATGGTTGGGCAGGATATGCCTTTGATATCGAAAGTACAACAAATGCTTTAGAATGGGAGGATTATACTGGCTCTTGGTATAATGGTGTAATTAACTATCCATTAAGTAATTTCACTCAGAATACATGGTATCATTTTGTAATAGTTAGGTCACTCAATTCTTTGAAATTATATGTTAATGGTTCACTTGTTTCTTCTCAAAATAATCTTACACCTTATAATTTACCAGCATCATCGATATTAGTTATAGGTTCTCATAGTATTGATTTTTTACTTGCCCCATTTAATGGAAAAATAGATGATATAAGATTTTATAACCGTGTCTTATCACAAAATGAAATATTTACTCTGAATAATGAGGTTCTCCCTGTTCAACTAACTAGTTTTTTATCACTGATTGATAAAAATAATATTGAACTTAAATGGGCAACTTCTTCAGAACAAAATAATTCTGGATTTGACATTGAAAGAAAATTAACAAGTGAAAACAATTGGAACAAAGTAGGATTTGTACAGGGTAGTGGAAATAGTAATGAGAAAAAAGATTTTTCTTTTACGGACAGAAATCTTTCTTCCGGAAAATATAATTATAGATTAAAACAAATAGACTACAATGGAAATTTTAAATATTACAGTTTACAAAATGAAGTTGAGATTGGAATACCAATAAAATTTGAATTAAGCCAAAATTATCCAAATCCCTTTAATCCAAACACCAAGATTTATTATTCACTTCCAATTGATTCAAAAGTTACTTTAATAGTATATGATATATTAGGCAGAGAAATTATGATCCTGATTAATAAAGAAGTGAAATTATCTGGATATTATTTTGTTGATTTTAGTGGTTTAAATCTCTCTAGTGGTATATATTTTTATAGATTAGAAACAGAAAAATTTGAGAGTGTAAAGAAAATGATTTTATTAAAATAATCTTCGGTTAATACTTTTCTCAGTTAACAAAATTTTAATTAGCCTTTGGCAGGATTTTTAACATAAACCGATTACATTAAATTAGCTCTTCAATATTGTTGAAGGTAATAATTAAGTAAACGAGTAAATTCTAAATAATATTGTTATTATTAGGAAATTTTATTGTATAAACAATTTATAGAGGTGGATCAATTTTAAATCTCATTATAGAATTATCTAGGCAATTAATTAGTACTGCCAAATAACTCAACAAAAGAAAAGTAGTAAGAAAAATAGAAACCAAATTCTCAATATGCAAACACAATTTAAATATTTAATAGACTTAGCCAATCAATATCATGCATACACAGTAAAACCAATAAGCTTATATTCGGCAATTAATAGTTTACCTAAAAACATTGTTGAAGAAATTTATAAAGAATATGGCGACCCTGAACGTGATTTCAAACCAGTTAATTTATTACGTGCTGAAATTGCTCGTAGAATTTTGCAAGGTGAAACAGCAAGCGAAGCACTGGTAAATGAAATAAAGGATAATATAAGAAATAAAACCGTTGACTATTTCAATCATTATAAAGAAGACTTCTTAAAACAAATTCAAGAATATGAATTATTTAAGAGAGACTTATTCGCCAATTGGCAAAACCCATGGAGCATTTTTCATAGTTACTTTTACAGAGGAACAATAAGAGAAACGGTATTAAACTATCTTGAACAAATAGCAAAAGATTTATTAAGCAAATTAGAATTAAAAGATTATATTTTTCATAAAGTTGACTTTCAAGGAGCAACTAATTTTGGTAGTGATTTCTGTTGGATAGCCTTATATCCAATAACCAAGGAATCTCACAAAGACAGTTATCAATTTTTTGTTCGCTTTGGAGCTTCACCTGAGGCGGGTCAGATTGCAGGTTGGTCAGTAAAAGATCCCAAACCAAATAATTTAAAACCTATCGCTACTTATGCTGATGCCTATAATTTATTACAAAAACTAAAGCCTGAAATAACAAAATTAAATAAGGAAAGTCGCAATTATTTCAAGTTTGCTCCAGGTAGTCAGGCATCTGAATGGGAAAGGTTTCATAACGAAAATATAATTGCAATAGATTTCAATTTCGATGATTTAAACAAGTTCGAATCACGAGTAGAAATGAATAAAGAAATTGGACTTAAAGACGATTACAAATCAAATAAAACTTTGAATCTTTGGCTTTTTAAAACAGCCAATATTGGTGATGTAGTTTTTGCAACTAAAGGAGTAAATACCTGCTTGGGAATTGGAATAATTGAAGGCAGCTACTTTTTTGACGGCATTTGGGACAACTTTAATCACAGACGAAAAGTAAAATGGATAACAGATAAAGTTTATCAATACAAATCAAACACTTTAAAGAGTTACAAAAACCTTTTCCGCCCCGATACATTTAGCCCGACTAATGTATATGGGTTTATATTGAATGAGTATGTAAGACTTTATCCAGAATTAGCTTCAATTTTTGCTGCAAATAATTTGAAATTCACAACAGAGAAACTAGGTTCTAATATTATCGTTTCTGAACCAGAAATGGAATTAGACGAATCCAATGACGAAACTGAACCATTGAATTTTTGGTGGCTAAATGCTAATCCAAAGATTTGGAGTATTAGCAATCACACCGAAGGACAAAGACAAACCTATACAACACACAACGAAAAAGGAAACAAAAGAAGAATATATAAGTACTTTGAAGCAGCTAAAGAAGGCGATTTAATTATTGGTTACGAAAGCACACCAACCAAACAAATTAAAGCAATTTATGAGGTAACAAAAGGTATTCACAACACAGCCAACGGAGAAGAAATAGAATTTGAACTTGTTGAGAAGTTGGAAATTCCTGTTCATTGGAACGACCTGAAAAATAATGCAGCATTGCAGCATTGCGAAGTGTTCATTAATAATCAAGGAAGTTTATTCAAACTCACAGAAGAAGAATACGACATCATTCGTGAGATAATTGATAACAAAAATATCATTACCGAAAAACTACTTCAAAGCAGTAACATAAAAAAATACAAGTTTACTAACGACAGCGACAAGCCTTTTATAAGTGAAGTAGAGTTTTTACAAACCGTTGCTTTATTAAAAAGAAAGAAGAATATTATTTTACAGGGTCCTCCGGGAGTTGGAAAGACTTTTATCGCCAGAAAATTGGCTTATGAAATAATGCAAGAAGTAAAAGATGCAAACATTGAAATGGTGCAGTTTCACCAATCATACAGCTACGAAGATTTTATTCAAGGTTTAAGACCGACACAAAAAGGAGGTTTTGATTTAAGGGACGGAATTTTCTATTCATTCTGTCAAAGAGCATTGGCACATCCCGACAGACCTTTCTTTTTTATTATTGATGAAATAAACAGAGGGAATCTAAGTAAAATATTCGGAGAATTGATGATGCTAATTGAAGCCGATAAAAGAGAAGAAAAATTTGCACTAAAACTAACTTACGCAGAAGACGAAGAAGACCGCTTTTACGTTCCATCAAATTTATACATCATTGGAACAATGAACACGGCAGACCGTTCATTAGCTATTGTTGATTATGCTTTAAGAAGACGATTTGCTTTTATTACGCTTCAACCTGATTATGGTAATAATTTCCGCTCATTCCTGGCTTCAAAAGGTTTAACTGCTGGAATGGTTGAACATATTTGTTCGGCGGTTACAAAAGTGAACAGCAAAATAAAAGAGGATATTAATCTTGGTGAAGGATTTCAAATTGGACACAGTTATTTCTGCACCTTTACAACGAATGTAGATGAAAATAAATGGTGGAATGAAATTTTAAGTTTTGAATTGAAACCTCTGCTTGAAGAAATATGGTTCGATGATTCAACAATAGTTTCAGAAGTTTTAAAACAACTATCAAGATAAGTAATGCAAATACCTATTGAAAATATTTACTACTTACTTTGCTATGCTTGGAATAAGCTAGATGAGAAAGAACGTGTAAATGTTTCGATAGACGATAAGACGGAACTTCTTGACCTTTTTGCAAAGATTTTAATTAATGCTTCAAAAATGCTTTTGAAAAGAGGCATTGATAAAAATTATATAGACCACACTGAAGAACTAGCAGGCGTAAAAGGTAAAATTCAAATTAGTCAGACATTGAAAAGCAATTTACTTTTTAAGCAAAGAACAATTTGCACATTTGACGATTTTTCCGCCAATATAATTTCGAACCGTATTTTAGTTTCAACCATTTATAGACTTACAAGAACCAAAGGGCTTGACAAGCAGCTAAAAAATGAATTGGTTAGTTTACAAAGAATGTTCTCAGACATTGAGCAAATTGAAATTACTAATTCACTTTTTAAGCAAGTAAAACTGAATAGAAACAACCGTTTCTATGGATTTGTAATGAATGTTTGTCAAATTATTTATGAAAGTACCTTGCCATCCGAAGAACAAGGAAAATATAAATTTTCGGACTTCACAAGGGATGATAAAAAAATGAATCAATTGTTTGAATCGTTTATTAGAAACTTCTATAAAATCGAACAACAGAAATACAAGACAGTAAAAAAGGAAACTATTAAGTGGCAATTTGATAACGCCGACATTGATAGTTTTCAATTTTTACCTCAAATGAAAACAGATATAACATTAGAAAATGACGAAGAAAAAATAATTATTGATGCAAAATTTTATCGTGAGACAATGACAATAAATTATGATAAGGAACGGATAAAATCTGCCAATTTATATCAGCTATTCAGCTATCTATTGAACCAACAAAACACAAATTTAAAAACACAAAATGCAACGGGTATTTTGCTTTATCCAACAATTGAAACTGACTATAATTTAAATTTCAAATACAATAAACATAAAATACAAATCAGGACAATTAACCTTAATTCAAATTGGAGAAATATATCGTTGCGATTAAAAGAAATTATTGAATTAGAAAAAGAAGCCATGGCTTAATTAACACTAGTAAGACAGTAATTTATAGTCGCTTTATTTTATCTATCCTTAACATAAAATGGGTTTTATCAGGTATAATATTGTTGTAAGATAATGTTGTCTTATAAACAATAAAATTAATTTAGAATGTACTCTCCTAAAATTTCATCAGACTTAATACCAATTCTTTACACAAAAGCCAAACCAATAGAAATATAAAGAAAATTTTTTTCGCAATATATGTCAGTTTTTACAAATGTAATGCTTTAGGTATATAAAAATAGTTTACAAAAAATTGTACAAGAAATCAAAGAAATAATGACAATTCCTAAAAGGAGATTGCTCCTAACTTAATTCAATATTAAGACTTACCAAAATCCATTTTTATAAATAATTCTTAAATTAAAATCATGCTAAAATTATTTCACAAATTATCAGAGTTAGTAAATAATATTGAAAAAATTGATGATAGAATTAGTTTCTATTTTCAGTTTAGGAAAGAATTTATTGTTTCATTAAGAATGTTTCAAAATTTACGGGAGCAGGAATTTAATGCTGAGATTAGGTCTGAATTAAATTCAATTCCGGATTTACTTGATTTAGAGTTGAACCGTTTAGAGGCGCTTAAAAAATCAAAAAATTACAAAGTAAGTTTTGCCTCAAATACTTCTAAACAAAACAATGTTGAGATGGACTCTCACTTAAACGAAACTGATAAAAATGAAAACACTATCTTCAATATAGAAACCCTGTCTAAATATTTAGGAGTGTCAAAATCTTACATTTATAAGATGACTCACAGAAATCTTATTGCATATTCAAAGCCTGGCGGAAAAAGAGTTTTTTTTATGAAGGAAGATGTAGATATTTTTTTAAAGACAAATAAGATAAAGTCAAAATCTGAAATCGGTAAAATAGCTGATAAGTATATTTTTTCCATCAGCAATTTACAAACAAAAGGAAAGTAGACATTAGATTTTATCGTTTCAGAACCTCTATACTAAAAAGTTTACATATAATTACTGAAACTTCATCTATATTTAGTTTTGAAGCATTTGTTCAACTAATTTATAAAAACTAAAATTTAATTTATGGGATTTTTTGATTTTTTTAAAAAAAAGAAGAAAGTAACTTTACTAGATAAACTAAATGAATTACAAGAAAAAAGTGATAAGATTAGTAATAGTGCTTTGCAATTTTATAAATTAACATGCGTTACTCTTCCCAAGAAACTATTTCATGACCCTGAAAACTTTATACAAGATTTATACAAAAGAGGAAAGCATGCAATAATAGTTGTTTTCAGTGAAAGCTGTTTAGAGATGGGACAATTACCTAAGAAAGATGATGTGAATTTAATTTCTTTTGATATGATTAACTTGAGGTCTTATGAATTTTTTGTAATAAATTTCCCTCATTTAACAAAAAATGAAAATAATGGATTACCTGTTCCTACACCTATATCCATTGCAATTTTAAAGGATAAAAACACTTTAAGATATTTTGTTTTAGGTTTATCTGCTATGCCATC